>NZ_JAMYPY010000001.1:0-624337 GCF_040320605.1 Mesorhizobium sp. M0659
AAATCCCCCCCAAATCCCGCCCCGGGGCGCCAGGCAAATCCCCCATTTTCCGGTGAGTTGTAACAAGGTGTTGTTACCCCCCCCCCCCGCCGCCACCGGCGCGGGCCTTTCCGTAGGTTGCTTGGGTACGGGCGCGGCGGATTAGCTGGCCCAATTGACGCTCTTGAAGATCAGATACAGGGCTCCGCCTTCACCACGCGGAGAACGGTATGCACCGAGGCCGTTGCAGATTCGAACCGCAACTGCGGTCATCTTCCAGCCGAGCACTTCCAGGTCGTTGTTCAAATCTATCGCATAGGATTGAGCCAGCTCATCAATGGAATGCTCCTGTCCGAATGACCGAACCAGCTTTGCGTCGGCAAGCAGTTCGCCAGGCAGGTTTGAATTTGCCCAAGCCCAGAGCCAGTTGCTGGCCTTGGCACTCGTCGATCCGGCGATTTGGATTCGGCGACGACCTTGGTGATGCCGTTGTCCGAGAACAGAAGCTTTCCTTCCGTCAGATCATAGTCATAGCGAGGCCAACTGCCGAGTCGGAATGCCTGCTGCAAGCGTGCATTCTTTGCATCCAATTGTTCGACAGCCTCGTCGCGCCAGGCGACATACCAGTGTGGATTCATCCCCTTCCCCCGCCACGATTTACTACCGTACGCTCAGCGTCCGGCGCACCGCATCGCGCCAGCCGGCCAGTTTTGCCGAACGCACCGTGGCATCCATGTCCGGCTTGAAGCGGCGCTCGAGCGCCCAACTCCTGGCAAAATCCTTCGCCTTCGGCAACACACCCGCCTTCGAGCCGGCAAGCCACGCTGCGCCCAGCGCCGTGGTCTCCAAAATGGTCGGGCGATCGACCGGCGCATCGAGGATATCGGCCAGCCGCTGCATGGTCCAGTCGGAGGCCACCATGCCGCCGTCGACGCGAAGCACGGTTTTGGCCGACGCCCCCTTCCAGTCCTTGCGCATTGCGTCGAGGAGATCGCGCGTCTGGTAGGCGACGGATTCCAGCGCCGCGCGGGCGAACTCCGCCGGGCCTGAGTTGCGGGTCAGCCCGAAGATCGCGCCACGCGCCTCGGCGTCCCAATGCGGCGCGCCGAGACCGACGAAAGCCGGCACCAGATAGACGTTCTGCGTGGGGTCGGCGGTTGCCGCCAAAACGCCGCTATGCTCGGCCTTGCCAATCACCTTGATGCCGTCGCGCAGCCATTGCACGGCGGCACCCGCGATGAAGATCGAGCCTTCCAAGGCATAGGTAGTCTTGCCGTTCAGCCGATAGGCGATGGTGGTCAACAGCCGGTTCCTCGAGCGCACCAGATCGGCGCCGGTGTTGAGCAGCGCAAAGCAGCCGGTGCCATAGGTCGATTTCATCATGCCTGGCTCGAAACAGGCCTGGCCGATGGTCGCTGCGTGCTGATCGCCGGCCACGCCAAGGATTTTGATTTCGGCGCCAAACAGGCTTTTTTCCGTCACGCCGTAGTCGTCGGCGCAATCCTTGACCTCAGGCAGCATCGCCACCGGGATGCGCAGGATGGAGAGCAGCTCGTCGTCCCAGACATTTTTCTCGATGTTGTAGACCAGCGTGCGCGAGGCGTTGGTGGCATCCGTCGCATGCACCTTGCCGCCGGTCAGCCGCCAGATCAAAAAACTGTCGATGGTGCCGGCGAGCAGTTCGCCCTTTTCGGCTCGCTTTCTCGCACCGTTCACCTTGTCCAGCATCCAGGCGATCTTGGTGCCGGAGAAATAGGGATCGAGCAGCAGGCCGGTCTTCTTGGTGAACTTTTTCTCCAGGCCCTGTTTTTTCAGCTTCTGGCAGAGCGGCGCGGTGCGGCGGTCCTGCCAGACGATGGCATTGTGGATCGGCTTGCCAGTCGCCTTGTCCCAGATGACGACGGTTTCGCGCTGGTTGGTGATGCCGATCGCCGCCACATCCGAGGCCTCGCGGCCGGCGGCCTTCAGCGCGCCTTTGACCGTCGCGACGACGCTTGCCCAGATCTCTTCCGGATCATGCTCGACCCAGCCGGAGGCAGGATAATGCTGCGTGAATTCCTGCTGCTTGCTGCCGGCGACCTTCATCGCGCCGTCGAACAGGATCGCCCTGGTCGATGTCGTACCCTGGTCGATTGCAAGGATGTATCCGGTCATTAGTCCTCCCGGTAGCTCGCCTATACAAACAGGGGAGACGGCAAGATGCCGCCTCCCCGTTCACTATGATCCTGGCGCGTACGCCAAGATTACTTCTGCCAGCTCTTCACCAGTTCGTCGTAGTTGATGGTGATCGGCTTTTCCTTCTCGTTCTCGATCTTCAGCTGAGGCGCGAGATTGCCGTTCTTGACCGCGTCGGCGTTCCAGTAGGCGAGGTCATGCTCTTCGGCCATCTTCGGGCCGATATCGCCCTGGACGCCCGACTTCTCGATGCGGGTCATGACTTTTTCCTGCTCGGCGCAGAGCGAGTCCATGGCTTCCTGCGCCGTCTTGGCGCCGGACGAGGCATCGCCGATCGCCTGCCACCAGAGCTGTGCCAGCTTCGGATAATCGGGCACGTTGGTGCCGGTCGGCGACCACTGAACGCGGGCCGGCGAGCGGTAGAACTCGATCAGACCACCGAGCTTCGGCGCACGTTCGGTGAAGCTCTTGTCGTGGATCGTGCTTTCGCGGATGAAGGTCAAGCCGACATGGCTCTTCTTCACGTCGACCGTCTTCGAGGTCACGAACTGCGCGTAGAGCCAGGCGGCCTTGGCGCGGTCGGTCGGCGTCGACTTCATCAGCGTCCAGGAACCCACGTCCTGATAGCCGAGCTTCATGCCGTCCTTCCAGTAGACGCCATGCGGCGACGGGGCCATGCGCCACTTCGGCGTTCCGTCGTCGTTCAGCACCGCCTTGGCGCCGGCGTCGACCATCGAAGCGGTGAAGGCGGTGTACCAGAATATCTGCTGCGCGACCGCACCCTGTGCCGGCACCGGGCCGGATTCGGAGAAGGTCATGCCTTGGGCTTCGGCCGGAGCGTAGGCCTTCAGCCAGTCGAGGTATTTCTGGATCGAGTAGACGGCAGCCGGGCCGTTGGTGTCGCCGCCGCGCGCCGTGCAGGAGCCGACCGGCTGTGATTTCTCGTTGACCTTGATGCCCCATTCGTCGACCGGCAGGCCGTTCGGCAGGCCCTTGTCGCCGTTGCCGGCCATCGACAGCCAGGCATCGGTGAACCGCCAGCCGAGCGACGGGTCCTTCTTGCCGTAGTCCATGTGGCCATAGACCTTCTTGCCGTCGATCTCGCGGCCGGTGAAGAACTCGGCGATGTCCTCATAGGCCGACCAGTTGACGGGAACGCCGAGGTCGTAGCCGTATTTCGCCTTGAAGTCGGCCTTGTTCTTCTCGTCGTTGAACCAGTCGTAACGGAACCAGTAGAGGTTGGCGAACTGCTGGTCGGGCAGTTGATAGAGCTTCTTGTCCGGCGCGGTGGTGAAGGAGGTGCCGATAAAATCCTTCAGGTCGAGGTTGGGATTGGTAACGTCCTTGCCCTCGCCCGCCATCCAGTCGGTCAGGTTGCGGACCTGCTGGTAGCGCCAGTGGGTGCCGATCAGGTCGGAATCGTTGACCCAGCCGTCATAAAGGTTCTGGCCGGTCTGCATCTGGGTCTGGATCTTCTCGACGACGTCGCCTTCCTGGATGACGTCATGCGTGATCTTGATGCCGGTGATGGCGGTAAAGGCGGGCGCCAGCACCTGCGATTCATACTGGTGGGTGGCGATGGTTTCGGACACGACCTTGATGTCCATGCCGGCGAAAGGCTTCGCGGCATCGATGAACCACTGCATTTCTGCTTCCTGGCCGGCGCGGTCGAGCGTCGACAGCGGGCCGATTTCCTTGTCCAGAAACGCCTTGGCCTCATCCATTCCGGCGTAGGCGTTGCCTACCCCGAGCAACAGGACAAGGGCAGTTGTTGATGTTAAGAATTGCCGTCGCATAGGTTTCCTCCACATTTAGGTTTCAAGTGTGATCTGGAACGGCCGCCGGCACGCGGTCGCTCCAACAGTTTCCCCCTCTATACGTAGCGGAACACGCCGACGGCGTAGACCACGGAGAGAGCGAGAGCCCACCACAGGTTGGATCCGACAAGACCCAGCCAAGCGAGATGGATAAAGGCGCTGCCAAGCAGCGACAGAAAAAGACGGTCGCCGCGCGTCGTCTCGAAGCGCAGGATGCCGACGCGCGGATTGCCGCCCGGCGAGGCAAATTCCCAAAACGCCATGCCGCACAGCAGCAGAAGAATGGTGCCGAAGAACGCCGCCGTCGGCCACGTCCACGCCATCCAGGTGAGGTCGAGATTCATGGTGACACCCTCCCCAGGGCAAAGCCCTTGGCGGTGGTGGTGAGGATGAACCCGTGCGTTTGTTTCATCACACCCTCCCCAGGGCGAAGCCCTTGGCGATGTAGTTGCGGACAAACCAGATGACGAGCGCGCCGGGGATCAGCGTCAGCACGCCGGCGGCGGCAAGCAGGCCCCAGTCCATGCCGGCGGCCGAGACGGTGCGGGTCATGGTGGCGGCGATGGGCTTGGCATCGGTGGTCGTCAGCGTGCGAGCGATCAAAAGCTCGACCCATGAGAACATGAAGCAGAAGAAGCACGCGACACCGATGCCGCTGGCGATCAGCGGCATGAAAATCCTGACGAAGAAGCGCGGGAAGGAGTAGCCGTCGATATAGGCTGTTTCGTCGATCTCTTTGGGCACGCCCGACATGAAGCCTTCGAGGATCCACACCGCCAGCGGCACATTGAACAGGCAGTGCGCCAGCGCCACGGCGATGTGGGTGTCGATCAGGCCGAAAGCCGAATAGAGCTGGAAGAACGGCAGCGCGAACACTGCCGGCGGCGCCATGCGGTTGGTCAACAGCCAGAAGAACAGATGCTTGTCGCCGAGGAAGCGGTAACGCGAAAAGGCGTAGGCCGCCGGCAGCGCGGCGGCCACCGAGATCACCATGTTCATCACCACATAGGTGATCGAGTTGATGTAGCCCGAGTACCAGGAGGCGTCGGTAAAGATGGTGACGTAGTTGGCGATCGTAGGCTGATGCGGATAGAGCGTCAGCGAGGAGACGATCTCGGCATTGGTCTTGAAGCTCATGTTGATGAGCCAGTAGATCGGCAGCAGAAGCACGATGATGTAGATCGTCGGCACGATCCACCACCAGCGCGATTCCTCGCCGCGCTTGCGCATCAGCCGGGCGACCTGATCCTGCGAAAGCGTGCTCGCCAATTTTCCCGAAGCGGTGGTTTCGCTCACTCTGTCGGCTCTTTCGTTGGCGCCGCTCATCTCAGCGCTCCGCGTCGTAGTTGGTCATCACGGTGTAGAACACCCACGACAACAACAGGATGATCAGGAAGTAGACCAGCGACATGGCGGCCGCCGGACCGAGGTCGAACTGGCCGAGCGCGGTCTTGACGAGGTCGATCGACAGGAAGGTGGTCGAGTTGCCGGGGCCGCCGCCGGTGACGACGAAGGGCTCGGTGTAGATCATGAAGCTATCCATGAAGCGCAACAGCACGGCGATCAAAAGCACACGCTGCATCTTCGGCAGCTGGATATAACGGAACACCGCCCAGCGCGAGGCGCCGTCGATCTTGGCCGCCTGGTAGAAGGCATCCGGGATCGAAACCAGGCCGGCATAGCAGAGCAGCACGACAAGGCTGGTCCAGTGCCAGACGTCCATGATGATGATGGTGACCCAGGCGTCGAACGGATCCTGCACGTAATTGTAGTCGATGCCGAGCGCGTTGACGTAGTAGCCGAGCAGGCCGATGTCGTTGCGGCCGAAGACCTGCCAGATGGTGCCGACGACGTTCCACGGAATGAGCAGCGGCAACGACATAAGCACCAGGCAGACCGGCACGCCCCAACCCTTCTTCGGCATGTTGAGCGCGATGAAGATGCCGAGCGGCACTTCGATGGCCAGGATGATGAAGGAGAAGATCAGGTTGCGCACCATGGCTTCCCAGAAGCGGCTGGACGACAGCAGTTCCTCGAACCACTGGGTGCCTGCCCAGAAGAAGACGTTGTTGCCGAAGGTGTCCTGCACCGAATAGTTGACGACCGTCATCAGCGGAATGACGGCCGAGAACGCCACCAGCACCAGCACCGGCAGCACCAGGAACCAGGCCTTGTTGTTCCAGGTCTTTTCCATCTATGCCCCCATCTCGACACGCCCCATCTCAACCAGCCAGGAATCGGCATAGATGTTGATGCCGGCCGGATCGAAGCGAACCTTTGGGTCGGCCGGCACGCTCTCGTCCTCGCCGATGACGGCAGCGATCTCGCGGCCTTCGAGGCTGGCGCGCACCACCTTGTGGCGGCCGAGATCCTCGACCTTGCTTATTTTAACCGCCATGCCCTCGCGGCCGAGCCTGACATACTCGGGGCGGATGCCGAGTTCGATGGCGCCGGAGCTCCCAGCGGCGGTCTTTGGCGCGCCGGGCAACTCGATGCGCTGACTGCCAATGGTCGCAGTCTTGCCGTCGATCGCCACCGGCATGACGTTCATGCCGGGCGAGCCGATGAAGTAACCGACGAATGTGTGGCGCGGGCGCTCAAACAATTCAGCCGGCGTGCCGATCTGGACGATGCCGCCATCATACATGACGACGACCTGGTCGGCGAAGGTCAGCGCCTCGGTCTGGTCATGGGTGACATAGACCATGGTGTAGCCGAAGCGGCGGTGCAGTTGCTTCAACTGCGATCGCAGCACCCATTTCATGTGCGGATCGATAACCGTCAGCGGTTCGTCGAACAGGATGGCATTGACATCCGAGCGCACCAGGCCGCGGCCGAGCGAGATCTTCTGCTTCTGGTCGGCGGTCAGGCCCCTCGCCTTCTTCTTCGCCCACGACGCCAGGTCGATCATCTCCAGCGTCTCGCGCACCTTGCGGTCGACATCGGCCTCCGGCACGCCGCGATTGCGCAGCGGGAAGGCAAGATTGTCGTAAACGGTCATGGTGTCGTAGATGACCGGGAACTGGAACACCTGCGCGATGTTGCGCTCCTGCGTCGACAGATTGGTGACGTCCTTGCCGTTGAACAACAACTCACCGTGCGAGGGGTGCAGAAGTCCCGAAATGATGTTGAGCAGCGTGGTCTTGCCGCAACCCGAGGGCCCAAGCAGCGCATAGGCGCCGCCATCCTCGAATGTGTGGTGCACTTCCCGCAGCGCAAAATCGGCATCCTTCTGCGGATTGGGCAGGTAGGAGTGCCTGACATGGTTGACGTCGATGCGCGCCATCTCTTCCCCCTCAGGCCGCAAGCTTCGGCGCGGCGACGGCGCTGCCGTTGCTGTCGAAGACCATGATGTGGCGCGGATCGATAAACACCTCGATCTCGGCGTCCGGCTCGAAATCGCGGATGCCGTGGGCCAGCATGACCCAGCGCGCATCGGCAAAATCGAGGTGGATGAAGCTTTCCGAGCCGGTGATCTCGGTGATCGTCACCTTGGCGCGCACCGGCACCGCGGCAGCGTTGGGCCGCTCCAGCGACAGATGATGCGGCTGAAAGCCGATCGTGTAATTGGCGTCGGCAATGCCGGCGAGTTCGGCCGGCACCGGCAGCTTGACGCCGCCCTCGAGCAGGAAATCCGGGCCCTTCTTGGCCAGCACGATGGTGTTGAGCGGCGGATCGGCAAAGGTTTTCGCCGTCACCAGGTCGATCGGCTTGCGGAAGACGTCGATGGTCGGCCCGAATTGGGTGATCCGCCCCTCGGACAGCGTCGCCGTATTGCCGCCGAGCAGCAAGGCTTCATGCGGCTCAGTCGTGGCGTAGACGAAAATGGTGCCGGCGGCGGCAAATATCTTGGGCAGTTCGGCGCGCAGCTCCTCGCGCAATTTGTAGTCGAGATTGGCGAGCGGCTCGTCGAGCAGCACCAGGCTGGCATTCTTGACGATGGCGCGGGCCAGCGCCGTACGCTGCTGCTGTCCGCCGGACAGGCTGAGCGGCGTGCGGTCGAGATAGGGTGTGAGCTTCAGAAGCCCTGCCGCGTTGCGGACTTCCTTGTCGATCTTGGCCTGGTCGGTGCCGGCGACGCGCAACGGCGAGGCGATGTTCTCGTAGACGGTCATCGCGGGGTAGTTGATGAACTGCTGATAGACCATGGCGATCTTGCGCTGCTGCACCGGCATGCCGGTGACATTCTGGCCGTCGAACCAGACTGAACCGGTGGTCGGCACGTCGAGCCCGGCCATCAGCCGCATCAGACTTGTCTTGCCCGACAGTGTCGGCCCGAGCAAAACGTTGAGCGAGCCGTGCTGAAGCGTCAGCGACACGTCGCGGATATGCTCCACCGCGCCGACCATCTTCGTCACGTTTCTCAGTTCCAGCATGATGCCTCCTCCCAGGCTTTGTGCATCAATCGCCTTCCCTATTCCGCTGCCGCGACATGGCGCCGGCTGATGCCGCGCATGAATTCGTCAAGCGCCGAGGCCTGTTCGCGGCTGAGATGCAGACCGCGCTTGGTGCGACGCCACAATACATCTTCGGCGGTCAGCGCCCATTCATTTTCGCTGAGGTAGCGTACCTCGGCCTCATAGAGATCGGCGCCGAAATTGCGGCCGAGATCGGCGTTCGACTTGGCAAGGCCGAGCAGCACTTGCGCGCGCGTGCCGTAAAGCCTGGTCAACCGACGCGCCAGGCGCTGGTCGAGGAAAGGATAGGCGCTCTTCAGCTTCGCCACCTGGACGTCGAAACCGGTGGCCGGGAAATCGCCGCCCGGCAAGGGCGCGTTCGCCGTCCACGGCTTGCCGCGCTTGCCGAGAAAACCTTCGATCTTTTCCAGCATCGATTCCGACAGCCGGCGGTAGGTGGTGATCTTGCCGCCGAAAGCGTTGACGATCGGCGCCTTGCCCCCGCCGCCATCGGCTTTCAACACATAGTCGCGGGTCGCTTCCTGCGCCTTCGAAGCGCCGTCGTCGTAGAGCGGGCGCACGGCCGAATAGGTCCAGACGATGTCGGGGCGCGTCACGGCTTCAGCAAAATATTCGCTCGCCGCCGCGCAGAGATAGTCGATCTCGGTGTCGCTGATCTTCACGTCATGCGGATCGCCGGGATAGTCGCGATCGGTGGTGCCGATCAGCGTAAATTCTTCCTCGTAAGGGATGGCGAAGATGATGCGCCCGTCCTTGTTCTGGAAGAAGTAGGCGCGCGGATCATCGAATTTCTTTTTGATGACGATATGACTGCCCTGCACCAGGCGCACATTGTGCACGTCGTTCTGGCCCACGGTGGTCGACAGGACGTGGTCGACCCATGGACCGGCGGCATTGACCAGCAGCCGGGCCTTGACCTCGTCGGCATCTCCCGTCCGCACGTCTTCCACGCGGATCGCCCATAGATCGCCTTCGCGCCGCGCCCCGACGACTTTCGTGCGGGTGCGGATGGTGGCGCCGCGGTCGGCGGCGTCACGCGCGTTCAACACCACCAGCCGGGCATCGTTGACCCAGCCGTCCGAGTACTCGAAGGCCTTGTGAAACAGCGGCTTCAGCGGCTTGCCCGCCGGATCCTTGGACATGTCCAGTGTCCGGGTCGCCGGCAGCAATTTGCGGCCACCAATATGATCGTAGAGGAACAGGCCGAGCCGGATCAGCCAGGCCGGGCGCAGGCCCTTGGCATAGGGCAGCACGAAGCGCATCGGCCAGATGATGTGCGGCGCGTTCTTCCACAGAACCTCGCGCTCCATCAGCGCCTCGCGCACAAGCCGGAACTCGTAGAATTCGAGGTAGCGCAGGCCACCATGGATCAGCTTGGTCGAACCGGAGGAGGTTCCGCTGGCGAGGTCGTTCATCTCGGCGAGAAATACCGAAAAGCCCCGCCCAACGGCGTCGCGGGCGATGCCGCAGCCATTGATGCCGCCACCGATGACGAAGATGTCACGGACTGCGTCCACAAATCCCTCCCGCGATTTCGCATTGCAGCATTTTTGAGTTGTTACGAAACCGTATCGGGATTATTTCGAAATAAGAACGAATGTCAAACGAAATGTAACGGGACCGTGATCGATAGCCTAGCCGAGCGACGTTTCGATCAATTGAACCTCCGCTTCCTCGCAGATCTTACGCACCGACGGGATGTCGCAACGGTCGGTGATGAAGGTGTTGACTTGCGAGAGATGGCCGATGCGAACCGGCGCGGTGCGTTCGAACTTGGTCTGGTCGGAGACCAGGATGACATGCCTGGCATTGGCGATAATGGCTTGCGCCACTTTCACTTCGCGAAAGTCGAAATCGAGCAACGCGCCGTCATGGTCGATGGCCGAGGCGCCGATCACTGCATAGTCGACCTTGAACTGCCTGATGAAATCGACCGCGGCCTCGCCGACAACGCCGCCGTCGGAGCCACGCACGACGCCGCCGGCGATTACCACCTCGATCGAAGGATAGATGCGCATCCTGTTGGCAACATTGATATTATTGGTGATGACCATCAGCCCGGTATGGTCGAGCAGCGCCTTGCTGACCGACTCGGTCGTGGTGCCGATGTTGATGAACAGGGAGGCGTTGTCGGGTATCAGCCTGGCCGCCGCGCGGCCGATGGCCTCCTTCTCGTCGGCGGCAATCTTGCGGCGCGCCTCATACTCCATGTTCTCGATGCCGGACGGGAACAGGGCCCCGCCATGGATGCGCGTCAGCAGCCGCTGGTCGCAGAGATCGTTGAGGTCCTTGCGGATGGTCTGTGGCGTCACGTTGAAATGCGTGGCGAGGCCATCGACCAGCACACGGCCATGGTCCTTCGCCATCTGGATGATCTCGGCATGGCGCGGCGACAAATACACTGAGAACCTCCCGTTTTCGTTTTTCTTGTTTGTAGCTGAAAACGAAAGCAATGAAAAGGGAGACGCCGGCTAATGAAATATCGATGATTGCAAAGGCGAACCGGGCAGATACGGCTCAGACCCGCTCCGCCACCTTGCGGGTGACAGCCGCGACTTTACCTGGCGAGCGGATCATCAGGAAATTGCCGGACCAGTATCCCGGGATTCGCCAAGTGCCTTTGATCTCGGTTGCATCACCGTTGATGATGCCGCTGTAGTGAATCGGGTGCGCCTTCAATTCGGCCTTGTCGTATGTCTTGGTAAAGGAGACGGCGTTGCCCTCTCGCTGCCCCTGCAGGCTTGCGTATCTTGCCGTGCTGGTCGCCGCCGGTTCGTGGGTCATCCCCGTCAAGCTGGTTGCCGTCTCGATCAGCGTTGCAACGAAGGAAACCGGCGGCAGTTCGCGCGGATAGAAATAGCGCCCGCTCCAGACGCCCGTCAGATTCTGGCTAACCCCTTCGGCCCTTCCGGCCATATGCTTGCTCGCAAGTCCTTGCTGGCTTGCCCCGGCGGCGGCAACCACCCGGGCAATCCCTGTCAGTCCTTCGGGGATCTTGCACACTCGCAGATGACAGTGAAGGCGGTATCGACATCGGCCGCGGTTGTCTCGAACTGGCCTGCCTGGAAGCGGATGGCGACCCGGCCATCGACACGCGTCTGCGTCAGGTAGATACGGCCGTCATTGTTGATGGCGTCGACCAGACGCAAATTGTGCTCGTCGGAGTCAACGCCGGATGCGGCGCGATGCCGGAACGAGAACAGCGACAGCATCGGCTGGCTGGCGAGCTCGAAATCCTCCTCCTCGGCCAGGCGCGCTGCTATGCCTTCGCTCCAGGCGACGTGATTGCGGATCATGGTGCGCAGCGCCTCGAGGCCATGGGCGCGCAGCAGGAACCACAGCTTCAGCGCCCGGAAGCGACGGCCGAGAGGCACCGACCATTCGGAGTAGTTGATGATGCCGTCATGGCCGCGAGTTTTCAGATAGTCCGGCTTGATCGCCAGTGTGCGCACGAGATCCTCCGGCTGGCGGACGAACTGGATCGAGCAGTCGAATTGCGCGCCCAGCCATTTGTGCGGGTTGAAGACGATCGAGTCCGCGCCCTCGACACCGGTCCAGAAATGCCGGTATTCCGGACAGATCATCGCCGATCCGGCCCAGGCGGCGTCGATATGCAGATAGAGCCCCTGGCGTTTGGCCACCGCGGCCACTTCAGCGATGTCGTCGGTGCCGCCGGTGCTGGTGCCGCCGACGCACGCGATGATGCCGGCCGGCAATAGGCCGGCGGCGCGGTCGGCAACAATCGCCGCTTCCAAAGCCGCGGTATCCATGGCGCGGTAGGTGCCAGCGACGGGAATGCGGACGAGGTTTTCCTCGCCAATGCCGGCGACCCAGATGGCGCGGTCGATCGAGGTGTGCACCTGGTCGGAGGAATAGACGCGCAGCCTGCCCTGCCCGGAAAGACCCTTCTTGTTGCCCTGCCAGTCGAGCGTGCGCTCGCGCATGGTCAGTACGGCGGCCAGCGTCGCCGATGATGCGGAGTCCTGGACGACGCCGGAAAAGCCTTCGGGCAGGCCGAGCGCCTGGCGCATCCAGTCGACGATGCGCGTCTCAAGCTCTGTCGCCGCCGGCGAAGTCTGCCACAGCATGCACTGCGCGGCCATCGCAGAGACCAGATATTCGGCCACCACCGAGACGGGTGCTGCATTGGCCGGGAAATAAGCAAAGAAACGCGGATGCTGCCAATGCGTCATGCCGGGCACGATCTTGGCTTCGAAATCGGCGAAGATCGTCTCCATCGATTCCGCGGCCTCCGGCGGAGAAGCTTCGATGCTCCTGAAGATCTCGCCCGGCGCTATGGCAGGTCGCACGGGCCGATCGCGAAGGCCGGCGCGGTAATCAGCGCCCCAGTCGGCGGCGCGCCTCGACCAGTCGCGGAATTGCTCGTTGTCCATGGATCCTCCCGACACGCCGATCAGCCAGCCGTTTGAATTTTGATTAACATGTTAAATAGAGACAGGCAACCGCGACGAAGGTCCCGCGCTACCCCGGAAAATCCGGCAGGCTGGCAAAGGCCGTCTTCAACGCGTTCGACCAGCCTTCGGAAATAGCACGATAATATCGATCGTCCTGGCCGATGCGCTTTTTCAAACCCACCGTGAACGTGTCCTCCTCCAGGAACAGCAGGTCGAGAGGCAGGCCGACGGACAGGTTCGATTTCAGCGTCGAATCGAACGATACCAGCAAGAGCTTGACCGTTTCAGCCAGGCTCATCGTCCTTTCATAGGCACGGATGATGATCGGCTTGCCGTATTTGGTCTCGCCGATCTGGAAGAACGGCGTGTCGTCGGTCGATTCAATGAAATTGCCCTCGGGATAGATCATGAACAGCCGTGGCGGGCTGCCCTTGATCTGGCCGCCGAGGATGAAGGAGGCGTTGAAATAGGAATCCGCCTTTTCGCCGGCAGGCGACGAGCTGGCGATGACTTCCTTGACGGTGTCGCCGACCAGCCGCACCGTCTGGTACATGGATGGGGTCTCGAGCAGCGTCGCGTGGCGTTCCGCCACCGCCTTGGTGCGCTCGTCGAGCAGGCTGACCACGGCCTGCGTCGTAGCCAGATTGCCGGCCGACATCAGTACGATGACGCGCTCGCCTGGCTCTTCCCAGACATGCATCTTCTTGAAAGTGGAGATCGAATCCATCCCTGCATTGGTGCGCGTGTCCGACATGAACACGAGCCCACGATCGATCTTGAGGCCGACGCAATAAGTCATGGAATCTCTTCAGGCAGCAATCTTGCCGGAGACTACTGCTCTACCGTGACGGTGACTGCAAGCTGTTCCTCCGCCTGTCCCAGTCGAATTCCCGACACCGGCGAGGCGTCGCGATAATCACGGCCGGTGGCTACCCTGACATAGCGTTCATCGGGGGAAATGCCGTTGGCGGCGTCGAAGGCGACCCAGCCGAGACCCTGAACATGGGCTTCGGCCCAGGCATGGCTTGCCGCCTGCTCGATGGCCGCATCCATCATCAGATAGCCACTGACATAGCGGGCCGGAAAACCCATGACGCGGGCTGCGGTGACAAAGATGTGGCTGTGATCCTGGCAAACGCCGGTCTTCAGCGCCAATGCCTCTTCCGCCGGGGTCGTCACGCTGGTGGTGCCCGGCGTGTAGGCGACGCGCTCGACGATCAGCGCCATCAGCCGATGCAGCCTTTCGATGTCGGTACCTTTGCCGACCGCCGCGGCAAGCTCGCTTATGCCCTCGCCGGGGATGGTCAAAGCTGTCTCCTGGCTGAACAGCCACAGTGGCGCAAAGCCGTGATGCGGACCCGAGACGCCCGCTGTGTCGCGGGTGACAACCTCGCCGGAGGCCTCGACGGTGATGAAGTCGCGCTCGCCCTCGACGCTCAACAGCCTGTTATCGTTGCCGAAATGGTCGTTAAAGCGGACTTCCTCGCGCGCGCCCTCGATCTTCAGCGCCCAGGACAGCACGGTCTGCGTCGGGCCACTGACCGGTAACAGGCGTAGCCGCTGCAACAGATAGTGCACCGGCGCGTCGTAGCGGTATTCGGTACGGTGGGTGATCTTGAGCCGCATGCCTATTTTCCGTTTGTAAGCATGATCTTATCCGAAAACCGGGTCTCACTTGTCGCTAGCGCGGTCCTCCGGTTCGCGATCATGCTCAATTGAACCGGTAATCTTGTGCGATCTCTTCGCCAAGCTTGGTGTTGTCTTGAATGAACCTGGCCAGGAATTCGTGCAGGCCGGTGTCGAATATGTCCTTGATCGACCCTGCCTGCAGCATCGCCTGTGTCCTGTCGACGGTGGCGTGGCAGGCATGACGGTCGCCATAATCGTCGCCGAGGAACTTCAGATGCTCGGCGAGAAAACGATAACAGAAGGTCAGCGAGCGCGGCATGCGCACATTGAGGATCAGATAGTCGGCAATGTTGGTCGGTTTGTAGTCGGCCTCATAGACCCAGCGATAGGAACGGTGCGCCGACACCGAGCGCAGGATCGATTCCCACTGGTAGTTGTCGAGGCTCGAGCCGACCCAGGAGATCGACGGCAGCAGCACGTAGTATTTCACGTCGAGGATGCGTGCCGTGTTGTCGGCCCGCTCGACATAGGTGCCGAGCTGCGAGAAGTCGAAGATCTCGTTGCGCAGCATCGTGCCGTAGAACGAGCCGCGGATCAGCGCCGTCTCGCGCTTGATGGCGTCGAGCACACTCGGCAGGTCGCGCTCGTCGATCGGCTTTGCCAGCATGCGCTTCAGGGCCATCCAGGCTTCGTTGATGCTCTCCCACGTCTCGCGCGTCAGCGCGGTGCGCACCATGCGGGCATTGTTGCGAGCGGTCTCGATCGCCGACATCGTGCTCGACGGGTTCGAGGTGTCGCGCAGCAGGAAGTCGGCGACGTTGGCGGCGGTATAGTCCTTGTATTTCTGCGTGAAGGTGACGTCGGAGCCGGCGCTGAGCAGCACCGAATTCCACTCTTCCGACGCGCTCTGGGTGCGGGTCAGAGCCATGCGAAGGCCGGCATCGACCAGACGCGCCATGTTTTCCGCCCGCTCGATATAGCGGTTCATCCAGTAGAGCCCGTTGGCGGTGCGGCCGAGAAGCATGTGAAGTGGCCTTCGGGCTAGTGAGTAGGGAATAGTGAGTAGGGATTAGTAAGCATTTGAATCTCTGTGGAATATGGCATTTCTTGTCCCTCTACTGCCTACTGCCTACTGCCTACTGCCCTATTCCCTACCTAATCGTCCAACACCCACGTATCCTTCGTGCCGCCGCCTTGCGAGGAATTCACGACCAACGACCCCTCCTTCAGCGCCACCCGCGTCAAGCCGCCGGGAACGATCTGGATTCGGTCGGAGACCAGAACATAGGGCCTGAGATCGACATGGCGCGGCGACAGGCCTTTTTCGGTCAGGATCGGGCAAGTCGACAGCGCCAGCGTCGGCTGGGCGATGTAGTTGGAGGGCTTCGCCTGCAGCTTCTTGGCGAAATCCTGGCATTCCTTCTTGGTCGCAGCCGGGCCGACCAGCATGCCGTAGCCGCCGGAGCCGTGCACTTCCTTGATGACCAGCTCATGGATGTGTTCGAGCACGTATTTCAGGCTGTCGGGCTCCGAGCAGCGCCAGGTCGGGATGTTGCCGAGGATGGCCTTGCGGCCGGTGTAGAACTCGACGATGTCGGGCATGTAGGAATAAATCGCCTTGTCGTCGGCGATGCCGGTTCCCGGCGCGTTGGCGATGGTGATGTTGCCGGCGCGGTAGACGTCCATAATGCCGGGCACGCCAAGGGCCGAGTCCGGCCGGAAGGTCAGCGGATCGAGGAAGGAATCGTCGACGCGCCGGTAAAGCACGTCGATCTGCTTGTAGCCTTCGGTCGTGCGCATGGCGACGTGGCCGTCTACAACGCGCAGATCCTGGCCTTCGACCAGTTGCACGCCCATCTGGTCGGCGAGGAAGGCATGTTCGAAATAGGCGGAGTTGAAGCTGCCCGGCGTCAGCACGGCAATGGTCGGTGCGCCCTTGGTGCTTTGCGGCCGCACTGCCGCCAGCGACTGGCGCAGCAATTGCGGATAATTCTCCACCGGCCGCACCTTGATCTGCTGGAACAGCTCGGGAAAGAGCTGCATCATCGTCTCGCGGTTCTCCAGCATGTAGGAGACCCCCGACGGCGTGCGCGCATTGTCCTCCAGCACGTAGAACTCGTTCTCCGAGATGCGGACGATATCGACGCCGATAATGTGGGTGTAGACGCCGGCCGGTGGCCGCACTCCGATCATTTCCGGCAGGAACGCCTCGTTCCTGGCGATCAGCTCCCTCGGCACGCGGCCGGCGCGCAGGATTTCCTGGCGGTGGTAAATGTCGTCGAGGAAAGCGTTCAGCGCCTGCACGCGCTGCTCGATGCCTTGCGTCAGCCTTCGCCATTCATTGCCGGAGATGATGCGCGGCACGATGTCGAAGGGGATCAGCCGCTCGGAGGCTTCCTGCTCGCCATAGACGGCGAAGGTAATGCCGGTCTTGCGGAAGACGCGCTCGGCGTCCTGCATCTTTTCGGTAAGCCTGGCCGGGTCCTGCTCCTTCAGCCAGCGGTCGTAAGCCGTATACGGTTGTCTAAGCCCGGAAACTTCCGGAAGCATTTCATCGAACGCTGCCAATCGCATACTCCCCTGTGACGCCATTTCACTGGCGTCGCGGGAGAAAATCAAGCGCAATCGGTGATTTGGAGGATATCGGCGATCAGTATGTTCCGACTGCCCAAAATTCGGGCAGTCGGAACAGGACCTTAATCAGGCTCTGCCTTGTCGCCGGGCAAGTGCCTGATGCGGCCATAGCAGTTCACCGTTTCATGGAAACGGCGACCTGCCATGGCTTTTTGCTTTGCCGCAATTCCGGACGGAAAACCGCTTCACACTTTTCCTGGAATTGCTTTAGAATGCGCGGAAAGTGACGACCGTGAAGGTGTCCTTGATTCCGGGAATAATCTGCACCTTCTCGTTGACGAAGTGGCCGACATCTTCCTCGTCGTCGACGTAGAATTTGGCAAGCAGGTCGTAATTGCCGGCGGTCGAGTAGATTTCCGAGGCGATTTCGGCATCGGCGAGCGCGCTGGCGACCTCATAGGACTTGCCCAGATCGCACTTTATCTGCATGAAAAACGTCTTCATTGCCGGTCCCGATCAAGCTTCAGCACACAAGCGGCCCTTGTGGCAGACTGCCGCCCGGCTTTCAAGCATCAGGCCGAGCGCGCCTTGGCGACGGCTTGTCTCAGTTCGGACACCGGCATGCCGCGCCGATACAAGTTGCCGCCGATGACCAGGGCTGGCGTGCCGCGCAGCTTGAAAGCCGTCGCCTGGGCTTCGGTGCGGACAAGGGCAGCGTCGATGTCGGGTTCACGGATGGCGAGGTCGGCACGCACCATCGCCACATCGACACCGACGGAAGAAAGGATGTCGTTGGTGCGGCGTTCCGAAAGGCCGCGCTGGTTGGTCATCAGCGCATCGACCGCCGCGGCATATTGTTCGCCGCTCAGCAGCGTCACCCGCGCCGCGTCGCGCGACACGTCGCCGAAGATCGGCCAGTCCTTCATCACAAGCCGAATGCCGCTGTCCTCTTCCATCAACTTCTTCAGCTCGACGAAAACGAGTTTGCAGATCGGGCACTGATAGTCGACGAATTCGGCGATGGTGACATCGCCATCGGGGTTGCCGAGCGCTGGAATGGCGGGGTCGAAGGCGACTTCCGTGACGGTCGGCCCAGTGCTTGCCCAGGCGGGCAAGGGAGCCAAAACTGCGAGGCTTGCCGCGCCCTTCAGCAAAAGGCGCCGGTCGATCGGCTGCTTGAACATGGTCGTCCCCTGGTTGCGCGAACGGGTCCCCACCCGTCCCTACGATGCGCGCCCCGCGTTAAAGGAGGCTTAAGCATGATCTTGTGGCACTTGCGTGGCAAATATTGCGGTTGCTGAAACCGTGAGGCTCCGCCAAGCGTATGGTATGATGCGTCCTGGGACAGGTTTTGTTGAGGACAATGGAGACAGGCCATGCGCCGCATCGCATTCGCAGTCGTTTCATTGCTGTTCGCGTTGTTCGTCTCGGCAGCCCTTGCCGGCGACGCCGAAGTCAAGGCCGGCCAGGCCGTCATCGATGGTCAGTTGAAGGCGCTCATCGCCAATGATGGCGCCAAGGCGTACAGTTTCGCCGCTCCAAATGTGAAGCGCATCTTTCCGACCGTCGACACCTTCATGAACATGGTGACCAACGGCTATCCGCCGGTGCGCCAGCCGCAGAGCTATTCCTTCGGCAAGGTCGAGCAGATGGGGCCAACTTCGATAATCCAGCAAGTGCTGATCGTCGGACCCGACGGCAAGGACTATGAGGCGGTCTACACGCTGGAACAGCAGCCCGACGGCAGCTTTCAGATCACCGGCTGCAGCTTGCGCGCAGCGAATTCGCTCAGTACCTGAGGCCCGGCTACAGCACCGGAATATCACCCCTCGCCCATGCCTCGGAAATCTCAGCCGTGCGCGCCTCAAAGGCCCGGGCCTCGATCGCGGCGCGAATGTCCTGCATCAGCTTCTGATAGTAGGACAGGTTGTTCCAGGTCAGAAGCATCGCCCCCAGCGCCTCCTGCGAGCGCACGAGATGATGCAGATAGGCGCGTGAATAGTCGCGTGCCGCCGGGCAGTCACTCTCCTCGTCCAGCGGCCGCGGATCGTCCGCATGGCGGGCATTCCTGAGATTGACCTTGCCGCGCCTGGTATAGGCCAGGCCATGGCGGCCGGCGCGGGTCGGCATCACGCAGTCGAACATGTCGATGCCGCGCGCCACCGATTTCACGATGTCGTCCGGCGTGCCGACGCCCATGAGATATCGAGGCTTGTTGTCAGGCAATTCCGGACAGGTGATCTCCAGCATATCCAGCATCACCGCTTGCGGTTCGCCGACGGCCAGGCCGCCGACCGCATAGCCCTTCAGTTCCATCGCGCTCAGCGCCTGCGCCGAACGCACCCTGAGAGCTGCGTTGTCGCCACCCTGGACGATGCCGAACATCGCCTTGCCGGGCTGATCGCCGAACGCTGTCTTGCAGCGCTCGGCCCAGCGCAGCGACAGCTCCATCGCGCGCTCGATCTGCTTGAGGTCGGCCGGCAGCGCTGTGCATTCGTCGAGCTGCATCTGGATGTCGGAATCGAGCAGGCCCTGGATCTCGATCGAGCGCTCCGGCGACATCTCGTAGGCAGCGCCGTCAATGTGCGAGCGAAAGGTGACGCCCTTCTCGGTCAATTTTCTGAGCTTCGACAGCGACATGACCTGAAAACCGCCACTGTCGGTCAGGATCGGCTGCGGCCAGCGGGCGAATTCATGCAACCCACCAAGCCGCGCCACGCGCTCGGCGCCGGGGCGCAGCATCAGATGATAGGTATTGCCCAGGATGATGTCGGCGCCGACGCCGCGCACCTGGTCCATATACATGGCCTTGACCGTGCCGCCGGTGCCGACCGGCATGAAGGCCGGCGTGCGGATTTCGCCGCGCGGCATGGTGATGGAACCGCGCCGCGCCTTGCCGTCGGTGGCGAGGATCTTGAAGGTGAATGTCTCAGCCATTGAATTCCCTGTCATGGACAGGCGCGCCCGGCGCCTGTCTGTCGAGCGACTGCCGGTAGTGGATGCAGCCGCGCATGAATCTCGGCCAGGGCGGCACGGCATCGATGGATCGGTCTTTTCCGGCAACAGATCCCACAGATCGGGGTGATGCCAGCACAAATCGTGGCCGGTGGCATCGCGATGCTGGCGAATGCCGGCACGCAATTTCTTCACTTCGGCGATCAGGCTTTCGCGATCAAAGGCCTGCAGGTCATCGTCCATCGCTCATCTCCGCTCGATAAAGCAGGCTTGCATCTCCGTAGGAATAGAACCTGTAATCGTTCCCGATGGCATGAGCATAGGCCGCACGCATCGTATCTAGGCCGCTGAAGGCCGAAACCAGCATGAACAGCGTCGAACGCGGCAGATGGAAATTGGTCATTAGCAGGTCGGCGGTCTTGAACCGATAGCCCGGCGTGATGAAGATGTCGGTCGGGCCGGACCAGGCGGTCAGCGAGCCATCAGGCCGTGCCGCGCTCTCCAGCAGGCGCAGCGAGGTCGTCCCGACAGCGATGATGCGCCCGCCCCGCGCCTTGGCGCCATTCAGAGCGTCGGCTGTCGCTTCGCTGACCGAGCCGGTCTCGGCATGCATCTTGTGGTCGGCGGTGTCATCGGCCTTGACCGGCAGGAAGGTGCCGGCGCCGACATGCAGCGTGACGAAGCGGCGCTCGATGCCTTTTGCGTCGAGTGCTGCAAACAGTTCCGGCGTGAAATGCAGGCCGGCGGTGGGCGCTGCCACAGCACCTTCCTCTTTGGCATAGATGGTCTGGTAGTCGGTCAGGTCGCGCGCGTCGTCGTCGCGCTTCGACGCGATATAGGGCGGCAGCGGGATGTGGCCGACGGCGCGCAGCGCTTCGTCGAGAAACGGGCCGGAGAGGTCGAAACCGAGCAACGCCTCGCCGGCCTCGCCCTTCTCGATCACCGTGGCGTCGAGTTGGCCGAGAAAACAGGAATTGCCGTCATGGCCGAAATGGATGCGGTCGCCGGCGGCGATGCGCTTGCCAGGCCGCATGAAGGCCAGCCAGCGGTCCGGCGCCATGCGCATATGCAGCGTGGCGTCGACCTGCGCCTGCGCTTCGCCGCGCCGCCTGATGCCTCTTAACTGGGCAGGAATGACCTTGGTGTCGTTGAAGACCAGCACGTCGCCCGTTCTGAGCAAGGACGGAAGGTCGCGCACCGCGCGGTCCGCAAAGTCTTCGCCTGGCCTGACCACCAGCATTCTGGCGCTGTCGCGCGGCTCGGCCGGGCGCAGCGCGATGCGCTCCTCCGGCAGGTCGAAGTCGAAGAGATCGACGCGCATCAGTAGAGCCGGACGAGCAGCGCTCCGGCCAACAGCAGCACCGCGCCGGCGATGCGGCCGAGCGAAATCTCGCGCACCGCCACGCCGAGAATGCCGACGCGATCGATCAGCATGCCGGCCAGCAACTGGCCGGCAACCAGGAACGCCATCAACGCGGCTGCACCAATGCGCGGCGTAAGAATGGTTGACAGGGTAACATAGAAACCGCCGAGCATGCCGCCGGCGATGAACAGCCAAGGCGCCGGCGCCTTCCAGTCGAGCGAGATGTCCTGCAGCCGCACAACGGCAATGGAGATAATACCAAGCACGATCGCGCCCGACAGGAACGAAAACGCAGCAGCCGCGACCGGGAGCCCCAGGCCGCGCGCCAGCTGCGAGTTGATCGGCGCCTGGACGGCGATGAAGGCGCCTGACAGGATGCCGAGCAGCGACCAGACCACGCCCATCATCGTCGTTTGTCCTTACTTGACGTCGGCCGCGACCTTCAGCGACACGATCTTGTCGGGATCGACCACCGGCTCGCCGCGCTTGATCTTGTCGACATTGTCCATGCCTTCGATGACCTGGCCCCAGACCGTGTACTGGCGGTTGAGGAAAGCGGCATCGTCGAAGCAGATGAAGAACTGCGAATTGGCGGAGTTCGGGTTCTGCGAACGGGCCATCGAGCAGGTGCCGCGGCCATGGTTGGCGTTGGAGAATTCAGCCTTCAGGTCAGGCTTCTCGGAACCGCCCATGCCCGCGCGGGAGGGGGCAAAAGTGGGCTTGGTCGAATTGCCGAACTTGACGTCACCGGTCTGCGCCATGAAGCCTTCGATGACGCGGTGGAAAACCACGCCGTCATAGGCGCCTTCGCGGGCCAGTTCCTTGATGCGGGCGACGTGGCCGGGGGCCAGGTCGGGAAACAGTTCGATGACGACCTTGCCCTTGGTCGTTTCCAGGATGAGCGCGTTTTCGCGGTCCTTGATCTCAGCCATGTCGGATCTCCTTTATCTCAGAAAACAGAATGATTTGATAGGTTTACTTGTCGGCGGCGATGCGTACCTTGATCATGCGGTCGGGGTCGCTGACCGTGCCGTTGTCGGCCTCGTCGCCCTTCTTGATCTTGTCCACCAGCTCCATGCCGCTGACGACATTGCCGACGATGGTGTACTGGCCATCGAGGTTTGGCGCCGGCGCGAACATGATGAAGAACTGTGAATTGGCGGAGTTCGGATCCTGCGAGCGGGCCATGCCGAGCGTGCCGCGCTTGAAATGTTCGCTCTGCGAGAATTCGGCCGGAAGATCAGGCAGCTCGGAACCGCCGGTGCCGACGGCTTCGGGGCTGAACCCCTTCTTCATGTTGCCGAACTTGACGTCGCCGGTCTGCGCCATGAAGCCGTTGATGACGCGGTGGAAGGCGACATCGTCGTAAACGCCTTCGCGCACCAGCTTCTTGATCTGCGCGACATGTTTGGGCGCCAGATCAGGGCGCAGCGCGATGGTGACGTCGCCGTTCTTCAAGGTGATGATCATGGTGTTTTCCGGCTCGGCGGCGAAGGCCGAAACGGATGCGGTCACGAGACCGGCAAGCACGACGAGGAACGAGGCGAGCTTTTTCAGCTGCATAAGGGATCTCCGAAGGTCTTTGTTAGGGTGCATGTCGTTGCCCCAAAACCGGCATCCACTTTTGGGCGACATGCACTATTTCGCGAATTTGGCGGTGAGCGCGCCGGCAACGGCGGCCGGCACGAACGGACGGATGTCGCCGCCCATCGAGGCTATCTGGCGCACAAGTGTGGCGGTAATGGTGCGTACCGACGGGCTGGCGGGCAGAAAAACCGTCTGCAGTTCCGGCGCCATCGTCTCGTTCATTCCAGCCATCTGCATCTCATAGTCGAGATCGGTGCCGTCACGCAGGCCGCGGATCATGATCGAGGCGCCATGCTTGCGGGCCGCGTCGATGACCAGCCCGTCAAAGGCGACGACCTTGATACGGTCGCCGTCGCGGCCAAATTCGGCCTTGGTCGCGGCCTCGATCAGCTTCACCCGTTCGTCGAAGGAAAACAGCGGCGTCTTGCCGGGGTGGGTGCCGATCGCCGCATAAACCGTGTCGGCGACAGCCAGCGATGCCTTCAGGACATCGAGATGGCCGTTGGTCAGCGGGTCGAAGGAGCCGGCATAAAGGGCGATGCGATCGGTCATGGGAGGTGCTTCTAGCGGGGCATTGGGCGGAAGGCAAATGCGATTGGGAACATCTGCGTGAACCTTTTCGCAGACATGAACGACAGATGAATGCCTTGATCACGAAGACTTCACGCCGCGTTCGCTAGTTTGCACTTCGGAAGATGAAACCAAAACCCGATCTAACCGTTGGATAGGCGCAGGAGAACACGCACATGCTGATCTACATGCTCGCCACCGCAATGACCGTCGCCATGCTGATCGCCACCGCATTCGGATTGCATAGCGAGGCAGAGCGCGTCCGTGTCCGCACAAAGCGGTTCGAAGGTTTCGGCGCTCGCTGGCCCCATCGTCGCCCCTGATTTATTGCTAGTTTCTTGTTTGCGCCGGCCCATCGGGCCGGCGTTGTTGCTCAAACCTATTCGGTGCTGTCCGGTACGGCATCTCCGGCGCCGGCCTCAATGACACCCTCTTCGACATCCTCGTCGGCCTGCGGCTCCGAAATCCGTTCGACCGAAACCACCTTCTCGCCTTCGGCGGTGTTGAAGATGGTCACGCCCTTGGTGGCGCGGCTGGCGAAACGGATACCGTTGACCGGCACCCGGATGACCGTGCCGCCATCCGAAACCAGCATGATCTGGTCGTCATTGCCGACCGGGAAAGTCGCCACCAGCTGGCCGATCTCGGCCACCTTCGACACGTCGGTGGCGCGGATGCCTTTGCCGCCGCGTCCGGTCAGGCGGAAATCGTAGGATGACGAGCGCTTGCCGTAGCCATATTCGGTCACCGTCAGCACATACTGCTCATGCGCCTTGAGCTCTTCGTAACGGCTGTCGGAAAGCTCGGTCTCCTCGCCAATCTCCTCATTGGTGAGTGCAATCTCTTCTTCCTCGCCGGTCACCTCGGCGGCAAGCCGCCGCTCCAGTGCTGCCCGCTTGAGGTAGGCGGAGCGTTCCGCCGGTGAAGCATCGACATGCTCGATCACCGACATGGAGATGATGCGGTCGGTCTCGGCCATGCTTATGCCGCGCACGCCGACCGAATTGCGGCTCTGGAAGACGCGCACATCGCCAACGCGGAAGCGGATGCACTGGCCGGAGCTGGCGGTCAAAAGCACATCGTCATTGTCTGTGCAGGTCTCGACGCCGAGAATCTCGTCGCCCTCCTCCTCCAGCTTCATGGCGATCTTGCCATTGCGGTTGACCTGGACGAATTCGGACAGCTTGTTGCGGCGCACGGTGCCGCGCGTGGTGGCGAACATGACGTCGAGTTCGCCCCAGCTGGTCTCGTCCTCCGGCAGCGGCATGATGGTGGTGATGCGCTCGCCCTGCTCCAGCGGCAGCATGTTGATCAGCGCCTTGCCGCGCGACTGCGGATTGCCGATTGGCAGCCGCCAGACCTTTTCCTTGTAGACGATGCCGCGCGAGGAGAAGAACAGCACCGGCGTATGCGTGTTGGCCACAAACAGCCGGGTGACGAAATCCTCTTCCTTGGTCGACATACCGGAGCGGCCCTTGCCGCCGCGGCGTTGCGCCCGGTAGAGCGACAGCGGCACGCGCTTGATGTAGCCGGAATGGCTGACGGTGACGACCATGTCCTCGCGCTGGATCAGGTCCTCGTCTTCCATGTCGGCGCCGCCGTCGGTGAGCTCGGTGCGGCGCGGCGTGCCGAACTCGTCGCGCACGGCGGCAAGCTCGTCCTTGACGATCTGCTGGATGCGGGCGCGGGACGACAGAATGTCAAGGTAATCCTTGATCTCGTCGCCGATCGTGTTCAGCTCGTCGGCGATTTCGTCACGGCCGAGCGCGGTCAGGCGCTGCAGGCGCAGTTCGAGGATTGCGCGCGCCTGTTCCTCGGACAGGTTGTAGGTGCCGTCCTCGTTGATGCGATGGCGCGGATCGTCGATAAGCAGAATCAATGACTCGACGTCGCCGGAGGGCCAGCGCCGCTCCATCAGCTGCTCGCGCGCCGTCTGCGGATCGGGCGCGGTGCGGATCAGCTTGATCACTTCGTCGATGTTGGCGACGGCTATGGCGAGACCGACCAATACATGGGCACGGTCACGCGCCTTGCGCAGCAGGAACTTCGTGCGCCGGCTAATCACCTCTTCGCGGAAGCCGACAAATGCCTTCAGCATGTCGGTCAGGTTCATCACTTCCGGCTTGCCGCCGTTCAGCGCCACCATATTGGCGCCGAAGGAGGTCTGCAGCGGCGTGAAGCGATAAAGTTGGTTCAGGATGACATCGGCGACAGCGTCGCGCTTCAGCTCGATGACGACGCGGTAGCCCTGGCGGTCGCTTTCGTCGCGAATGTCGGAAATGCCTTCGATGCGCTTGTCGCGCACCAGCTCGGCCATTTTCTCGATCATCGAGGCCTTGTTCACCTGGTACGGGACTTCCGTGATGATGATCGATTCACGGTCGTTTCCGCGCTGTTCGACATTGACCTTGCCGCGCATGACGATGGAGCCACGGCCAGTCGCATAGGCGCTGTAGATGCCGGAACGGCCGAGCACGATGCCGCCGGTCGGGAAATCGGGACCCGGAATGATCTCCATCAGCGCCGGCAAATCGATCGCCGGATTGTCGATGATGGCGATGGCGCCGTTGCAGATCTCGGCCAGATTGTGCGGCGGGATGTTGGTGGCCATGCCGACGGCGATGCCGCCGGAACCGTTGACCAGAAGATTGGGGAAGCGGGCCGGCAGCACCTTCGGTTCGGTGTCGGATGCGTCATAAGTCTCCTGGAAATCGACGGTTTCCTTGTCGATGTCCTCCAGGAGTTCATGCGCGACCTTGGTCAGCCGCGATTCGGTGTAGCGCATCGCCGCCGGCGGATCGCCGTCGATGGAGCCGAAATTACCCTGCCCGTCGATCAGCGGAACGCGCAGCGACCAGTCCTGCGCCATGCGCACCAAGGCGTCGTAGATCGAGGCGTCGCCATGCGGATGGTATTTACCCATCACGTCGGCGACCGGGCGGGCCGACTTCACATATTTGCGGTTCCAGTGGTAACCGCTCTCATGCGCCGCATAGAGAATGCGGCGGTGCACCGGCTTCAGGCCGTCGCGCACATCGGGCAGCGCACGGCTGACGATCACGCTCATGGCATAAGAGAGGTAGGAGCTCTGCATCTCCTCGATGATGGAGATGGGCTCGATGCCGGTGGGGCCGCCGTCGGCGCCGCGCGGGGGTTTTTGGTCGGTCAAATCGGATCACAATCTAATCAGGAATCATTGACCGCTTATATAGGAAGCACGGCCGAAACTCCAATATTCGTGGTGCTTTTCCAACGACAATTTCAGCGGTAAATTCAAATGGATACCTCTGATTGCGACGATTTGGCCATAACGCATTCGCCGCCGCCAGGGGCAAAAGCCTGCGAAGGACAGTTTTCCAAGTCAAGAGCGTATCTGGAGGCAGACAGACGCGTCAGCGGGTAGCCACCCGCCGGGAGCGATAGTGGCCAGGCGTCTCACCCATGACGCGCCGGAAACGGCGATTGAACGTCGACAAATCGTTGAAACCGGCCTCGAAGGCGATTTCCGAGATGGCATCGCCTGACATGCGCAGCCGCACCGCCGCGCGGTGCAGCCGGGTTCTCAGCAGAAACTGATAGGGCGTCATGCCGGCGACCTGCCGGAAGGTGCGCAGGAAATGATACGGGCTGGTCGCCGTCGCGCAGGCAAGCTCGGAAAGCGAGACCGGCCTGTCGGCATTGAGCTCGATCTGCCGCACCGCCTCGGCAACCCGTTTCTGGTCGCGGCGGCTCGGCGGTCGAACGCCAGGCACCGCATCGCTGGCGACGGGCAGTGCTGCGCCGGCAACTGCCAGTGCTGCGCCGGCAATTCGCAGGCCAAGCTCTTCAAAGGCGTCGATGTCGACCATCTCGCGCGCCGCTTCCGCCTCGGCCAGCAGCGATGCCAGCGCCGGCAAGGGCGGCATATGCGGCACGCCGAAGGCGAGCTTGCTCGCGCCGGGCACGTCGCTGGCGATGCGGTCGAGATAGGCCGGAGCGAAGTGGAAGGACAGGCAACGGTCGCCGGCGCCATGCTCATGCCCGCATTCATAGCAGGCGCCGACATTGCCGAGCAGGATCGCGCCCGGCGCCAGCATGGCGGCGCCTTGCCTGGTGCGGTAGCGGAAGGTGCCGCTGGTGACAGCGGCAACGCAGAAGGTGTCGTGCGCCTCCTCGAACGGGCGGTCGCCGGCGCCGGCCGTGCACAGCACGTCACAGACATACCAACCCTGCCCCGATGCCAGGTTTTGTTCGCTCGTCGTCATGGCTTGAAAGATAGCAATTTTTCCCAAGCGCGACACCCGGTCGGGGCCTATCGCTTGCAGCCTCCTGACACTACGAAGGCAGCAAGTATGATCGGTACATCCTCCTTTGCCGAAGCGCTCCACAGCGACGGCCCCAATTCCGGCCTGGCTGAAAAGCTGGATCTCTACGGCCGCTTCGTCGGCGCCTGGACATTCGATGCCACGCGCCATCTCGAGGACGGCACGGTTCTCACCGGACGCGGCGAGGTGCATTTCGGCTGGGTCCTGGAAGGCAGGGCGATCCAGGACGTATGGATCCTGCCCGCACGCGATGCCGGCCCCTCGCCCTCGCTCCGCAAATGGACTTTCTATGGCACAACGCTTCGGGCCTATGATCCCGGCTCGGATGCCTGGCACATCTTCTGGAGCGACCCGCGCAACCAATACTACAGCCGCCAGCTTGGTCGCGCCGAAGGCGACACGATTGTGCAGGTCGGCGCCGACGGCACTGGTTCCTCGGTCCGCTGGAGCTTTTCGCGCATCACCAAAGACAGCTTCCGCTGGCTCGGCGAGCGTTCGCACGACGATGGCAAGACATGGCGTCTCGAAGTCGAGTTCCTGGCGCGCCGCGTCGCCCACGACTGATGACGCAACATATTGCAAAAAGGTGACCAAAAGCATGCTTGACCATGTCTCGATCGGCGTCCGCGACACCAACGTTTCGAAGCCCTTCTACGATGCCGCGCTAAAGCCGCTCGGTTATTCCTGCCTCAGCCAGTCGCCAGGCTCACTGGGTTATGGTGCGCAAGCCGTCGCGCTGTGGGTGAACGACGCGGAGCGGCCAGTGCCATCGGACGAGAAGTCCGGTCTGCATTTCTGCTTTACCGCGCCGACCAGGCGGAGCGTCGACGCCTTTCACGCCGACGCCTTGCGTGCAGGCGGCAGCGACAATGGCGCGCCGGGGCTGCGCGCCGACTATGGCGAGAACTATTACGCTGCCTTCATCGTCGATCCCGACGGCTATCGCCTGGAGGCCTGTTGCAACGCTGCCGCCTAACACTGCCGGCGTCTCCGGTACCGCCATCTCAGACGGTTCCCACCGGCCAGGCTTTGCTCTACCACTATCGTGGCGCAGGGGTCCGGCCCGGCGGGAGGGGTCAGCGATGCCGAGTTTCGACAGCCTGTTCAACGCCTTCGTCACCATTCTGGTGACCATCGACCCGCCAGGTCTCGCGCCGCTCTTCCTCGCGGTGACACGCGGCATGAACCGCGAGGAACGTCAGCAGGTCTCGGTGCGCGCCTCGATCATCGGCTTCCTGGTGATGGCGCTGTTTGCGGTGGCCGGGGCCTCCATCCTGTCGGTGTTCGGCATCACGCTGCCGGCTTTCCGCGTCGCCGGCGGGTTTTTGCTGTTCTTCATCGCGTTCGAAATGGTGTTCGAGCGCCGCCAGGACCGCAAGGAGAAGATCGGCGACGTCGCCATCACCAAGGACATGATCCACAATATCGCGGCCTTCCCGCTGGCGATCCCGCTGATCGCCGGCCCCGGTGCGATTTCGGCGACCGTGCTACTGTCGGGCTCGTTTCAGGGTTTTGCAGCACAAGCGGCGCTGGTCGGCATCATCTTCGTCTGCCTTGCCATCACCTATCTGGTGTTCGTGCTGTCGGAGCGCATCGACCGCATCCTCGGCCAGACCGGCCGCTCGATCCTCACCCGCCTGCTCGGCGTCATCCTGGCCGCGCTTGCGGTTCAGTTCGTCGCGGATGGCATCAAGGCGCTGATGGCGGGGTAACGGCAGCCCCTACTCCACCGCCGTATCGACGACCTTGAAATCGTGGGTGATGACAGCCGTCTTGGCCAGCATGGCCGAGGCCGAGCAGTATTTCTCGATCGACAGGTTGATGGCGCGCTGGACCTTGTCGCGCGACAGCGCGTGGCCCGTGACGATGAAATGCATGTGGATGCGGGTGAAGACTTTCGGGTCGGTTTCGGCCCGGTCGGCGTCGAGTTCGACAACACAGTCCTCGATCGCCTCGCGGCCTTTTTCGAGGATGTGGACGACATCATAGGCCGAGCAGCCGCCGGTGCCGATCAGCACCATCTCCATCGGGCTCGGACCCGGCGTCTTGCCTTCCGGCCCGGAGGCGGTTCCCAGCACAACCTTGTGGCCGCTCCCGGACTCGCCGACGAAGGTGCGCTCCTCGACCCATTTGATCCGGGCTTTCACGGCAATCTTCCTTTCAGAAAGCGTCACTGGCCGAAGACGACCGTGTGCATGATCCGCCCCGGCAGCAGCGTGAACACGCCGGCGCCGATCAGGGCGAAAACATACAGCGATATCGTGACCCTGCGATGTGTGGCGACCCGATGCATATGCGCGTGCCAGACCGCCAGCGGCACGGCGATCAACACTAACATCGACAAGAGATGGATCGGGCTGAACGGACCGACGAGGCGTATCTGCTGGATCCAGAAACTGGAGATGGCGACGACCAGCATCAGCGCCGCCCAGGTATAGCCGACGACACGATGACGCGTCGTGCCTTTCGGCAGCGCCAGTTGCGTAGCGCCAATGGCAAGCGCGGCAAGGGCCGCGAAGGCGTGCCATGGAATGGGAGGGCGCGCCGATAGAAGCGGTCCGAGCGACATCGCGCCCTCTCCTCAGATATCGCTGACTATCGTCAGCTCAGAACGGGATTTCGTCGTCCAGTTCGCGCGACGAGCCGCCGCCACCGCCGCCCTTGGAACCGCCGCCACCGCTGTTGCCGCCGCGGTTGAAGCTCTCATTGGGGCCAGACTGGCCGAAATCCGAGCCACGGCTCGCGCCGCCGCCGCCGGCATAGTTGCCGACCTGACCGCCGCCCTCGCCGCGAGAATCGAGCATCTGCAGCTCGCCGCGGAATTTCTGCAGCACGACTTCGGTCGTGTACTTGTCGGCGCCGGTCTGGTCCTGCCATTTGCGTGTCTGCAGCTGGCCTTCGACGTAAACCTTCATGCCCTTCTTAAGGTACTGCTCGGCGACCTTGGCGATCTGGTCATTGAAAATGACGACGTTGTGCCATTCGGTCTTTTCCTTGCGCTCGCCGGAATTCTTGTCGCGCCAGCTTTCCGACGTGGCGATGCGGATGTTGACGACCGGGTCACCGGAATTCAGGCGGCGGATTTCAGGGTCCGCGCCGAGGTTACCGACCAGAATGACCTTGTTGACGCTACCCGCCATGACACTTCTCCGTGCTCATCCGAAACAAATTTCAAGTCGTTCACCTTACAGGCCGCGCACAATCCTGGCTTGCCGCGGCTGGCTTTTCCCACAAGGTTTTTGTTCCCTTTTCGTTCCTATACTGTTAACCACGGATTGTCAAGGAATGGCAGCAATCGCCGACGCGGGCGCGTGGATTTAGCTGACACGCAGGGGCGAGAAGCGGTGTCGTCAGCGCCGTTTTTTAGCTGGCCGCAACGGACCGAAAAAGCCGCTCCACTCCATGCCCATGCCATGGGCGCGCTGTGCGATCACGGTTGGCGCCGACATCAGCCCGACTGCAGGTTCAGATTTCAGAGCCGGGTCATTCAGCAATTTCCCGATCGCGCGCCCGTGCCACCACACCTGAGCGACGAGCGCCGCTACCACCGCGATCAGGCCCCAGGTCCCCAATCCTTCGCCGAAGATGTAAATCCCGTATGGCGGCGATAGCGCCGTACCCAGCTTGGCCAACAAGATCACGGCCACGAAACCGATGACGGCGATCGCTCCTATACCGAGTACGAGGCGGCGATAGAGCCTCAGAGCCTCGTTGAGGTTCTCGGCGGACGAAAGATCGACGTTGGAATTCATAAATACTACTCCTGCCTCGCGATGATCGGCCCATCTTGTTCCCCACGGCTTAGAGGCCCGGCAGGATCCAATCAATACGCGGCATTCAAAACACCCCTTGCCAAATCGATAAGTATCGACTTATGCTTTTGCCATGATCGAAGCAGAGATTTTTCGCGCCCTGGCCGACCCGACGCGACGCGCCGTCTACGAGCGGCTGACTTCCGGCGAGATGAGCGTGTCGGAGTTGCGCACCGGCATGAGCGTGTCGCAGCCGGCGGTGTCGCAGCACCTTGCCGTGCTGCGCGGCGCAGGCCTGGTCAGCGAAAGACGCGCCGGCCGCAACGCCTACTATCGCGCCGATCCGCAAGGGCTCGAGCCGCTGCTCGGCTGGATCGAACGCTACCGCGCATTCTGGCCGGAGCGCATCGAAAGACTGAAGGCCGTTTTGAAGGACATGGACCAATGACCGACGAAAAGCAGACGCAGACCGCCAAAGATGCCCTCGCCTTCGAATGCGATCTGCCGGACGCACCGGAAAAAGTGTGGCGGGCACTGACCGTGCCGGACCTCTTGGCGGAATGGATGATGCCGAACGACATCAATCCGGAAACCGGCAGCCGCTTTGCCTTTGCCGGGCCTGAGAAGCCGATCGAGTGCGAAGTGCTCGATGCCGAACCGGGGCGCCTGCTGCGCTATTCCTGGCGCGAGCGTTCCGGCGACGCCGACCGCGAGGAGCTGGGGAGCATCGTCACCTTCACACTCGCCCGCACCGTTTCCGGCGGCACGCATCTGCGCATCGTCCATGACGGGTTTGTCCTGACGCCTGCGGTCGCGATGGCCGGCGCCGGCTGCCGGCTCTGGCTGCGCGCATACAAGCCCAAGCGGCCTGTCGCCGCCAACGCGCCACGCCTGTTGCTGCGCGCCGCCTGAACCGGAAAAATCAAAACGGAGACAATGAGATGAGCGGCTTTGCCAATCTGGTGCCGATGGTGATCGAGCAATCGAGCCGCGGCGAACGCGCCTTCGACATTTTCTCGCGGCTGCTGCGCGAGCGCATCATCTTCGTCAATGGCGAGATCAATGACGGCATGTCGGCGCTGGTCTGCGCCCAGCTCCTGTCGCTGGAATCGGACAATCCCGACAAGGAGATCTCGCTCTACATCAACTCGCCGGGCGGCGTGGTGACCAGCGGTTTCGCCATCTACGACACGATGCAATATGTCAGCTGCCCGGTGTCGACCGTGTGCATGGGCTTTGCCGCGTCGATGGCCTCCTTCCTGCTGATGGCGGGAACGCCGGGGCGGCGCATCGCGCTGCCCAATGCCAGCATCGTGCTGCATCAGCCTTTGGGTGGCTTCCAGGGCCAGGCCTCCGACATCCAGCGTCACGCCGAAGGCATTTTGCGCACCAAGCGGCACATGGCCGACCTCTACGCTCACCATTGCGGCCGCACCCACGAAGAGGTCGAACGCACGCTCGACCGCGATTTCTTCATGACCGCGAAGGAGGCCAAGGACTGGGGCCTCGTCGACCACGTCTTCGACACCCGCAAGCAGGCAGCGGCCTGATCGGCGGATTGAATGCAGGCCGGTGTTCCCTCAATTTCAACGCCGCTGGTCTGGCCTCGCCTTGAGCGCGGCACTATAGTCTTGCCATGCGCTACCACCTGAACAGACTGACCATAGCCATTGCCATCACGGCGGCGACATCGAGCATGGCCTTTGCCGGGGGCAGCACCAGCACGTCGCGGAAAGGCGCCCTGCCCGGCGTGACCGGCGACTACCGCATCGCCAAGCCCGCGCCGCAGCCGGAGCCGGACGACGCGCTGTCTGCCGGCGAGAACGGCACGTTCAAGATCGGCGACACCGATGTCAGGATTTCCGGCAGCATCACTGTCGATGTCGGCACGGGTGGGATCAAGCCGCCGCGCCGGTAGCCCCTTCTCCCAGCTACTATACGGGAGAGAAAGCCTACGCCGACGACTTCCTCGCAAAAGAACAGCCCCGCCGTTGCTTCCGCTAACGGTCGGGGCTTTTTTTGGATTCCAAATCCAAACTGCCGGTAGTGTTATACCGACTTTGATTTCGGATGCTCGCGGCATTCAGCCGACGATCCGACTAGCCGTCTCTGATTTTTGTGGGATTCGGCAGGTCACGGTTTGTCTGGTGGTTTGTTGGACTGACGCGATGCGTTCGTTTGGACGCATACACTCCAATGCCTTGAAACTACCTGGCACTTATGCCCGCCGCGGCTCCACTAGCAGGTGGAGCCTCAAGGGACTATCCGGTGGCGTCATGCTCCGCTCCTATGTCCGTTGCGACTGGTGTCAATCCGAAGCACAAATCGCAAAAACCTGCGGCGTCTCGCAGGCCGCTATGGGCGGCGAGGCCATCAAAGACGGCCGGCTCCGTTGACTCCGGCAGAGTGCGCCCCTGATTCGACGGCGTCAACCTTGAATAGCCGGTTACGGAAAATGTGATCGCCGGGAGCTTACGTCAGGGTCAGTTTCTGAAACACCCTTGTCAGTTTCTGCACAGCTTTGTCAGGAGCGTGTTCGGTCTTTGTTCTTTCCGCTTGCCCGTTCGCGCGAAAGACGGTTAAACGGCTTTGGTCGAGAAGTGTGGCGTCTCTCGACGTGGCGGCAAAAATACCTACATAGGGAATGGCCGGGAAAACCCGCCGATCCCACTGACACCAGACCTGAGGCGGCGACCGGCGATGGCCGACCATAAATACCTTTCCATTCGCGGGGCACGCGAACACAACCTAAAGAATGTCGATCTCGACCTGCCGCGTGACAGCCTGATCGTCATGACCGGCCTGTCGGGCTCCGGCAAATCGTCGCTTGCTTTCGACACCATCTATGCCGAGGGCCAGCGCCGTTACGTCGAGAGCCTGTCGGCTTATGCGCGCCAGTTCCTCGAAATGATGCAGAAGCCGGATGTCGACCAGATCGACGGCCTGTCGCCGGCCATCTCGATCGAGCAGAAGACCACGTCGAAGAACCCGCGTTCGACGGTCGGCACCGTCACCGAGATCTACGACTACATGCGCTTGCTGTTCGCGCGCGTCGGCATCCCCTATTCGCCGGCGACCGGCCTGCCGATCGAGAGCCAGACGGTTTCACAGATGGTCGACCGGGTGCTGGCGGTCGAGGAAGGCACGCGCCTTTTCCTGCTGGCGCCGATCGTGCGCGGCCGCAAGGGCGAGTATCGCAAGGAACTGCTGGAGCTGCAGAAGAAGGGCTTTCAGCGCGTCAAGGTCGACGGCGTCTTCTATGAGATCGCCGATGTGCCGGCGTTGGACAAGAAGTACAAGCACGACATCGACGTCGTCGTCGACCGCATCGTCGTGCGCGGCGACCTGGCGACACGGCTTGCCGATTCCATCGAAACGGCGCTGAAGCTCGCCGAAGGGCTGGCGGTGGCCGAGTTCGCCGACCGGCCGCTCGACGCCAGCCAGACCGGCGAGGACTCGGTCAACAAATCGAAGAACGAGACGCATGAGCGCATCCTGTTCTCGGAAAAATTCGCCTGCCCGGTTTCCGGCTTCACCATTCCGGAGATCGAGCCCAGGCTGTTCTCGTTCAACAACCCGTTCGGCGCCTGCCCGACCTGCGACGGCCTCGGCAATCAGCGCGCCATCGACGCCAGCCTGATCGTGCCGGACGAAAACGTCTCGCTGCGCGACGGCGCCGTCAGCCCGTGGGCGAAATCGACCTCGCCCTATTATGCGCAGACGCTGGAAGCGCTGGGCAAGGCATACGGCTTCAAGCTCGGCGACAAGTTCAAAGACCTGACCGAAGAGGCCAAGGAAGCCGTCCTGCGCGGCACCGGCGAGCGCGAGGTCACCTTCCAATATGATGACGGCCTGCGCTCCTACAAGACCACCAAGACGTTCGAGGGCGTCATTCCCAATCTCGAACGGCGGTGGAAGGAAACCGAATCCGCCTGGATGCGCGAGGAGATCGAGCGCTTCATGTCGGCGACGCCCTGCCCGGTCTGCAAGGGATACCGGCTGAAGCCGGAAGCGCTGGCGGTGAAGATCGCCGGCAAGCATATCGGCGAAGTCACAGAGCTGTCGATCCGCAAGGCCGACCAGTGGTTCACCGAACTGCCGCCACATCTCAACGACCAGCAGAACGAGATCGCGGTGCGCGTTCTCAAGGAAATCCGTGACCGCCTGCGCTTCCTCAACGATGTCGGCCTCGACTATCTGACGCTGTCGCGCAATTCCGGCACGCTGTCGGGCGGCGAGAGCCAGCGCATAAGGCTGGCGTCGCAGATCGGCTCCGGCCTCACCGGCGTGCTCTATGTGCTGGACGAGCCGTCGATCGGCCTGCACCAGCGCGACAATGCCCGCCTGCTCGACACGCTCAAGCATCTGCGCGACATCGGCAACACGGTGATCGTCGTCGAGCATGACGAGGACGCCATCCTGCATGCCGATTATGTCGTAGACATGGGTCCGGCCGCCGGCATTCATGGCGGCGAGATCATCGCCCAGGGCACGCCGCAGCAGGTGATGGCCAATCCCAACTCGATCACCGGTAAATATCTGTCGGGCGCGCTCGAAGTCGCCACGCCCGGTGTCAGGCGCGAGGCCAAGAAAAACCGCCGGCTGAAGATCGTCGGCGCGCGCGGCAACAATCTCAAGAACGTCACTGCCGAAATCCCGCTCGGCACTTTTACCGCCGTCACCGGCGTGTCTGGCGGCGGCAAATCGACCTTCCTGATCGAGACGCTGTTCAAGGCGGCGTCGCGCCGCATCATGGGCTCGCGCGAGCATCCGGCCGATCACGACCGCATCGAGGGCCTCGAATTCCTCGACAAGGTCATCGACATCGACCAGTCGCCGATCGGCCGCACACCGCGTTCGAACCCGGCCACCTACACCGGCGCCTTCACACCGATCCGCGACTGGTTTGCCGGGTTGCCCGAGGCCAAGGCCCGCGGCTATCAGCCGGGCCGCTTCTCCTTCAACGTGAAGGGCGGCCGCTGCGAGGCCTGCCAGGGCGACGGCGTCATCAAGATCGAGATGCACTTCCTGCCCGACGTCTACGTCACGTGCGACGTCTGCCACGGCAAGCGCTACAACCGCGAGACGCTCGACGTCCTGTTCAAGGGCAAGTCGATCGCCGACGTCCTGGACATGACGGTCGAGGAAGGCGTCGATTTCTTTGCCGCCGTGCCCGGGGTGCGCGACAAGCTGGAGACGCTGAAGCAGGTCGGCCTCGGCTACATCCATATCGGCCAGCAGGCGACGACGCTGTCGGGCGGCGAGGCGCAGCGCATCAAGCTCGCCAAGGAATTGTCGCGCAAGGCGACCGGCAAGACGCTCTACATCCTCGACGAGCCGACCACCGGCCTGCACTTCCATGACGTCGCCAAGTTGCTGGAAGTGCTTCACGAACTGGTCGACCAGGGCAACACCGTGGTGGTCATCGAGCACAATCTCGAAGTCATCAAGACCGCCGACTGGGTGCTCGACCTCGGCCCCGAAGGCGGCGATGGCGGTGGCGAACTGGTGGCACAAGGCACACCGGAAGCGATCGTGCGCGAAAAGCGCAGCTACACCGGCCAGTTCCTGAAGGAGCTTTTGGAGCGGCGGCCCGGAGGCAAGCGCGAAGCGGCGGAGTAACTGACAGACCGGTCGGGCGCCTGGAGAGCTTTGAATGACAGTCCGACAGGCGCTTGCCGGTGATCTCGACGCAGTCGTCTCGCTGACGCAGACCGCCTATGAGCACTACACGCCCCTGTTAGGCGCGCCGCCGCTCCCAGTCACCGAGGACTATGCGCCACGCATCGAGCGTGGCGAGGTCTGGCTCTTGGAGAGCGGCGCGGAACTCGCCGGGCTGATCGTTATTGAGCGCCATCCCGATCATGCGATGATCTTCAGCGTCGCGGTCTCCCCCGCTTTCCAGGGCAGGAAACTCGGCACCGCGCTGCTCGACTTCGCCCAGGAACAGGCGCGGCTATGGGGTGTGCCGGAGGTGCGGCTCTACACCAATTCGCGCATGGAGCGGAACATCGAGATCTATACGGCCTATGGCTTCCACGAAACGGGCCGCCGAGCCAATCCCCACCGTCCCGGATGGACCGTGGTCGACATGATCAAACCGATTGGAAAAATAGCCTGACCGCATTTTTAGAACTGGGAGGAAGACGATGATCAGCCAAGGAACAATCCGCGCCGGGATGGGCGGCTGGACTTTCGAACCCTGGGATACGTCTTTCTACCCGGACAAGCTTTCCAAGGCCAAACAGCTAAGTTACGCCACCCGCCAGGTACCGAGCATCGAGGTCAATGGCACCTACTATTCCAGCTTCAAGGAGCCGACCTTCGTCAAATGGGCGGGCGAGGCGCCGGACGGTTTCGTCTATTCGCTGAAGGGCAATCGCTTCGTCACCAACCGCCGCGTGCTTGGCGAAGCCGGCGAGTCCATGACGCGCTTCCTCGGCTCCGGCATTGCCGCGCTGGGCGACAAGCTGGGTCCGATCCTGTGGCAGTTCGCGCCGACGAAAAAGTTCGACGCCGACGATTTCGAGGCCTTCCTGAAGCTGCTGCCGGAAAAGCAGGATGGCGTGGCGCTGCGCCATGCGCTGGAAGTGCGCAACGACAGTTTCAGCGTGCCGGAATTTGTGGGCCTGGCGCGCAAATACAAGGCGGCAATCGTCTATGCCGACCATGCCAAATATCCTGGTATCGCCGACATCACCGGCGATTTTATCTATGCGCGGCTGCAGACCGGCAGCGACGACAATCCGGATTGCTATACGCCGAATGGCCTGGACGAATGGGCAGCGCGGGTGAAGACCTGGGCGCAAGGCAAGCAGCCGGCCGATCTGCGGCGCGCCGATCCGACTTTCGACGCGCCGGTGAAACCGCGCGATGTGTTCGTCTACTTCATCACCGAGGGCAAGGTGCGCGCGCCGTTCGGCGCCATGGCGCTGATGAAGCGGGTGAGCTGATCGGTTAAAGCGCGTCGCGCTGAAACGGATTCATACGACGCGATTTAAGTCTTTGTCTTGATGCATGCCGTTGTCCCAGAACCGCGGCACACTTCTGGGCGACATGCATTAGGAGCAATTCCAGGAAAAGTGTGGAACGGTTTTCCCGGAAATCCGGGTAGCGCTTTCCCTTGAAAAGGGTTTCAACCCAGAATTGCTACGATCAACCGAAGCGTGATAGCTTATGCGCATCGTAACCTTATCGATACCTCCTTCCTGCATAAATCCGGTGCGGGTCCTTTCTAGAGGCCGGCCGCCGCGCGCAAGGACGAGGGCATGTCGCTCGACTACAGTTCCCTTCTGTTGGCTGTCGGGTTTTCCGCCGCTTGCCTCGGCCTGACGCTGTTCGGCATCTGGCTTACCGCGCGCTCGGAAAAATTCCTGCTGACCTGGGCCGTCAGCGTGCTTCTGATCGTTGCCGACGTCTTCGCCTACCAGGCCTATATCGACGCGCCCGGGCGCCTGCTCGGCCTCGCCAGCTTCACGTTCCTGCTGCTCGGCTTCGCGACCATGCTGGGCGCGGCCCATCAATTCACGACCGGCCGCTCGCCATTGCCGCGCATCGCTGTCGGCGCCGGCGTCTCGCTGGCAGTCGCCTTGCCGCCGATGGCGCTTGGCTATGACGGGCTGGGCTTCATGCTGGAGAATGCCTTCGCCGCGCTGCTTTTGTTTGCGACGGCCTATGAATACTGGAAGGGCCGCACGGAATTCCCTGCCCCGATCCTCGGCATTGCCGGGCTCTACACCGCCACCGCAATTTCCTTCGTGCTGTGCTCCGGTGCACTTGTCTGGGATGGCAGGTTGGTGCTTGGCCATGCGCCGAGCAACTGGGCCGAGGATTTCAGCCTCATCGTCGTCATCGCGTGCATGACCGGCATCGGCGCGCTCTCGCTGGCGCTCAACCAGGGACGCCTGGCGCAGCATCATCGCCGCGAAGCGCTGACCGATCCGCTGACCGGACTGCTCAATCGGCGCGCTTTGTTCGACCTGCATGGCAAAACGCCGGTCCGGTCCTTCACCGCCGTGATCGTGTTCGATCTCGACGGCTTCAAGGCGATAAATGACGAGTTCGGCCATGCCACCGGCGACGAGGTGCTGAAACTGTTCGCCAAGGATTTGACCGCCAATCTCCAGCCGGGCGATGTCGCCGCGCGCATGGGCGGAGAGGAATTTGCATTGGTGCTCGATCGCACCTTGCCTGAAAAGGTGGAATTCATAGCCGAGCGGATCCGGGCCAGTTTTGCCATGCGCCGGATCGATACCGAGACCCGCCTGCTGTCCTGCACCGTCAGCGCCGGCTACGCCTTCGGCAGCGAGGGCGGCACCAAATTCGACAAGGTGCTCAGCGCCGCCGACAAGGCGCTTTACGGCGCCAAGCGCGGCGGCCGCAACCGTGTGCTCGCCTTCCGGCGCGCCGGGTAGGCTGGGCTGATATTCAGCCGGCCTGAACCTCACCACACGTAAAACAACACCCCAAAGCGCGTCGCATGAGGCCGTTCAGGCGCGACGCGCTTTTAGGCCGCTATGACGATCTCGTTGTAAGTGTCGAGGTCGACGTAGAAAACCTTGGTGATTTCGCCGATCAGCTCATCCTGCTGGTAGCCTTGCGAGCGCAGAATGTTGATGGCGGTGATGATGTCGACACGCTCTGTCAGCCGTCGTTTCTGGTGGTCCTCGACGAACCGTTCCATAGCCCATTCTCCTGGCAAGATTATCTGAACGCATTGACCGACAATCAGAACTGCGAGGGAAGCTAGGGTGGCTTGCTTGCGTGGAACTTGCAGGCTGAGCCAGCATATTCCCTCGATCTGCTACAGAACCAGACTGATACGGAAGCGGCCGACTCACCGAGGCCTAGGAAAGACTAGCATGTAGTATTCGGCGTGCCAGAGTGTGGCGGCCTCGGACGAAAGTCCGACGCAACGGGTGCGGACCTTCGCGACTTCATCATCCTTGGGCGTAGCGACGCGAAGCGGAGCGAAGACCCAGGGATCCATGCCGGGACGAAGAAGCGTCATTAACGGTGCAGAATGTGGAATGGCCAATGTGCCGCAGAAGCGATCTTGTTCTGCATCGCGGCACTCTTTGGCTGATGTCGCGGCATGGATTCTAGGGTCTGCGCGCGTCGCTCCGCTCCTTGCTCCGCCCTAGAATGACGAAGTGATTGTGGGCATTTCAGCCAATCTTCGACGTGTACGATCCGTGCAGCCGTCGACCTGCGTTAAACCGTCAGAAACTTCCTGACGTCCGCCCGGTCGAGATCTTCGGCCGGGCCGGTGTGGACGATCTGGCCGCGGTCCATGATGTTGACCTCGTCGGCGAGCTCGCGGCAGAAATCGAGATATTGCTCGACCAGAAGCACCGCAATGCCGGCCTGATCGCGCAAATAGCGGATGGCGCGGCCGATGTCCTTGATGATCGAGGGCTGGATGCCTTCGGTCGGCTCGTCGAGCACCAGCAGTTTCGGCCGCATGACGAGCGCCCGGCCGATGGCGAGCTGCTGCTGCTGGCCGCCTGAGAGATCGCCGCCGCGCCGCCCCAGCATCTGCTTCAGCACCGGAAACAGTTCGAAGACATGCGCCGGCACGTTGCGGTCGGCGCGCTTCAACGGCGCAAAGCCGGACTCCAGGTTTTCGCGCACCGTCAGCAGCGGAAAGATCTCCCTGCCCTGCGGTATGAATGCGATGCCCGACCGGGCGCGATCATACGCCGCGCTCCGGTCGAGCGCCTTCCCCTCGAAGGCAACGCTTCCGCTCGTCAGCCGGTGGTGGCCGACGATCGATCTCATCAAACTGGTCTTGCCGACGCCGTTGCGGCCGAGCACGCAGGTGATCTTGCCGGCACCCGCCGTCAGCGACACACCGCGCAACGCCTGAGCAGCGCCGTAATGGAGCGTGGCGTTGGAAACTTCGAGCATGTCAGCGCCTTCTCCAGAAGCGGAGGAACGAAAAGTCGAAGCGATGGAATTGCACCCGCCAGACCATGCTCATCTCCCGAGATAAACTTCGACGACCCGCTCGTCGGCCGAGACGAAATCGAGCGAGCCTTCCGACAGCACCGAGCCCTCATGCAGGCAGGTGACCTTGACGCCGAGTTCGCGCACGAAATGCATGTCGTGCTCGACGACGATGACCGAATGGTCGCGCGCTATGTCCTTGAGCAGCCGCGCGGTTTCCTCGGTCTCGGCATCGGTCATCCCTGCGACCGGCTCGTCAACCAAAAGCAGCTTCGGGTCCTGCGCCAGCAGCATGCCGATCTCCAGCCACTGTTTCTGGCCATGGCTGAGATTGGCTGCCAGATCGTGGCGCTTGTCGCCCAGCCGGATGATGCCGAGGATGTCGTCGATCTGTCTGGCTTCGGCGGCCGAGCGGCGATGGAACAGCGCCGGAAAGATCGAGCGCGGGCCCTTCAGCGCCAGCATCAGATTGTCTTCGACGCTGTGGCTTTCGAAGACGGTCGGCTTCTGGAATTTGCGGCCGATGCCCATCATGGCGATCTCCGCCTCGTCGTGCCGGGTCAGATCGACCTGGCCGTCGAAGAACACTTCGCCCTCGTCGGGCCGGGTCTTGCCGGTGACGATGTCCATCATCGTCGTCTTGCCGGCGCCGTTGGGACCGATGATGGCGCGCATCTCGCCCTTGTCGAGCACCAGCGACAGATTGTTGATGGCGCGGAAACCGTCGAAGGAGACCGAGACGCCGTCGAGATAGAGGATGGTGTTGGACTTCGACATCGCTCTATTCCGCCGGCTGCGGTTCAGGCCCGGACGCGGACCAGGCACCGGGCGTTGTTGCTGCGCTGCGCACGATCTTCGATGGCGGCGGGGCATCAGGGTCTGTGCCCGCTTCCTCTGCAATCGCTGCAGCCCGCATCGCCCGAGCGTTACCGCGCCAGGAATCCCACATGCCGACGATGCCCTTGGGCAGGAACAGGGTTACGGCGACGAACAGGCCGCCGAGCGCAAACAGCCAGAACTCCGGCAGCAGGCCGGTGAACCAGGATTTGCCGGCATTGACCAGCAGCGCGCCGACGATCGGGCCGACAATGGTGCCGCGCCCACCGACGGCTGCCCAGATCACGACTTCGATGGAATTGGACGGCTCGAATTCGCCGGGATTGATGATACCGACCTGCGGCACATAGAGCGCGCCGGCGATGCCGGCCATGACAGCCGAGACGGTGAAGGCAAACAGCTTCACGTTCTCCGCCCGCCAGCCGAGGAAGCGGGTGCGGCTCTCGGCGTCGCGCACCGCCATTAGCAGCTTGCCGTATTTGGAGCCGACGATCGCCCAGGTGATGAAGACGGCGAGCGCGAGTATGATGGCGCTGGCGGCAAACAGGGCCGAGCGGGTGGCGTCGGCCTGCACGTTGAAGCCCAGAATATCCTTGAAATCGGTCAAGCCGTTGTTGCCGCCGAAACCCATGTCGTTGCGGAAGAAGGCGAGCAGCAGCGCGTAGGTCATCGCCTGGGTGATGATGGAGAGATAGACGCCGGTGACGCGGCTGCGGAAGGCGAACCAGCCGAAGACGAAGGCGAGCAGGCCGGGCACCGCCAGCACCATGATGGCGGCGAACCAGAAGTGGTCGAAACCGGTCCAGAACCAGGGCAATTCCTTGTAGTTCAGGAACACCATGAAATCGGGCAGGATCGGATTGCCGTAAACGCCGCGCGAGCCGATCTGGCGCATGAGGTACATGCCCATCGCATAGCCGCCGAGGGCGAAGAAGGCGCCATGGCCGAGCGAGAGGATGCCGCAATAGCCCCAGACGAGATCGAGCGCCAAGGCAAGCAATGCATAGCAGAGGTACTTGCCCGTCAACGCGACGATGTAGGACGGAATATAGAACGCGCTTTGCGGCGACACTGCGAGGTTGAGCAGCGGCACGATAATGGCGGCCGTCAGCAGGATGAAAATAGTGATGGCGATGCGACGGTCGGCACCCGCGGCGAAGAAGCGTCCCGTGATCATGTTTCCACCGCCCTGCCCTTGAGCGCGAACAGGCCGCGCGGGCGCTTCTGGATGAACAGGATGATCAGCACCAGCACGACGATCTTGCCGAGCACCGCGCCAGCATAGGGTTCGAGAACCTTGTTGACGATGCCGAGCGAGAAGGCGCCGACCAGCGTGCCCCAGAGATTGCCGACGCCGCCGAAGACCACGACCATGAAGCTGTCGATGATGTAGCCGCGGCCGAGATTGGGCGAGACATTGTCGATCTGGCTGAGCGCGACGCCGGCAATGCCGGCAATGCCGGAGCCGAGCGCAAAGGTCAGCGCATCGACCCAAGGCGTCCTGATGCCCATCGAGGCGGCCATGCGGCGGTTGGCGGTGACGGCGCGCATCTGAAGGCCCCAGGGCGTGCGCTTCATAACAAAGAGCAGCACGCCGAAGACGGTGAGCGCGAAGACCAGGATCCAGAGGCGGTTCCAGGTGACGGCGAGTTGGCCGACATCGAACGATCCCGACATCCAGGAGGGGTTGCCGACCTCCTGGTTGGTCGGTCCGAAGATCGAGCGCACCGCCTGCTGCAGGACAAGCGAGACGCCCCAGGTTGCGAGCAGCGTTTCCAGCGGCCGGCCGTAGAGGAAACGGATGACGCCGCGCTCGATGATCAGGCCGACGGAAGCGGCAACCAGGAAGGCGAGCGGCAGCGCGATCACCAGCGACCAGTCGAACAGGCCGGGGAATGAGGTTCGGATCACCTGCTGGACGACGAAGGTGGTGTAGGCGCCGAGCATCACCATCTCGCCATGCGCCATGTTGATGACGCCCATGACGCCGAAGGTGATGGCGAGGCCGATGGCGGCCAGCAGCAGCACCGAGCCAAGCGAGATGCCGTACCATATGTTCTGGCCGGCATCCCACAGCGCCAGGCTCGAATTGATGCTGGCGATTGCCGCCGTCGCGGCATCCTTGACCGCGCCTTGCGCATTGGCCTCGACCGCGGTGAGCAGCGAGACCGCGTCGCGGTCGCCGCGCGCGCCGATCAGGGCAATGGCGGCAAGCTTGTCGGCCTCCGGCTTGTCGGAGACCAGCACCGATGCCGCGCGCGCCTGTTCGAACAATGCCTTGACCTTGGCGTCGGTCTCGGCGGCGATGGCTGCATCGAGCGGCTCGATATTGGCGGCATCGGGGGTCTTGAACATGGTGTCGGCGGCGGCGATGCGGACAGAAGGATCTTTCGCGCGCAACGTCAGCGTTCCCAGCGCATCTCGGATGACACGACGCAGCGTGTTGTTGACCTTGATCTTGGTGATGTCGGCCTTGGCGGCGTCGCCGGCTTTCTCGCCGCTCAGCGGGTCGAGCAGCGTGACGCTGTCGGCGGCCTCACTGCCGACGAAGACGGCTGAATCGGCTTTACGAATGTAGAGATTGCCTTCGGCGAGGGCTGCAAGCGGCCGTTCAACCAGCGGATCGCCGGTGGCGGCAAGTTCGCGCACAACAGCCTCAGTGGCGGCAAAGCCCGTGCCCGTGGCGAATTTGGCGACGATGGCGCGCAGATCGGCTTCGGCTGCGTTCGACGGCAATAGGCTTGCCACCAGGAACACCAGCATGAGGCCGAGAGTGCGCAACAGGATCATCCGTTCAGATACTCTTCTGTGGGGAAATTCCGCGTCCGGGCGGGCTGAAGCGCCCGGACGCTTGGCGGTACCGATCGTGGACGCGTCCACGATCGGTCAGTCCCGGGAGGGATCAGTTCGTGCCCTTGCCGCCGCATTTGCCGGTGGCAACGTTGAAGTTGCCGCAGGACAGAGGCGCGCGCCAATCCGAAATCAGGTCCTTGGAATCGGGCAGATAGTCGGACCATTCGTCGCCCATCACGAGGCCGGGCGTCTGCGACACGGTCTCGAACTGGCCGTCGGCCTGGATCTCGCCGATCAGCACCGGCTTGGTGATGTGATGGTTCGGCATCATGGTCGAATAGCCGCCGGTGAGGTTCGGCACGGACACGCCGACCATGGCGTCGATGACCTTGTCGGGATCGGTGGTGCCAGCCTTTTCGACCGCCTTCACCCACATGTTGAAGCCGATATAGTGAGCTTCCATCGGGTCGTTGGTGGTGCGCTTGTCATTCTTGATGAACTTGTGCCAGTCGGCGATGAACTTCTTGTTTTCGGGTGTGTCGACGCTCTCGAAATAGTTCCAGGCAGCGAGATGGCCGACCAGCGGCGCGGTATCGAGACCGGCCAGTTCTTCCTCACCGACCGAAAAGGCCATGACCGGGATGTCCTCGGCCTTGATGCCCTGGTTGCCGAGTTCCTTGTAGAACGGAACGTTGGCGTCGCCATTGACGGTCGAGACGACGGCGGTCTTCTTGCCGGCCGAGCCGAATTTCTTGATTGCGGAGACTTCGGTCTGCCAGTCGGAGAAGCCGAACGGCGTGTAGTTGACCATGATGTCTTCGGCGGCGACGCCCTTGGCCTTCAGATAGGCCTCGAGGATTTTGTTGGTGGTGCGGGGATAGACGTAGTCGGTGCCTTCCAACACCCAGCGCTTCACCGAGCCACCGTCTTCGCTCATGAGATAATCGACAGCGGGAATCGCCTGCTGGTTCGGGGCGGCGCCGGTGTAGAACACGTTGCGCTCGCTTTCCTCGCCCTCATACTGGACGGGGTAGAACAGGATGTTGTCGAGTTCCGAGAACACCGGCAGCACCGATTTGCGCGACACCGAAGTCCAGCAGCCGAACACGGCGGCGACCTTGTCCTTGGAGATCAGCTCACGCGCCTTCTCGGCGAAGAGCGGCCAGTTGGAGGCCGGATCGACAACGACCGCCTCAAGCTTCTTGCCGAGCAGGCCGCCCTTGGCGTTCTGCTCTTCGATGAGCATCAGCATGGCGTCTTTCAGCGTCGTCTCCGAAATCGCCATGGTCCCCGACAGCGAATGCAGAATGCCGACCTTGATCGTGTCTTCGGCGGCCTGGGCCGGAGACGACATCGACAGGCCGGCGGCGACCACGCCGGCCGAAAACATTTTTGTTATTGTGGAGAAATTACCCCTCATACCGAAGACTCCCAAGCTGTTTGATTGCACCGCGATAATGCAATGCAACTGCCGTGCCAAACGCAAAGGCGCCGCTCACGAAGATGGAATAGCCGAGCGTTATCAGCCGGTTGGTATATTAGCCTCGAGAAAACAGTGGTAGCCGGCGAAAATTGATTGAGGCAAATTTGCGCAGCGCACATGGCTTTTGCCTAATTTTTGCCCAATTGAGACAAATGCCTAGTTTTTGATCTCCGGCCGTGTGTTCCGGGCTGAAAATGTTGCGGTACCGCGCAAAAATAGGGCAAGCTCGCCCTCAAAAGAGTGACGTCATGACATCTCGCACCTCATGCATTTCCGGCATCCTGCTGCTGATGGCAACGAGCGGCGCCGCGCGCGCCGATTTCAGCGAGGGCAAGCTTCCGGACGGCACCTATCATTGCGAGGTCTACCTGCTCGGCGCCTTCCTCAACCTCGGCGACATCACCATCAAGGGCAATGTCTATAGTGGTCCGGTGACATTCGGCACCGCGACGCAAGGCTACAACTATCAGATGAATGCCAATGGCGAGATCACCTGGCTCGGGCCGCTGGGCGGCTATACCACCGGTGGCAACTCCGTCTCCATGACACAGGCAACACTGGACGGCGAGACCGCCCCGTCATTCGACATCATTCTGAAGCAGCCCGACGGCGCCTTCACCGCCTCGACCTGCACCAAGGGCTGAGCGATGCGTAGTGCCGCGCCCAGTTGCGGCAAAACCTTCCTCTTATGTCATGTGAATGTTGCCTAAGCAGACTAGGGCAACGGTGCGCCGTAACATCCACCCTGAGAGGCAGACACCATGGCCAATACACCGTCTTCATCCTCCCCCGTCATCCGCGAAATCATTGCCGAGCGCGTCTCGCGCCGGTCTCTTTTGAAAGGCAGCCTCGCCTCCGGCGCGCTGATTGCCGGCGGCAGCTTTGTCGGCTCCTTGTTTGCCGGCGAAACGCATGCCGCCGCAGCGCAGTCGACGCTCGGCTTTCCCGAGCTCAAACGGGTCTACGGCAAGACCCATGCCGCCGCCGAAGGCTATGAGACGACCATCGTCGCGCGCTGGGGCGACCCGCTTGCAGCCGGCCTCGCCGAATTCGACGGCAACAAGGTCGCGGCGGAGGAACAGGAAAAGCGCTTCGGCTACAATTGCGACTACATCGCCTTCATGCCGCTGCCCAAGGGCACGGTGAATTCCGATCATGGCCTGCTCTGCGTCAACAACGAATACATCTCGCCCAATGTGATGTTTCCGGGGATGACCGAGGGCGATGCCGGCAAGACGATGACCAAGGAACAGGTCGATCTCGGGATGGCCGCGATGGGCCATTCGATCGTCGAGGTGCAATTGAAGGACGGCAAGTGGGCAAGCGTGGCGGACAGCCCGCTCAACCGCCGCATCACCGCCAACACCGAAATGACCGTTTCCGGACCGGTTGCCGGCCATGCGCTGATGAAAACTTCGGCCGACCCGACTGGCACGAAAGTGCTCGGCACCAGCTATAATTGCAGCGGCGGTTTCACCCCCTGGGGTACGGTGCTGACCTGCGAGGAAGGCGTGTCCGACATTTTCGGCGGCGACCCGAAAAAGGCGCCGACTGCCGACCTGCTCGACCGTTACGGCTTCGACGGCTCCGACATCTATGGCCGCGGCCGCTTCCATGACCGCTTCAACCTCGACAAGGAACCGAACGAGGCCAACCGCTTCGACTGGGTGGTCGAGATCGACCCTTACGATCCTCAGTCCAGGCCGGTGAAGCGCACGGCACTTGGCCGCATGTCGCATGAGGCCTCGACCGTGGTCCTCAACAAGGACGGCCGCGTTGTCGTCTATATGGGTGACGACGACTATTTCGAATATATGTACCGCTTCGTCTCGGCCAAGGCCTATGACAAGGCCAACCCGGCCTCCGGCGCCGATCTGCTCGACGATGGCGTGCTGTCGGTCGCCCGCTTCGATGCCGATGGCTCGATGACGTGGCTGCCGTTGGTGCACGGCCAGGGCAAGCTTACCGTCGAGAACGGTTTTGCCGACCAGGCCGAGGTGCTGTTGAAGACGCGGTTTGCGGCAGATGCGCTCGGCGCCACGCCGATGGACCGGCCCGAGGACATCGAGACCAATCCGGTGACCGGCCGCGTCTATGCGGTGATGACCAAGAACAAGAAGCGCGACCAGTCAAAGGTCAATCCGGCCAACACGCGGCCGGAAAATCTCTGGGGCCATATTGTCGAACTGATCCCGCCCGGCGGCCGCGGCGCGGATGCCGACCACACGGCGGAAAAGTATGCCTGGGACCTGTTCGTGCTCTGCGGCAACCCGAAAGATGCCAAGGTCGGCGCCACTTTTCATCCGGACACGTCGGACAATGGCTGGTTCGTCTGCCCCGACAACATCACCTTCGACCCGGCGGGGCGGCTGTGGGTGGCGACGGACGGCGCCAATGATTTCGACCTGCCGGACGGCGTCTATGGCGTCGACACCGAAGGTGCGGCGCGCGGCCTGCCGAAGCTGCTGTTCACCTGCCCGCACGGCGCCGAAGCGACCGGCCCGTGCTTCACGCCGGACGGCACGACTTTGTTCCTGTCGGTGCAGCACCCTGCGGAAGATGCCGAGACGCTCGACAAGGCGCAGACGCTATGGCCCGATTTCAAAGACGGCCAGTTGCCGCGACCTTCCGTCGTCGCCATCCGCCGCAGGGACGGACAGCCGGTCGGCGCATAGTGAGTCCTAGTGAAAAAGGCGGAACGCGCCATGCGCGTTCCGCGTAGCGATCCGGGAGGACGGCTCAGATCGTCTTGGCCGACATTTGCGAAGCGATGTATTCGGCCTGGCGGATAGCCAGCGACACGATCGTCAGCGTCGGATTTTCAGCCGCACCGGTCGTGAACTGGCTGCCGTCCGACACGAACAGGTTCTTGATGTCGTGCGCCTGGCCGTGCTTGTTGACGACGCCGTCTTCCGCCTTTTCGCTCATCCGGTTGGTGCCGAGATTGTGGGTTGAGGGATAGGGCGGCGTCGGGAAGGAGCGCGTCGCGCCGACCGCATCGTAAAGCGCTGTGGCCTGCTTGTAGGCATGGTTGCGCATCGCCGTGTCGTTGGGATGATCATCGAAATGCACGTCGGCGATCGGCATGCCGTGCGCGTCCTTCTCGTGCTTGTGCAGCGTGACGCGGTTTTCCGCGCGCGGCATGTCCTCGCCGACGATCCACAGGCCAGCCATGTGATCATAGTGGTCGAGCGCGGTGGTGAAGGAACGGCCCCAGCCGCCGGGATTGAGGAAGGCGGCCATGAAGGGCAAGCCGAGCGACAGCGTCTCGAATTCATAGCCGCCGACAAAGCCGCGTGAGGGATCGTGCCGCGCCTCGTCGCGGATAATGCCGGCCATGGTGGTGCCGCGATACATTCGCACCGGTTGGTCGAAAATGGCGTAGACCGAACCGGTGGTGTGGCGCATGTAGTTCTTGCCGACCTGCCCCGACGAATTGGCAAGCCCTTGCGGAAACTTCGCTGACTCGGAGTTCAGCAGCAGGCGCGGGCTTTCGATCGAGTTGCCGGCGACGGCAACGATGCGGGCCTTCTGCTCCTGCAGCTTGCCGTCCTTGTCGGCATAGACGACGCCGGTCACTTTTCCGCTAGCGTCATGGTTGATCTTGATCGCCATGGCGTTTGGCCGGACCTCGAGATGGCCGGTCGCCTCACCCTTGGGAATCTCGGTGTAGAGCGTCGACCATTTGGCGCCCCATTTGCAGCCCTGGAAGCAGAAGCCGGTCTGTTGGCAGGAGTTGCGGTCGTCCCGCTCGACCGAATTGATTGCCATGTTGCCGGTATGACATTCCTTATAGCCGAGCTTGTCGGCGCCGGCCTTGAGCACCTTGAAGTTGTTGTTGCCGGGCAGCCGCGGCCAGCCATTGGTGCCGGTGACGCCCATCTTGGCTTCCGCCTTGGCGTAGTAAGGCTCCATCTCGGCCAATGTGACCGGCCAGTCCAGCAGGTTGGCGCCTTCCAGCTTGCCGTAGGTCGAGAGCGTCTTGAACTCATGCTCCTGGAAGCGCAGCGAGGCGCCGGCCCAGTGCGTGGTCGAGCCGCCGACCGATTTGACGATCCAGGCCGGCAAATTGGGGAAATCCTTCGACACCCGCCAGTCGCCTGAGGTTGTGCGCTTGTCCGTCCAGGCGAGTTGGCTGAAGGAACCCCACTCGTCATTGATGAAATCCTCGTATTCGTGGCGCGCGCCGGCCTCGAGGATGACGACATCGACGCCTTTCTGGGCGAGTTCGTTGCCGAGCGTGCCGCCGCCGGCGCCGGAGCCGATGATCACGACCACGCCGTCGTTGTTGAGATCAAATGAAGCTGCCATGGTTTCCTCCCATGAATTCCTGTTTGCCGGGTTTCAGAACGACGGAAGGGCTCAGAGCCACTCTATGTCGTCGAAACCGCGCGCGATGTAGCCGCCCTTGGAGTAGGATTCGCCCTCGTAGCCGAAGATCGGCCACACCTCCTGCTGGTTGTAGAGGCTGACGACGAGGCCGCCGCGGATGGACTGGAAGAACGGCGTCGCCTCGATCTGCTGTAGCACGGCAACGCGCTGCTCCTCCCAGCCGAGGCCGCGATAGCCGCCCTCGCCCGACTTCTTGTCGAGGTCGGCGATGCCGTCTTCGATCATCGCCTTGTAGGCAGCGTCCTTGCCGGCCTGCTCGTCATGCCCTTTTACGGCGATGGCGTAGTATTTGTCGGGCACCTGATCGTGCGGATAGATGTCGCGCGCCATCTGGATCAGCGTCGCCATGGTTTCGGGCTTGAGCGCCGATGTCTCGAGCCCCCAGGCATTTTCAGGGCTGATGACGGCGCTGCCGGAAATGACGAGCAACGCGCCGATGCCGCCGCGTTTGAGAAGTTCACGACGTGAGAGCCTCGCGTCATAGATCGTGACCATTTGTTCCTCCCTGCTTGCTGTTTGCGCCCTTGAACAGCGCCGTTGCTGGCGCCGCGCGGCTGAATGCGGCTGATAATCCCCTACTGGAAGCGCCCTCCACGCTGCAGAACCTCGATCTTGTAGCCGTCGGGGTCCTCGATGAAGAAAAAGCGGGCGATCAGCGATCCGTCGCGGTTGAATTCGACGATCTTCTTGGGGTTGAGGCCGAGCGCGCCGATCCGGTCGTGTTCGCTGTCGAGATCGGACACCGAGACCGCCAGATGGCCGTAACCGTCGCCAAGCCCATAAGGCTCGGTGCGGCCCTTGTTCACGGTGAGTTCGAGCTCGAACCCCGTTTCGGCGTTGGCAAGGTAAATCAGCGTGAATGTCTCGAAATCCAGCCTGTCGGCGACATCGAGCCCGAAAGCGTTTCTGTAGAAACCGACGGATCTGGCCTCTTGGAGAACCCGGATCATGGAATGGATTGCCTTCGCCAAATCAGTCTCCGCCGCTGCATGCTGGAGGCGATTATGGGCGGCACGCGCGAAAGGTGGTGGCAGCCGGTTACCACGGCTAAATTTGCAATCGCTGCTATGCCTGCGCCTAAAGACGAAAGTCCGATTGCCGATTCGGCCCACAAGGCCGAACATGCAGGGACAACCACAACTTGAAGGCGCGACACGCTGCGCCCAAAACCAACAATATCGGGAGGTAAGGATGTGCAGGGTTTTTGCCGGGCAGGATCCGGAAGGCTATCGACAGATCAACCGGTCGATCCGCATCGACGGTCACTCTACGAGTATCCAGCTTGAAGGAACGTTCTGGGCGCTGCTTGACGAAATTGCCGACAGCCAGGGCCTGACGACGCCGAAGTTCATCTCAAAACTCTATGACGAGGCGATCGAGATCAACGGCGCCATTCCCAACTTCGCGTCGATGCTGCGTACCACCTGCGCGCTCTATCTGCGCGGTCACCGGCCAGACATGGATGAGCTGACGCCGAAGCGCGAAGCGGCCTGAGGAAGCTAGCCTTCCGCCGCAACGTCGAGCCCGAGCCGCGCCATATCGGTGAACAGCGCCTGACGTTCGGAATAGGCAGTCTGTTCGCCGGTCACGATGTTGTCGACGACGGTCAGCAGCGACAGCGCGCGGGCGCCGAAATGCGCCGCGATTCGGTAGAGTGCGCTGGTTTCCATATCGACAGCGAGAGCGCCAAGCGCCTGCGCTTCGGCAAAGCGGTCGCGCCCTACAGGGTGGTAGAAGACGTCGCTGCAGATGGTCAGCCCGGCCTGGTGGTCGATGCCGAGCTGGGCGGCGCAGGCCAAAGCGTGGGCGAACAGGCCGGGATCGGGCCCGGCGGCAGCATCGTAGAGGCCGAAGACCTGGCCGCTTTGGTCGCTTTCGGCGCGCACCGACTGCGAGATCACCAAGGAGCGCAGCGGCACGCGGGGTGTCAGGCCGCCGCAGGTACCTGTGCGGATCAGCGTTTTGACGCCGTGAACATCCAGGAGTTCATGCACATAGACCAGGAAGGACGGGACACCGATGCCGGTGGCCTGGATGCTGATGGGACGGCCGCGATAGAGACCAGTGAAGCCGAGTGCGCCCCGGCGGCGGTTGACGCAGCGCGGTGCCTCAAGAAATGTCTTTGCCATCCACTCGGCGCGTTGCGGATCGCCCGGCAACAGCACCGTTGCGGCATAGTCGCCCCTGGCAGCCTCGTTGTGCGGCGTCACGACATGCTCCCCAATACCCGCCGCCCGTTTCGCCTGCAATCATGGCAGCGTCACGTCATTGCGCAAGCTTTGAATTAGGGCGCCCTAAGACTCCAACACATCCTTGACCACGGTGGCCAGCTGCTTGAGGGAGAACGGCTTCGGCAGGAAGCCGAATTGCGCGTCCGGCGGCAGGTTTCTGGCGAAAGCGTCTTCGGCATAGCCGGACACGAAGACGAACTTGATGTCGGGCTGGCGCTTGCGCAGTTCGCCGAGCAGCGTCGGTCCGTCCATTTCCGGCATCACCACGTCGGACACGACGATATCGACCTTGCCGCCGAGCGCTTCGAAGACTTCCAGCGCCTCGACGCCCGAGGAGGCCTCATGGACGGTATAGCCGCGCGAGGTCAGCGCCCGCGAGCCGCCCATGCGCACGGCGTCTTCGTCCTCGACGAGGAGCACAGTGGCCGAGCCCGACAGGTCCTTGGCGCTGTCGGCGGCTTTCACCGGCGCAGCCGGCGCCTCGCTGACGTCGCCGGGCTTCTTCGCCTCCACGATATGGCGCGGCAAGAAGATGCGGAAGGTCGAGCCCTTGCCGACTTCGGAATCGCAGAAGATGAAACCGCCGGTCTGCTTGATGATGCCATAGACCATCGACAGGCCAAGGCCGGTGCCTTTGCCGACTTCCTTGGTGGTGAAGAACGGCTCAAAAATCTTCTTCAGCACGTCTGGGGCAATGCCCGAGCCGCTATCCTCGACCTCGACCACGACATAGTCGGCAGGCGTGAGCTCGCGGTAGGAGAAGCTCTTGCATTGTTCGGCAGTGACGTTGCGGGTGCGCACGGTGAGGTCGCCGCCGGCCGGCATGGCGTCGCGCGCGTTGACGGCCAGGTTGACCACCACCTGCTCGAACTGGCCGATATCGACCTTGACCGGCCACAAATCGCGGCCGTGGTCGACCTTCAGCTTGATCTCGTTGCCGACCAGGCGGGCAAGCAGCATCCGGAGATCGGCAAGCACGTCGGTCAGGTTCAGCACTTCCGGCCGCAATGTCTGCTTGCGCGAGAAGGCGAGCAACTGCCGCACCAGCGAGGCCGCCCGGTTGGCATTCTGCTTGATGTTCATGATGTCGGGGAAGGACGGGTCCGACGGCCGGTGATTGGTCAGCAAAAGATCCGACGCCATGATGATGGCGGTCAGCACATTGTTGAAGTCATGGGCGATGCCGCCGGCGAGCTGTCCGACCGCCTGCATCTTCTGGCTCTGCGCCATCTGGCCCTCGAGCGCCTTCTGCTCGGTGGTCTCGACGGCATAGACGATGGCCGATTCCTCGGCGCCCTCGCCGGTGCCGTCGGCGACGGCGTTGACGTAGAAGCGGATGTGACGCTCCTCATTGCCGGGCAGCAGCGTGTCGATCGGCTCGATGTCGGCCTGCCTCAGCCGCGCCTTCTCGAAGGCGGCGGCAAAGGCCGGCCGGTCGCGCTCGTGGATCACGGTGTCCAGCCGCACGCGGCGGTCGACCGCGTCGCCGTCGACGACGGAGGAAAACAGCGACAGGAACGGCGCATTGGTGCGCAGGATGCGGCCGCCATTGTCGACGGCGGCAATGGCCATCGGCGTCGAATTGAAGAAGCGAGTGAAGCGTACCTCCGAAGCCCGAAGATCGGCCGATGCGTCCTCGCCCTGGGTGCGGTTGAGCACGATGGTGCGGGTGGGACCGTTGGTCCCCTCGCGGCTGGCCGAGACCCGATGCATGAAGCGCACCGGCAGCGCCTCGCCGGTTGTCGTCGTCAGATCGAGATCGATGACGGCGTTGCGGGTGGTGCCGGGATCGGCCTTGACCGAGCGCACCAGCGCCATGCCGTCGCCGGCGACGATTTCCGGGAGTGTCACGGCGCCAGGGGTGAAGCTCGCCAGATCAATGCCCAGCCATTCGGCGAGCGTGGCGTTGATGTAGGTGACACGGCCTTCCTGGTCGGCCGAGAAGAAACCGGCCGGCGCATGGTCGAGATGGTCGATGGCCTTCTGCAAGTCGAGGAAGAAACGCTCCTGCTCGGCCCGTTCCTGCGAGATATCGGCAAGCTGCCAGGCAAGCATCGGCAGGCGCTGACCGGGAACGCTGAAGGTCCGGGCCCGCGCCCGGTACCAGCGCGCGCCGGGTTCGGCGCCCGGCCGGATCGACTGTGCTAGCCGGAACTCACCGTCGCCGGCCTGGCCATCGCGCAAGCCCGAGGCCAGCCGGTATATGGTCACCGAAGCTTCGGGGACATCGGAAAGCAGGCCTTCGACCGTCTTCAGATCGGCGGCCGACGCAGCACCGGTCATCTCGGCGTAGGCCCGGTTGGCGTAGACGACGCGGCCCTTGGTGTCGGTGACGATCAGGCCCTGCGACATCGAATCGACGAAGGCCTTCGACAGTTCGTCCCCGGTCGAACGCGGCGCGATCTGCACGAAGCCGATGGCCGTGGCGAACAGGAAGCCGACGCCGATCATGGCAAGCACGCCCAGCATGCCGAGCAGGAACGGATCGCCAAGACGCTCGCGGAAAATGCCGAAAACGATCGCGGCCCCAGTCAGGACGATGATGAACACGATGAGCCGGGTAACCGCGCCTGGCCGCGTGTTCTGATCGACGATCGGTACCGGATAGAAATCGCCGCGCGTTTCCCTGGCCATATGCCCCCTGCTCGTGAGTTGTCCGACACCGCCCCCGGCCGGTTGAATCACATTCTCCTAATCCGGAAAAGGCCTTGGCGGCAAATGTCGGATAAAAATGACGCGTCGGTGTTTTCAAGCTGTTCACGAAGCGTGAAGGCAACTTGCGGTGGCTGGCCGCAACGGTCTAGTGTCCCTCCACTTCAAAAGCCGATTGGGGGCACCGATGCAGTGGCTGGATAATGTGGCGGGTCCCGGATATGCCGCAGCGCTGCTGTGGACGTTTGCTGCCCTTGTCCTGCTGGTCATCGTGCTCATCATCATCAGGCTGGTCCGCAACCTGACCTTCGGCACCTTCGTTGCCGGCGGCAGGAACCGCAAGACACGGCTGGCGGTCATGGACGCGACGGCGGTCGACAGCCACCGCCGGCTGGTGCTCATCCGTCGCGACGACATCGAACACCTGCTTTTGATCGGCGGCCCGACCGACGTTGTCGTCGAGCGCGATATCAGACTTGCAGCGCCACGCCGTCCGGCATTGACCGGCGATGGCGGTGTTGGCCAGCAGCAACAGGCGCCGCGTCCGCGCGCAGCACAACCCGCTCCGGCCACGCCCGCAAGGCAGGCGCCGCCGCCGCAACCGGTAAGGGCTGCTCCGGCCGCCGTTCCGCCGCGCCAGGCCGCGCCGGCGCCGAAACCGGCTCAAATCTACCAGGCGAGCAATGTGACACCGCTGCCGGCCTATGGCTCCGCCGCCAATACTGCCCGGCAGGCCCCGCCACCGAAGCATGAGTCCATCGACGATACCCTGATGCGGGAGCTCGAGGTCTCGCTCGACGATTCGCACCCCAAACCGGCAAGCAAGCCGGCTGCGAAGGCACCGCAGTCTCTCGACGACGAGATGACCAAGCTGCTCGGCGAACTCGCCAGCCAGAAACGATAAAGCCCGGCGAACCGTCACATCTTGCCGATTCCCGATCGAACGCCGCTTAAGCGTGTCGTCCGTTTCAGCGCGACGCGCTTTAACTTGGGGGCGGACTAAACCCTTCGGCCAAAAACAGAAATGGCCGGGAAACCCGGCCATTTCTGATGAAACAGTCCTGCCTGACGGCAGCGGCTCAATCGTCGCGATAGACCTTCTCGCGGCGTTCGTGGCGCTCCTGCGCTTCGATCGACAAGGTCGCGATCGGACGCGCATCCAGCCGCTTCAGCGCGATCGGCTCGCCGGTTTCCTCGCAATAGCCGTATGTGCCTTCATCGATGCGCTGCAGCGCCGAATCGATCTTTGAAATGAGCTTGCGCTGGCGGTCGCGGGCCCGAAGCTCGATGGCGCGGTCGGTTTCCGAGGAAGCGCGATCGGCGAGATCGGGATGGTTGGCGTTTTCCTGCTGCAGGATTTCGAGGGTTTCGCGCGCTTCGCGCAGTATGTCGGTCTTCCAGGTGACGAGCTTCAGGCGAAAGTAGGATTTCTGCCGTTCGTTCATGAACGGCTCGTCTTCAGAGGGTACGTAATTGGCTGTAACGATATCGTTCATTCGACTCACCCAACAACCCCAAATTTGGCGCCTATATATTCGCGCAGAGAAGGCTGCACAAGCGTAATCCGCGCGCGTTTCACGCAATTGTTAATGCCGCGCGGGCGATCCTCAGCAAAGCCTTCCATAGCAAGGGCGCGGGCGAATTCGCACATGATTCGCTGCGCTTGGGCGTCGCCGCCCATTGTGCCTCAGGCCTTTCTCGTGGCTAATCCAGTTGTGTCATTGGTGGGCAGCACACCATTGGGGGTCCGGTGAGCAGACTGTATCTGTTGAGGCATGCGAAGGCTGGCTGGGCCCTTCCCGGCGTGCGCGACTTCGATCGCCCGCTCGACGCATCCGGCATTGCCGATGCCGAAATGATGGGGACTGCGATGCGTGCCCGCAACTACATCCCCGATATCACGCTCTGCTCCAACGCCAAGCGGGCGCGCCAGACGCTGGAAGGCATCGCCGGCCACACCGATACCGGCCGGGTGCTGTTCTTCGACACGCTCTACAGCGAGGATGCCGCCGGCTACCTCGCCATCATCCGCAGCAACGGCGGCCCCGGCTCGCTGCTGGTCATCGGCCACAATCCGATGACGGAAGACCTTGCCATGGCGGTCTCGGGCGACGGCGACGAGGCTGCTCGGGCCATCATGAACCATGGTTTCCCGACATCCGGCCTTGCGGTCGTGCGCTTCAGCGGCAACCTTGCGGAAGCCTCGCAAGGCGCCGGCTACCTCGAAGCCTTCCTGACGCCCGTCGATCTCTGAGCCGAGCCGGCCGAGGCCGGGCGCCATTTCAAACTTGAACCGCAAAGCCTATATCGGCGCAAGAGCACGCCTGAGAGAACAGATTTTGGCATCATCGCTGACCACTTTCACCGACGAAGCGAGAATTGCCCTGGATACGCTGTCGGGGCGTGCGAGCGGGCTTTTTTCGCCGTCGCTTCGGCTGGGCGTCACCGGCCTGTCCCGGGCCGGCAAGACGGTGTTCATCTCGGCTCTCGTCCACAATCTCATCCATGGCGGGCGCCTGCCGCTCTTCGAGGCGCAGAAGTCGGGCCGGATCGCGCGCGCCTTCCTCGAGGAACAGCCGGACGATGCCGTGCCGCGTTTTCAGTACGAGGACCATATCTCCGCCCTGGTCAACGACCGCACCTGGCCGGACTCGACGCGCGCCATTTCGGAACTCAGGCTCACCATCGAATATGAGTCTGCCTCCGGTTGGAACCGGATGTTTTCCAGCGGCCGATTGTCGGTCGACATCGTCGACTACCCCGGCGAATGGCTGCTCGACCTGCCGCTGCTCGGCAAATCCTTCGCCGATTTTTCGCGCGAGGCGTTCGAGATGGCGATGCTGCCGGTGCGGGCCGACGTGTCGCAGGACTGGCGGACGCTGTCGGCGACCATCGACCCCAATGCCGATGCCTACGAGATGACGGCGCGGCGCCTCGCCGAGAGTTTTGCCGCCTACCTCAAGGCCTGCAAGCTCGACGAGCGGGCGCTTTCGACCTTGCCGCCCGGCCGTTTCCTGATGCCTGGCGACCTCGAGGGATCGCCGGCGCTGACCTTCGCGCCCTTGCTGCTCAAGGGTGAGAAACGGCCGCGCTCCGGCTCGCTGCAAGCGATGATGGAGCGCCGCTACGAGGCCTACAAGACGCATGTGGTGAAACCGTTCTTCCGCGAACACATCACCCGCCTCGACCGCCAGATCGTGGTGATCGACGCCATGCAGGCGTTGAACGCCGGCCCCGGCGCGATGGCCGACCTGGAACGCGCGGTGACCGAAATCCTCTCCTGTTTCCGTCCTGGCCGAGGCAATTTCCTCACCGACCTGTTTTCACGCCGCATCGACCGCATCCTGGTTGCCGCGACCAAGGCCGACCATTTGCATCACGAAAGCCATGACCGGCTGCAGGCAATCGTGCGGCGGCTTGCCGACCGCGCCGTGGCGCGGGCAAATTTCACCGGCGCCGATGTCGACGTGGTCGCCATGGCGGCGGTGCGCGCGACGCGCGAAGGCACGGTCAAGCAAGGCCGCGACACCCTGCCGGTGATCATCGGCACGCCGCTGAAAGGCGAGAAGATCAACGACGAAACCTTCGATGGCAAAACCGAAACCGCGATATTTCCGGGGGACTTGCCGGAAAAAATTGATGCGGTTTTCGACGTTTCCGAATCTGACCATCGGCAGAGCAGCGACGATCCGGCGATCCGTTTCGTGCGCTTTCGCCCGCCAAAGCTCGAACGCACCGCCGAAGGCGTCACGCTGTCGCTGCCGCATATCAGGCTCGACCGCGCCTTGCAGTTCCTGATCGGAGACCATCTGGCATGACCGCGCCCCGCAGACCGGCAGCTTTCCGCATCGAGCCGGAGGCCGAACCGAAGCAGGAAACGCGCCGCCCCCATGCCGAGCCGCCGCGCAAGCCGCGCACCGTCGTCGTGCCGGCCGAGATCGATGTCTTCGACGAACCCGACATTGTCGCCGCCGAACCGCCGCCGGCGACCGCGCCGCGCAGGCGCTCGCTGTTTGCCAGCCTGTTTTTCGGCGCGGTCGGCGTGCTGGTTTCGCTCGCCGTCGGCCTGTGGACCGACCAGCTCATCCGCGACCTGTTCGAGCGCGCAGAGTGGCTGGGGTGGCTGGCAGCGGGAATGGCCGCAATTGCCGTGTTGGCCCTCGCAGTCGTGCTGGTGCGCGAATTCCTGGCTATCGCCCGGCTGGCCGAGGTCGAAAAACTGCAAAAGCGGGCGCTCGATGCCGTGGCGCGCGACGATCCGAAGGCTGCAAGGGCCGTCGTCGACGAGCTTTCGGCCTTTGTCGCTGCGAAACCCGAAACCGCGGCCGGCAGGCGCTCCCTGGCCGAATTGCGCGGCGAGATCATCGATGGCGGCAATCTGGTGCGACTGGCCGAGACCGAGATTCTCGGGCCGCTCGATGCGAGAGCCAAGGTGATGATCCTCGAAGCAGCCAAACGCGTGTCGCTGGTCACCGCCGTCAGCCCCCGCGCACTCGTAGACGTTGCCTATGTCGTGTTCGAGGCCGGGCGCCTGATCCGCCGCTTGTCCGAACTCTACGGCGGCAGGCCCGGCACGCTGGGCTTTTTCCGGCTGGCGCGCAGCGTTCTTGCCCATCTGGCGGTGACCGGTTCGATCGCCGTCGGCGACAACTTCGTCCAGCAGATCGTCGGCCATGGGCTTGCCGCACGGCTGTCGGCGAGACTCGGCGAAGGCGTGGTAAACGGCATGATGACGGCGCGTATCGGCATTGCTGCCATGGAGACGGCGCGGCCCCTGCCCTTCATTGCCGGCAGGCGGCCGGGCATGGGGGATTTCCTGTCGGCGCTGACCTCGTTTGCGACCAAAAAAGAGAATGAAGCACCCGCCTCGACCAAGTGAACGCCCTCTCGCGGTCACCAAGCATTAACCAATCTTGTTCATGGTCGTCCAACAACAGCCTCCTTGTTGCCGGGTGTCGTCTATGAAAAGCGTAATCTTGTCCTGCGTCCTGCCCCTGGTCGCGCTTGCAGCACCTCTGGGCCCGACCGGGAAAGCCTTTGCAGCCGAGCCCGACAAGCAGTTCTTCCGCACCGTCGAAGGCAAATGGGTTGGCCCGGGCGAAATCATCGCCGGCAAATACAAGGGCACGAAGTTCACCTGCAGCTTCGACGGCTCGACGCCGGACAACAAGACCGGCATGACGCTCGATGGCGACTGCCGGGTCGGTGTCTTCACCCAGAAAATGTCGGCGACCGTCGAGCGCAAGGGCCGCGACTACAAGGGCAATTTCATGGGCGGCGCCGCCGGGTCGGGCCTGGACATCATCGGCGGCAACGTGGTCGATGCCCGCAAAGTCGTCTTCACCATCAACCGCAACCAGCTGCGCGGCGTCATGCAGGCCCGCATTCCCGACGACAATTCGATGACGGTGACCATCGCCGTGCGCGTCGACCAGCAGCTGGTGCCGGTCATCGGCATGAGCCTCAAGCGCGTCGACGCCGTCGAAGTCGGCTCCATCGCCAAAAACTGACTCTAAAGCGGTTCCCGAAAAAAGCGCGGAACGGGGTTGCACTGCGCGATAGCTGAGCTGTTCCGCTCAGCTCGATGTCGGGAAGGACACGCCACCTTGCGGCCAGGTTGGCGCTCCTCAAGCACGGGCCGCTCGGGCGGCACCTTTCTGCCGCGACCGGACATGTGGCGCGCAACCGACGATGTCAGCGTCTCCGACGGCCCAAGCCACAGCAAGGCCAACGTGTCAGGGTCCTGTGCGTGCCGGCCGTCCTTCGTGTCAGCGCGATGCGCTTTAAGAACACCAGCAAAAAAGGCGGCGGCTACTCGAGCCACCGCCTTTCTCAATTTCCGAACGAAGAATCAGCCCTTGATGGCGGCCGTCAGCTCGTCATAGGCCTTGCAGGCGTCGGCCGGCGTGGTGGCGCCCTGATATTTGGTCGTCACAGCCTGCACCTTGGCGGTCAGGTCGGCGGCCTTGGACGGATCCTTGGTGATCGCCTCCTGCAGCGCGGCGGTCATCTCCTGCGCCTTCTGGCGGCAATCTCCTGCGTGCATTCAGGCGCCTTCGAACAGGCCGATGCGGCAAGCATGGCGACACCCACGCCGACGAGCAAAAACTTCTTCATGTCAGTCATTCTCCTCACGAAGGCAGAACTTGATCGTCGCTGCCTTCCAACGGCCGAAGCCTGGCGTCCCATAGCCGCCGATTGCGGCAAAACGCAACGTGTGCGGCGCATAAACCTGTGCAGCGCTGCTGCAACGGCGCGGACGGCCTGATTGAGGCCGCCCGTGTCAGACGAAGCAAGGTTTCAGCCACGAGGCTGCAGCAGCGCCAGTGCGGCCGTCGCCGCGGCAAGGACGGCGGTTAGGGTCAAAGGTCCCGTAGCGCCATAGGTGTCCACGACATAGCCGCCGACAACCGCACCGACGGTGATGGCAACCTGGAAGGAAGTGACCATCAGGCTGCCTGCTGCTTCCAGCGCATCAGGTGCCGCGCGAGACATATTGGTCGGCAGCACCACCGGCGCCATGCCGAAGGCGAAGCCCCACAGCGTAACAAAGCCGAAGGCAACGCCGGTTTGCGCGCCCCAAAGCACCAAAGCGAGTGCCGCAAACGCCATCAACGCGGCGGTTACTGCGAGGGCCATGTGGATGTTGGTGTCGGCCAGGCGGCCACCGGCAATATTGCCGATCACAGCGGCGATGCCGAACCCGAGCAGCGCCAGGGCAATCGGCCCGGTTGTGAGGAGCGTCACCTGTTCGAGGAACGGGCGCACATAGACCGAGCCGGCAAAATGCCCGGTCATCAGCATAACAATGGCAAGCATACCGAGTTGGATGCCACGCCGCCGTGTCAGCCGAAAGACGTCTGCAAGGCTGTTGCTTGCCGCCGCAGGCAAGGTCGGCAGGCTGAGAAGCTGCAGCAGCATGGCAAGCGCGGCCAGCCCCGCCGTCATGGCCATGGCGCTGCGCCATCCCAGCCAGTCACTGATCAACGCACCCATCGACGGCGCGGCAATGGTGGCCAGCGAGACGCCGAGGGTCACGATCGCCATGCCGCGACCTGTCGCATTGGCGCCAACCAGCCGCGCCACGACGGCAACGGAAAGTGCCCAGAAAGCGCTAAGAGCGATCCCCAACCCGGCCCGGCCCAGCAACAGCAGCCAGAAATTGGGCGCCAGCGCCGCAAGAATATTGGAACCGACCGCCAGGGCCATGAGGCCAACCAGCACCGCCTTGCGGTTCAATCGACCGATGAGAACATTGCTCAACATGGCCGTCACGGCGCCAACGGAAGCGGTGGCGGTGACGACCTGTCCGGCCGTTCCCTCGCTGATGCCGAGATCGCGCGCCATCGGCGTCAACAGCCCTGCCGGCAAGAACTCGGCGGACACCAGGGCAAAGCTGGTGGCCGCCAATGAAAGGACCGCGAACCAGGTGGCCGCGCTCCACGCGGCTGGTGCATCGGCATCAAGGCCGATGGCGGCGTCTTCAAGCTGTAATGTTGTGTCAGTCACGGAAAGATCTCCACAGTTTGGAGATCTTAGATAGGCGAGTCCGCCCGGATGTTATGTACCTTAAAATCCGAAATTCATATCCATTCGTCCGGGAATTGTGCGACGCACAACGCCTGGCGAGACATTGGTGATGCGCTTGAACGCGCGGGCGAAGGACGCCTCGGAATCATAGCCCAAACGGGTAGCGACTTCGGCAACCGACAAGCCGTTTTGGCCCAGTAACTCGCGGGCAAGCTGCATGCGGAGGCGGGCGAGATAATGTGCGGCACCCTCCCCCAATACCGCGCTGAAGCGCTCGGCGAAAATCGAACGCGATTGGCCTGCCACACCGGCGAGGCTTCCCAGCGTCCAGTTGTGGCCGGGATCGCGGTGCATGGCCGCCAGAGCGCGGCCTATATGGGGGTCGCGGATGGCTGCGAGCCAACCGGTGGTCGAGGCGCCGTTGCAATTGACCCAGCACCGGATGAGCCTGGCTGTCAGCAAATCCGCCATACGCGACAGGATGGTGGCGCTGCCCATCTGCGGTTGCGCGGCCTCCACCGTCATGGCGGCCAGCAAAGGACCGACCATCGGGTCATTGCCGGCCACGTCGCAACCCTTGATGAGAGGCGGCATCAACGTGATCAATGGATTGAGCGCATAGGAGCCGAGGGACATGGAGCCGCAGAAAAGGGTGCTTGTCGCGCCCGTTCCCTGGCGTATCACTTCGCAAACGTTGCCGCCCAACTTGATCACCTGGCAGCCCTCGAGCGAGTCGCCCACCACGTCCGGCGCACTCGCCAGCCGATGGGCGATGCCTTGCGGCAGCAGCACCAGATCGCCATCGCGCAACTCCTGCCAGCCTTGCGCTTCGGTGTGAATCCAGCATGGACCCTGGCCGACAAAGTGAAAACGAAGCAGTTGTTGTTGCGGAAAGTCTATGCTCCATGGGTGCCGGAGTTCGCAGCGGCCATAGTTGACGCCACTCAAGCGAAAGTCTTGCAGAACTTCGCTAAGCGCATCCATCGGGATATGTGGCAGCGGCGACGGCCGGGACGAATAATCAGGCATTTGCCAGATATAGATACCAGCCGTCCGACAGGCAAGCGCAGACTGTTGTTCCACGGGGGAATCGCTGCCACGGCACCCTACCCATTCTGGCAGGCTTCCCGCCCTTGCCTCCCGCTCCCGGTGCATGCAAGGAGTGCTGTCGGACACAGGGACCAGAGGCATGGCAGCGGAAGCATCGGGCAGCGATCTCATTCAGGTGGTGGCGCTGCTTGCCGCAGGCGTCGTCGCCGTTCCGATCTTCAAACGCATGGGGCTGGGCTCGATCCTCGGCTATCTTGCCGCGGGCGTGGTCATCGGCCCGTTCGGTATTGGCATTTTTTCCGAATCGGAGGCCATCCTGCATGTCGCCGAACTCGGCGTGGTCATGTTCCTGTTCATCATCGGGCTGGAGATGCAGCCGTCGCGGCTATGGGGCCTGCGCCGCGAGATTTTCGGCCTCGGCGCGCTGCAGGTCGGCGTCTGCGCCTTGCTGCTTACCGGTGTTGGTCTCGCCGGCGGCTTTCCGATCGCGCAATCCTTCGTTGCCGGCGCCGGTTTCGTCCTAACCTCGACGGCTATCGTCATGCAGCTTCTGGAAGAGCGCGGCGAGATGGCGAGCCCCAAGGGCCAGCGCATCGTTTCCATCCTGCTGCTCGAGGATCTGGCAATCGTGCCGCTTCTGGCGCTGGTCGCCTTCCTGGCGCCGGGCGGCGCCGAGATGACCCTGCAGCAGAGGCTGGCCGAAATCGGCATCGGTCTTGGCGCCATCGTCGGGCTGGTGGTGGCCGGCCGCTATCTGCTCAACCCGTTCTTCCGCATCCTGGCCGACGCCAAGGCGCGCGAAGTCATGACGGCGGCAGCCCTTCTGGTCGTGCTGGGGTCGGCGCTGGTCATGCAGCTTTCCGGCCTCTCGATGGCGATGGGCGCCTTCCTCGCCGGCGTGCTGTTGTCGGAATCGACCTTCCGCCACCAGCTGGAGGCCGACGTCGAGCCATTCCGCGGCATCCTGCTTGGCCTTTTCTTCCTCGCCGTCGGCATGTCGCTCGACCTGCATGTGGTGGCCGACAACTGGCGGCTGATCGCCGTCTATGTCGTCGCCTATATGGCGATGAATGCGCTCGGCATCTACCTCGTCGCCCGCTTGCTGAAGAGCGGTCATCGTGAAGCGCTGGAACGCGCCGTGATCATGGCGCAAGGCGGCGAATTCGCCTTCGTCCTCTATTCGGCCGCGGCGGCGGTTGGCATCATCGACAGCCGGGCCAACGCAACGCTGACCGCGATCATCATCATCTCCATGGTGCTGACGCCGCTGGCCATCATTGCGCTCAAATATGTGACGCCGCGCGACGAGCAGTCGCTTGAAGGCGTCGACATCGCCGACGGCCTTACCGGCAGTGTGCTGGTCATCGGCTTCGGCCGTTTCGGCCAGATCGCCAGCCAGCCGCTTTTGTTGCGCGGCATCGATGTGTCGATCATCGACAATGATGTCGAAATGATCCAGGCGGCCGCCGATTTCGGCTTCAAGGTCTATTATGGCGACGGCACGCGGCTCGACATTCTGCGCGCCGCAGGTGCAGGCCGCGCGCGCGCCGTGCTGATCTGCGTCGACAAGCCGGACGCCGCCGTGCGCATGGCGGAACTGATCAAGGCGGAGTTCCCGCTGCTGACCGTCCTGGCACGCGCGTACGATCGCGGCACCGCGCTCTCGCTCATCCGCGCCGGCGTCGACTTCCAACTGCGCGAGACCTTCGAATCGGCCCTCGTCTTCGGCGGTTCCGCGCTCGAGGTTTTGGGCGTCGAGCCGGAAGATGTCGCCGATGTCATCGAGGATGTGCGACGGCGCGACAATGCCCGACTGGAGACGCAGCTGGCCGAAGGCGTCCGCGCCGGGCAACGTTTCCTCAGGGGCAATACCGGCACGCCGATCCCGACGCCGCTGACGCAACCGCGCCGGCCCGGCCAGGCGCTGAACGAAGAGACGGCCGGCGTGCTGCACAAGCCCGAGCCCGCCGATCAGGGGGAAAGCTGATGACCGCATTGGATGAGCGCGCGCTCGCCGTCACCAAATTCTGGCGCGAGGCCGGCGAAGACGCGTGGTTCGAGAAGAACGACGTCTTCGACGCGGATTTCCGCAGCAGGTTTCTCGACCTGCACTTTGCCGCCGCGCGGCGCGAGTGCGACGCATGGTCGGAGCATGCCGAGGGTTCGCTGGCGCTGATGATCCTGCTCGACCAGTTTCCGCGCAACTGCTTTCGCGGCTCAGGCCATATGTACGCCACCGATCCGCTGGCGCGGTATTTTGCCGCCAAGGCGATCGCTGCCGGCCACGACCTTGCGCTGGAAGAAAACCTGCGCGTCTTCCTGTACCTGCCCTACGAACATTCGGAACTGCCCGCCGACCAGCACAGATCGGTCGAGCTCACCACCGCCAGGGCGCCGGAGTATGTGAAATACGCCATCGAGCATCGCGACATCATCGAGCGTTTCGGCCGCTTTCCGCACAGGAACAAGATGCTTGGCCGCGAGACGACGGCGGACGAACAGGCATTTCTCGATGGCGGCGGCTTCTCCGGTTAACCCAGCCACCAGTCGCGGCCGGAAGCCAGCCGCTCTATGCCTGACGTATCGACGGCGCTGAGCCGCTCGGTCACGCTCCTGCCGCCCACCGCCAGATCCGGCGCGATCTCGGCCAGGGGCGCCAGAACGAAGGCGCGCTCCAGCATTCGGGGATGCGGCACCTCCAGCCCGGTTTCGTGGATTGTGCGGTCGCCGAACACCAATATGTCGATGTCGATCAGGCGCGGCCCCCAGCGCTCCTCGCGCACCCGCTTCAGCTTGCGCTCGGCCTCGAGGCAGAGGTCGAGCAGCGCCCTTGGCGCCAGCGCGGTCGAGATTTCGGCAGCGGCGTTGAGGAAATCCGGCTGGTCGAGCTTGCCCCAGGGCGGCGTGCGATAGAGCGAGGAGACGGCGATTACACGCGTGTTCTCGTCGGCGTCCAGCAGGCGCACCGCCGTGGCCATCGAGGCCGAGGGATCGCCGAGATTGCCGCCAAGGCTGAGATAGACCGTGTTATTGCTACTCTGGCCAGACAACGGTCACCTCGACGTAATCGAGCACGCCGGGCACCGGTGCGTTGGGCTTGCGCACGGTGATCTCGGCCTTCCTGATCTGCGGAAACCGTGAAGTCAGTGCCTTCGCCACTTCGAGCGCCAGCGCCTCGATCAGGAAACGGCGATGTCCAGTGACGATCTTTTCAATCACCGTGAAGGCGATGCCGTAATTGACGGTGTCCTCGATGGAATCATCCTCCAGTGGGCGGCTGGGCTCGACCGTCAACTCGGCATCGACATAAAAACGCTGGCCAAGCGCCTCTTCCTCATCCAGCACGCCGTGCCGGGCAAAGAAGGCGCAGTTCTTCATGCGGATGACGTACATTTCTTAGTGTCCTGGCATTTCTTAGTGTCCTGGCTTTCTTAGTGTCCTGGCATTTCTTAGTGTCCTGGCATTTCTTAGTGTCCTGGCATTTCTTGGTGTCCTGGGCTCAGAGTCCTGGCTTTTCACGCGCCAGCATAGCATCGGCGACGGCCAGTGCGTCCATGTTGATTGCGACATCGTGAACGCGAAACAGATCGGCGCCCTTCAGCCTCAGGATGACACTGGTGGCTGCCGTCCCGGCGGCGCGCGCGCCGGCTTCGCGGCCGGTGACGGTGCCGATGAAGCGTTTTCTGGAGGTGCCGGCCATCAAGGGAAAACCGAGCTCCTTAAGCTCGGAAAACCGCGCCATCAGGTCGAGGTTTTCCTCAGCCGTCTCCTTGGCGAAGCCGAAGCCGGCATCGAGTACGATATGATCGTCCGCAACGCCGCTGCGCCTGGCGATTTCCAGCGAAGCCTTGAGGAACAAAAACTGGTCGGCGATGACATCGGGCAGTTTTTGCCGCCCGCGCCCGGTATGCATGATGACCAGTCCGGCGCCGGTCTCGGCGGCGACGCGGGCGATGCCGGGTTCACGCTGCAAGCCCCAGACATCGTTGACGATATGCGCGCCGGCGGCGACGGCCAGGCGCGCGGTTTCCTCGCGATAGGTGTCGACCGAAATCAGGGCTTCGCCTGAACTGGCAAGTGCTGCGATCACCGGCAGGATGCGGGTCTGCTCTTCTTCAGGCGTCACGGGCGAGGCGCCGGGGCGCGTCGATTCCCCGCCGATATCGACGACGGCGGCGCCTTCTTCCACCATGCGGTGCGCCTGCGCCACCGCCTGGTCAGGCGTGATGAACAGTCCGCCATCCGAAAAACTGTCCGGCGTGACGTTGAGAATGCCGACCACAATGGCTTTCTCGCCAAGGTCGAGATGGCACTTATGCGCCAGTTGCCATCGCCTTGTCGTCATTGTCCTTCAACCATGTGTCTCGTTGGCATGTGGCTCATTGGCATGGGGCTCATCGAGCGCTTGCAATCCATCAACGATGCGTGATCGGTGGAAGATCAATTCCGTTGCGCCGGCAACGGCCGTAAAGCAAGGTGAGTGAAGAGGCAACATGATGAAACGACCCCTGCTCTGCGCCCTGATGCTGGCTTTGACCGTCCTGCCGGCGAATGCTGCCAATCTGGTGAAGACTTACAGCTATTTTGCCATCGGCGGCAGCACGCTCGATGACATCGAGACGCAATTGTCGAAGCATGGACCCGAGGTGAAAAGCACCGGGATGCGGCATCCAGGCGCCACCCAGATGGCGTTCACCACCCGCATCAGCTACTCGCAAACCGCAGACACCTGCCGCATCGCCAAGGCCGCCGTCACCGTCAAGGTCAAGGTCATCCTTCCGGAGTGGCGCAGGCCGCGCAAGGCCGATCCCGATGTCAGACTGTTCTGGGACACGCTGTCGGCCGACATCAAGCGCCATGAGGAGCGTCATGTCGAGATCGCCAAGAACCACGGCCGTCTGCTCGAAGACGCGCTGAACGCGAGCTTTGCGCAAAAGACCTGCGCCGGGGCAAAGGCGAAGGCGGCGCAGATCACCGCGGCCGAACTCGCCAGGCATGACCAGGACCAGTTGCGCTTCGACCGCGTCGAAGGCGTGAATTTCGAAAGCCGCATCCTGCGGCTGCTGCGCTACCGCATGCAGCGCGTCGAGAACGGCCAGCTTCCGCCCGGCTGAAACACGGACTGATACCAAGCCAATTCTGCCGAAACATGAGGCCAGCCCCAGAAAATTTTCGGGCATAGGTCGAAATCGGCCTATACGGGACGACATATGTCAGGCTCGCAAGATATGTCAGGCTGGCAAGGCCCGAGCTTCGAAACACCAGATCAAGACCAATTGAGGCGGCGCGTAGCGGAGCGGCCATTTGGCGCCGCGCAATCGCTCTCAAACGTTATGGATGAACTGATATGGACCAGGCTGTCGACAAGCCGGCTAGGCTGCCTCCCGCCGCACCGCTGACGGAAAGCGAGAAGAACGTCATCATCGCCGGCATCCTGCTGTCGATGCTGCTGGCAGCGCTTGACCAGACAATCGTCGCGCCGGCCATGCCGACCATCGGCCGTTCGCTCGGCCATGCCGACTACCTGCCGTGGATCGTGACCGGCTATCTCCTGACGGCGACCGCCATGGCGCCGCTCTACGGCAAGATTTCCGACGTCTATGGCCGCCGGCCGACCGTCTATGCGGCGATCCTGATCTTCCTTCTGGGATCGCTGGTCAGCGCCATGGCCCCCAACATGTTCGTGCTGGTCATCGGCCGGGCGATCCAGGGTGCGGGCGGCGGCGGCCTGTTCGCCCTGGCGCAGATCGTCATCGGCGACCTGGTGCCGCCGCGCGAACGCGCGCGTTATGCCGCCTGGATTTCGGGCACCTGGGCGGTCGCCAGCATCGCCGGGCCTTTGCTCGGCGGCGGATTTGCCGAACATCTGCATTGGTCGCTGATCTTCTGGATCAATATCCCGCTCGGCATCTTGGCCATGGCCATCATCAACAAGCCGCTGCGCAAACTGCCGGTCGCCGCAAAGCGGCATCGCATCGACGCGCCGGGCGCGCTGCTTCTGGTGGTGGCGACGGCATTGCTGCTTTTGGCCCTCAACTGGGGCGGCAGCGCCTATCCATGGGCCTCGCGCGAGATCGTCGGCCTGCTCGCCTGTTCGGCGGTCTTCTGGGGTGCGTTCGCGCTCAGGCTGATGCGTGCGGCCGAGCCGCTGATTTCGCTTGAAGTGCTGAGCAATCCGATCGTGCTTGCCGGCACGGCGTCGATGTTCCTGCTGCAGGCCGCTAATATCGGCCTGTCGGTGTATCTGCCGGTCTATCTGCAGTCGATCATCGGCCTGTCGGTCAGCCAGTCGGGCCTTGCCATGCTCGGCCTGCTGCTCGGAACGGTCGCCGGCGCGACCTTCAGCGGCCGCACGATACCGCGCTTCTTCCACTATAAGCGCATCGCCATGGTCGGCGTTCTCTTCGCCATTATCTGTCTTGGCGTGCTCAGCCTGGTCGCTGGCCGCGCCTCGCTGCTGGTCGTCGAGCTCTTGACCATCTGCATCGGCCTTGGAAGCGGCACCACCTTCCCGGTCGCCACCGTATCGGTGCAGAACGCCGTCGACCGCGCGCATCTCGGCGTTGCCACCGGCGTGCTGACCTTCCTGCGTTCGCTGGGCAGTGCGCTCGGCGTCGCCATGCTCGGCGCCGTCGCGCTCGGCTATGGCCTGCCGCTTGCCGGCGAAGGCGCGCCGGCTGCCGGACAGATCGTCTCGGCGACGCCCTTCATGATGATCTTCCTTGCCGCGGCGGTCACGCTCGTGCTGGCGCTGATCACGCTGGCTCTGATGCCGGAGAAGTCACTGCGCGGCCGCGACGACGCCGAGGCGCCGGTCGTTCTGGTGGAGTGATCCGGAAAGCCCTGTAGGACCTACTCCACGACGCCGAGCTTCTTCTGCAGGCTGGTCGACGACGTCGTGTACTGGAAGACGATGCGCTCACCGGGGCTGATGATGCGCTTGGCGGCCTGCGCCATCAGCGCCACCTCGTGAAAACCCGACAGGATCAGCTTCAGCTTGCCTGGGTACCAGTTGATATCGCCGACGGCAAAGATGCCTGGCACCGAGGTCTGGAATTTCTCGGTATCGACCGGAATGAGGTTCTCATGAAGGTTGAGCCCCCATTCGGCGATTGGTCCCAGCTTCATGGTCAGGCCGAAGAATGGCAGCATGCGCGTGCACGGCACCTCGATGTCGCCGTCAGGCCCGCCCTTGATGGTAGCAGAGGCCAGCTCGCCGTCGGCGCCGGTCAGGCCGCTCACCTGGCCGACCCGGAACTCCAGCTGCTTCATCTCCTGCATGGCATACATCTTGTTGACGCTGTCGGGCGCCGCCCTGAATTCCGCGCGCCGGTGGACCAGTGTCACGCTTTTTGCCACCGGCTGCAGGTTCAGCGTCCAGTCGAGTGCGGAATCGCCGCCACCGACAATGACGAGGTCGTGGCCGCGGAATTCCTCCATACGGCGCACCGAATAGAAGACGCTCCTGCCCTCATAGGCCTCGATGCCGGGAATGGGCGGCCGTTTGGGCTGGAACGAGCCGCCACCGGCGGCGATCACCACCACCTTGGTTTCGAACACCTCGTTCTCGTCGGTGGTGACCCGAAATGAGCCGTCGTCCAGCTTTTCCAGGCTGGAGACCATGCGGTTGAAGGTAAAATCCGGCTTGAACGGGTGAATTTGCTCGAGCAGTTTGTCGACCAGCCCTTGCGCCGAGATCGAGGGCCAGCCTGGAATGTCGTAGATCGGCTTTTCCGGATAGAGTTCGGCGCATTGGCCGCCGGGCCGGTCGAGGATATCGATCAGATGGCACTTCATGTCGAAGAGGCCGAGTTCGAACACGGCGAACAGGCCGACCGGCCCCGCCCCGACAATGAGTGCGTCCGTCTTGATTACATCGGTCATGCCAGGCGAGCCTCATTGTCAAACTGGGGCGAAACTGGCGCGAGACTGCATGAGCATTGGTCCGCTGCCAAGCGGCGGCGGGAAAAATCAGATGCTACGGGAGATCAACCCTGGCGAGCCGGCACGCGCACGAGGAGGCCGTCAAGCGCGTCGCGCACCTTGATCTGGCAGGACAGGCGCGAGTTCGGCTGGACGTCATAGGCGAAGTCCAGCATGTCCTCTTCCATCGCCTCCGGCTCGCCGACCTCGGCCGTCCAGGCTTCGTCGACATAGACATGGCAGGTCGCGCAGGCGCAGGCGCCGCCGCATTCTGCCTCGATGCCCGGCACCGCGTTGCGGATCGCATTCTCCATGACGGTCGAGCCGTTTTCGGCCTCGACATCGAAAGGAGTGCCGTCATGGGCAATGAAGGTCAGCTTGGTCATTTGTCACCTGAAGGGAGTCCCAGCCGAGATAATCACTCCGCCGGACAAGTCAACTGCCGCGCGAAAGCGCCGCTTTGTGACGTTTTTCGGAAAGCGGCCAAAGCACGCCCTGGCCCCGTCGATTCATCCCGGTGGCCGCTGCCGAGCGGCAGCCATTACCGGCTGATGGCGGCGATGAAATCGCGCACTTCCTCGATCAGGGCGCCGAGGCGCTTGAGGATGCGCGCATCTTCCGGCTGCTGTTCGATCGAGGTGGCGCAGTCGGCGATGGCAAAGGCGCCGACCCCGCGCGCCGAACCTTTCAGCCCATGCGCCAGAAGCAGTCGCTCCCTGACGTCGGCATCGACAATTCTGTCGCGGACGGAAAGCGCCTGCTGTACGAACAGTGCCAATACCTCCTGTTCGAGGGCGCGATCGCCCATTGTCTGACGGGCCAGATGGGCCAGATCCACTGGGCGCGAACGGGCCGGTCCCGACGCATCGCCGCCCGGCATTGAGAAGGCAATGCCGCTTTCACCGCGTACCAATTTGAAACTCCTTGTGCCGATCGCCGAAAAACTAGGCGATTCCCGTCGCCAACGCGTTAATGACTGGGCTGGAAAATTGTTGCCGCTGAGGCGGTTAGATCACGTTGTCGTTAACCTTATATTTAAAGTTTTACGTATCTCGCGGAATGCATGTTTTCTTTACCCCTGTGTGTCATTACGATACGAAGGTCCATTTTCAGCCTCCTGCGTGGGATAAGACGAGCCAGAATCAGGCAAAAATAAGAAGTCCCTCGGCAGCTAGTACAGGGTAGCGAAGGCATGGCGAAGAAACCAACGACGACCAGAACTCTCGACAGCGACGTAGCCAGGGAACTCGAAAAGGCGCTAGACCTCGATCTCAGCGGAGACGGCAGCGGCGATCTCGATATCGCGGCGTCGATGGAAGATCTGGAAGCGCAGATATCGCAGGCCGCGGACGAACTGGCGCGCGAAGGCCGCCCCCAGAAGCCCGCCCCCGCTCAAAACGCGCCCATCCAACAAAACCAGAGTGCGAAGCCGGCAGCCAAGCCCGCCGAGCTGCGCCCGGTCGAATCGCGCAACAGCGCCCAGCCAGCCGGCTTCAAGCCGGCAAACGATGACCGCCAAAAAGATTACAAGACGCTGCTGCACAGCCTCAACCGGCGCGCGTCGAGCACGATCTATTGGGTCGTGGCGTTCGTGTCGCTGGCCTGGATCGCCGGCGCCGGCGGCCTCGCCAATCTGCTGTTTGGCCCCAGCATCTGGAAAATTCGTACTTTCGATCAAATCCTGGCCCGCCCTGAACTGATCGGCCTGGCGATCGCGGCAATCATACCGGTCGTCCTGTTTTGGGCCTTCGCGGCGATGATCCGCCGCGCGCAGGAAATGCGCATTGCCGCCCAGTCGATGACGGAAGTGGCTTTCCGTCTGGCGGAGCCGGAAAACCTCGCCCAGGATCGCGTGATGATGATCGGCCAGGCCGTTCGCCGTGAAGTGGCGGCGATGGGCGAAGGCATCGAGCGCACGCTGGCGCGCGCCGTCGAGCTCGAAACTCTGGTCCACAGCGAGGTCAACCAGATCGAACGCTCCTATTCGGAGAATGAATCGCGCATCCGGTCGCTGGTCGACGGGCTGGGCAGCGAGCGCGAAGCCGTCGTCACTCATGCCGAGCGCGTGCGCGCCTCGATCACCGGCGCGCATGAAACGCTGAAGGACGAGATCGGCGCCGCCTCCGACATTATTCGCGACTCTATCCTCAACGCGTCGACCAAGCTGTCGATGACGATCACCAATTCCGGCGACACGCTGATCGACCGCATCAATGAAAGCTCGATGTCGATCTTCGATTCCGTCGAAACCCGGCTGGATTCGATCACCGACCGGCTGTCGACATCGGGCGAAGCCTTTGCTTCGCTGCTCGACACCCGCATCGCCAAGCTGACGGACACCACAGACGGCCTGACCCGGTCGCTGACCGACCTGCTCGACGACCGCACCACAGGCATGGTGTCGCTGCTCGGCGGCGCCGCCCGCACCCTGAGCTCGGAATTCGAGTCCAGCCTGAACGACATCGAGCGGACGCTGGCCGAGCGCGGCCAGGCGCTGATCAGCGAATTCCAGACCCGTGCCGAAGCACTCGATACCGGCACGCAGAAGCTCAACGCCGCGCTCGAGGCGCGCGCCCGCCAGATCAACGAAACGCTGGTCGAGCGCGCCCGCGAGATCGCCCACACCTTTGCCGAGAGCAAGGATCATTTGTCGGCGATGATCGATCAGGGCAAGACCCAGATCGGCGCCGACATGGCCGACATCGTCTCGTCGACCTCGTCGATGCTCGAAGCCCGCGCCAGCGATTTCGCCGGCCGCATGGAAGCGGCCCGCCATGTCGTGTCGCGCTCATTCGACACCGATATCCAGCGTCTTGCCGATGCCCGCGTCGGCATCGAGGACGCCGTCGAAAACCACAGCCGCAAGCTGTCCGAAAGCCGCGAACGCATGGCGGCTGCCATGCAGGCGGACCTGGCGAAGTTCGCCGAGGGCCGTGCCGGCATCGATGCGGCCGTAACCAACCAGGTGCAGAAGTTGGCCGAAGGCCGCAACCTGATCTCGCGCGCCCTGGAAGAGGATCTGCGCAAGGTCAACGAGTCGCGCGCCGCCATCGACGCGTCGCTGGGCAGCCATCTCGAGCGGCTTGAAGAAGGCCGCAACCGGCTCAACCAGGCTTTGCATGAAGACTCCGGAAAACTTGTGCAAGCCCGTACGATCATTGACGAAATGGTCGCCGGACATGTCGGTAAACTGGCCGAAGGCCGCAACATTCTGTCGCGCGCCCTGGAAGCCGATCTCGGCAAGCTCGCCGACAGCCGCGCCTCGATTGACGGGCTGGTCGCCGGCCAGGTTGAAAAGATCGCCGAAGGCCGCGCCATCCTGACCAAGGCGCTCGAAAACGACATTATCGGCATCAAGGGCGTGATCGAGAACCACTCGGCGAAACTGGCCGAGGACCGCACCGAACTCAGCAAGGCGCTGGAGAACGACCTATCCGGCATCAGGGGCCTGCTCTCCGACCATTCGAGCCGGCTTGCCGACGATCGTGGCCTGTTGTCACAGACGCTCGAGGCCGACCTCGCCAAGCTCGCCGAGAGCCGGTCGAGCATCGACGGGCTGGTCGCCGGCCAGGTCGAGAAGCTGGCCGAGGGGCGCGATATCCTCAAGCGCGCGCTCGAAGCCGACCTCAACACCATCAAGGGCGCCATCGCGGGTCATTCCGACAAGGTGGCGGAAGAGCGCGGTCAGCTTTCCAGGGCACTGGAGGCCGACCTGCAGAATGTGAACAGCCTGATCGCCGACCACTCGAACCGGCTTGTCCAGGATCGTTCGACGCTATCCCAGGCGCTTAAGGATGACCTTCAGAATGTTAACAGCCTGATCACCGACCACTCGAGCCGGCTTGTCCAGGATCGTTCGACGCTATCCCAGGCGCTTCAGGACGATCTGCACAATGTCAGCGGCATCATGGCCGATCATCAAAACAGGCTCGTCCAGGACCGTTCGGCGCTCTCAAAGGCACTGGAAGACGACATCGCCAAACTGGCGGAGAGCCGCTCCAGCATCGATGGGCTGGTCGCCGGACAGGTCGAGAAGCTCGCCGAGGGCCGCGACATCCTCACACGGGCGCTCGAAGCCGATCTCAATGCGATCAGGAGCGCCATTGCCGACCAGTCGCAGAAGCTGAGCGAAAACCGTGGCGAGTTCGCACGGGTGCTGGAAGCGGATTTGGAAAATGTCAACAGCCTGATCGAGGGCCACAGCGACAAGCTCGTCCGGGATCGCGCGACGCTGTCGAAGGCTCTCGAGGACGACCTCGCCAAGCTGGCCGAGAGCCGGTCGAGCATCGACGGACTGGTCGCAGGCCAGGTCGAGAAGCTGGCCGAGGGCCGAGACATCCTGAAACGTGCGCTGGAAGCCGACCTGCAGAAGCTGTCGGCAAGCCGCGGTGAGGTTGACGACATCATCGCCGGCCATGTCGGCAAGCTGGCCGAAGGCCGCAACATGTTGACCCAGGCGCTGGAAGACGATCTGGCAAAGCTCGCCGACATACGCAAGGATGTCGACCGCTCTCTGTCGGGCCATATCGACCAGATTGCCGGCAGAAGCACCGATATCTCGGCGGCAATCGCTGCCGATGTCGAGAAAATCGAGCAGGCCTTCAGCAAGCAGACCGGCATCATCGAAGAGCGCGCCGGAACCATGGAGCGCGCGTTGTCGGTGGGTGTCGACAATGTCCGCAGCGTGCTTGAAAAGAGCGCCGTCTTCGTTGCCGGCGCGCTCCGTGAGAAGGTGATGGAAGTCACCAGCGCGCTGCACGAACAGGCCGGTGCTGCCTTCAGTGATGCCGACCGCAAGATCGCCGAGCGTGCCGAGCAGACCTCGGCCGCCCTTTTGGCCCGGGCCGAGGACATCGCCCGGACCTTCGAGGACGCGGATCGCCGTCTGCACGCCCGTGCCGAGGACACATCGAGCGCCCTGCTTGCTCGCGCCGAGGATACGACGAATGCCTTGCTTGCTCGCGCCGAAGACACGACGAGCGTGCTGCTTGCCCGGCATGACGAGACGTCGAACTCGCTGCTCGCCCGCGCCGAAGAAACGGCCGGACGGCTGGCTGCCCGCGCCGGCGAGATCGCCGGCACGTTCGACGCCGCCGACCAGAAGCTGGTCGCCCGCGCGGTCGAGACGGCGCAGTCGCTGGCCGACCGCGCCGGCGACATCCTGCGTAACTTCGAGGGTGCCGACCAGCGGCTGAGCATGCGCATCGGCGAATCCGCCGAAGCGCTGGCCGCCCGCGCCTCGGACCTTGGCCGCATCTTCGACGCCGCCGACCAACAGCTGATCTCGCGCATCGCCGAGGGTTCGGACGCGCTGTCAGCCCGCGCCACCGAGATCAGCCGCATCTTCGACGAGGCCGATCACCGCCTGGTGTCGCGCATCGCCGACTCCACTTCGACGATCGGCGAGCATGCCGACAACATCGTCGGCGCCTTCGCCAGCACCGAGCAGCGTGTTGCCGAACGTGCACGCCAGACCGGCCAGGAACTTGCCGTCCACGCCCGCGAGATGGAGCAGGCTCTTGCCGGCGCCGATGAGCGGCTGGCCGCGAGCGTTGCGTCCGCAGCTTCGCGCGTCGAGGAACAGGTCGCCAACGTCGAGAACCGCCTTCTTTATACGACGGAGACGATGGGCCAGAAGCTCAACGAGCAGGTTTCCAGCGCAGAAGCTCAGCTGATCTCGCGCGCCAACACGATTGCGGAGACTTTTACCGCGGTCGGCCAGCACATCGGCCAAAGCACCAACGACGCTGCCAAGACAATCGGCACCAATACCCGCGAGCTCAACACGATGCTGGCGGCGCGTTCGGCCGAGATGGCGAAGATCCTGGACGAAACCGCGCGGCCGCTGGTCGAGCGCTTCGCCCAGGGCGGCTCGGAACTGCAAAAGAGCATGGAAGAGGTCACCGAACGCGCGACCGAGAAGCTGCGCAGCGAAAATGCCGCCCTCGTCAACGCGCTCGCCAGCCGCACCGCCGAAACGCTGTCGGCCGTCGAAGGCGCGCGCTCGTCGCTCGCCGATAGCGTCGCCGACCTCATCGGCCGCATGAGCGTCTCCAGCTCGCAGCTTGGTGAGCTGATCGAACAGGCGGCGATCAACCTCGGCCAGGTTGACGAACGTCTGAGCGGCAGCACGCAAAGCTTCGCGGCAACCACCGAAAAGGCCGCGCAGACCTTCGCCAGCTCGGCACGCCTGGTCGATTCGAACACGACGCGGCTTACCGAACTGTCGTCGTCGACCCTGCGCGAAGTGGCCTCGATCGCCACCAAGTTCGACGAGCACAGCCGCTTGCTGTCCTCGGCTTCGGATCTGTTGAGCTCGGCGCAGAGCAATCTGGAGCACACGCTTGAGCGGCAATCGTCGCTCGAAGATCTCGCCGTCGGCCTGGTCAAGAAGTCGGAAGACCTCGAGAAGGTGATGCGTTCGTTCGAAAACCTTGTCGGCCAGACGATGCAGAATGCCGAAGGCAAGACGCTGGCATCAGCCGACAAGATCCGCATCGCCATAACGGAAGTGGTCGATTCGGCAACCAGCCGGTTCGCCGATGCGACCGAGGAGATGCGGCGCACCGCAAGCTCGATCAAGAGCGAGCTCGACCTCACCCGCGCCGAGCTCAAGAAGGGCGTCATCGAGATGCCGGAAGAGGCCAAGGAATCGACCTCGGCGATCCGCCGTGCCGTTGCCGAGCAGATCAACGCGCTCAAGGAACTTTCGGACATCGTTGCGAAATCGGGACGCGGCGGCGACAATGCCGAACCGCGCGCCCTGCGCCCGGCGCCGCAGGCGCCAGTGCAGCGCCCGGCCGAGCCGGTACGCCGCCCGCCGCCGGCGCCACAGCCGGAGCGCCCTGCTCCGCAGGCGCCGCTCGGCGGCCTGCGTGGCACGCTCGATATCGAACGCCCTGCCGAAGCACCGCGCCAGCGCGACGCCAACGCCCGCACGCCGCAAGGCGGGTGGGTGCGCGATCTCCTGACCGGGGCATCGCGCGAGGAGGAAGTCGCCAGGCCGGCAGCGCCCGCGGAAGCACCGCGCGCAACTCCCGCCCAGCGCTCGCCGCTGCATGTCATGGAGTCGCTCAACTCGCTCTCGGTCGATATCGCCCGGGCGATCGACCACGACGCCTCTATCGAGCTGTGGAACCGCTACCGGCGCGGCGAGCGTGACGTGTTCACGCGCCGCCTCTACACGCTCAAGGGCCAGCAAACCTTCGATGAAATCCGCCGCAAATATCAGGCAGAGGCGGAGTTCCGCGCCGCTGTCGACCGCTACTGCGACGATTTCGAGAAGCTGCTCAAGGACGTCTCGCGCAACGACCGCGACAACATCATGGCGCAGACCTACCTGACGTCGGACACCGGCAAGGTCTACACCATGCTGGCCCATGCGAGCGGCCGTTTGCACTAGCTACGATTGCTGCATCAAAATGAAAAAGGCGGGAAATTTCCCGCCTTTTTCGTTTGTCATGGATCGAACAATGACGAGCGCAAAGAACTCAGGCTGCCCTTGCTGGCGCGATGGGCTGCAAGCTATGCCTCCAGCATGAGGAAATACGGTCGCACCTTTCATCTGCCGATATCGGTCGGAGCCACCAGCGACGACAAGGTCATGGCGTCGCTTGAAGGACTAAGGGTGGCTGATCTTGTGGTCACCGAGAAGATGGATGGAGAGAACACAACCCTTCATCGCGATGGCTCTCACGCGCGCAGTCCCGATAGCCGTATCATCCATCCCGAGACTGGCTGAAGGCATTTGCAGCAAATGTTTCACCGCAACTTGCTGACGATGAACGGATTGTCGGCGAGAACCTCTATGCCCGACATTCGGTTGCGTATGATGCGCTGCCGTCATTTTTTCTTGGCTTTGCATGGATCATCGGGGCCGAAATTCAACCGTGGGATTTGACCCTGGCCCGGTTTGAGGAACTGGGCATCACTCCTGTTCCCACGCTCTATCGTGGGCCTTTCAGCCCCAACCTCTTCGATAATCTGGCTGCGTCCCTGGATAAGGCCAAGCAAGAAGGCTTTGTGGCTAGGGTTGCCGAAGCATTTGCTGAGGCAGACATGCCCATTCGCATGGGCAAATATGTACGGGCAGGACATGTCCAGAGTGAAACCCACTGGATGAAGGCAGAACTGATCACCAACCGTCTGCCAGGCGGCTAAGGTTCCTGGGTCTCAAGCGCCTCGCCGGGTTCGCTCAGATCACCGAATCCGTCCAGCCCACAATATCCTTCGCCGCCTCGCCGAAGGCGCTGTCGAGCGCGCTGACATAGGCCGGATTGCCGCTGCCCGAGACGGGAGCGGATGCGGTGAAGCTCTTCGAGGCGCGCACCTCGCCGTTGCGGTCGTTCAGGATGCGCACGAAGAGATTGACCTCGGCATGCTCGCCACCATTGACGCGGACTTCGAAGGAGCGGATCTCGACGATCACCTGGTAGTCGATCGCCAGCCCCTCGCCCGGCTTGCCGACGCCGGCAAAGCTTCCGGAGCGCTGGAAGGTTTCGGCGAGCCTCGCCTGCACGATCAGCGGCAGCCGGTCGGCCCATTGCGCGCCCTTGAGATACTGGATCGAGCGATCTGACGGCTTGATGACGATGTTCTGGCTGTCCAGCGCCTTGAGCGCGGATGGCTGGGCGATCAGGATCTGGCGGCGGCTGTGGCCATGGGCGTCGATCGACGGGGCGGACAGCTCGAACGTATCGAGCGGCGCCGGCTTGCCTCCCAATGCCGCGCAACCAGCCAGCGTCAGGCCAAGCAAAACGGCCGCCGATCTATACCCACCCAACCCGAACGTCACGCGTGATCCCCACTGTCCCCGGATCGTATGATGAATCCGCATCCGCGGTCCATGTAATTGCTGCGGGCGGGCACGGAAGTCAACGCCGTGCCCTGCCATCGAACTGCCGGACCTCGCCGTCGCCGCCCGACAGGATGCGCTGCGGGTTGCGGCTGAGATCGGTCACCGCCTCTTCGATGCGGCTGATCGAACGCCGGCTGTCCTGGACCAGCGCCTCGACATTCGACAGGCCCTGGCCCGAGAAGCGCGCGATGTTGTCGGTGATCGTGCCAAGCCGGGCGTTCAGCGTGTCGGCGACCTGCTTGAACGACTTCAGCGTGTCCCTGGCATCGGCCATGACGCCGTCGGCCTGGCCCGAACCGAGCAGCGTATCGACCCTTTTCAGGATGCCGTCGACGCGCACCGAGGCATCGTTGAGGCGCGACGCAAGCTGTTTGGCGTCCTTGATCGTCTCGTCGATGTCGTCGGCCCGGTCGGCGAACTTGTCGGTCACCTTGGCGATGTCGGCGGCGGCCTTGTTGGCATTTTCGCTGGCCTTCTGAATGTTGGCGAGCGCCACGCGCACCTGCGCCGGATCGATGCCGTCGAGCACATTGTCGACCTTTGCCAGCGTGCCTTGCGTGCGCGTGGCGAAATCGTTGACCGAGCCGACCGCGGTATCGACGTTCTTGATCACTCCGTCGAGCTGTCCGCTGGTCTCCTTCAGATTGGCGGTGACGGCGTCCACATTGGCGACGATGCTCTTGATCTTGTCCTTGTCGACGGCATTGAGCAGGCCTTCGGCAGCCTTCAGCGTGCCGTCGAGCTTGCCGGAAACACCCTTCAGCTCATCCGACAGCGCGCTGACGGCGGTCAGGAACTTGTCGATGCCGTCGGCATTCCTGGCCAGCGCATCGGAAAATGTCTGGGCGTTCTTGACGGTCTGGGTCAGCGGCCCGCGCACATCCCTGGTGAAACCTTCTAGGTCGGAAAGCACCTTGTCGGCGCGGGTGAAGATGTTCTGCGCCGTCTGCAGCAGGTTGGTGACCGCTGACGGATTGGCGATGATCTCGGCCGTCCTGCCTTCCTTTGCCGCCTCTTCCAGCAGGTTCGGTTCCTTGGGATCGGCGCCCTTCAATTCGATGTTGACCTGGCCGGCAAGGCTGGCGATGCCGATATCGGCCTGCGTCGATTTGGTGAGCGGCGTTGTCTGGTCGATCTCGGTCGTAGCAATGGCGGCATTGGGGTCATTGCGGTCGAAATAGACGCGCTTGACCACCCCGACCTTGACGCCGTTGAACAGCACCAGACTGCCGGGGCCGAGGCCGGAGGCCGAACCCTGAATGCGCACGCGCAGCTCCGCCGTCTCGCCGCGATCACCGATCTGGGCGGTCCAATAGACGAACCCGAACGCCGCCAGGATCGCAGCCAGGGTGAAAATGCCGACAATTACGTAGTTGGCTCTGGTTTCCATTGCCCCACTTATGTCTATGCGCGCGCGGCAAGATCAAGTTGCCGAGCGCGTTTTCCGCGGAAATAGGATTTGACCCACGGTTCTTCGCTTTTCAGCATGTCGTCGATCGTGCCTTCGACCAGGATTTTCTTGTTGCCGAGCACCGCCACGCGGTCGCAAGCGGTAAACAGCGTGTCGAGATCGTGCGTCACCATATAGACCGTCAGATCCATCGTATCGCGCAACTTCACCACCAATTCGTCGAATTCGGACGCGCTGATCGGGTCGAGGCCGGACGTCGGCTCGTCGAGGAAGACGATGTCGGGGTCGAGCGCCAGCGCCCGCGCCAGTGCGGCGCGCTTGATCATGCCGCCCGAAAGCTCCGAGGGAAATTTTTGCGCGGCGTCCGGCGGCAGGCCGACCAGTTCGATCTTGAGCAAGGCCAGCTCGTCCATCAGTTTCTTCGGCAGATCGAGATATTCGCGCATCGGCACCTGCACGTTTTCCTGCACGGTCAACGCCGAAAACAGGGCGCCGTGCTGGAAAAGCACGCCAAGGCGCATGTCGATGCGCAACCGTTCGATGTCGCTGGCCTTTTCGAGGTCGAGGCCAAACAGCTTGATCGTGCCGGACTGCTTGTGCAGCAGGCCGAGAATCGTGCGCAGCAGCACCGATTTGCCGGCGCCCGAGGCGCCGACGAAACCGAGGATTTCGCCGCGCTTGATGTCGAGCGCCAGTTTATCGAGGATCAGCTTGTCGTCCAGGGCAACGGTGATGTCGCGCACCGACAGCACGATATCGCTTTCGCCCGTTCCCTGCATAGCCTTGGTCGCCTTTGAGTTTCTGCGCATCATGTCAGAACTCGATCGATGCGTAGAAGATGGCAAAAAGGCCATCGAGGATGATGACAACGAAGATCGATTTCACAACCGAGGCGGTGACGTGCAGACCCAGCGATTCGGCGCTGCCGCCGACCTTCATGCCTTCTACGGAAGCAATGGTGCCGATGATCATGGCCATGAACGGCGCCTTGATCAGCCCGGCGAAGATGGTGCTGATATCGATCGCGCCGCGCAGCCGGTCGATGAAGGCCGTCGGCGCAATACCGGAATAAAGCCAGGCGGCTAGGATGCCGCCGCCAAGAGCGGCAAAATTGGCGACGATGGTGAGACAGGGCAGCGCGATCACCAGCGCCACCAGGCGCGGAAACACCAGCACGCCGATCGGGTTGAGGCCGATGACCTTCAGCGCGTCGACCTCCTCGCGCATCTTCATCGAGCCGATCTCGGCGGTGATGGCGCTGCCGGAGCGGCCGGCGATCATGATGGCGGTCATCAGCACGCCGAGTTCGCGCAGGATCAGCACGCCGACCAGATCGACAACGAAAATGTTGGCGCCGAAATAATTGAGCTGGTAGGCGCCCTGCTGGGCGACGATGGCGCCGACGATCGCCGACATCAGCACCACCACGGGGATGGCGCCGACCCCCATGCGATCGATCTGGTTGAAGATCGCCGCCGGATTGATGGCATGGCCGCGCCCGAGCTTCATCTGGGCGCCGCCGATGGTGGCGCCGAGGATGTTCATCGAGGCGAGGAAGTCGTCGCGCATCTCATAGATGCGGCGGCCGACCGCCTCCAGCCCGCGGAGGATGATGTTGGGGCGCCGGACGCCGCGCGATTCGGGCTCGCGCCGGACAGCTTCGCCAACGGCGCCGAGCAGGATCGAGGCGACATCGCTTTGCCCCTGCATCTTGATCTCGACACCCTTCTTTTCGAAGACACTGACCAGGCGATCGATCAGCCAGGCGCCGGCGGTGTCCATCTTCTCGATGTGGGAAAGATCCAAAGCGAGCGTCTGGAAGCCTTTGCGCTGCTCGATCTTGCGCATCTCGGCGTCGATCAGCGCCACTGTCGTCGTCGTCCAGATGCCGGAGAAAGCGCAGCCGAGGACGCCGCCCTCCTCGCCGACCGCAACGCGGGGCTGGTGGTCGGCCTCCTTGGCGGCGTTGCCGCTTGCGTCGCGTTTGCCGATGGTCAACATGGCGTCCTGTTTAGCCTGACGGGTCGTACCTGTCGATTTGCCGACGACGCGTTGTCGCATAGCCGGAGCAGAAAATTATGGCGCGTGTCATTTCGGTTGAGGCCGAGCGTTTTCCCATTGCCGGCACCTTCACCATCTCGCGCGGGTCGAAGACCGAAGCCGAAGTCATTACCTGCACGATCAGCGATGGGGACAATCGCGGATGGGGCGAATGCGTCCCCTACAAGCGCTATGGCGAGACCATGGAGGGGGTGCGCGACGCCACCGAGGCCATGCGCCGGCAGATAGAAGGCGGCATCAGCCGCAAGGACCTGCTCGATGCGATGCCGGCGGGTGCTGCCCGCAACGCCATCGATTGCGCCTTGTGGGACCTGGAGGCGAAGATCAGCGGCGTTGCGGTCGCAGACGCCATCCACGCTGTGCCCTTGTCGGCGCTGGTGACGGCCTACACGCTGTCGCTGGGCGAGCCGGAGGCGATGGCGGCGCAAGCCCGCGCCAATGCCGGACGGCCGCTGCTCAAGGTCAAGATCGGCGGCGACAACGACTTGGCCCGCATCCGCGCCGTGACCGAAGCGGCGCCCGACAGCCGCATCATCCTCGACGCCAATGAAGGCTGGACCGATGCCAACATCATCGAGAATCTCGCTTTCGCCGCCGAACATGGGATAGCCCTGATCGAACAGCCGCTTCCCGCTGGCCATGATGCCATCCTGCGCCACATCGCGCATCCGGTGCCGATCTGCGCAGACGAAAGCCTCCACGAGGCGAAGGACCTCGAAGCGCTTGTCGGCCTCTATGACGCCGTCAACATCAAGCTCGACAAATCCGGCGGCCTGACCGCCGCCCTTACCCTTCGCGACCGCGCCCGGGAGCTGGGATTCGGCGTGATGGTCGGCTGCATGGTCGGCACGTCGCTGGCGATGGCGCCGGCAGTGCTTTTGGCGCAAGGCGCCGACTTCGTCGACCTCGACGGTCCGCTGCTGCTTGCCCGCGACCGCCAGCCCGGCCTCGTGTACCAGGGGTCGCTGGTGTTACCGCCTGACAGGATGCTGTGGGGCTGAACGCGCGGCGAGCCCGATCAGCGCCAGGCCGATGATGGCGATCGGGATCATCGCCAGGAAGCCGTCGACGCCGTAGCGCTCATAAAGCGGGCCGGACGCCAGCGTCACCGCCGCCATGAAGAAGCCGTTGAAGAAATAGGCAATGCCTTGCGCCGCACCCGTGCGTTCTTCCGAAACCGTTTCGCCGATCATCTTCTGCAGGCCGATCAACACCATCGCCACCGACACCGAATGCAGGGTCTGGACGCCGAAGAAACCGGCAACGCCAAGCCCGAGTGGCCAGATCAACGGAAAGGCGATCCAGCGCACGATGGAGCCGACGCCGGCGATCAGCATCACCTTGACGACTGAGACGGAGGCAAAAATACGGTTGAAAAACACGAACATGCAGACCTCGGCCACCACGCCCCAGGCCCACAGCAGGCCAACGACGGAATCGCTTATGCCGACCGATTTCCAGTAGATTGAGACAAAGCCGTAGAGGAAGGCATGGCTGGCGGTGATGATGCCGACGCCGAGGGTGAAATACAGGAAATACGGATTGAGAAGGCTCGGCGCCTGATGCTGGATGTCGGCGGCAGATAGCGGCGAAGCCCGGCGCGGGCGGCCAAGCCGCGGCGCCAGCAATCCGGCGACGAGCGCGGCAGACAATGCCGCAAAGATGATTACCGGCACGGCCTGCGGGCTCGTCCAGGCGAGGATAAATCCGCCTGCGACATTGGCGCAGAGATAGGATATCGAGCCCCATTTGCGCATCGCGGTGTAGTTCGAGCCAAAGCGGCGCACACCCGACAGCGCGAGCGAATCGGCGATCGGCGAATGCGGCGTCCACACCACCGTCAGCGCCAGCGATACGGCAAGCACCATGGCGTAGGTCGGGTTGAGGAAATAGCCGGCGGAAAGCACCATCGTCGCGGCCACCAGCGCAATATAGACATCCGCCCTGTCCTTCGCCCGGTCGGCCAGCGCGGTCAGCAGGGGTGTTGTCACCACGCGCAGGAACATCGGCGCCGCCAGGATGATGGCGATCTGCTCGGCGTGGAAACCCTGGGCATGCAGCCACAGCGGGAAATAAGGCACATGCGTTCCCAGCGACACGAATAATGTCGCGAAGATCAGACTCATGCGCAGTTCGAAATGGTGCGGCTTGACGAGTTGTTCGGGCGAGAGCGGCGGCAGCGACATGAATCGATCCAATTACGCTGCACAAAAGGCTGCAACGCAGATCGATCCCTTAACATGCGCGAAAGCGGTCCGAAACTGCCTGGACCAGTCGATCAACAGGAGGGTTATGCCGCTTCGACGACCCTGTCTTCGATGAGCAGCGGGATGAACGGCTCGTCCGGTGCTTCGGGCAGCACCAGCGCCCAGTGGATGATCTCCATCTTGCCGTCGAAATGTTCGACCACCGCCGTGCAGCTCTCCACCCAGTCGCCGGTGTTGATGTACTGCACATCCTCATAAGTCTCGATCGCGGCGTGATGGATGTGGCCGCAGATGACGCCGTCGACATGCGAGCGGCGGGCCTCCTCAGTCAGCACGGTCTGGAACGAGCCGATGAAGTTGACCGCCTTCTTGACCTTGACCTTGGCCCAGGACGAGAACGACCAGTAGGGAAGCCCAAGCAGGTGGCGCAGCCTCGTCACCGCGCGGTTGACCAGCATCGCCGCGTCATAGGCGTAGTCGCCGAGATAGGCCAGCCAGCGTGCATTGTGGACGACGGTGTCGAACTGGTCGCCGTGGATGACCAGCAGGCGCCTGCCATCGGCGGTTTCGTGGACGGCGCGGTCGGCAACGACGATGCCGCCGAAATGCACGCCTTGGAACTGGCGCGCGAATTCGTCGTGATTGCCGGCGATATAGGTGATCGAGGTGCCCTTGCGCGCCTTGCGCAGCAGTTTCTGGACGACGTCATTGTGGCTCTGCGGCCAATGCCAGCTGCGCCGCAGACGCCAGCCGTCGACGATGTCTCCGACGAGATAGATGATATCGGCGTCGTGATACCGCAGGAAATCGATCAGGAACTCGGCCTTGGCCGCCTTCGATCCGAGATGCAGGTCGGATATGAACATGCTGCGGAAAGTGCGGGTTTCTGTACCGGACATCAGATCGTCACCGTTGCTTTCGCGCAGGCTATGCCCCGATTCATGCAACAACCGTATGACGGTTGCGATTGGGCCAGCCAAAGGGCTAGCGTGCCGCGCCATTCACAGGAGAAAATCGTCATGGATCTTGGCATCAAGGGCAAGAAGGCCATCGTCTGCGCATCGAGCAAAGGGCTTGGCCGCGGCTGCGCCACGGCGCTGGCCGAGGCCGGCTGCGATCTCGTTGTCAACGGCCGCAATGCCGAGTTGCTGGCAAAAACCGCAGCCGAACTGCGCGAACGCTACGGCGTGAAGGTGACCGAGATCGTCGGCGACGTCTCGAAACCCGACGTGCAGCACGCGCTCCTTGCCGCCTGCCCCGACCCGGATATCCTGGTCAACAACAATGGCGGCCCGCCCTTGCGCGATTTCCGCGAACTCGACCGCGCAAAGATCCTCGAAGGCGTGACGCAGAACATGGTGACGCCGATCGAACTGGTGCAGGCCGTCATCGACGGCATGGCCAAGCGCGGCTTCGGCCGCATCGTCAACATCACCTCGCTGTCGGTCTACGTCCCGATTCCCGGCCTCGATCTGTCGTCCGGCGCGCGAGCCGGGCTGACTTCGTTCCTCGCCGGCGTGGCACGAACGGTGATCGACCGCAACGTCACCATCAACAGCCTGCTGCCGGGCAAGCTCGACACCGACCGGCTGCGCGGCCCGCATGAGGCCGGCACGATGGAAGACCCGGCAGCGGCCGCAGCGCGCAAGACCCGCATCAGCGCCGACGTTCCGGCCAAGCGGCTCGGCACGCCGGAAGAGTTCGGCCAGATCTGCGCCTTTCTGTGCTCGGTCCATGCCGGCTATCTCACCGGTCAGAACATCCCGGTCGATGGCGGCCTCTATGTCAGCGCGTTCTAAAGGGCTCGATGGATAATCGGCAGCATTTCAGCGCAATTGTTTGAAATAGTTCGATATCTCCGGCCCCGGTTGTTTTAGCCGCCCTTGCGTCATTTGGCGTCGCGAAAAACCATTTTTGCGTGCTAAAAGGCTGCAAAGCAGGTTTGAGGGAGCGGCCGCATGGAAGGCGAGAACAAGAAAACGGCACGTTCGGACCTCGACGAAGCCGCCCTCTACTTCCACAAGCATCCAAGGCCGGGAAAGCTCGAGATTCAGGCAACCAAGCCGCTCGGCAACCAGCGCGATCTGGCGCTGGCCTATTCGCCGGGTGTTGCCGCGCCCTGCCTCGAAATCCGCGACAATCCGGCAACCGCCGCCGACTATACAGCGCGCGCCAATCTGATCGGCGTCGTCTCCAACGGCTCGGCCGTGCTCGGGCTCGGCAATATCGGCCCGCTCGCCTCCAAGCCGGTGATGGAAGGCAAGGCGGTGCTGTTCAAGAAATTCGCCGGCATCGACGTCTTCGACATCGAGATCGACGCGCCGGGCATAGAGCGCATGGTCGAGACGATCTCGGCGCTGGAGCCGACTTTCGGCGGCATCAATCTCGAGGACATCAAGGCGCCCGAATGCTTCGAGGTGGAGGCGCAGTTGAAGGCCCGCATGGGCATTCCCGTCTTCCATGACGACCAGCATGGCACCGCCATCATCGTCGCCGCCGCCGTGCTCAACGGGCTGGAATTCGCCGGCAAGACCATTTCCGACATCAAGATCGTCACCTCAGGCGCCGGTGCGGCAGCGCTCGCCTGCCTCAACCTGTTGGTCTCGCTTGGCGCCAAGGTAGAGAATATCTGGGTCACCGACCGCTTCGGCGTCGCCTACAAGGGCCGCACCGACGAGATGGATCGCTGGAAAGACCCCTACGTGAAGGACACCGAGGCGCGCACGCTGGCCGATGTGATCCCTGGCGCCGACGTTTTTCTCGGCCTGTCGGCCGCCGGCGTGCTGAAGCCGGAATTGCTTGATCATATGGCGCCTAAGCCGTTGATCCTGGCGCTGGCCAACCCCAATCCCGAGATCATGCCGGAGGTCGCGCGCGCCGCCCGTCCCGACGCGATGATCTGCACCGGCCGTTCCGATTTTCCCAATCAGGTCAACAACGTGCTTTGTTTTCCTTACATCTTCCGCGGTGCGCTGGACTGCGGCGCCAGCGCCATCAACGAGGAGATGAAGATGGCCGCGGTCCGGGCGATTGCTGCCCTTGCCCGCGAGGAACCATCCGACGTCGCCGCCCGTGCCTATTCCGGCGAGACGCCGATCTTCGGACCCGACTTCCTGATCCCCTCGCCCTTCGACCCCCGCCTGATCCTGCGCATCGCGCCGGCGGTGGCCAAGGCTGCCTGCGACACCGGCGTCGCGACAAGGCCGATCACCGACTTCGCCGCCTATATCGACCAGCTCAACCGCTTCGTCTTCCGCTCCGGCCTGGTGATGAAGCCGGTGTTTTCGTCGGCCAAGGCGTCGACCGCCAAGCGCGTCATCTATGCCGACGGCGAGGATGAGCGCGTGTTGCGCGCAGCCCAGGTGGTGCTGGAGGAAGGCATTGCCGAGCCGATCCTGATCGGCCGCCCGCATGTCATCGAGGTCAGGCTGAAGCGCTACGGCCTGCGTATCAAGCCGGGCGTCGATTTCGGCCTGATCAACCCTGAGGACGATCCGCGCTACCGCCATTATGTCGACCTGTTGATCGAGCTTGCCGGCCGGCGCGGCGTGACGACGGAGGCCGCGCGCACCATGGTGCGCACCGACAATACGGTGATTGCGGCACTGGCGCTGAAGCGCGGCGATGCCGACGCCATGATCTGCGGCCTCGAGGGCCGTTTCGAGCGGCATCTGCGCAATGTGACGCTGGTCATCGGACCACGCGCAGGCGTCAAGGACCGCGACCTGTCGACGCTGTCGATGCTGATCTCGCAACGCGGCATCATCTTCCTCACCGACACCCATGTCTCGGTCGACCCGACGGCCGAGGAGATCGCCGAAATGACCATTCTGGCGGCCGAGGAAATCCAGCGCTTCGGCATCGAGCCGAAGGCGGCGCTGCTGTCGCATTCGGATTTCGGCTCGCGCGATTCTCCCAGCGCGCTGAAGATGCGGCAGGCGGCGGCGATCCTGGCGCGCGTTGCGCCCGACCTGCAATGCGACGGCGAGATGCATGCCGATTCAGCCCTATCGGAGCATCTGCGCCAGCGCGTCTATCCGCATTCGCGGCTGAAGGGCGAAGCCAATCTCCTGGTGTTCCCCAACCTCGACTCCGCCAACATCACGCTGACCGCGCTGCGCACGATGATGGACGCGCTGCATGTCGGTCCGATCCTGCTTGGCACCGACAAGCCGGCGCATATTTTAACGCCGTCGGTGACGTCGCGCGGCGTCGTCAATATGACGGCGCTGGCGGTGGTCGAGGCGGCGCACAAGGCGCAGGCGGTGGTTCATTTCGGCTGAGTTTCTCACGCAGGCGCGAAGCGGTAATGCCCGGTCTGCTTGAAGGCGAACAGCGTGTCCTCCTCGCGGGCGCCCGACCCGATATTGTGGATGACCAGCGCTCGTTCCGGCACGTCCGCCGAGCGTTCGGATGAGACGATGACGATGTGCGGCAGGTTGCCGTGCAGCATCTGGGTGACGATATCGCCCGGCTGAAAGTCGGGAGGATACTCGCTGGCGGGCAAGGAAACTCCGTTGCGCCCGAAAAATGCGGCAAGATTGCCGACCCGTCGGTGGTCGATGTTTCGATCGGTCGCTTTCAGACCCCAGGTCTTGGGATAGGCGGCGAAATTGGCCGCCATATCCTCATGCACCAGCTTCTGCAGGTCGAGCTCGAAGGCGCGGCGATAGGCGCGCACGATGACGTCCGTGCACACGCCTCGATCCGGCGCGACATCGCCGCCGGGATAGTCGAGGCGGACATAGGCCGGGTCGTAGAAGGTGGTGACGCCAATCTGCTCACGCGCGGCTTCGACCAATTTGCTGCGCCAGTCCGGAGCGGCTGGATTTCCCTGCGCCCGGGCGGCGGGCGCCGCCAGGCACAACAGACCGAACTGCAGCGCAGTTCGGCGGCTAATCGCGATCATGCCAGCTCCCGGGGCATTGCTGGATCGTGGGATATTCCGGGGCGATTGCGCCTTTTTCATGCAGCGGTGAGACCGCACAGTTGCCGCTATCCAAACCCCTCCTGCAACGCGTCTATGGGCTAAGACCATCTTTGGTTGTAGATTGAGGGAACGGTTAACCGCGAATCCGGTAGACAGGCAGGCAAGCGGGGTTCGGGCAATGACGGGCGGACGATGGAGGCTGAAGCATCTGGCTGCGCTGCTCGGCGCGCTTGTGCTTTCGGCCGTCGCCACCACTGAACCGCAGGCCGCCTCCCGCGTTTGCCGTCAACTGGAAGCCGAGCTTGCTTCTTCATCGAATGGCGGCGGCAATTCCAGCATGGTGCGGAAGTATGACAAGGCCATCTCCCGCCAGTTCGAACAGCTATCAAAGGTGCGCGGTCGTGCGAGCGATGCGAATTGCGGGTTTTCGCTGTTTTCGCGCAATGTCAGCCAATGTGCTGCGCTGAACAACAGCATCGATCGCATGAACGCCAATCTCGATGCGTTGCAAGCCAAGCGCGCGCAGCTTGCCGGCGGCGGCTTGCGGCGCGACCGCGGCCGCATCCTGGCCGCGCTCGACGCCAATGGCTGCCGTGACGAGCCCGCGCCGCGCCGGGAGCCGCTGCAGGAAGCCAGCCGCGAACCCGACGACGGCAATCTGTTCGACCAGCTTTTCGGCGGCAACCGGCAGATCGACACGCTCGATCAGCCCGATGATCCCGGCGAGGAGCGCAATGTGCGCCGGGTGCTCAATCAGCCCGGCGTGCCGGATTTCCCGACGGTCGGCGGCGAGTTCCATACGAGCTGCGTGCGCACCTGCGACGGCTATTTCTTCCCGATGTCGAACTCGGCTTCGCTCGGCGATTTCGAGCGCGACCAGAAGAATTGCGAATCGAGCTGCCCCGGCACCGAAATGCAGGTGTTCTATTCGCGCGGCATGGAAGACGATTCGGCCAACATGACGTCGTCGGTGACCGGCAGGCCCTACAGCGAGTTGCCGACCGCCTATCTCTACAAACAGCCCAACATGTCGCGGCCGCTGGCTTGTGGCTGCAATGCGCAGGCCGGAAATTTCGAGATCATCGGCGGCAACCCGCCACCGCCCGAGCAATCGCAGCCTGATACCGAGACAACGCCATTCATTCCGGTGCCGGCGGCCAAACCCGATCCGGGCGCGGATCCGGAGACGCTGGCCAATATGCAGGGCGGGCTCGACCGCGCTGCCATCAAGCGCCTTGCCGTCAAACCGGTGGTGTCGCCAGTGTCGCTGATCCCGCCGGACCAGCGCAAGGTCAGGGTCGTCGGGCCAACGTTCCTTCCCGACCCAGCAGCGGCAATAGATCTGCAAGCTCCGGCCCGGAAGCAAGTCCGGTAAGCGCCAGTCTCAGCGGCATGAACAGCGCCTTGCCCTTGCGGCCGCTGGCTTCCCTGATCCTGGCCGTCCAGTCTTTCCAGACCGTACCGGTCCACGGCTCTTCCGGCAACAGGTCGAAGGCCTGCTGCAGGAAGTCGCGATCCTCGTCGGAAAATTCCGGCGCGGGCTGCGGGCCGTCGGCAAGGATGCGCCACCAGCCGACCGCGTCGCTCAGCCGGTCGAGATTGCCGCGCACCGCCAGCCAGAACGGCTCGGCCTTGTCGCCGGAGATGCCGAGCACGATCAGCCGATCCCGCGCCTCGGAAAACGGCATGTGGTGCATGAGCGCACGATTGAGCACGAACAGCTCGTCCGGGTCGAATTTGGCCGCCGATTTCGACGTGGCGGCGGGATCGAAGCGCGCGGCCAGTGCCGGCATGTCATGCACCGCCGCGACATTTTCCGAGGTGCCGACAAGGACGGCCAGCGAAGCCACAGCCATCGGTTCGATGCCCTCCTCGCGCAGGCTTTCGATCGACAGCGCACCGCTGCGCTTCGACAGGCCCTCGCCCGAGGCCGTGGTCAAGAGATTGTGGTGGCCGAAGACAGGCGGCTCGGCGCCCAATGCCTTGAACAGCGCGATCTGCACGCCGGTGTTGGTGACGTGGTCGTCGCCGCGGATAACATGACTGACCCCCATCTCGATATCGTCGACGACCGAAGGCAGCGTGTAGAGATAAGTGCCGTCCTCGCGCCGCAGCACCGGATCGGACAGTGAGGCCAGATCGACGGTTTCCTCGCCGCGCACCAGATCGTTCCAGTGGATTTCGGTGCGTTCGGGCTGCAGCGGATCGCTGCTGAAATTCGGCAGCAGAAAGCGCCAGTGCGGCCGGCGGCCATCGGAGCGGTATTCGGCGATCTGCTGCTGCGAAAGCGCCAGCGCCTCGCGGCCATAGACCGGCGGCAGGCCGCGCGTGCGGCGCACCTTGCGGCGCAGGTCGAGTTCTTCGGGGGTCTCGTAGCAGGGATAGACAACGCCGGCTCTCTGCAGCCGCTCCACCGCCGCGTCGTAAGTTTCGAAGCGCCGCGACTGGTATTCGGTGGCGTCGGGAAAAATCCCCAGCCAGTGCAGGTCGTAGAGGATGGCGTCGGAAAATTCCTGCCTCGAGCGGGCAATGTCTGTGTCGTCGAAGCGCTGGATGAAACGGCCCTTGTTGTTCATGGCAAACAGCCAGTTGAACAAGGCGGTGCGGGCATTGCCGATATGAATGCGGCCGGTTGGTGAGGGGGCAAAACGGACGGTAACTGTCATGGGCGGGGCGTAACGGATGCTCTTGGAATTGACAAGACGCGCCCCCGCGCGACGCCAAAGACATAATGCACGCCAGCTAAAATGAAAAGGCTGTGAGCCAGAATCCGGCCGGGCCTGTCTCGGGTGAACCGCTCACCAGCGGTCCACGCCGGCAGAATCGGGCTTCCCTCAGCCGCTTTTTGTCCCCGTTATCCACATATGTGACACACAAGATGTTGGGGTCACAAAAGCTACGCAAACGAATCCTTGACGACGCAAACCGAGTCGCCTTTTATGTGCCATGTGCTCTTGTTGAGGGCGCGACCGGAGAGTTTCGAGCCCGGTCATTTTTCCCGGATTTTGTGCGTTTTGGCCATGATTTCCGCCTGTTTACGAGGCTGGCGGAAGCGTTGGATCGTGGGGGCTTCGGGAGCGAAAAGGGAGATTTGTCGGACTGGAATAAATTGTCTGTTAACACTATATTTAGTGTTTGCAGGCAGGTTCGACGCTAGATAGTGTGAATTTCCCTCGGTCGAGGGAATCGAGGAAAAATTCAGTTTTGAGGGACCCCGCAGGGTTCGGCGCAGAGTTGGAACAGCGGCTTCGTAAGAAGCTCGACCAGCAAGGCGACGAAGACTGCCACAAGGAGAGCCGGTGTTTTCGAACGCCGGCAGACGGCGGACATGCGCGTTTCGCATTGGGGGCAGAAATCCCCGGGGAAAAGCGCTATATATAGACAAAAGGGACCGGACCAATGCGCATCGAGCGTCGTTTCACCAAGCCAGGCCAATCAGCTTACGCGGAGATCGAATTCCGCAAGGCGCTTTCGGAGATCAAGAATCCGGACGGCTCGGTGGTGTTCCGCTTGGACAATATCGATGTGCCGGCGCAGTTCTCGCAGGTTGCCGCCGACATCCTGGCGCAGAAGTATTTCCGCAAGGCCGGCGTGCCCGCGCGCCTGAAGAAGGTCGAGGAGAACGACGTCCCCTCCTTCCTGTGGCGCTCCGTCGCCGACGAGGCCGAGCTTGCCAAGCTGCCGGAAGCCGAGCGCTACGGTTCCGAAATCGACGCCCGCCAGGTCTTCGACCGGCTGGCCGGCACCTGGACCTATTGGGGCTACAAGGGCGGCTACTTCAAGTCGGAAGAAGACGCGAGCGCCTTCCGCGACGAACTCGCCTATATGCTCGCCACCCAGCGCGTTGCGCCGAACTCGCCGCAATGGTTCAACACCGGCCTGCACTGGGCCTACGGCATCGATGGTCCGAGCCAGGGCCACTATTATGTCGACCCGTTTACCGGCAAGCTGACCAAGTCGAAGTCCTCCTACGAGCATCCGCAGCCGCATGCCTGTTTCATCCAGGGCGTGCAGGACGATCTCGTCAACGAAGGCGGCATCATGGACCTGTGGGTGCGCGAAGCGCGCCTGTTCAAATACGGCTCGGGCACCGGCTCCAATTTCTCCATGCTGCGCGGCGAAGGCGAAAAGCTGTCGGGCGGCGGCCGTTCGTCCGGCCTGATGAGCTTCCTCAAGATCGGCGACCGCGCGGCGGGCGCCATCAAGTCGGGCGGCACCACGCGTCGTGCAGCCAAGATGGTCATTGTCGACGCCGACCATCCCGATATCGAGGAATTCATCGACTGGAAAGTCAATGAAGAGCAGAAGGTGGCGTCGCTGGTCACCGGCTCCAAGATCGTGAAAAAACATCTCGAAGCGATCATGAAGGCCTGCATCAATTGCGAAGGCCATGATGACGACTGTTTCGACCCGGCGCTCAACTCCGCGCTGAAGCGCGAGATCAAGGCGGCCAAGAAGTCGGCCGTGCCCGAGAACTACATCTACCGCGTCATCCAGTTCGCCAAGCAGGGCTACACCTCGATGTCGTTCAAGACCTACGACACCGATTGGGATTCCGACGCCTACCTCACCGTCTCCGGCCAGAACTCCAACAATTCGGTGTCGCTGAAGGACAATTTCCTGCGCGCCGTCGAGGACGATGCCGACTGGCACCTGACCGCCCGCAAGGATGGCAAGGTGTTGAAGACGCTGAAGGCACGCGACCTCTGGGAAAAGATCGGCTACGCCGCCTGGGCTTCGGCCGATCCGGGCCTGCATTTCAACACGACGATGAACGACTGGCACACCTGCGCTTCGGCCGGTGCGATCCGGGCCTCGAACCCGTGCTCGGAATACATGTTCCTCGACGACACGGCCTGCAACCTGGCCTCGATCAACCTCCTGCCCTACCGCAATGCCGACGGCACCATCGACATCGCCGCCTACGAGCACACGGTGCGGCTGTGGACCGTCGTTCTGGAAATCTCGGTGATGATGGCGCAGTTCCCGTCGAAGGAGATCGCCAAGCAGTCGTACGAATACCGCACGCTTGGCCTCGGCTACGCCAATATTGGCGGCCTCTTGATGACGTCGGGCATTCCCTATGACTCCGACGAGGGCCGCGCCATCTGCGCCGCACTCACCGCCATCATGACCGGCATTGCCTATGCCACCTCGGCCGAGATGGCCGGCGAGCTCGGCGCCTTCGCCGATTACGACCGCAATGCGCAGAACATGCTGCGCGTCATGCGCAACCATCGCCGTGCCGCCTATGGCGAGAAACAGGGCTACGAGAAGCTCGCCGTCAATCCGGTGCCGCTGGTCGCGTCCGACCTGAAGCAGCAGGAATTGGCCACGCACGCCAAGGCTGCCTGGGACCGCGCCATCGAACTCGGCGAAGAGCATGGCTACCGCAATGCGCAGGCGACCGTGATTGCGCCGACCGGCACGATCGGCCTGGTTATGGATTGCGATACCACCGGCATCGAGCCCGACTTCGCGCTGGTGAAGTTCAAGAAGCTTGCCGGCGGCGGCTATTTCAAGATCATCAACCGCGCCGTGCCGGAAGCGCTGCGCACACTGGGTTACTCAGAAAGCCAGATCGCCGAGATCGAGGCCTATGCGGTCGGTCACGGCAACATGAACCAGGCGCCGGCGGTCAACCCCGGCTCGCTCAAGGCGAAGGGCTTCACCGACGACAAGATCGCGGCGCTCAATGCAGCACTGAAGTCGGCCTTCGACATCAAGTTCGTCTTCAACCAGTGGACGCTCGGCGCCGACTGGGTGAAGGAGACGTTCGGCTTCACCGATGAGCAGCTCAACGACTTCTCGTTCGAGATGCTGCCGGCGCTCGGCTTCTCCAGGAAGGACATCGAAGCCGCCAACATCCATGTCTGCGGTGCGATGACGCTGGAAGGCGCGCCCTTCCTCAAGGCCGAGCATCTCGCGGTGTTCGACTGCGCCAGCCCGTGCGGCAAGATCGGCAAGCGCTCGCTGTCCATCAACAGCCACATCCAGATGATGGCGGCGGCACAGCCTTTCATCTCCGGCGCCATCTCCAAGACCATCAACATGCCCAACGATGCGACGGTGGAAGACGCCAAGGGCGCCTACATGCTGTCGTGGAAGCTGGCGCTGAAGGCCAACGCGCTCTATCGCGACGGCTCGAAGCTGTCGCAGCCGCTCAATTCGTCGCTGCTCGCCGACAGCGAGGACGACGAGGACGATGCGGTCGAGCAGTTGATCGCGGCGCCCGCTTCACAGCGTGCCGTGCAGGTCACCGAGAAGATCGTCGAGCGCGTCATCGAACGCCTCTACCGCGATCGTGAAAAACTGCCGAATCGCCGCAAGGGCTACACCCAGAAGGCAGTCGTCGGCGGCCACAAGGTCTACCTGCGCACGGGCGAATTCGACGACGGCCGCATCGGCGAGATCTTCATCGACATGCACAAAGAAGGCGCCGCTTTCCGGGCGATGATGAACAACTTCGCCATCGCCATCTCGCTTGGCTTGCAATATGGCGTGCCGCTCGAGGAATTTGTCGAGGCCTTCACCTTCACCAAATTCGAGCCGGCCGGCATGGTGCAGGGCAACGACGCGATCAAGAATGCGACGTCGATCCTCGACTACGTGTTCCGCGAACTCGCCGTGTCCTACCTCGGCCGCCACGACCTCGCCCATGTCGACCAGTCGGATTTCGACAAGACGGCGCTCGGACGCGGTATCAACGAAGGCAAGGCGACGCCGTTCTCGAAGGGCCTTACCCGCGGCGCGTCACCAGTGAAGTTGGTGACGGGCTTAGGTGGCGACCCCAAGGGCTTTGCCGGATCACCCGCTGCGGCCCCTGCCCGTGTCACTCCAACTGCATTCTCGGGCTCCAACGTGCTAGCGCTGAAACCAGCAAGCGACGAAGCCATCGCCTACAAGCGCGACTATGAGGAGCGGGCCAAGGAATTGGTCGAAGACATCGTTTACGAAGAGGCAGCCGACCCAACCGGGCTGTTCACCGACGAAGCAGCGAAAGAAGCGGCCGAGGCAAAGGCACTTGCCTCTACGCGGCGTCAGCAATCATTGATGCAGGGCTATACCGGCAACGAATGCTCGGAATGCCACAACTTCACAATGGTGCGGAACGGAACCTGCGAGAAGTGCGATACTTGTGGATCGACGAGCGGGTGCAGCTGAGAACTCATGCCGCCTCGGCTTACAGTCCGCGAAGTCATTCGCCTGCTGGAGACCGACGGTTGGTATCTGGTTGCAACCAAGGGCAGCCATCGCCAATATAAGCACAAAACCAAAGCCGGCCGCGTCACCGTGGCCGGCAAACCGTCTGAAGAGGTTGCGCCAGGAACACTGAACAGCATCCTCAAGCAGTCCGGTTTGAAGGAGTGACTATATGCGTTACGCGGTGGTGATTGAAAAAGCAGGCAACAATTTCTCTGCCTATGTGCCGGACCTACCCGGCTGCATCGCAACTGGTGCTACCGTGCCAGAAGTAGAAATCGAAATTCGCGACGCTATACGCTTTCACATCGAGGGCTTGCGTGCCGATGGGCTGGAGGTGCCCAAAGGAATCAGTCTCGCGGAATATGTAGAGGCATAAGCGGTAGCCTTCAGGACAACATCCTATCCCGACACCCGCAGCGTCTGATCGTCGAACAGCGGCTCGTCCTGCCCCGCACGCACAAACAGCAGCTTGTGCCCCTCGCCCGCCGGCACCTCGAAGTACTGGATGCCGTCGGGCATTTCGCCCCAGTCGCCGCAGGGTGGTTCGGGAACGTCATCACTCACCACCGCTTTCAGCTCTTTGGCATAGGCAGCATCGGGGCTGAATGTGTAGCGTTTGACGCCGGTGGGCACGGTGCCCTCGGTGTAGGGCGTCAGCACGCAGCGGGCGCTGACTGATTTGTCGGTCTTTTCCAGCAACAGTCGCAGCACTGCGGCCTCTGCGGTTTCGCCGGATTGAATGTCGAACACCTCGACCAGCGGATCGGGCGTGCCGCCATCGCTGTATTTGATGGCGAGCGCATTGCCGGCGAACTCGAAATGGATCTGGCGGAAGCCGAAATCGCAGCGCTGCGCCCAAGCGGCCAGCCCAACCGTCTTGTCGGCCATTTTTTCCCAGACGCATTTGTCGATCGGCGGGCGCGACGGCGACGGCTCGTCCGCATATGCAGCGGCTGATATCGCCGCGGCGGCAAACAGCACGCAAATCCAGACAATCGGTCTCATGGCGCTATTCATCGCTGCATCCTGTCAATGTGAAGGCATCCCAGGCCGAGCCGTCCGGATTGGCATTGGCGAAATCGGCAAATTCGGTGAAGCCCGCGCCGAAATCGGGCAGCAACAGCCCTTTCGGCGCCGGTGTCGCTTCGCGTGAATTCAGCTGCTCGGCTCCGCCTCCGGTCAAGGCATAGACCTGGCCCATCCATATCCGGCACATCCCGCTGCCATCCTCCAGCCCCGCTTCGCGGTCGTCGTCGGTGCAGGCGTGGTGGATGGTGCCGAGCGGAAGCGAATTTTTGCCATTGGTCCAGGTGATGTCGGCCGGCAAGCGCGTGTCGGTGTTGGGCACGGTCACCGAAAACACTTCGGCCGCCAGTGCCGCCGGCTCATTGTTCAGCGGCCGGAATTGCATCACCGCGCCCGAACGCGGCTCGCGGTAGGTGGCATGGCTGAGCAGACATTCTTTTGCGCTCGCTGCCTGCACGGCGCCGAGCAGAGCCAGGGAAACGACAGCCAGCCTGCGGACGATCATTGGATGTCTTGTCATGAAAGTGGGCGCCTCAGATAAAACCGACCAGCCACGCCGCGCCGCCCAGAAACGCGGCCGAACAGACCCACAGCAGCCAAAGCCCGCGCACCCTGCATTCGAGCACTGCCGAGGCGGGGTTGGCCGGGTCGTAATGCACGTCGACCTTGCCGCCCTCGGCATAGCTGCGCCCTTGGCCGCTGACGAGGCCGGGCATTGAAGCGGTGACCGTGGCGCCGAAGGTGACGCGGTCTGAGGTGTAGTGCTGGCCTGCGACGCCGTAGCTGTACACGATGCGGGATTTGAAAACGGTGCTCCAGCGTCGGTGGCCGCTGTAGTTTCGTAGCGCCTGCAGACCGGAGGAATCGATGCGGCCGGGCGCGACCGGCCATTTTGCCGCCTGCTCGGCAAGCGACTTCTGGACGAAGGCCATGCGCAGGATCATCAGGCCCATGAACAGCAGCAGCGCTCCGGCGCCGAGGTTCTGCGGCTTGGGCAGGTGCGGCCGGATCGCCTCCAGCACGCCACCGAGCGAAAACACCAACACCACCGTGCCGATCACCAGCCAGGCCGAGAGCTTGACCATGAACTTGAAGGCGCCGTCCGGCAGGGTGCGTTCGATCACGGCCTTGCCCGGATCGGCCGGATTGTAGAAGACGGTCACTTCAGCGCCGGTGGGAAACTGCGCCAGGGTTTCGGTGACTTCGAAATTCCCCAGATTCTCCTTCACGCTGTAGCGCGAGCTTTGATATTTCTTTTTACCGACCTTGTATTCGAAGGTGATCGCCGGAAAATTGCGCATCTCGGTGGTGTCGCTGCTGTCCGAGCCGACGCCCGACCTTCTGACTTCACGCGCCTCGACGCGCGACGAGATGATCTTGCCCGGCGCCGGCAGCCAGTGGCTCATCGCCTGCACCTCGCGCCATTTGACGAAGGTGATGAACGACAGACCACCCGCGATCGCGCAGGCAAATCCGACAATCAGAAATTTGAGCTCTACGTCCACCGCGTCCCCCAGGAGTGCAGGAAGCTGCAAATAGATAGCACGGCGAAGGCAATGTCTTGATTATTCGCAAAGGACGAACCGCCCTTCCTCGGGTATCGAAGCCCCGCCAACTTTGTTAAGAGTCGCCCAAACTGTTAGGAGCCACGAGACCAGGATGACAGCACTGCGCGTTCTCTCGGATGCCTTCATTCCGGAACTCCCGAACCACTACAAAGGCAAGGTCCGCGAGAATTACGATCTGCCGGATGGCCGCCGCATCATCATCGCCACCGACCGGCTGAGCGCCTTCGATGTGATCCTGACCGCAATACCGCTCAAGGGAGAGCTGCTGACGCAGACGGCGCGCTACTGGTTCGAGGAAACGGCGGACATCTGCCAAAACCATGTGCTCGATTATCCCGACCCCAATGTCGTCGTCGGCACCAGGCTCGACATTCTGCCGGTGGAAATCGTCGTTCGCGACTATCTCGCCGGCACCACCAGCACTTCGGTGCTGACGAAATACAAGAACGGCGAACGCGATATGTACGGCATCCGCCTGCCGGACGGACTGCGCGACAATGAGAAGCTGCCGCAGGCCATCATCACGCCGACCAGCAAGGCGCTCGATGGCGGCCATGACGAGCCCTTGACGCGCGACGAGATCCTGACGCGCGGCCTGCTGTCGGAAGAGCAATGGGACACCGTCTCGCGCTATGCGCTGGCGCTGTTTGCGCGCGGCAAGGCGTTGGCCGCCAAGCGCGGCCTGATCCTGGTCGACACCAAATACGAGTTCGGCACGGACAAGGATGGCGCCATCGTCCTTGCCGATGAAATCCATACGCCCGATAGCAGCCGCTACTGGCTTGCGGCAAGCTATGAGGAGCGCTTCAAGGCAGGCGAGCGGCCGCAAAGCTTCGACAAGGACTTTATTCGCGCCTGGGTAACCGCGCGCTGCGATCCCTACAAGGACCGTATTCCGAAAATCCCCGCCGAACTCATCGAGCAGACGTCGCGTGTCTATACGCAGGCCTTTGAGACCATCACCGGCAAGACCTTCACCGCTGATAGATCGGGAAAGACGGTGCTGGACCGCATTCGCGAGAACCTGCGCCCTTATTTCTGACGGCGGCTGGCGGCCGCGGGTCAACTTGCCGAGGTCGCGGACACGGACGGTTCTGGCGGAGCGCGCCACGTGCCGAGATATGATCCGCACAGGATGAGCGCGAAGGCCGCGACAATGCCGATATCGAGCGGCTCTGAAAGGACGAGCACGCCGGCTGCCACGGAGACGGCGGGCGCCACATAGGTTATGACGACCGCCCGTTCGGGGCCGATCTCCCGCACCAGCAGGAAGTAGGTGGCGAAGGCAATCGCCGTGCAAAACACGCCAAGACCGAGGATTGCGCCAACCACCGTTGTCGACGGCATGGCCGCCGGCCAGGCCAACGCCGCCGGCACGGCGTAGATCAGCGCGGCCCCTGCCAGACAGACTGCCGTCAGCGAGGTAGCCGGCACATCGTTCAGCCAGCGCGACGCGATGATCGAACCCGAGGCATAGCAGGCCGCGGCCATGAGAATCTCGACGACCGCGAGAAATCCGCCACCCAAGGTCGGCAGCGCCAGCACGAAGACACCGGCAAAACCGAGGAAAAGGCCAGTCCAGCGGCGTATCCCCAGCCGCTCATCCGAGCCCATCAGCTTTGAGAGCGCGACGGTTACGGCCGGCGTCATGGCAATCAGCAGTCCCGCGGTGGAACTGTCGATGCTGACTTCGCCATGGGTGATCAGCCCCCATGGCAGGATCATCTCGACCAGACAGAATGCGGCGACCGCCCGCCAATGTGTCTTCAGCCATCCGAAACTGCGCTGGACAAGGACGAAGGGCAGCAGCGCCAGGGCGCCGACGGCTGTTCGGGCAAAGACCAGGAAGGGCACCGACACCTCGGCAACCGCCAGCTTGATCAACAAATAGGGAATGCCCCACAGGAGGCTGAGCAGCACGAACAAAAACAGTCCGCGGCGCGTCATGACGGCCTCACAGCCAGAAAGGTGGTCCACTCTTCGCGATCGCGGCCGACGTTGAATTCGTCTCCGACAAGAACCAGCCCGGCGTTTTCGAGTCGGGCCGCGAAGTCGTCCCTGCGCCAGTAGACCGTATGATATTCGCCGCTCTTCTCGCCATCGCCAATGCGCATCGAGACGAGGAAGGCGCCGCCCGGCCGCAGCGACCCGGCAATCTTGGCAAGCACCTGGTCGGCCTGCTCGCGCGGCACGTGGATCAGGACGCACAATGCGAGCACCGCGTCGTAGGGGCCGCCGAGATCGTCGGTGATGAGATCGAGAAACTCACCATGCTTGCCGCGTGCGGCCTGCAACTCGAGAAACCGCTTCGTTGCGTCTGTGCGCCGAACCTGGACACCGAGCCCTTCGACGAAGTCCGCGTCGTATCCGGGTCCCGAGCCGACTTCCAGTATGCGGCCGCCTTTGCCGGCGATCTTCACCAGGCGCTTCAGCCATTTCTGTTCTCTTTGGTTCGGAACGTGCCGCACCAGAGCGTCGTAGCGTTCGGCATAGTCCTCATAGGCGTTGATCGTTTGGCGGCTCTTCGCCAGATCCTCGGATGGCACAGTCATCTTTCCCTCCCCTGGTCAAAGAGCTTGTTAGCCAATGGTGCCGGGAGGCACGCGTCCGTCAAGCATACCGATATCCCTGAGGAAATGATCCGACAGCGAGCGGCGGTCGAGCAGGCCGCGCTTGCGAGGCCTGAACGGCGCGGTGAAGAGGTCGAGCACCGGGCGGCGAAGCGTGTTGTAGAGAGCGATGGTGGTGGTCATTGCCGTATCCTCCAGGGTTTGATCCGATGAATGCAGCATGCCGTTTTCCGGGCTTGGTTTCCAATCGAACGTCGCGTAGTATGCATCAGCGGGATTGATGCGTCATGAGCTGGGAACTACCACCATTAGGAGCCATCAGGGTCTTTGAAGCCGCGGCCCGGCTGGGCAGTTTCACCAAGGCAGCCGAAGAACTCGGCATGACCCAATCAGCTGCCAGCTATCAGATAAAGGTGCTGGAAGAACGTGCCGGAACGCCGCTTTTCATAAGAAAAACAAGGCAGATCGCGCTGACCGAGGCCGGACAGCAGCTGGCGCCGCACGCAACAGGCGCGTTCTCGACCCTGGCCGACGCATGGGTCGCCACCAAGGGTGGAGCGACCGGCGTGCTGTCGGTGACGACCATGGAAACCTTCGCATCGAACTGGCTGGCCGTATGGCTTGGAACATTCCAGCTGATGCATCCCGATCTTGCCGTGAAGGTGAATACATCGCACGGGCTGGTCGATTTCACGCGCGGCGACATGGATGTCGGCATTCGCACCGGCAGTGGAAAATGGCCGGGCCTGACGGCTCACTATCTGTTCAAGGCGGACTATACGCCGATGCTCAGCCCGAGACTCGCCGAAAGCGTCGGCGGCATCCACCGCCCTGAGGATCTCTACCAACTGCCGCTATGCTGTGCCGACGATCCCTGGTGGGAAATCTGGTTCAAGGCTGCCGGCGTGCCGTTCGAGCCCGATCGCGTCATCGCTGGCCCGAAGCTGGGTACGCAGGCCTATGATGCGATGGCGGCGCTGACCGACAAGGGCGCCGCGATCCTCACCAGAAACCTTTACAGCGCCCTGTTGGAAAAGGGCCAGTTGATACAGCCATTCGACGTGCTTGGCTCGGACGGCGACGGCTATTGGCTGGTGCATCTGGAGAGCCGCCGCAACGCGCCCAAAATCAAGGTGTTTCGCGACTGGGTGCTGGCGCAAACGGCAGAGATACGCGAACGCGAACGGCTCGATAACCCTCAAGGCGCCACGATCAAGCTCGCCCGTGTCTAATCCTTAAAGGTCAACCCGTACTTGGCGACCTGTTCCTTCGGCATATCCGCAAGCGCCTGGCGCGTGGTGTAGCCGCCGTAGATCACCTTCCCGTTCTTGATCATCCAGTCCTCGACGTCGGCCTCGGTTACCGTCATCCTGTCGCCCATCTTGTACTTGTTGCCATTGACCGGCACGTCGGCGAGCAGGCCAATATAAGAGCCTTCGCTGTAGCCGACCAGCTGCAGCCAGATATGCTCGGTGGCGCCGTTCTGGGTCAGCGGGAATTTTACCGTGTAGGTGCCGGGCGTGCCGGCGTTCATCAGTTCGTGGAAGCGCTTGAGGGTCGAGCGGCCGCTGTCCTTGGCGGCCTGCATCGCCTTGTCCTCGGTGGAATAAGACACGACGTTCTGCTTCGACTCAGCCAGCGAAGCGCCACTTCCGCCCGGCATGTGGCCGAGCGAGCTAAAAAACCCGTAGCCGACAGCGGCGGCAAGAGCGACAGCCACAACTGGATTGCGCATGGACCCCTCCGAAACCCGATCACGGGCACGTTACCGGAAGGCTGTTGCGATACCGCTAAAGGACAGAGTGAGCGGATCGTTAGCGAGATGCTGAAAATTCAACCCAAGGCGCAGCGGCAGGCAGCGCAGGCGCACCGGCACCTGCCTGACGTTCAGTCGGCGTCGGCGACGGTCGTCTGCCCGCCTGCCCATGCCCGCCAGGCGCGCTCGTCGCCATGGAAGACGTTGAGGTCGATGCGGCCGGTCACGCCGTGCGACAGGCCGGAGCCGGAATACTGCCAGAACAGCCATTTGCGGCCGGGATAGACTTTTGAGGGATGCCGCGCGACGGCGCGCAGCCAGAACGGATAATCGAGAAACGCACCCTTGAGATTGTCGCGATAGAAATCCGGCGCGGTGTAGATGATGGGCCGCTGGCCGTAATGGCGCTCCAGCTTGTCCATGAACACCTTCATCTTTTCCAGCACGGTGGCCCGCGACGGCCGCCGCTTGCAGGAAGATTCGCCGTTCCACTCGACATCGATTACCGGTGGCAGCGCGCCTTCGACCCTCGGCACATTGCGGATGAACCAGTCGGCCTGCTCGCCCGCAGTGCGGCACCAGTAGAAGAAATGATAGGCGCCGCGCTTCAGCCCGGCGGCGTCGGCATTGCGCCAGTTCTTCATGAACATCGGGTCGAGATGGTCGCCGCCATCGGTCGCCTTGATGTAGGCGAAGTTGGCGCCCTGGGCACGCAGCTTGCGCCAGTTGACATTGCCCTGCCAGCGCGAGACGTCGACGCCGTGGACGGCAAGGTAGCGTGGCGAAGCCTTGCCGAAATTGATCGGCTTGGCGTCGCGGAAACCGTAGCGGGTGACCGGCGAGGCCAGCATGGCCGGCGCCGCGCGCGTCAACCGCTTCGGCGCAGACATCAGAGCGGCGGGCTCGAGCTGTGGTCTGGTGCTCCCCTGCGGCGTGCCCGCGACGATGGCCTCTTCTTCCTCGACCATGGAAAAGGGCGGCGCATTGTCGGCCACAGCGTTGTCGGCCACCATGTCGGACCGCATCGGCGCGAGGTCGGCGGTCTCCGCCGGAGCCGCTGTGACCGGCGCGCTCGGACGCACGACCGAACTGGTCGTCTCGTTCGACGGCTGCAAGCCATCGACGCCCGCTGTGGACGAACAGCCGGCAAGCCACAGCGATGCCAACATGAAACTGACGACGCCTGAAATCCGCATCTGGACCTGTACGCAAAACACAACAGACCGAAGGCAAACAGACGCCGCCGGACAAACCGGCCTCGATTACTAACGAGAAATTACCAACAAAGTTTGAATCAAGTTATTAGGAATTGGCCGGACGAAGGATCATAGCCTTACCTTCCCAGCCATTGCTGCATGCAGCTTTTCGCCACCACATGCGCCGGTGGCACGGCGTCGGCGGCCGGGCGGCGGGCACGTTCGAGCAGCAGGCGAACCTGTTCGGGGCGCACGCGGTCACGCTCCATCACGAGGAGGACCATCGGATCGCTCAAAAGCTCGTCCAGAGTGCTGATTCTGTCGCTCATCGGTCGTCTCCTCGATACCGGCCCGCAGACGACAGATAGGCAGGCAATCATGGCCCGCCAATGACGCTTTGCCGGCTATGTCGTGGTTTCGGGATTAATTTCCGGTAAGGCCGGCGTCAGTTCGGAGGCGGCGCGCCTTCATGGTGCGGCAGGCCGTCATCGAGCTGCAGCCAGGGCTGCTTCGAGGCGGTCCACATATGCATTTCCGGCTTGAACAGCGAGGGATCGTCGAGCGAGCCGGTGGTGATGCCGACGATGCCGGCGGAGTCGCGTCGGGAAAACAGCGTGGTGCCGCAAGCGGCGCAAAAGCCGCGCTTGAGGTCCGGAGAGGTGTTGACCGTCGCCACCTCTCCCTCGACCGTGACATCGTCGATGCGAAACAAAAGGCGGGCGTTGAACGCCGCGCCTATGACCTTCTGGCAGCGCCGGCAGTGGCAGACGCGCTGGTTAAGCGGCGCCGCCTCGGAGCCGTAGCGCACTGCCCCGCAATGGCATCCGCCCTGGTATTTCGTCATCATTCGAACCCATCGCACTGAAGGTCTCTTGATGATATCGACAGGTACCTTCCGGTCAATTGAAAAGCCCTGATGGCGCCATCGATTGCGCCGATAGGACCAATGGCTGCGCCAAGGCTCCGTAGCTTCGCAGGCACAAAAAAGCCGACCGCCTCTTCGAGACGGCCGGCATGTATTTTCAGGCAAGCTATTTCGTTTCGCTGAGGACTTCGTCCCAGGTCTTCACCTTGGTTTCGCCATTGAGGAAGGGCAGTGCCGCGGCCGTCAGTTCCGGTGCGAAGAAGACGTCGTAGTGAGTGCGGTTGGGAATGATGGCCAGCCGGTTCTGCGACAGGTTCTCACGCATCCAGCCGGCATCCTTCAGCCCGCCGCCGAGCATCTGGTAGAACTTGATCTCGTGCTCGGGCTTGTACATGTCGCTGTCGCCATAGGCCAGCATGACTGGCATCTTCAGCTTCGCCACATCGGCGGAATAGTCGTAATCCTTGCGCATGAAATTGCCCAGCGCATCGAGCAGTTTGGGGAAATCGTCGGGACGTGGGGCGACGGCGACGTAGGATTTGTACATCGGCGTGTCCTTCATGAAATCGGCGGCGGCCGCGCTCACCTGCGCCTGCTGGCCGCGCATCTCGTCATAGAAGCCATTGGCGGCGAAGCCGGTCGAGACCAGGACCAGACGTCTCACCGTCTCGGGATGCTGAACGGCCATGCGGAAGGCGACGCCGCCGCCCAGCGAATAGCCAAGCACGTCGACCTTGTCATAGCCGAGCGCCTTGACGATACCAGCCATGTCGTCGCCCATCCCCTCCAGGCTGAAGGGTCGCTCGCCGAGCGCGGTGCGGCCATGGCCCTGCAGGTCGACGGCAATGATGGTGCGGTTTTCCGCCAGTCTAGGCAGCAACGGCGCGAACATGTCGGACGTGCCAAGGCCGCCATGCAGCAGAAGCAGCGGTTCGCCCTTGCCGTAGACGGCATAGTAGTAATTCAGGCCGTCGATCGGCAGCAGGCCGGACTTTTCCGGCTTCGGCATGGCTGTTGCTTCGGTGGTCATGGCGGGCTTGGTCTCCTCTGCATTGGCTGGGCCGGGCGCTGCAAACAAGGCAGCGACCGAGGCAAGAATGGCGAAATAGATTCGTCTGGACATGTCGGTCTCCTCAGGTTCCCCCCAAGGACGAGCGAGCACGCCGCGTGCCGACATGCCCTGCGAAAAAATCCGCGGAAAAATGATCGGTTTGGCTGTTGTCGATCGGTCGCGCGCCTCAGTGGCGCTTGGCTTGCACCAGATAGGCGTCGATCTCGGTCTCGCCGAGCCATTTGGCGGCTTCCAGCCGGTGCAGGCCCTCGACCAGGATGTGGCGCTTGCCGTCATTGCGAACCTGGATCGGCGTCTTCATGCCGTTTTCCAGTATGTCTTCGGCCAGGTGCCGGACCGTTTCGGGATGCAGCGTCTTCTTGCGCGCCGTCGGCACGTAGATGTCATCGACCTTGACCTTCTGCACTCTCAGCATGCCGGCTCCCGAGGCGGAACATACCGCCTCGCCTGAGATAGTCGGTTTGCCGGGTGCGGCCAAGAGCGGCCAAGCAATTGTGTCGTATGCAATTGCTGGCCCGATCGTTTCCATTTGACGCTTGGCCGGCAGATGGCCGAAATGGCGGCCTGTCACTTTTCCGGTGTTCATGACCCATCTGCCAACCGAATTTCCCGATTTCGGACTGACGCCCGAGCAGCGCCGCGAGGCAGTGCGCGGCCATTACTATGAATGGCCGGGAATGGACGGCGAGCGGGGCGAGATCTGGTGCTATTCTGATCGATTTTCCTACCGCGCCGGCGAGACCGTGACGATGCATGTCAGCTCGACGGCGCCGCGCTTCAGCATTGTCATTGTCCGCGACGGCGGCAGCGAGACAAAGGTCTTCGAGCAAACGGGGCTTTCGGCGCGCTGGCAGGATACGCCCGACCAGTGCTCGGTCGAAGGCTGCGGCTGGGAGGCGTCTTTCGAATTTCGCATCGGCGACGATTGGCCATCCGGCGCCTATCGGCTGACGCTGACGGCGGACGGGCGCGAGCCTATCCATTGCCATCACCTCATCATCGTCGCGCCCCTGCCCGGCAGAAAACCCGGTCGCGTGCTGCAGGTGGCGGCGACGGGCACCTGGCTGTCCTACAACACCTGGGGCGGCTCCAACGCCTATCAGGGTATCACCGGACCTGGCCGCGACCAGTATGCGCGCATGGTGTCGACGCAGCGGCCGTGGTGCCGCGGCTTTGTCGTGCTGCCCAAGGACGCGCCGCGCGTGCCCCTGGAGGTCGCGGTGCCGCCGAAAACAGTGCCGCGCTATCCGCACATGGAATGGGCGTACGCCACCGGACATTCGAAGAAATACACCTCCTCCGGCTGGGCGAGCTATGACTGCCACTTCTTCCGCTTTGCCGAGCGCGCCGGCTACGGCGTCGATCTCGCCAGCCAGCACGATTTGCACTTCTCGCCCGAAATCCTCGATGGCTATGACTGCGTGGTCTTCGGCGGCCATGACGAGTACTGGACCTGGGAAATGCGGGACGCCGTCGACAGCTACGTCGAGCGCGGCGGCCATGCGGCGCGCTTTGCCGGCAATTTCATGTGGCAGACAAGGCTGGAGGACGAAGGCCGCCGGCAGGTCTGTTACAAATACCGCGCGCGGGCCGAAGACCCGGCCTATGGCGGCGACGTCACCCGCGCCACCAACTCCTGGGAAGCGCCGGAGATCGGCCGTCCCGGCGCTCTGACCTTCGGCCTCAACGCAACGAGGGGCGTCTATGCCGGCTGGGGCGGCTGCGCGCCGCGCGGCGTGCGCGGCTTTCCGGTCTATCGGCCCGAGCATTGGGCCTTTGCCGGCACCGGAATCTATTATGGCGACCTGCTTGGCGCCGACAGTCATGTCTATGGCTATGAGGTCGACGGGCTCGATTTCGAGATCCGCGGCGGCCTGCCCTATCCGACACCGGACAGCGGTGCGCCTGACGGGCTGCAGGTGCTGGCCGTCGGCATGGCGAGCCAGGTCGAGGAAAGCGCCGATATCCCGATCGAGGACCAGTTTCTCACCGACGAGGATGGCCGCTTTACGGCCGAAACGCTGTTTGGCGAGGCGACCGACGCCAATCTGGAAAAGGTCAAACGCGGCAACGGCATGATCGTCAATTTCCCGCGCGGCAAGGGCGAGGTTTTCCACGCCGGAAGCTGCGAATGGGTCGCCGGCCTGCTCAGGCAGGACCCGATGGTCGAGCGCGTGACCAGGAATGTAATCGATCGCTACCTCGGAAAGTCCTGACATGCAGAAGCCCTCATCAACTGGTTCAGGAACGCGCGCGCCCTCGCACCTGTTCTACCTCTCCAGCCTGCGCCGGCCGCTGATCGACCGCGCCGAAGGCATTTATATGTGGACGCAGGACGGCCGCCGCTTCATCGACGGATCGAGCGGACCGATGGTCGCCAATATCGGCCATTCCAACCGCAACGTGCTCGACGCCATGAAGCGGCAGATGGACCGCGCCACCTTCGCCTACCGCCTGCATTTCGAAAACGAGCCGGCGGAAGAACTGGCGCGGGAGCTCGCCGGCAAACTGCCGGAGGGCATGGACCGAATCTTCTTCGTCTCCGGCGGTTCGGAGGCGACGGAATCCTGCATCAAGCTGGCGCGGCAATGGGCGGTCGCGACCGGCCAGCCGAAGCGCTGGAAGGTTATCACGCGTTTTCCCTCCTATCATGGCGGCACGCTGGGTTCGCTTTCGATAACCGGCGACGATGCGCTGGCCGAAACGTTCACACCGATGATGCGGGTGATGCCGACCGTGCCGGCGCCGACGGCATGGCGCGACCGCGACAATCTTTCGATGGAGCAGCGCGGCGTCCGCTATGCCGACATGCTGGAGGAGAAGATTCAGGCCGAGGGCCCGGACAGCGTGCTCGCCTTCATCATGGAGCCGATCGGCGGTGCGGCGACTTCGGCCCTCGTCGCACCGGACAGCTATTATCCGCGTATACGCGAGATCTGCGACCGCTACGGCATCCTGCTCATCCATGATGAAGTGATGAGCGGCGCCGGCCGCACCGGAAAATTCCTTGGCGGCGACCATTGGAACTGCAAGCCCGACATCGTCGCGCTGTCGAAGGGGCTTGGCTCCGGCTATGCGCCGCTCGGCGCGCTGGCCGCCCCGATGCGGCTGGTCGAGCCGCTGCTGGCGTCGGGCGGCTTCCAGCATGGCCACACCTATGCTGGCAATCCGCTCGCCTGCGCGGCCGGGCTCGCCGTGCTCGGCGAGATGGACCGCCTCGACCTGATCGCCAATGCCGCCGCGATGGGCGACGTGCTGATGGACGGGCTGAAAGGGCTGGCGAAGCGTTTTCCGTTCATCGCCGATGTCCGAGGCAAAGGCCTGCTCACCGGCGCCGAGATGGTTGCCGATCCCGACACGCTGCGGCCGATCGAGCAAGGCAAGAAAACCACGCAGCGCCTGCTCGACCTCGCCTACGAGCGCGGGCTGATCATCTACGGCCGCAGGGTCAAGGGCGGTGTCGACGGCGACAATTTCATGGTGGCGCCGCCGATGATCGTCACGGCTGAAGAGGTCGGCGAGATCATTTCCATCATCGGCGATTCGCTGGAAGTTCTGGCCGCCGAACTCGACCTGCCGGTCGAAGGCTGAGGGCTAAAGAATGGCGCCGAGGAAAGTCATCATCACCTGCGCGGTCACTGGCTCGGTGCACACCCCGTCCATGTCGCGCTATCTGCCGGTGACGCCGGACCAGATCGCGGCTGACGCCATCGCGGCGGCCGAGGCCGGCGCCTCAATCCTGCATCTCCACGCCCGCGATCCCAAAGACGGCCGGCCGACCGCCGATCCTGAGGTGTTCATGCAATTCCTGCCGCGCATCAAGCAAGCGACCGATGCGGTGATCAACATCACCACCGGCGGTTCGTCGCTGATGACGCTCGACCAGCGGCTGGCGGCACCACTGCGGGCCGAGCCGGAAATGTGCTCGCTGAACATGGGCTCGATGAATTTCGCGCTGTTCCCGATGCTCGACAAGCCAAGGGAGTGGCAGCACGAGTGGGAACCAAAGCTGCTCGAAGCCACGCGCGACACCATCTTCAAGAACACCTTTGCCGATATGGAAGGCGTGCTCGAAAAGCTCGGCAAGGGCTGCGGCACGCGCTTTGAGTTCGAATGCTACGATGTCGGCCATCTCTATTCGCTGGCGCATTTTCGCGACCGCGGGCTGGTGTCGGGGCCGCTGTTCATCCAGTTCGTGCTCGGCATTCTCGGCGGCATCGGCGCCGATCCCGACAATCTCATCCATATGAAGCGCATCGCCGACAAGCTGTTCGGCGACAGCTACCAGTTCTCGGTGCTCGCCGCCGGCCGCCACCAGATGCCGCTGATCTCGATCGCGGCGGCGATGGGCGGCAATGTCCGCGTCGGGCTGGAGGACAGTCTCTACGATGGAAGGCAATTGGCGAAATCCAATGCCGATCAGGTGCGCAGGATACGCGCCATTCTCGATGGCCTGTCGCTGGAGGTCGCAACGCCGACCGAGGCGCGCGAGATGCTGGCGCTGAAGGGCGGTGATAGGGTGGCGTTTTGAGATGATTGATCTGCGATGATGGCCTTCTGGCACACCCCCCTCTGGCCTGCCGGCCATTTCCCCCTCAAGGGGGGAGATCGGATGTCACTGCGGCCTTCGCCAATCTCAATCGTTGCAAAATGGATGGCAGCGCCAAAGCTGCCAATCTCCCCCCTTGAGGGGGAGATGTCCGGCAGGACAGAGGGGGGTGCCTGGGCGCCTTGCCTATCGTGAGTACAGTCACCCTCCGCCCCGGCACCATCGACGACGTCGACACCATCCATGCCGCGCTGCTCAAGCTCGGCACCCATATCGGCGCGCATCAGGAGATCACGTCCACTGCCGACGATCTCCGCCGCTACGGCTTTGGCGACAAACCCGCCTTCTCCACCCTGATCGCCGAGATCGGCGGCGATTTTGCGGGGCTCTGCCTGCATTTCCCGATCTTCTCGACATGGATGGGGCGGCCCGGCGTCTATATCCAGGACCTCTATGTCGAGGACCGGTTTCGCGGCCGCAAGATCGGCGAAAGACTGCTGCGCCGGGTCGCGCTCGACTGCCGCCGGGATGGCGGCGCCTATCTCAGGCTGTCCGTCGACACCGACAATGACGGCGCCAAGGCTTTTTATGAGCGGCTGGGCATCGCCTGGTCGAGCTACGAGCAGACGCAGAAGATTGTTGGCGATGCCTTTTTCGCCTTTGCCGATGCAGCGCAGGATGGGGACGCGGAATGAAAGCCTTCTTTGCCGAGGAGCAGAAACGCCACGACCCGAAGGCCTTTCTGTCCAGCGGTGCGCCGCAGCCCAATCCCGAACAGCCGGAGCGGGTAGAGCGATTGTTAGCCGGCGCAAAATCCGCCGGATTGATGATCGAGCGGCCCAGGGAACATGGCCTAGGCCCGGTGGCGGCCGTGCATACGCCGGAGTATCTCGCCTTCCTCGAACACATTTTTGCGCGCTGGCAGCGCATCGAGGGCGCATCCGCGGAAGTCATCCCCAACATCCATCCACTGGCCCGCACAGGGTCCTATCCGGCCTCGGCGGTCGGCCAGGCCGGCTACCACATGGCCGACACCGCTTGCCCGATCTCCGCCGAAACCTGGCACAGCGCGCTGTGGAGCGCCTGGAGTGCAGTCGAGGCAGCCGAAGCGGTGATATCGGGCGCGCCTGCCGCTTATGCGCTCTGCCGGCCGCCCGGCCACCACGCCTTTGCCGATGTCGCTGGCGGCTTTTGCTTCATCAACAATTCGGCGGTCGCAGCCCAGGTGTTGCGCAAGCAAGTGGGGCGGGTGGTGATCCTCGATGTCGACCTGCATCACGGCAACGGCACGCAAGGCATCTTCTATGCCCGGGCCGATGTGCTGACAGTGTCGCTGCATGCCGATCCGGTGCGCTTCTACCCGTTCTTCTGGGGTCATGCCGACGAGCGCGGCGAAGGTCCGGGCCTCGGCTATAATTTCAACCTGCCCTTGCCGCGCAAATCAGCCGACGCGGCGTTTCTGGAAGCCCTCGAAGTGGCGTTCCAGCGTATCCGCGCCTTTTCGCCGGACGCGCTGGTCGTGGCGCTCGGTCTCGATGCGTTCGAGGGCGATCCGTTCGGCGGGCTTTCGGTGACCACGCCCGGTTTCTCGCGGATCGGCGAGGCAATTGCCAAGCTCGGCCTGCCGACGGTTATCGTCCAGGAAGGCGGCTATCTTTGCGACGCGCTCGGCGACAATCTCACGGCGTTCCTCACCGGTTTCGGCGGCAAACAGCGATAGCTGACTAGCGCTGCTGCCTCAGCATGGCGATCACCCGGTGCACGCTTTCCAACGTCTCGTCGATCTCTGCCGCCGTGTTGTAGTGCGCAATACCGATGCGCACGACGCCCTGCTCGGCCGGAATGCCGAGATGGTGGACGATCTCCCAGGCGTAGTTGTGACCCGACCATAGAAAAATGTTCTCGGCATTCATCTGCCGCACGATCGTCTCTGGCACGATGCCGTCGACGGTGAAGGACACGGTCGGCACGCGCTCAATGACACGCTTCTGATCGGTGATGCCGCGGATGGTCAGGCCCTCAATGGCGGACAGCCCATCGATCAGCCTCAGCGCCAGCGGGTTTTCGTAGGCGATCGACACTTCGTATGCCTTTGCGATCTTTTGCCTTCGCGAACCGCCCTCGCCGGCCGCAGCACCGAGTTCGGCGAAGTAATCGACCGCTGCGGTAAGCCCGGCCATCAGTTCGATCTGCGGCGTGCCGAGTTCGAAGCGCTCCGGCAGGCCATTGGAAGAGCAACGGCATTTGTAGGGTTGCAGCGCATCGATGATGTCGCGGCGTCCCCACAATATGCCCATATGCGGGCCGAAAAATTTGTAGGCCGAGCAGATCAGGAAGTCGCAGCCGAGATCCTGCACGTCGACCAGCCCGTGCGGCGCGAACTGGACGGCATCGACATAGACCAGCGCCCCGGCCTGTTTGGCAATTCGCGTCAGCGCCTTGACCCGGTTGATCGAGCCGGTGAGGTTCGAGGCATAGTTCAGCGCCACGAGCCGAGTCTTGTCGGTGAGCAGAGCGCTGAGCGCCGCCTCCTCGACCTGCCAGCTCTTTTCGTCGAAGGGCAGGAAGCGCACGACGAGGCCAAGATCTTCGGCCAGCTGCAGCCAGGGCGAGACGTTGCCCTCATGATCCATGCGGGTGACGATGATCTCGTCGCCCGGCTTGAAGCCGCGGCCGAGCGTGCGCGACATGTGATAGGTCAGCGTCGTCATGTTGGCGCCGATGATTATTTCCTCCGCGCTCGCTGCACCCAGGAAATCGGCCATCGCCGCATGGGCGTCGTCGAACACCTTTTGCGCGGCAAGCGTGGTTTCGAAATAGCCGCCGAGATTGGCGTTGGTGGTGAGGAGGCAGCGCGCCACCGCGTCGGCAACCGCTTGCGGCACCTGGGTGCCGGCCGGATTGTCGAGATAGATGCGACGGCGGCCGTTATCGGTCAGGTCCAGCGCCGGAAATTTTCCCCTGACGGTCTCGATCGGAAAATCCATGGCTGTCCCTTCCCCTTGTCTTTGCTCGGCAATTCCGGCCAAATGGTCTGCTTATGGGCACGGATTGCCGACGCGCTGGTGGATCGCATCCACGCCCTTCTGCATCTCGTCGGTCCAGGTCACGTCGGCTGACGACAGCGCCATCTCAAGCTGGGCAATCGTCGTCGCGCCGATGATGCTGGAAGTGACGAAAGGCCGGCTGGCGACATAGGCGTTGGCAAACAGCGCCGGTTCAAGGCCGAAGGAACGCGCCAGTTTATTGTATGCGAGCTGCGCCTCCGCCGCATTTGGCGTCTCGTAGCGCTGGCCGCGGTTGAACAGCTGCGAGCGCGAGCCTTGCGGTCGCGCGCCATGGTCGTATTTGCCGGTGAGATAGCCTTGCGCCAGCGGCGAATAGGCGAGAAAGCCAACCTCTTCGCGGTCGCAGACTTCGGCGAGGTTCACCTCAAAGGTGCGGTTGACCAGATTGTAGGCGTTCTGCAGCGAAACGATGCGCGGGCCGACGCCCTTGTCGGCCTCGGCAATGAAGCGCATGACGCCCCAGGAGTTCTCGTTCGACAGGCCGAGATGGCGGATCTTTCCCGCCTTCACCAGCTCCTCGAAGACGGCGAGTGTCTCGGCGATCGGCGTCTCGCCGGCCGGCGCGCCAACGGCGTCGGCACGGCGCGGCACAGCACCCACGCGGGTCGGATTGGCGCCCCAGGGAATGTCACGTTCCGGCCAATGGATCTGATAGAGATCAAGATAGTCGGTGCCGAGCTTGGCCAGCGATTTGTCGATGGCGTCAAAGATGTCGGCGCGCACCAGCTTCGACGGACGGCCGCCGCGGAACCAGCTGTTGGCGGTGCGGCCGACCACTTTCGAGGCCAGGATGACCTTGTCGCGGTTGCCGTTGGCCTTCATCCAGCTGCCGATGAACTTCTCCGTCCGTCCTTGAGTCTCCTCTTTGGGCGGGATCGGGTAGAGCTCGGCGGTGTCGATGAAATTCACACCGCGCTCAAAGGCCAGATCCATCTGCGCATGGCCTTCGGCCTCGGTGTTCTGCTCGCCCCAGGTCATCGACCCCAGGCAGATCTGGGTAACAAGAAGATCGGTCCGACCGAGACGGCGTTTGTGCATGGGGTTTCTCCGGCGGGAGGTTTGCGCGGACAGCGCGGGAAGGAAGCCGCATGTATAGGGAAAGCGGCGCCGCTCTCCAACCCTCAGGGAACCCGACTTTTGCGTGAACCCTGGAAAAGTCAGCGCCGGACGCCGGCCAGCGCGCGCCGCTTGGCCTCATCGATCAGCATATTGGCCACCTGCATGCGGATCATGGCGCGCTGGCGCAAATGCGGCGCGACGCGGTCGGGGTGGTTGGCGAAGGCGAAGCTGCGGCGCATGCGGCCGAGATCGGCGTTCTTGACGGGATGATCGAGGCCGAGCTCGACGGCGATCGCGTCAGGGTCGATCGGCGGCAGCTTTTCCTCGGGCTTTGCCTCCTCGCCGGCCAGCGCCAGCTTGGCATGATCGAGAAGGGCCGCGAATTCTGCGGCCAGATCGGCTCCCGCCTCGCGGTATTCGGCGGCGAATGTTTCGCCCGAGACCTTGATGCGGCCGGAATGAAGCTCGTCGGCCACGGAGAGATAGTCGAACGGGATCGACGGCCGGGCGCTCGTCTCTTCCGCCGCCTCATCCTTGTCGGAGGCAACGAACAGATCGTCGAGCAAGGAAGCGAAATCCCGCTTGGCGCCGATGTCAGCCTCCCCCTCGTTTAAGCGTGCGAACAGAGCCGGTCGCAGCATAGAACCGGCTCGTTAAAAATGAATGCCGCTGATCTTAACCAGTTTAGGCGTTTGCGAGGTTTGGGCGGGCCCGGTTGGCGATGCGCAAGACCCAACAAAAAGCCGGACTGCATTTGCATGCAGTCCGGAAATTCGCCAGGAGTGGCGAGGAAAAGCCGGCCATGTGCCAGCGTCTATGCATACGGTGGGGATGCGCCACAAGTTTCAGCGCACGCGGCAATTGTGCCGAAAAAAAATCGCTTGGCATGGCTGCCATGCAAATGCTGCACTGCACAATCTTCACAATTTTCCTATACTCGGCGCCGTGGAGGATCAACAAGGGGCCGAATCATGGGGTTCTTCACTGAAATGTTTGCCCGTCCGCGTCCGCAGGAGCATCAGCGTTATCGTTCCGCCCTGGCACTGCTGCACTCGATGAGCAATGCCGACCGCGCCGACATCGGCGTCAAGCCGGCCGATTTCCCACGCATCGCGCGCGAAATGTCACTGCGTTGAGTAAGCCTTGGCGCTGAACCAGCGTCATACGAGGTTTCCCGGCAGCGGCCGGGAAACCTCGCAACGCGCAATTCGTCAACGATTACCGAGATAGGCGCCCTTGGTCAGCGGCACGCCATTGTGGCGCAGGATGTCGTAGGCGGTGGTCACGTGGAAATAGAAGTTGGGCATGGCGACATGCAGCAGATACTGCATGCCTGGCATCGAGGCTTCGCGCTGGCCAAACTTCAGTTCGACCACCCTTTCATCCGAACCCTCGAATTCGGCGGCTGAGAATGACGCCAGCAGATCGAGCGTCTTGGTCAGGCGCGCCTGCAACTCGGCGAAGGTCGCTTCATTGTCTTCGTATTTCGGCACTTCGCGACGGGCCAGCCGTGATGGCGCGCCCTTGGCGTGGTCGGTGGCAACCTGCACCTGCCTGACCAGTGCGTACATGTCGGGCGCCAACCTCGCGGTCAAAAACACCTGCGGGTCGATCTTGCGTTCAGTTGCATTCTGTTCGGCGGCCGACAGCACGCCGGACAGCGCCTTCAGCCTGGCCGAAAACACCGGCACCGAGGCTTCATACATCGATAGTGTCACGTCAAATCTCCATTGCGGCTGAAGCGCCGACCGCGGGACGTAGCGCCTTCCCGGGCGATTCTTCAAGCGTCACCACGTCGCCGCAATCTCTATGATAGGCTCCTTTCGTGGTGGAGATTCTCCGATGAGACGCGTCTTTCTGGCAGCGGCCGCCTTTTGCTCCCTTGCCGCATCCGGCCAGGCTGTGTTCGCCGACGATGAACCGGCAGCCGATGACCAAGCCCCTTACGTCGATGACAGGTCGGATGCCGCAGCCGTCATCCGCTCGCTCTACAGCGCCATCAACCGGCACGAATTCGCCCGCGCCTGGGCTTACTACGGCGATACCAAGCCGGCAAAGGATTTCGATACCTTCGTCAAGGGCTATGACGGGACCGGCAGGGTCGACGTCGAAACCGGTGCTGTTTCCGACGAGGGCGCAGCCGGCAGCATCTATTACAGCGTTCCGGTCGCCATCCGCGCCACCGACAAGGACGGCAAGGAAGCAGTTTTCGCCGGCTGCTACACGCTGCGCCAGGTCAGCGCTCAGATCCAGGCCCCGCCGTTCCGACCGATCTTTATCGACAAGGGCGCGCTGAAGCCATCCAAGGCCGATTTCGAGGGGGCGCTGCCGCCAAGCTGTGGTGACGGGCCGCCGCCGCCGAAGAAGGACACCGCACTCGAGCACGTGAAGAAACTGTTCGCCGCTGATTTTGGCGATCAGTGTGACAAGCAATTTCTCGGCGAGGAGCCGAACATCTTTTCGATCAAATACAAGGCAAAGGACGCGGCTGCCAGCGATCCCGACAAGGAAACGCGGCTTTTCGAGTTCTACTGCCAAGCGGCAGCCTATAACGCAAGTTCGGTCTACTACATGACCGACGAAGTATCGGGCGTGCGGCAGTTGCAGTTCACCGAGCCCGAAATGGATATCCGTTACGAGAACAATGACAGCGACGGCAAACTGCTGGGCATGGATATCATCGGCTTCCGCACAACCGGCTGGGCGGCCAATTCCGAATATGACGAAGAAGCCAAGACGCTGACCACGTTCAACAAATGGCGCGGCATCGGCGACGCCTCGGACAAGGGGATATACCTGTTCCGTAACGGCGATTTCTCCCTCGTCCAATATGATGTGGACGCGTCTTACGATGGCGAGGAGAACCCGCAGACGGTGGTCGACTACAACACCGCGCCGTAGGGGTCTTAGCAGGAACCGCCGCGCTCAAGCAGTCCTTCACATTCGCCTTCTCGTTTCAGGCCGGGAACGCATCGGCCGGAAGAAGGCGCGAATGTCTTCGACCAGAAGACTCGGTTCCTCCAGCGCAGCGAAATGGCCGCCTCGCGGCATCGATGTCCATCGCTGAACGTCAAAGACCCGCGCCACCCAGGATCGAGGCGGCATCGGCAACTCGCGAGGGAAAAGCGCTACCCCAAATGGCGGCGAAACGCGTTCCAGCGTCTCGAACGCAAGAGGGAACAGTCGATTCTCCTTGTAGAGCCGCAAGGACGAGGTGAGCGCGTTGCTGAACCAATAGAGCGAAACATCCGTAAGGAGCGTGTCCATGCCGAAGGTGCGCTCCACGTCACCGTCGCAATCGCTCCAGCTACGGAACTTCTCGATCATCCAGGCTGCGAGACCGATCGGCGAGTCTGTCAGAGCATAAGCAAGCGTCTGAGGCTTCGTGCCCTGCAGATGGGCATAGGCGCCCTCCGTTGCCGTCCAGGCCGCGGCGTTGTCCAGAAAGGCCTGCTCCTCAACGGTGACGGGTGGCAGACCTGCACCCAAGGGTGGCCGATAGCTCCCGGGAATGTAATTGACGTGGACGCCAAGCACGCTTTCGGAATGGAGCCGTGCCATCCAGGCGGAAACGCCCGCCCCGATGTCGCCTCCTTGGGAAGCGAAGCGGTCGTAGCCGAGCCCCCGCATCAACTGTACCCATAACTCCGCGATGCGGCCGGAATGGAAGCCTGGTTCCGTCGGCGCCTGGGAAAAGCCGTATCCGGGCAAGGAGGGAACTACCACGTGGAAAGCGTCGGCCGGGTCACCACCATGGGCAGCTGGGTCTGCCAGCAATGGAATGACGTGTTCCATTTCGATGAACGAGCCGGGCCAGCCATGCGTTATGATCAGCGGCAGCGGCGCCGGTCCGTTGCCTGGCTGGTGGACAAAGTGGACATCTAGGTTGTTCAGCCTCGTCAGATATTGCGGCAGCCGGTTCAGCCGCGCCTCTTGCACTCTCCAGTCGAAGCGGTCTCGCCAGTAATCCGCAAGGCGCTTGATGAACGGCAGGTCGGCCCCATCACTCCAGCCCGCTTCGCTTAGCGGAATTGGCCATCGTGTTGCGCTAAGCCGGCGCTGGAGATCTTCAAGTTGTTCGTTCGGAATTTGGATCTTGAAGGGGTGAGCGTCCATCGCTGTGCTTCCGATCTGTTGGATCATATCAGCCTACCCCAGTAAGGATATCGGCCGAACCATGATCGCCAAAACCAACGGGCACCTCTGGGCCATATGCCTCAGGGCGCTTTTGACAGCATCCAGTTCAACGTTTGGCGCCAGTCCACCATGCGGATCGGCGTGCCGTGGGTGCCCGTTTCAAAACGGACGAACCGGGTCGGATAGGCTTTCGAGTTCGCAATGATGGAGCGGAAGAAGGCTTCCTGTTTCTCCACGGGAAAGACCGGGTCCTTGCTGCCCTGGCCGAAAAACACCGGCACGTGACGCCTGTAAGCCGGGCTCGAAAGGAAGCTGTCATCCCATAGCGAGCCGAGCAGCAGCAGCCCGCTGATGCGCCGTCCGGTATCGTCGCGGCCGGCAAGTTTCCAGCACAGCGCACCACCCATCGAGCCGCAGGCGACGAAAATCTTCGCGTCCGGCGAGGCCTCGGCATAGTGGCCGATCAGGGCTGCGATCTGCGCCGCGCCCTTGTCGCCGAAATCGGTGAAATCGGGTGAGAGATAAAGGCCGCCATTGCCGGCCATCAGGTTCTTGATGCGGTTGAAATTGCCGCCGAAGGTGAAGTCGTCGACACCCTGCTTGCGGCTGCCGCCCTGCCCGTGCAGGTAAAGCACGATGATGCCGGCGCCATCGGTCTTGCCGACAGCGACATGCCTGACATCGCCGGCATCGGTTTTCAGCATCAAATCCTGCTGCACCTTGCGCACGCCGGTGTCGGTATACTGCGCATGCACGCGCTTTTCCGGCACTTCGTCGCGGTCGTTGATGTCGCGCATCTCGCGATAGTCGATGACGGTGTAGGCGCCTTTGTCCGTGGACGAGAGCGTCGCTGGATAGGCGAAGAGGTCATCCTTGTAGGGTTTTAGTTCGAGCGCGTCGGCGTGGGCGGCAGAGAACAGGAAAAAGAGCGAAATCAGAAGGCTATGGAGCGCGGCCGCCCCCCTCTGGCCTGCCGGCCATCTCCCCCTCAAGGGGGGAGATTGGATATCACGTCGCCTTCCGCCAATCTTCAAAGCTGCAGGATAGACGCCGCCATCGAGGCTGCTGATCTCCCCCCTTGAGGGGGAGATGGCCGGCAGGCCAGAGGGGGGTAGAAGCGCTGAGGCAAGTAAAGAGAGAGCCATGCTAAAGGCATGCGTTTTTCGGCTTCGCTTTGTCAATCCTGCAGCACGCCGCCGGCGTCTTCCAGCGCCTCGCGGGTGTCGACATCGATCGACGCGCCGTCGCCGATCTCGACGTCGATGACATCCAGTCCCTCGGCCTCGACCAGATGGCGGGCGCCGGTGTCGCCCTCGAGGTGAGCGATGCCTCCAAACAGCGCGCGTGGCAGCAGCACCGGATTGCCGCGGCGGCCGTCATGGGCGGCACGCACCACTGAGCGGCCGCCGTCCCTACGGAAGGCCTCGATCAACCGGTCGAGATCGGCCGATGAGATACCCGGCATGTCGCCGAGGACGATCATGGCGCCGGCCGCCTCGGCTCCAACGCGGGCAATGCCGGCTTTTAGAGACGAGGACAGGCCGTCGGCAAAATCCGGATTGTCGGCGAAGATCACGTCGAGGCCGGTCAAGGCTTGGTGCACCCGCTCACGCTGGTGGCCGGTGACGACAACGGTGCTGGTTGCCTTCGAGGCCAGTGCGCGCTCGACTGTCCGGCGCACCAGCGGTTTGCCGTCGAACAGCGCCAGAAGCTTGTTCGGCCCGCCCATGCGGCTGGAGCGACCGGCGGCCAGAAGCACGATCTCGATCTTCAGCCCGGCTCCCGCCGGCAGCGGCTCGCGCGGCTGCGGCCGGGTCGGGATTTCCATCAAGAGGCCGCCAACGCCCATGCCGGCGATGTCCTTGGCGGTGACGTCGAGACCGGCGATCAGCCTGTCGAGCACCCAATCGAAACCGTTCTCCTTGGGGCTGCGGGCGCAACCGGGCGCGCCGATGACGCGCTTGCCGTCGAGCGTGCCCAGCACCAGCAGATTGCCGGGATCGACGGGCATGCCCGCGCGGATCACCGTGCCACCTGCTGCCTCGATCGCCGCCGGAACGACATCGTTGAAATCGCTCATCGCCGAGGCGCCGAAGATCACCACCATGTCGTTGTCGCGCGCCAGCGCGGCGGCGGCCTCGGCGACGGGCGCAATTTCGTGCGGCGTGCGGCGCTCCGTCGTCAGCCGGCCGCCGGAGCGTGCCAGCCGCGCTTCGGTGACGCGTAGCGTCTTGTCGAGCACGCTCGCCTTGATGCCGGGCAGCACCGTCTGGATGACGCCGATGCGCACCGGATGGTAGGCGTTGACGGCGAAGATCTCGCCGCCGGCGCAGATCTTTGTCACCGCATCGACAAGGGCCGAGGCAACGGCGAACGGGATGATCTTGACCGTCGCCACCATCTGGCCCTGCTCAACCGGCGCGTGCTGCGCCAGCGTGGCGATGGTGATGGTCGGGTCGACCGCATTGATGGCGTCGATCATGGCGGCATCGACGGTGAAGAGACCGGCGGCCTTGGCATGGAGGTTGACGCGGCCGGTCGCGGCCGGTTTTGCCTCTATGTTGCGGTGGGCCATGCTGGCAGCAATCTTTTCGGCCGCCGCATCCTCGCTGAGGTCATCGGCGGCAAGCACCGCCACGACGATCTCGGTAATGCCGGCCGCCTTCAGCACCGCCACGTCCTGCGTGCTCAGCCTGTGCGCCTTGCGGAAACGCCGCTCGCCGGCCGTCGTGGCATGCGCCAGCACCGCGCCTTGCGCCTGGTCGATTGGAACCGGACCGAATCTCACGCCGCAGCGCCTTTCGATTCCAGCCCGCGCGAGCGGAAGGCGTGGATCGTCTGCGCCAGGACGGCGACGGCGATCTCGGCCGGGCTCGCCGCGCCAATGTCGAGGCCGATCGGGGCGTGGATGCGAGAGATCTGGTCGGCGGTCGCGCCCAGCGCCAGCAAGCGCTCGACGCGCTTGGCGTGGGTTTTGCGGCTACCGAGCGCGCCGACATAGAAACAATTGGCGTCGAGTGCGGCCTTCAGCGCGAAATCGTCGATCTTCGGATCATGGGTGACGGCGGCCAGCGCCGTGTAGCTGTCGAGCGGCTGGCGCTTCACCACATCCTCCGGCCATTCGGCATGCAGGGCTACATCGGGAAAACGGTCCGGGGTGGCGAAGGCGGTGCGCGGATCGACGATCTCCAAGGGATAGCCGGCGATCCTGGCCATCGGCGCCAGCGCCTGACTGATATGGACGGCGCCGACTACCACCAGGCGCGGCTGCGGCAAATGCGCGTTGAGGAAGAAGGTTCGCCCTTCCGCCTCGACCGAACCCGAATTGCCAGTGCGAAACGCCTTGGCGATCGCTGCTCCAAGATCGCCGGCGACGGGATCGCCTTCACGCACGATGCGGTCGCGGCCGTCGCCGAGATCGGTCACCAGGATCGCCGCACGGCGGGCACGGCGTTCGGCATTGAGGGCTTTGAGAGCGTAGGGATCCATGCCTAACCGAGCCGCTCCACATAGACTTTGATGCGGCCGCCGCAGGACAGGCCGACCTGCCAGGCGGTTTCGTCGGCAACGCCGAACTCCAGCATCTTCGCTTTCCCCGAGTCGATGACGTCCATCGCCTCGCTCACCACGGTACCCTCAACGCAGCCGCCCGAGACCGAGCCGTGAAAATTGCCTTCGGCGTCAATGACCAGATGACTGCCGGCCGGCCTCGGCGCCGAACCCCAGGTCTCGACCACAGTGGCGATGGCGACATCCTTGCCGTCCTTCATCCAGCCTTCCGCGATGATCAAGGGGTCGCGGGCCTCATCGAGATAGATGCTGTTGTCCATGATCGCTTGCCTCAAAGTCTGTTTTTCTCTGGGAGCCTGTTTTTCGGAATCCAATATGGCTATGCGGCGCGCCTGACACCAGCGTCCAGCCAGCGACGCGGATCGACCGAAGCGGCCGATTTCTTGTCCAGCGAGGCGCAGAGGTCGGCCAGCGCATCGAGATTGTGCACCGAGCGGAACTCGTCGACATGAGGCAGCATCGCTCTGACGCCGCGGGCGCGGGCCTCGAAACCGTCGAAGCGCAATAGGGGATTCAGCCAGATCAGCCGCCGGCAGGATTTGTGCAGGCGATCCATCTCCTCCGACAGGCCGGCGACATCGTCGCGCTCCAGCCCGTCGGTGATCAGCAGCACCACCGCGCCCTGCCCGAGCACGCGGCGTGACCAGTGCTTGTTGAACTCCGCCAGCGTATCGCCGATGCGGGTGCCGCCCGACCAGTCCTTCACCGCCGCCGAGCAGTCGGCAAGGGCGGCATCGGGGTCGCGATGGCGCATCTGCCGCGTGAGATTGGTCAGTCGCGTGCCGAAGACGAAGGTGTGCACGCGCCGCCGTTTTTCGGTCAGCGCATGCAGGAAATGCAGAAAGATGCGCGTGTACTGGCTCATCGAGCCGGAGATGTCGGCAAGCACGACCAGCGGCGGATGGACCTTGCGGGCGGAACGGAATTTCGGCAGGATCAGTTCGCCGCCGGTTCGGGCGACCGACCGCATCATGGCGCGTGGATCGATACGGCGGCCATGCAGGTCTGCCTTGAAGCGTCGGGTACGGACCATGTCGAACGGCAGCCGCAGCCGGGCAATCGCCTTCTTGGCGTCTGCCATCTCGTCGGCATTCATCTGGGCAAAGTCCTTGCCGCGCAGCACTTCATTCCCGGAGAAGGTTAGCCGGGCGTCGACTTCGATCTCCGGGATTTCCCTGACCGGCCGATTCTTCTCGTGGCCTTCGAACATGGCCTGGCTGACGCGGTTTTCTGCCGCGCGCGGCTTTTGCTTCTCCCTGGTGTCGGGCGCCACAGGCGAGAACATCGCCAGAAGTTTCTCGATCAGCTCGCGCGATTTCCAGAACAGCCGGAAGGCTTCGTCGAAAACAGGGTGATCCTCGTGCCGCGACACAAGCACGGCATGCAGCGTCCAGTAGAAATCGTCGCGCGAACCGATGCCGGCGGCCAGCACCGCCTCGATCGCATCCTTGACCGAAGCCGGCCCGACGCGCATGCCCGCTTTGCGCAAGGTGCGGGCGAAATAGACGATGTTGTCGGCGATGCGCCCGTCTTCCGTCGCCTCTCTGGGTTCGGTCTCTTTGGGGTAAGCACCCGGCGCCTTCACTGCCCTACTCCGCCGCCGCCAGTTCGGCCTTGACCTCATCGAGGATGCGCCGGCCCTCGCCCGCGCCGATGCGGGCAATGTCGTCCTGGTATTTCAACAAAACGCCGATCGTGTCGGAGACGGTTTCGGGATCGAGCGCCACCTTGTCGAGTTCGGTCAGCGCGCCGGCCCAGTCGATGGTTTCGGCGACACCCGGCGCCTTGAACAGCTCGACCCGGCGCAGCTTCTGGATGAACGACACCACTTCCGCGGAAAGTCGGCTGTTGGCCTGCGGCACCTTGCGGCGCACGATCTCCAGCTCGCGCTCGGCATTGGGATAGTCGACCCAGTGATAGAGGCAGCGCCGCTTCAGCGCGTCGTGGATTTCGCGGGTGCGGTTGGTGGTGATGATGACGATCGGCGGCTCCTCCGCCTTGATCGTGCCAAGCTCGGGCACCGTCACCTGGAAATCGGACAGGATTTCGAGCAGGAACGCCTCGAAGGCTTCGTCGGTGCGGTCGAGCTCGTCGATCAGGAACACCGGGGCCGCACCCGCCTTGCCGGTCAGCGCATCGAGCACCGGCCGGCGGATCAGGTATTTTTCGGAAAAGACATTGCGCTCCATGTCGGAGCGGTCGACCGAGCCTGCCGCCTCCTCCATGCGGATTTCGATCATCTGCGCAGCGTAGTTCCACTCGTAGACGGCGGAGGAGACGTCGAGCCCTTCATAGCATTGCAGGCGGATCAGCCGGCGGCCGAGCGCCTGCGCCAGCACCTTGGCGATCTCGGTCTTGCCGACGCCGGCCTCGCCCTCGAGGAAGAGCGGCCGCTGCATGCGCAGCGACAGGAACAGCACGGTGGCCAGCGAGCGGTCCGCGACATAGTCCGCGCCGGTCAGGAGATCGAGCGTTTCGTCGATCGTCCGCGGCGCGGGGCGCGGTTTCAGCTCGGTCATTCTTTCTCCGTTGCCGCCTCTGCCCCGCTTTCCAGCACGTGGTAGTCGCGGGCGTGGTAGATCAGCGGCCGCAAATTATCGCCCATGCGCAGGCCTGTCACCTTGCCAAAAAGCACACGATGGGTGGCCAGATCCTTGGTGTCGATCAATTCGCAGTCGAACACGGCGAGAGCGCCCTTCAGGGTAGGCGCGCCCGTCGATATGACGTCCCACTCGCCGAGCCCGAAACGCTCATCGGCCGACAGGCCGGTCAGGCCTGAAAACGCCACCGATAGCGGCTGCTGGTGCGAAGCCAGGGTGTTCAGCGCAAACCGGCCGTTTTGCACGAACAGCTCGTTCTTGGCATTCTCGCGGTTGAGACAGACGAGAACCGTCGGCGGCGTGTCCGACACCGAACAGGCCGCAATCACCGTCGTGCCGCGTTTGCCGGCGGGCCCGTCGGTAGCCACCACATGGACGTGGCCGGCAAAATGCGCCATCGCGTCGCGATAGGCCTGAGGCCCTATGTCGTTCAACTTCAACACCGATGATTTTCCATAAGCGGGAATCCAAGCGTTATATATGGCGGCACACAATAGGCCACAAGCGAAGTGGTTGACGCCAATCCGCAAATTCCCGTGTTGCGCCTGGGGCGGGCAGCCTTTAGGTCTTGGCGGAAGAGACGCTGGAAGCATGCGACCGGCACGGAGGAATTCGTCGTCAGAATGCAACCCCCAACAGCTGTAATAGCGGCACTGCTCTGGCTGCTGCCGGCAAGCGCCGGCGCGCAGACTTTGCTTGTCGGCGTCGCCGCACCCCTGTCCGGTCCGTCGGCGATACTTGGCAAGCAGATCGAGGCGGGTGCTGCCCTGGCAGCAGAAGCCAACGGCGCCGAGATCAGGACGGTCGACGATGCCTGCACCGCCGATGGCGGGGCTGCCGCCGCCAGGGAATTCGCCGCTGCGAAGGTCGATATCGTCGTCGGCTTCCTCTGCACCGAGGCGATCCAGGCGGCGCTGCCGATCCTGAAGGACGCCAACATACCGGTCATCACCGTTGGCGTGCGCACCGAAAGCCTGACCGACCGCCGCGCCAAAACCGGCTGGCCGGTCTACCGGCTGGGCCCGCGCGGCGATGACGAGCGCAATGCGGTGGCCGCCATCCTGACCCGGCTGTGGCAGAGCGAATTGTTCGCCATCGTCGATGACGGCACCATCTATGGCCGCGAAATCGCCGAGACGCTGCGCGCAGCGGCCGAACAGGCGGCGCTGAAGCCGGTCTTCACAGACACCTTCCGGCCCCAGCTCGACAACCAGATCGGGCTGATCGGCCGGCTGAAGAAGGCGGGCGCTACGCATGTCTTTGCCGGTGGCGACGGCGACGACATCGCCATTATGGGCCGCGACGCCGGCCAGCTCGAGGCCGGCATCGTCTTTGCCGGCGGCGAGAATTTGCGCACGCCACCCGGCGATGTGCCTTACGCCGTCGGCACGCTGATGATCGCGCCGCCGGAATGGGCCGATGTCGCCGATCCCAAGGTGCTGGCGGCGTTTACGGCCAAAAACATCGCGCCGGATGGCTATGCCTTGCCGGCCTATGCGGCGGTGGAGATTGCCAAGGCGGCCTCGGCCTCGGCCGCGCCCGAGACCTCGGGCAAGGGGCTGGCCGACGCGCTAACCGGGCATGATTTCACCACCGCGATCGGCCCGCTGCGGTTCGACGACAAAGGCGATCTGAGCCAAAACCTCTATCGCGCCTTCCGCTTCGACGGGACGCGTTTCGTGCCGGCGGAGACGAATTGATGTTTCGCACCGGGCCGCGCAATCTGATCACCGATGTCGCCGGCCTGCGCGTCGGCAACGCGTCGGACGCCAAGCTGAAATCGGGCGTCACCACCGTATTGTGCGACGAACCGGCGGTCGGTGGCGTGCAGATCCTCGGCGGCGCGCCGGGTACGCGCGAGACCGACCTGCTCGAACCGCACAATTCCATCGAGGCGGTTCATGCCGTCGTGCTGTCGGGCGGCTCGGCCTTCGGCCTCGACGCCGCCTCCGGCGTTCAGGCAGCGCTGCGCGAAAAAGGCATTGGCGTCGATGTTGGCGGCTTTCGCGTGCCGATCGTGCCGGCGGCGATCCTGTTCGACCTGCGCAATGGCGGCGACAAGGATTGGGGCCGTTATCCTCCCTACCGCGACCTCGGCTACGAAGCCGCCCAGGCGGCAACAGTCGACTTTCCGCTCGGCACAATCGGCGCCGGCACCGGGGCGCTGAGTTCCGGGCTGAAGGGCGGCCTTGGCTCTGCCTCGACTGTGCTCGACAGGGGCGTCACCATCGGCGCGCTCGCCGCCGCCAACCCGACCGGCTCGGTAACGATCGCGCGGACCCGCTATTTCTGGGCGGCGCCATTCGAGATCGGGGATGAGTTCGGCGGGCTTGGCTATCCCTCGCCGATGCCGGACGACGCCAGGCGGATCCTGTTGAAATACCGCGACAAGCGTGTCGGTGGACAAGCCGAGGCCGGAGGCAACACCACCATCGCCGTCATCGCCACCGACGCCGTGCTGACCAAGGCGGCAGCCAAGCGGCTGGCCATTTCAGCGCATGACGGCTTCGTGCGCGCCATCTGGCCCGTGCACACGCCGGCTGACGGCGATCTGGTGTTCGCGCTGGCGACGGGCAAGAGCGGCATAGAACTCAGCGCCGACGATGCCGTCGATTTCTTTGCCGCCGCCGACGCCACCATGGCGCGCGCAATCAGCCGCGGCATCCATGCCGCGACGCCGGCCGAAGGCGATCTGTTTCCGGTGTGGTCGTCGCGCTGACTTTCAGTCAGGTCGGGTCGGACTCCTCTTCCTCGAAGCTGACCGCGACATCCGAATTCGCCGACAGCCACACTTTCTGGCCCTCGACCTCGGCAAGCAGGCTCAAGGGAATGTAGTGGTGATGCCCCTGATGGGCGCCCTCGCCGCTGTCGGCCTTGGTCAACTTGATCCGCTCGCCATCGACCCTGTCGACGGTGCCGATGTGAACGCCGTCGGCGCCGACCACTTCCATATGCTCGCGAATCTTGCTGGCCTCAGTCATGGGGTGTTCTCCTTTTGAAAACGATCGACGATAACAAACAGAGGCGAAATTGGATGCATCGCCTTTTGAATAGCACGATGTTTTGACCGTCTCGTGATAGGGAACGATCGAACCACGGCAGGCGGAGCGGAACCCCGATGCGAAATCTCGTCCTGATTGGCGTTTGCCTGCTGGTCCATCTGGCATCCGCCATGGCCGCCCGAGCGGGCGATGTCGCCGAGCTTGAAATCCTCGGCTTCAGCAAGGATGGCAGCGTCTTCGCCTTCGAGGAATATGGTGTGGCAGACGGTTCGGGCTTTCCCTATGCCAATCGCTACTACATCAACACCGCCGACGACACGTTCCTGAAGGGCACGCCAATCCGGGTCCGGCTGGAGGATGAGACCGCCTCGCTCGATACGGCCCGTCAGCAGGCCAGGCAGAAGGGCGAAGCCGTCGTTGTGCAGGCCGAACTCACCGCAAACCGCGGCATCACCGTCGGCTTCAACCCGGTGACCGAATTGTCGGCCGACCCGTTCCGCATGGTGGTGAACCCACGGCCGATCTTTTCGCCGGTCGACCCGCCGCTGGAATTCCGGCTGGACGAGATCGGCATGAATGACACCGAAAGCTGCCAGAGCCAGGGCGAGGTCAACGGTTTTCGCCTGCTGCGGATCGAGGCCAGGGATGGCGGCCGGACCCATCTGCTGCATGAGGATAAATCGATCCCGAAAAGCCGTGGCTGCCCGAACGGCTACAGGATCGGCGCGGTGCAGACGTTCTCGATGGACAGCATCAGCGCCTATGCGGTGCTGATCGCAGTGCGCCAATACGGCTTCGAAGGACCGGATTTTCGCTGGATCGCCGTGACCGGACGCCTGTGACATCGCTCGATCAATCCAGTTGGCGCAAGCGCGCCGGAAATCGCGTCAGCCGCGCCGTACCAGCGACGGGCACGGCGCTTGTCGGCGCCTTGCTGTGGGCGATGGCCATGGGCGCCAGCGCGCTGACCGGCCTTTGGCTCGACAATTGGGAGACCCCGGAAAAGATCCGCTTCGTCGCCCTGCTGTTTGCGACCGGCGCGGCATTGGCCTTTCCCGTCGGGTTGTTCGCGGCGCGGCTGGTCTCGCTGGACCGGCACTGGGAGGTGGCGTTCGCCGCCGCCTTCGTCTGTCTGCTTGCCACGACGCTCGCCTTCACCGGCGGGTTGTTTGCGCTGCAATACCGCTCCTATTACGCCGAATGGCACGCGGAGGCCTTCACCGCCCGGTGGGCGTTCGAACTGGTCTTCACCTCGCTGACGGCGCTCTACCAGTTCGTGGTGCTGGGTATCAGGCTCTATTTTCCGCTCGGATTCATCGCGCTTGCCGCCGCCAGCGTGTGGTTTGCACGCCGGCAGCGTTGAGCATTCGGTCCGCCTCTGATAGGAGGCGCACTTAACCACCGACACATCAGGACTGACGGATGATCCCTCGCTATTCCCGGCCGGAAATGGTCGCCATCTGGTCGCCGGAAACCCGCTTCCGCATCTGGTTCGAGATCGAGGCCCATGCCTGCGATGCGCTGGCCGAGCTCGGCGTCATCCCCAGAGAAGCCGCCAAGACCATCTGGGAAAAAGGCGGCGCCGCCCAATTCGACGTCGGCAAGATCGACGAGATCGAGGCCGTCACCAAGCACGACGTCATCGCCTTCCTCACCCATCTCGCCGAATTCGTCGGGCCGCATGCGCGTTTCATCCACCAGGGCATGACCTCGTCAGATGTTCTCGACACCTGCCTTGCGGTGCAGCTCGGCCGCGCCAGCGATATCCTGCTGGCCGACCTCGACGGCCTGCTCGCCGCGCTGAAGCGCCGGGCCTTCGAGCACAAGGACACCGTCACCATCGGCCGCAGCCACGGCATCCACGCCGAGCCGACCACGTTCGGCGTCAAGCTGGCGCAGGCCTATGCCGAGTTCTCACGCTGCCGCGAGCGGCTGGTGCACGCGCGAGAGGATATTGCCACCTGCGCTATCTCGGGCGCGATCGGCACCTTCGCCAACATCGACCCTTATGTCGAAGAGCATGTGGCGAAAAAGCTTGGGCTGAAGCCGGAGCCGGTGTCGACGCAGGTCATCCCGCGCGACCGCCACGCCATGTTCTTTGCCACGCTCGGGGTCATCGCCTCGTCGGTCGAGCGGCTGGCGACCGAGATCCGCCATCTGCAGCGCACTGAGGTGCTGGAAGCGGAAGAGTATTTTTCGCCGGGCCAGAAGGGCTCGTCGGCAATGCCGCACAAGCGCAACCCGGTGCTGACCGAAAACCTCACCGGCCTTGCCCGCATGGTGCGGTCCATGGCCTTGCCGGCAATGGAGAATGTGGCGCTCTGGCACGAGCGCGACATTTCGCATTCCTCGGTCGAGCGTATGATCGGCCCGGACGCCACGGTAACACTCGATTTCGCGCTGTCGCGGTTGACCGGCGTCGTCGACAAATTGCTGGTCTATCCCGACAACATGCTGAAGAACATGAACAAGTTCCGTGGCCTGGTGCATTCGCAGCGCGTGCTTTTGGCGCTGACGCAAGCCGGCGTCAGCCGCGAGGATGCCTACCGCCTGGTGCAGCGCAACGCCATGAAGGTATGGGAACATGGCGCTGATTTCCTTGAGGAATTGTTGGCCGACAAGGAAGTTACCGCAGCGCTGCCAGAAGCCCAGATCCGCGAGAAATTCGACCTTGGCTATCACACCAAGCATGTCGACACGATCTTCAAGCGGGTTTTCGGATAGGTTTTTCGATGCGGCTGGCCGTCCTTTCCGACATCCATGGGAATCTGCGCGCGCTTGAGACGGTTCATGCGCAGATCAAAGACGCTTCTCCCGACATAATCGTCAATCTGGGCGATTGTCTTTCCGGGCCGCTACGGCCTGAAGAAACCGCGCAATATCTGATGGCGCAGAATTGGCCGACCGTGCGCGGCAATCACGACCGTGTGCTGGTCGAGCCGCCTGCTTCCGGGTTGGAAGACGTCGATGCTTTCACCCACCAACGCCTCTCTGAAACATCCCTGACCTGGCTCTCGGCCTTGCCGGTCACCCTGTCGCCTGCCCCGGACATCCTGCTTTGCCATGGCAGCCCCAGTGACGACGACGTGTTCCTGCTCGAGGAAGACGGAGGCAGCCACTTCTACCCCTCCAATGAAAAGCAGATCAGGCACAAGCTGGGCAGCGCCGGCGCCGGGCTGACCTTGTGCGGCCATACACATACGCCGCGCGTTGTGCGCTTGTCGGACAACCGGACAATCCTCAATCCCGGCAGCGTCGGCGTCCAGGCATTCCCCGGCCTGACCGTGACCGGCAGTCCGCATGCCCGCTACGCCATCGCGACGCGCAAGGACGGACAATGGTCGTTCAGCCATCACGTGGTCAATTATGACTGGACCGAAGCATCCGGCCGCGCCACGGCGACCGGATTCGACAACTGGGCGCACGGGCTGCTGACGGGCTACGCCGCCGGCTCGGTGTAGGACCCGAACCGCCGCTCAGCCTGCGGTGCCCGGCACGGTGCGGATAACCGTGCCCCACAGATCTTCACGGCTCGTTTCCTCGGTTGCCTTGTCCGAGCGCATCTCGACCCAGGCCAGCCCCGAGCGGGACGGATCGCGGCGGCCGGCGCCGGCGCTGTGCCACGAATTGCCACCGATATGATGGTGGTAGCCTCCCGACGACAGGAACACCGCCTGCCCTCCATACTTAGCGACCGTGTCGAAGCCAAATTCGTCGTGCCACCAGGCCTCGGCATCTTCCGGCCGGCCGACGCGCAGATGGACATGGCCGATAATGCTGTTTTGCGGCGCGCCCTGCCAGCCGGCGTCACCGGCCGGCACGCTGCCAACCACGGCGGCCAGATTCAGCCGCTCGGTCGCCATGGCGATCTTGTCGCCGTTCCACTTCCACTCCTGCGGCAGACGGTCCCTATAGATTTCAATGCCGTTGCCTTCGGGGTCGGTCAGGTACAAAGCCTCGCTGACCAGATGGTCGGAGGCGCCCTCGATGCGGATCTTGTTGGCGGCGGCATGGTTTATCCAACGGCCGAGATCGGCGCGGCTGGGCAGAAGGAAAGCGGTGTGGAAAAGGCCGGCGCTGCGCGGATCGTCGGGCTTGGCCGCTGCGTCAGGCTCGATGACCAGCAGCGGGCGCTCTGCAGCGCCCAGCGTGATGGCGCCATCGGCGCGGCTCAATTCCTGCAGGCCGACAACAGCCCGGTAGTAATCGGCAAGTCCTTCGGCGTCGCGCGCCTTCAGGCCCACGCGTGAAACGCTGACGGGGGTCGTCGCGGCAAAAGGCAGTTCGCTCATAAAACTCTCCGTTCAGCGCATTATCCCAGGCCGCGCCACCAGTCTATTCTGTTGTCGATCTCTTCCTGCCTCAAATCGTCGATCCTGATCGTTCACACAAGATGGAAAGAATCGAACAGGTTGTTCACGATTGTGATGCACCGCATGCGTCAGCGCGGGTTGCACGAGACACGGCCGCTCGCTATCTCAGCGCCATGAAAGTCAAAGACGCAGATATTCTGATCGTGCCGGGCTACACCAATTCCGGCCCCGAACACTGGCAGACACGCTGGCAGTCGAAACTGTCGACGGCGCGCCGGGTCGAGCAGGCGGAGTGGTCGAAGCCGGTGCGCGAGGACTGGACGACGAGCGTGGCGAACGCTGTCAACGAGGCCGAGCGACCGGTGGTGATCGTTGCCCATTCCCTCGGTGTGGCGGCCGCGGTGCAGGCCATTCCGCAGTTCAGGAAGCCGGTCGCCGGCGCGTTTTTTGTCGCGCCGCCCGACGTCGCCAACCCGGAGATAAGGCCGCGTCACCTGATGACCTTTGGTCCCTATGCGCGCGAACCGCTGCCCTTCCCGTCCATCGTCATCGCCAGCCGCAACGATCCGTTCTGCGCCTTCGAGGTTGCCGAGGACATTGCCGGCGCCTGGGGTTCGCTGTTCATCGATGCCGGCGAAACCGGTCACCTCAATGAGGATGCCGGCTTCGGCCCTTGGCCGGAAGGGTCGATGACCTTCGCCAAGTTCCTGACCGACCTCAAGGCCTGACCGGGCAAGGCACCACGCCTCAGCCCTTTATCGAATCGTTCATGCTTTTGATGAGTATCTTTGCGCCGAGCGAAATCAGCGCATGGTCCGAGCCCATCGCCAGCAGCCGGTAGCCCATCGCCACGACGCGGCCGGCAATCGCCGGCTCAACGACGTAGATCGCCGCATGCTTGCCCGCCTTGCGCGTCCGCTCGGCGATGGAGGCGACGGTTTCCATCATGCTTTCCAGCGTCGAATTGACGGTGGTGCCATTCGACCAGGCGATGGAGAAATCCGATGGGCCGAGGAAGATGCCGTCAATGCCCGGCGTGTCGAGGATGCCGTCCAGCGCATCGAGTGCGGCGCGCGTTTCGATCATGGCAAAGGCCATGGTGCGTTGATTGGTGTCGCGCAGCCATTCGGCGTGGTCGCCTTTGCCATGGCGCGGAAAAGCATAGGTCGGGCCCCAGGAGCGCTCGCCCATCGGCGGATATTTCATCGCCGCGGCAAAGAGTTTTGCATCGGCCACCGAATTCACCATCGGTGCAATCACCGCCTCGGCACCGAAATCGAGGGCGCGGCTGGCCATGTCGAAGCGGCCGACCGGAATGCGCACCAGCGCCGGCTTGTCGGCGGCCAGCACCGGCACCAGGCCGCGCAAGACCGAGTCTTCGTGGTGTCCGCCATGCTGCATATCGAGGGTGACGGCGTCAAAACCCTGCTTGGCGATGATTTCGACCGTCAAAGCGTCCGGAACGCCGGACCAGGCGGTGAACAGCGTTTCATCCGCCGCCAGGCGTGACTTCAGGGACATGGGTGCTTTCCTCGTTGGGTAGAGCCTTGTAACAGGCCTACGCACAGTTTCAGCCGGAAAAGGCTGAAAAGGCAAAGAAAAACCGCCCGGCTGAGCCGAGCGGTCGATTGGTCCAGTCATTCCAGGTTTGTCGCAGGTTTTGTCACAAATCGCAGAACGCTTTTGCGGAACCTGTTTCGGTCCGATCAGGTGTTCTTGATCTGCTCGATCGCCTGCGCCATCAGTTCGTCCATGGTGCGGCGGATCTGGTGATCCGACTGGTCGACGCCGGCGGCGTCGAAATCCTTGCGGATCTTGCGGAATACGTCGTGATCGCCGGCTTCCTCGATGTCGGAAACCACAACTTCCTTGGCATAGGCGTCGGCGTCAGTGCCGGACTTGCCCAGCTTTTCGGCGGCCCACAGGCCAAGCGCCTTGTTGCGGCGTGCCGAAGCCTTAAAGCGAAGTTCTTCGTCGAAGGCAAATTTGCGCTCAAAACCCTCTTCGCGGTCTTTCATGCTGCTCATGGCTTCCCTCCGATGAAATCGATTCGCGTTGGCGATGGATATGTGTGTTGCCGCAGCACAAACCAAAAGGGCGCGGGCCGGTCAATATGCTACATCACTTGCTGCGCTGCGGCATTTCATTCCTGAAAGCAGTCGATGGAAAGGATTTGCCGATTGAGCAAACGCTGTGATTGGGATAGACCCGGCATTGAACCCCACCCGTCGCCGCACCAATTTAGGCAGACGGACAGGAACTGGTCGCTTGCCGCCTGCCCGCAAATCCAGAGAAAAATCAGATGAAAAATCGCCGCCGCATTTATGAAGGCAAGGCCAAGATCCTCTATGAGGGACCGGAACCGGGCACACTTATCCAGTTCTTCAAGGATGATGCGACCGCATTCAACAAGAAGAAACATGAGGTCATCGACGGCAAGGGTGTGCTCAACAACCGCATTTCCGAGTACATCTTCAACCATCTGAACCGCATGGGCATTCCGACCCACTTCATCCGCCGGCTCAACATGCGCGAGCAGTTGATCAAGGAAGTCGAGATCATTCCGCTCGAAGTGGTGGTGCGCAATGTCGCCGCCGGCTCGCTGTCCAAGCGCCTCGGCATCGAGGAAGGCACCGTTCTGCCGCGCTCGATCATCGAATTCTATTATAAGGCCGATGCGCTCGACGATCCGATGGTGTCGGAAGAGCACATCACCGCTTTCGGCTGGGCAAGCCCGCAGGAGATCGACGACGTCATGGCGCTGGCCATCCGCGTCAACGACTTCCTCTCCGGCCTGTTCATGGGTGTCGGCATCCAACTCGTCGATTTCAAGATCGAATGCGGCCGCCTGTTCGAGGGCGACATGATGCGCATCGTCGTTGCCGACGAGATCTCGCCGGATTCGTGCCGGCTGTGGGACGTGGCAACGCAGGACAAGCTCGACAAGGACCGTTTCCGCCGCGATATGGGCGGCCTCGTCGAAGCCTATCAGGAAGTTGCCCGCCGCCTCGGCATCATGAACGAGAACGAGCCGCCGCGCCCGACCGGCCCGGTGCTCGTCGCCTCGACCGATGGCCTCAAAGGCAAGCCGCACTAAGTCTTCACTTCTTGACGCGATTCCGGACGAAAAACCGCTTCAGACTTTTCCTGGAATTGCTAAGTCTTCGAACAGGAACCTGTCCAGCATGATCAAGGCCCGCATCACCGTCACCCTCAAGAACGGCGTGCTCGACCCGCAGGGAAAAGCCATAGAGCACGCTCTGTCCGGACTGGGGTTCGGCGGCGTCGGCCAGGTGCGGCAGGGCAAGGTCTTCGACCTCGAGCTCTCAGAGACCGACAAGGCCAAGGCCGAAGCCGATCTGAAAGCCATGTGCGACAAGCTGCTGGCGAACACAGTGATCGAGAATTACGCGGTGGAGATCGCTTGATATGAAATCAGCTGTCGTTCTTCTCCCCGGCCTCAACCGCGACCGCGACATGATTGCGGCGCTGACCAAGATTTCCGGGCAGGCGCCGGCGACCGTCTGGCAGACCGACACCGAAATCCCCGATGTCGACCTGATCGCCATTCCCGGCGGCTTCTCCTTCGGCGATTATCTGCGCTGCGGCGCGATTGCCGCGCGGATGCCGGTAATGCGGGCAGTCGCTGAAAAGGCCGCCAAGGGCGTCATGGTCATTGGCGTCTGCAACGGGTTCCAGATTCTGGTCGAGGCCGGCCTGCTGCCCGGCGCGCTGATGCGCAATGCTTCGCTGAAATTCGTTTGCCGTGAGGTGAAGCTGCAGATCGCCAACGCCAACACCATGTTCACCCGCCGCTATCAGCCGGGCCAAATCATCCGCACGCCGGTTGCGCATCATGACGGCAATTATTTCGCCGATGCCGACACGCTTGCGCGCCTCGAGGGCGAAGGACAGGTTGTGTTCCGCTATGCCGAAGGCACCAATCCCAATGGCTCGATCAACGACATTGCCGGCATCATCAGCGAGAAGGGCAATGTGCTCGGCCTGATGCCGCATCCGGAAAACCTGATCGAGGCCGCGCATGGCGGCAGTGACGGCCGGGCGCTGTTCGAAGGCGCACTCGGCATCGCCGCCTGATATCTCTTCGAATTCCTTTCAAAACGCGGGGGCGGTTGACCATGAGACTGACGATTGTTCGCCTAGGTCCCCTGGCTGCTGCCGGCTTGGCGTTGGCGTCCTGCCAGTCCAGCCCGAAGAGCGCGCCGGTCCCCACGGGCAAGAGCGCTTCGCTGCTGGCCATGGAACAGGTAGCGATATCGGCCCACAAATGCTGGATCGCCAGCAAGGATCCCGCCTTCAAATCCTATCAGATGGCCAATGAGCTGAATTCGTTCAGCGGCACGCCCCGCTTCCTGCTGGTGCCGGCCAAGCATTATGGCGGCAAGCCGCTGCTGGTCGTCCAGGCGCAAGGCAATTCCAGCCGCGTCGACGTGTTCGGTCCGCTGATGGACGATCCGCTCGGCGCGCGCATCGGATCCGACATTGCGCGCTGGCAAACGGGCAACCCCTCCTGCAACGCGGCCGCCTGACGCCATGGGCCGCTTCCTGCAGTTTGCGGGATTGATCATCGGTCTGGCCGGGCTTGTCCTGCAAGCGTGCATCACCATCCCGGCATCGATGGAAGCCGGCCGCAGTTTTCTCGGCTCCATCGTCTTTCTGTTCAGCTTCTTCACCATCCTGACCAACATCGGTGCAGTGCTGGTCCATGTCTCGCTGCTGTCGCCTTCGGGCTACGCCTGGCTGCCGGCCTTTGCCGGGCCGCGGATGCGGGCGGGCGTGGCGGCTTCCATCGCCCTGGTCTTCATCGTCTACGCGACAGTTCTGGCGCAGCTCTGGCAGCCGCAGGGGCTGTTCCTGCTCTGTGACGTGCTGCTGCACTATGTGACGCCGGTGCTGTTCGTGCTGTGGTGGCTTGTTGCAGGCGCTGACGGCAGGACACGCTGGAGCGACATTTCGTGGTGGATGGCCTATCCGATCGCCTATCTCGCCTATGCGCTGGCGCGCGCACCGATCGCAGGCGAAGTGCCCTACCCGTTCCTCGACGTTGCGAAAAACGGCGCGGCCAACGTCGCCCTTGCGGCGCTGGCCGTCACCGGTGTTTTCCTGGTGCTGTGCATCCTCGCCGTGCTTGCCGACAAGGGCGTCTCACGCCTCAGGGCTCCGGGCACACGCCGCTGACCAGACTACAAGTTAGTCCCAGAATCGCCTGATGCCTTCGCGGTGAGCGTCGTCACGCGACACACCGATGTCCCTGAGCTGCTCGTCGGTCATTTCGAGCAAAGCCAGGCGGCCGCGACGGCGCTCGATCAGCACGTCGATCCATCGCGCCAGCGATCTGACCACGTGCACGATCCGGCCGACAAAGCCTCGCCGGCTGGCCGGCCCGACCAATTTAATGCCCGCGCAGCGGATTGTCTCGATTGTATCCATTGTCTTTCTGCCAACCTTGCAAATTGTACCCATCTTGGTACGGTTCTGATATGCATTGACACCCGATCTGGTGCAATATACAGAATTGTCACCATGACAAATTGGCTCCCTGACCTCACCATCGGTTCCGGCCCGCTTTACCAGCGCCTTGCCGACAGCATCGAGTCGGACATCGACAAGGGCGTCATCGATGCCGGGGCAAAATTGCCGCCGCAGCGCGATCTCGCCTATGATATCGGCACGACGGTCGGCACGATCGGCCGAGCCTATCAGCTGCTGCGCGAGCGCGGCCTGGTGAGCGGCGAAGTCGGTCGCGGGACCTATGTGCTGGCGCAGCAATCGGAAGCGGCGTCACCCGAATTCGCCGAGCCGGCCGTGCAAGGCACGCGCTATGTCGATGCACCGCCCGGCAAGCTGCGTTTCGACAGCACTGCCGCGCCCGACATCGGCCAGGGCGCCATTGTCGCTGACATGCTCTCGCGCACGGTGCAGGATCACCCGCACGAGATTTCGAGCTACACCAGGGATTTTCCGGAGCGCTGGTTCGAGGCCGGCGCCCGCTGGCTGTCGCGCAATTCGTTCCGTCCGGCGGCCGACACCATCGTTCCCACGCTTGGCACACATGCCGCGGTGATGGCGGCGATTGCGGCACTGACCACACCGGGCGACTATGTCGCCTTCGAGCACCTCACCTATTCGCAGATCGCCCGCAGCGCCGGGCTGATCGGGCGGCGCATAGCACTGGTGGCATCGGACGAAGAAGGCCTCGATCCCGAGGATTTCGAACGCGTCTGCGCGCAGAAGCACCCGAAGATGATCTTCCTGATGCCGACGGTGCAGAACCCGACGCTGGCGATCCTGTCGGTTTCGCGCCGCGAGGCGATCGCCCGCGTCGCGCGCGCGTACAATGTCATCGTCATCGAGGACGATCTCTATGGCGGCCTGACCGAAGATCCGACGCCGCTCATCGCCGAATATGCGCCCGAGCGCACCATTGTCGCCGGCGGTCTGTCGAAATCGGTCGCGGCAGGTGTTCGCGGCGGCTGGCTCTCCTGCCCGCCCGCCTATCGCCATCGCATCCGCGTCGCCCACAAGATGATGACCGGCGGAATGCCGTTCCTGCTGGCGGAGGTGAATGCGCGGCTGGTGCTGTCAGGGCAGGCTGGCGATATCCGCAAACGCAGCATTGCCGAAATTGCCGCCCGGATCGCCATCGTGCGCGAGACACTGGCCGGTTTCGCCTTCAAGTCACACGGCAGCGTGCCCTTCGTCTGGCTGACGCTGCCCGATCCCTGGCTGTCCGGCACTTTCAGGAGCGCATGCCTCGAAAATGGCGTGCTCCTCGACGACGAGGACGAGTTCAAGGCGGGGCGTTCCGAGCAGGTTTTTCACGGCGTGCGTTTCGGCGTCTCGCAGCCAAGGCGGCGCGAGGACATCACCGGCGGCGTCGCGGTGATCCGGCGACTGCTGGAGGAAGGCCGCGCCGGCTACGACAGTTCGTCCTGACTCGGTCCTCCTGTATCCCGATCTTCAGGTTCAGCCCTCTGCCTTGAAGTTTTTGGCTTCCTTCGCGCCCTTGTCCTTGCCGTGCTTCTCGGCCAGGTCCTTGGCCTGCTTGGGCGAAACGTCGGTCGTCTCGGCAATATGCATGGCCTCCTTGTCGGAGAGGCGATTGTCTTTCTTGCCTTGCTTGGTGGCCATGTCGAAATCTCCTGATTGGTTTGAGGCCTAACGGCCGGGATGCCATAGCGTTCCCCAACGGCGCCCCGCTACCATCGTCGCCTTGTGTTTTCCGGCGTTTTTCGTCATCCGATGGGGTGTATCACGCCAAAGCTTGCGATATGAGGGGACTCAAATTCCCTCTCCCATGGACACCAATCGCCGCCCATGACCATTTCCAATTCCGTGCCGATCACCCCGGAACTCATAGCCGCGCATGGGCTGAAGCCCGACGAATACCAGCGCATCCTCGATCTGGTCGGGCGCGAACCGAGCTTTACCGAACTCGGCATCTTCTCGGCGATGTGGAATGAGCACTGCTCCTACAAATCCTCGAAGAAATGGCTGCGCACGCTGCCGACCACCGGGCCGCAGGTCATCCAGGGTCCGGGCGAGAACGCCGGCGTGGTCGATATCGGCGACGGCGACTGCGTCGTCTTCAAGATGGAGAGCCACAACCATCCCTCCTACATCGAGCCCTACCAGGGTGCGGCGACCGGCGTCGGCGGCATATTGCGCGACGTCTTCACCATGGGCGCGCGGCCGATTGCGGCGATGAACGCTTTGCGCTTCGGCGCACCGGACCATCCCAAGACCAGGCACCTGGTCAGCGGCGTGGTTTCCGGCGTCGGAGGATACGGCAACGCCTTTGGCGTGCCGACCGTCGGCGGCGAGGTCAATTTCGACGCCCGCTACAACGGCAACATCCTGGTCAACGCCTTTGCCGCGGGCCTCGCCAAGACCGATGCGATCTTCCTGTCGGAAGCCAAGGGCGTCGGCCTGCCGGTCGTCTATCTCGGCGCCAAGACCGGGCGCGACGGCGTCGGCGGCGCCACGATGGCCTCGGCCGAGTTCGACGACAAGATCGACGAGAAGCGCCCGACCGTGCAGGTCGGCGATCCCTTCACCGAAAAATGCCTGCTCGAAGCCTGCCTTGAGCTGATGGCGTCCGGCGCCGTCATCGCCATCCAGGACATGGGTGCGGCCGGCCTCACCTGTTCGGCGGTCGAGATGGGCGCCAAGGGCGACCTCGGCATCGAGCTTCACCTCGACCAGGTGCCGGTGCGCGAAGAGCGCATGAGCGCCTATGAGATGATGCTGTCGGAGAGTCAGGAGCGCATGCTGATGGTGCTGCGCCCCGAGAAGGAAAAGGAAGCCGAGGCGATCTTCCACAAATGGGGCCTCGACTTCGCTATCGTCGGCAAGACCACCGACGATCTGCGTTTCCGCGTCATCCATCAGGGCGACGAGGTCGCCAATCTGCCGATCAAGGACCTTGGCGACAAGGCGCCGGAATATGACCGCCCCTGGGTCGAGCCGAAGAAGCCGGCGGCGCTCGCAGCCGGCGATGCGCCGAAGGCCGACGTTGCCGATGCGCTGTTGAAACTGCTCGGCGGGCCGAACCTGTCGTCGCGCCGCTGGGTGTGGGAGCAGTACGACACGCTGATCCAGGGCAATTCGCTGCAGCTTCCCGGCGGCGACGCCGGCGTGGTGCGCGTCGAAGGCCATCCGACCAAGGCGCTCGCCTTCTCCTCCGACGTCACGCCGCGCTATTGCGAGGCCGACCCGTACGAAGGCGGCAAGCAGGCGGTGGCCGAATGCTGGCGCAACCTCACCGCCACCGGCGCGCTGCCGCTGGCGGCCACCGACAACCTCAATTTCGGCAATCCGGAACGGCCTGAGATCATGGGCCAACTGGTCGGCGCGGTGAAAGGCATTGGCGATGCCTGCCGGGCGCTCGGCTTCCCGATCGTGTCGGGCAATGTCTCGCTCTACAACGAAACCAATGGCCAAGGTATCCTGCCGACGCCGACCATCGGCGGCGTGGGGCTGATTGCCGACTGGTCGAAGATGACCCGTATCGGCTTTGCCGCCGAGGGCCAGATGATCCTGCTGGTCGGCGCGCCCCCAAGCTGGGGCAGCCATCTCGGCCAGTCCGCCTATTTCAGAGACATTCACGGTCGGACCGACGGGCCGCCGCCACCCGTCGACCTCGCCCATGAAAAGCGCGTCGGCGACCACGTGCGCGCGCTGATCGCGTCGGGCGTCGTGACCGCGGCGCATGACCTTTCCGATGGCGGCCTGGCGATAGCCCTGGCCGAAATGGCGATGGCGTCCGGCATCGGCGCCACCATTCCGGGGCTCGCCGGCACCGACCCGATCCCGGTCTGGTTCGGCGAGGACCAGGGCCGCTACCTCCTGACGCTGTCCGTCGATCCGCAGAGCAAGGAATGGGACGCCATCCGCGACGAACAGAGCAGGCTCGGCATCTTTGCGCCATGGATCGGCTCGACCGGTGGAAACGAAGTGAAGCTCGGCGATGCCAGGGCGATCCCGGTCAGCGAATTGACCGCTGCCCACGAAGGCTGGTTCCCGAACTTCATGGACAAGTCCAGTTGACCAGCCTGGCAGCCCGGACGCTGATCGCAGTCGTCTTCTGGCCGTCGCTGTTCTTCTTCTGGTTCCTCGGGCCGTTCGTCTTTTTCCTGCTGTCGACGACCTCGAGCGAGGTCTGTCCGCTGCTGGAAAGGCGTGACCAGTTCCTTGAGGCGGCCAATGGCACACTGCAGATGCTGGCCTTGCAAAGTCTGATCTATGCGATCCCCATCGTCTGCCTGGTGCTGTGGAGCCGCCTTTTGCCGAACCCGGCGCGCGCAAGGCATGTCGCCACCTGCATCAAGCTATTTGCCATTGCGGTCATTACCGGCGCGCTGTGGGAATACGGGTCATCGCTGATCTGCGACGGCTATGGCCAACCATTCTTTTCGCCCTTGTGGCAGATGACCAGCTATCTCCCGATTATCACCCTGGCGCTCAACATCCCGCTCTATGTCCTGGTGTTCAGCCTTGGCCGGGGGTTCTCGACCCGCGACGACATTACAGAAGATGGTGTGGTTCACCCGCGGCAGGATGGCCCTTAGACACTGCGTCGCCGACAGAACGGCTTCAACCCGGACCAGAAAGGCTTTAGGCTGCCGTCCGAGTCACTCGTGCCTAGCCGCCCAGAACAGGATTTTGCCATGGCAATGGATGCCCACGACATCGAAAAACTGATCAAGGACGGCATTCCGGACGCCAAGGTGACGATCCGCGACCTCGCCGGTGACGGCGATCACTATGCAGCCGAAGTGGTGGCCGAAAGCTTCCGCGGAAAGAGCCGCGTCCAGCAGCACCAGATGGTCTATGATGCGCTGAAGGGCAATATGGGCGGCGTGCTGCACGCGCTGGCCCTGCAGACCAGCGTGCCGGACTGAAGCCAGACTGGCCTACTGTTTCTGCGGCTGCTTCGCCGACACTGACGTGATCGGCTTCGCCGACACTGAGATGATCGGGCCCGCCGGGTATTTTCCGCCGACGATCATTCTTTTCCCATCCGACAGCGCGGAAACCGCGCCGTCGAGGAACAGCGCGTTGCGGCATTGTAGCGCGTCGCGAAACAGCCGCGCAAAGCTGCCGAAACTTACCTCAGACCGCGAGATCGCCAGCAAAACGGTGTTTTCATCGCGCACGCCGACGCCGTTGCGGACGTAGCGCGAGGTTCCGTTCGGCTCGAAGCGTGGATGAATCTGGCCATCGATCACCAGCATCGGGCCCGACTGCGTGGCGAAGGCGACATCGGGTTTGGCGGCGGCATAGGCGTTGCTTTCCATGACAGCCGCCTTGCCGTCCTTGCCGACCAGAAAGACGCCGTTCGGCTTCAGGAAGAAATTACCTTCGCTATCGGCAAGGTTGAGCGGCGACTTTTCGCTGCCGTTCTCGACCAGCAGGCCGACCGGCGACAAATCCTCGTGATACATGCCGCCATTCATGGCGAGCAGCACCGGCCTCCCCTCGCCCGCAACCGCCTTGCCGAAGGCCTCCAGCGAGCCGAAGGGCTTGCCGTCGGCACCGACGTGAAAGACAGCGAGGTTGTAGGTCCGCAGGTCGACCGTGCAGACGACATAGGTCACCGCCTCGAAGGCGACATTCCGGCAAGGCGCGGGCAGGTCACCGCCAATGACCAGCGGCGGCGGCTCCGGGCGTCTCGGCCACCAGACAACGGCAATCGCGGCCAGCAGGATGGCGATCAGAAGGGCGGCGCCATATCGTCTTTTCATCATGTCCCGGAGGCTGCAATCGGCAGGGATGCTTGGCCCAAGACAGGCGATCCTTTGCGCCATTTCCGCGACGGCGGCGCAAACATCTTGTTTCGGCCCATCTATGGGTTTATTTGATGGCTATGCTTCGAGCCTGACTCCCACAGGCGTGAAAGGATATCTCATGAGCGGCATCAACGACTACATCGACAGCGAAGTGAAGGGCAACGACGTCGTCCTTTTCATGAAGGGCACGCCCGGTTTTCCGCAGTGCGGCTTTTCCGGCCAGGTCGTCCAGATCCTCGATTACATCGGCGCCGACTACAAGGGCGTCGACGTGCTGACCTCGGCCGAACTGCGCCAAGGCATCAAGGAATATTCGAACTGGCCGACGATCCCGCAGCTTTACGTCAAGGGCGAATTCGTCGGCGGCTGCGACATCATCCGCGAAATGTTCCAGGCGGGCGAGCTGCAGACGTTGCTCGTCGACAAGGGCGTCAGCGTCAAAGCGACAGCCTGATTCTGAGTTGAGACGGGGCAGCCCCGCCCCGGCAAAATGTTACCTCCCCCTATCGGAGTGAGGACGAACTTATGCGCCGGCATGCCGGCGCATATTCGTTTTGAAGATCGGACCCGCCGTGGACCAGCCAGCAAAAGCGCCGCAACAGGCACGCAAATTGCCTATTCCGCGCTGGGAATTCATCGCGCTTTGCGCGGCACTGATGGCGTTGAACTCGCTGGCCATCGACATCATGCTGCCGGCACTGCAGCAAATCGGCGCCACGCTTGGCGTTGAGAATGAAAACCACCGCCAGTATGTGATCACCGCCTATATATTGGGCTTCGGTGGCGGACAGCTTTTCTTCGGACCGATCTCGGACCGGTTCGGGCGCCGCGCGCCACTCGTTGCCGGGCTGGCGATTTATGTCGTGGCGGCGGCAGCTGCCGCCATCGCCCCGTCATTCGCCGTCCTGCTGCTGTGCCGGCTGGTGCAAGGCATCGGTGCGGCGGCGACCCGCGTCATCGCCGTCTCGATCGTGCGCGACACGTTCGACGGTCGGCGCATGGCCGAGGTGATGTCTCTGATCTTCATGGTGTTCATGGCCATCCCGGTGATCGCGCCTGGGATCGGCCAGTTCATCATGCTGTTCGCAACATGGCACTGGATCTTCGTCACCATGGCCGTCGGAGCGCTGATCGTGTCGGCGTGGTCGCTGCTGCGGCTGCCGGAGACGCTGCATCCGGAGTACCGCCGGCCGCTGACAGTCTCATCCGTCGTCGGTGGTTTCCGCATCGTGCTCACCAACCGCATGGCGCTTTGCTACGCCTTTGCCAGCACCTTCATTTTCGCCGCCATGTTCGGCTTCATCGCCTCCGCACAGCAGATCTATGTCGACATTTTTCATGTCGGCGAATTGTTTCCTGTCATCTTCGCGGGTGTCGCCGGCGTTCTCGCTTTTTCGAACTACCTCAACTCGCGCCTGGTCGGCCGCATCGGCATGCGCCGCCTGTCGCAGAGCGCACTGCTGTTGTTCCTGGTGATCAGCCTTGCCTGGCTCACCGTTTCGCTTCAAATGAAGATGCCACTCTGGCTGTTCATCACCTTCTTCGCCAGTGCGATGCTCCCGTTCGGCGCGCTCGGCGCCAATTTCAACGCGCTCGCGATGGAACCGCTCGGCCAACTGGCGGGCACCGCGTCGTCCATCCTGGGCTTCATGCAGACTTTTCTCGGCGGCATCCTCGGCACGCTGATCGGCCAGGCCTTCAACGGCACGGTGACGCCGCTTGCCGCCGGCTTCTGCAGCGTCTCGGTCGCGGCCCTGCTGATGATCCTGATCGCCGAGCGCGGCAAGATGTTCCAGCCGCACAACCCACCCATTTCAGGGCACGTCACCGACCTGCATTGAGCGACGCGCCTTGAGATTGTTGGTCTCAAAACCGCATCCACCTTTATGCGACGCGTTTCAGGATGCGCCGCCAATCACTGCCGTGAAACGAGGGAACAGCGGGCGCCCTGCGATGGCGCCACCCATGCTGTCCGACAGCGGCATCGGCAGAGCCTTGTCGAGCGCTTCGAGCACGGATGACACAAAGACCCGGTTGAGCGAGGCATCATCTCCCATATGGGAGAAAGTGGCGCGCGGCTTGCCCATCAGCGTGCCGTTTTTGCGAATTGAAAAACTCAGCGTCAGGGTCAGGCCAGCACTTCCAGGCGGCGGCTGCCAACAGGCAAAGATCGCGTCGAACATTTCGTCGATGGTGTCGATGGGATCGGGGCTACGACACGCGCGCTCCTGCGATCGTGCCTCAGTGGCGCAGGCGACCAGGGCAAGTGCAAGTGCCGTTGCGACAATTGCGGACCGATGTTTCATTTCGCGGCTCCGGCTTCGCGAGAGATTGGACCACTATAACAGAGCCAATATACTTGACGAAAGCGTCTACCGGCAGTTGGACCGACTATTGCGCCCAGAGTTCCCTGCGCAACTCCTGCCAGCTTTCCTTGTCCGGGGCGACAAGAATGCCGCCGTCGATATGCGAGGGCAGATAGGCGCTACCGTCGATCCGCGCGGTGTAGCCGCCGGCCTCGGCGTGGATCAGCACACCGACCAGATGGTCCCACGGCATCAGTTTGTTGTAGACGACGAAATGGGCATGGCCGCTGGCCAGAAGACGGTATTCATGTGCCGCGCAGCGATAGCCGAACTGCGACAGGGTCTTGGTCTGGTTGCGCGCCAGGAGCGAGCGTTGCGGTTCCGCCAGATATTGCCAGGAGACGGAGCCGGTCATCTGCGAGATCGGCACGGCATCGGCGACGTGCACCGTCTCCAGCGCGCCATGCGCATGGCGGATATGGCTGCCGGCGCCCTTGGCGCCGATCAGCCAGTCCCGGCCTACGGGGTCATGGATGATACCGGCGACGGTTTCGCCCTTGACGACGACGCTCAGCATGACGCCGAAGAGCGGCACGCCGGAGGCGAAGTTGAAGGTGCCGTCGACCGGGTCGACGACGAAGGCGAGGTCGGCATCGCCGAGCCCCTGAAGCAGCGCCGGATTGTCGGAACAGGCTTCCTCGCCGACGATCATCGCCGTGGGATAGCGCTCGCGCAGCCTGGCCGTGATCAGCCGCTCGGCGTTGATGTCGGCCTCGGTCACCAGGTCGGCAGCCGAGGTCTTCTGTCTGATGTCGCCCTCGCCCAGCCGGCGAAAGCGTGGCATGATTTCGGCCCTGGCTGCATCGGCGAGAAGCTCGGCCAGCCAGTCGATCGCTTGGTCGTCAAATATCATCGGAAATGTCTTGTCCTGTGCTGAGGCTGCCATTGAGGGCGGCAAAGTCGAACAGCTTTCTGTCGAGCAGATGCGACGGCCTGGTGTTGGACAGCGCGCGCAGCATCGTATCCTTGCGGCCCGGCATGCGCTTTTCCATATCGTCCAGCATCGCCTTCATGGCGTTGCGCTGCAGGCCTTCCTGGCTGCCGCAGAGATCGCAGGGAATGATCGGGAATTTCATAGCGGCGGCGAATTTTTCCAGATCGACCTCGGCGCAGTAGCTCAGCGGCCGCAGCACCATGACGTCGCCGTCGTCGTTGAGCAGCTTTGGCGGCATGGCGGCAAGGCGGCCGCCATGGAACAGATTCATGAAGAAGGTTTCGAGAATGTCCTCGCGGTGGTGGCCGAGCACCAGCGCCGAACAGCCCTCCTCGCGCGCGATGCGATAGAGATGGCCGCGCCGCAGCCGCGAGCACAGCGAACAATAGGTGCTGCCCTGAGGCAGCTTGTCGGTGACCACCGAATAGGTGTCCTGATACTCGATGCGATGGGCAATGCCATGCGCATCGAGGTAGTCGGGCAAAATGTGCTTCGGAAAATTCGGCTGGCCCTGGTCGAGATTGCAGGCCAGCAGCTCGACCGGCAGCAGCCCGCGCCATTTGAGATCGAGCAGCACGGCCAGCAGCCCGTAGGAATCCTTGCCGCCGGACAAGGCCACCAGCCAGCGGTCGCCGGGCCTCGCCATGGCGAAATCATCGACCGCCTGACGGGTCAACCGCAACAGCCGCTTGCGCAGTTTGTTGAACTCGACGGAAGACGGCACGTCGGCAAACAGCGGATGGAAGCCGCCTTCAGCAATCGGTTCAACTGTTTCGATGTCTGCCAGCATGTTCATGGCTTGTCGCTTTCCATAGCCGAGAGTGCCGGATTAGCGGACATGGCCGACAAAGAAAAGGCCGCCTCGACGGGCGGCCCTTTCCGGTATCGCAGAAAAGCGATCGATCAGCGCGAATAGAATTCGACGACCAGGTTCGGCTCCATCTGCACGGCGAACGGTACGTCGGCCAGGCCGGGGATGCGCGAGAAGGTCGCGACCATCTTGTTGTGATCGACTTCGATATAGTCCGGCACGTCGCGCTCGGCGAGGCCGACCGCTTCCAGCACGATGACCAGCTGCTTCGACTTTTCGCGCACTTCGACGACGTCGCCCGGCTTGCAACGGTACGAGCCGATGTTGACGCGCTTGCCGTTGACGTTGACGTGGCCGTGGTTGACGAACTGGCGAGCCGCGAAAATGGTGGGCACGAACTTGGAGCGGTAGACGACCGCGTCGAGACGCGACTCGAGCAGGCCGATCAGGTTCTCGGAGGTGTCGCCCTTGCGGCGATCAGCCTCTTCATAGACTTTGCGGAACTGCTTTTCGGAGACATCACCATAGTGACCCTTCAGCTTCTGCTTGGCGCGCAGCTGCAGGCCGAAATCGGAAAGCTTGCCCTTGCGGCGCTGGCCGTGCTGGCCGGGGCCGTATTCACGCTTGTTGACCGGGGACTTCGGGCGGCCCCAGATGTTTTCGCCGAGACGGCGGTCGATCTTGTACTTCGCGGATTCGCGCTTGCTCATCGCATTCCCTTTCAAAACAAACCACCCGGAACCTCATGGTCCGGGTGAAGGAAACGCGCCCTCCTCTGGCCTCCGTTTTCGAGGCCTGACAGGGTTTTCCCACGCAACGCGGCGGAAAACCCACGGGACACGTCAGTCTAGACAAAACCCAGGAAACAATAAACCTGCTTTCCCGGGCTTGCCATGCAAAAGAAACAACCGGGCATTGCGGCCCGGTGTTGGTGCGCTCGATAAACGGAGATTTGAGCAGAGTCAAGCGCGTCGCTGGCGCTGGGCCCGGCAACCATATCACGTCTTTTGGCGTTGAGTGCCGTGCCGGATGCGGCGGGAGGTTGTTGCGCCGACGGCATTCAGGAAGGGACTGGAGCCAAAGGAGCCCGAAGTCGCATGAAGAAGTTTTTCCTCTCGTTGGTCGGTGCAGCCGTCATGGCCGGGACGATGTCGATCGCCGTGCCCGAGCCAGCGATGGCCAAGCACTGGCAGGGCCACAAGCATCGTCAGACCTGCCATGTCGTGGTGAAGAAGAAGGTCATCTGGCGGCATGGCCACAAGAAGGTCATCCGCTACAAGGTGAAGCGCTGCTGGTGACGTCAGGAGTTTCGGGCTTGGCCTGAATCGAAGAAGCCCGTGGTTTCGGCCACGGGCTTTGTTTATCGACTCGGTTCAATGTTTCAGTCTGCCGATTTCTTCTCCGGCAGGCCTTTGCGCTTGGTCTCTGCGAATTCCTCGAGCTGTTTTTCGCTCATCGAATTGTACATCGACTTCGACGCGCCTTGAAGTTCGCTCTTCCTGGTCTCGCCGCGCTTGGCCGACAGGGCTGCGCCAGCGGCCTTTTGCTGTGCTTTTGAGGTTGCAGGCATATCGGCTCCTCCTTTGCTGCCAGAGGAAGAAACGTTGCGCTCCGGCGACGGTTCCAGCGCTGGCGGTCAACTTCCGTTCCGCGCTCATGCCTGCCCATGGTCGGCCGGCACTGCCGGCAAAACCACCTTCCCGTGCCCGCAACGCCGGTGTAGGACGGCGCCATGAAATCGTTGAACGATCCCTCGCAGGCACTCGCTACCGGCCTCGCGAAAATCCGCACCGAGTTCCATGTGCCGGAGGGATTTCCCCCTGATGTAATGGCCATGGCACAGACGGCGGCCAGGCGCGTGCCCGACCAGCATGCCGACCGCACGGCGATGCCTTTCGTGACGCTCGATCCCGCGGCTTCCACCGATCTTGACCAAGCGTTTTCGATCGAAGCGAGCGGTAGCGACCTTCTGTTGCACTATGCGATTGCCGACGTAGCCTGGTTCGTCGCGGACGGCGACGCGGTGGATCGCGAAGCCTGGGCGCGAGGCGAAACCCTGTATTTGCCGGACGGCAAGGCCGGGCTCTATCCCCGGGTGCTTGCCGAGGGCGCCGCGAGCTTGCTGCCCAGCGGTCCGCGTCCGGCTGTCATCTTCACGGTCCGGATCGTCGACGACGGAGCGGTAAGGCTGGATGGCGCGGAGCGGGCAATCATTCAAAGCCGCGCCAAGCTCGCCTATGACAGCGTGCAGGCCGCCGACGTCCCAGTCGGCTTCGCCGAAATCGCGCGGCGCATGGCGGCGGCCGAAGACCGTCGCGGCGCTTCGCGCGTCGACCCGCCCGAGCAGGAGGTGGAACAGCTTGCCGATGGCACATTCCAGCTTGCGTTCAGACCGCTGCTGCAATCCGAGCAAGACAACGCAGCACTTTCGCTGGCCGCCAACATGGCGATTGCCGACGCCATGCTGGCACACCGGACCGGCTTGTTTCGGGTGATGGCGCCGCCCGATGCTTCCAAAGTGCAAAGACTGCGCAGCGCGGCACGGGCCTTAGGCCTGTCCTGGCCTCCTTCGACCAGCCTGCCCGACTATCAGCGAACCCTCGATCCTGCCAACATGCAACAGGCAGCGCTGATGCTGGAAATCCGCCGCGCCGGCTCCGGTGCGTCCTACCAGCCCTATGAGGAAGGCGTTGTCCCCTGGCACGAGGCGATGGCCGCGACCTATGCCCACGCCACCGCACCCCTGAGGCGGCTGGCCGATCGCTATGTCGTGCGATGCGTGCTGGCCATCGTCAACGGCCAGCCGGTGCCGCAAGCCGTTACCGAGGCGTTTTCCAGACTGCCGAAGGTGATGGGCCGCGCAGGCGCCCGCGCCTCGCAGATCAACCACGCGGCCATCGACCTTGCCGAGGCGGTGATGCTGAGGGGGCGCATGGGTGAAACATTCAAGGCCGTCGTCACCGACGTCGGTGATCGGCGTGTGCGCGTTCAGCTCTCGGACATGCCTGTCGTTGCGAATGTGAAGGCCTCAGGGTTCAGGCAGGGCGATGGCCTGACGCTAAGGCTTGTTTCGGCCGATCCGGATCGACGCGTCATTGTCTTCGAGCCTGCCTAAAGCGCGTCGGCGACGCGCTTTAGTTTTTCGTTTTATGCATGTCGTTGTCCCAAAACCGCTGCGCACTTTTGGGCGACATGCATTAGCGCGCGCTCAATCCAAAACCCTGCATCAGCCGGCTGATGGCGAAATCCGCCTTTCCCGAGGTAAAGACGGCGATGTCGGGCTCGCTTTGCGGCAATGGTCCGTCGACAGCCGGAAGCAGCGACAGAGCACGCCGCGCAATCGCTTCGGCCGGGTCGATCCAGTCGACCGGCCAGGGCGCGGTCTTGCGCATGCGATTGGCCAGGAACGGATAGTGCGTGCAGGCGAGCACGACGATGTCCGTGCGCAAATCGTCATGCTGGACGAAACACGGTGCGATCTCGGCACGCACGGCCTCCTCGTCGACAAAGCCCTCGCGCATGTAGGCCTCGGCCAGTCCGGCGAGATTGTTGCTGCCGACCAGCCGGACATGGCATTTCTGCGCCCATTTGCCGATCAGGTCGCGCGTGTACTGGCGCTTCACCGTGCCCGGCGTCGCCAGCACCGAGACCAGCCCGGACCGGGTGCGCTCGGCAGCCGGCTTGATTGCCGGCACCGTGCCGACAAAGGGATGGCCAGAAAATTTTTCCCGCAACGCATCGATCACCAGCGTCGAAGCGGTATTGCAGGCGACGACCGAAATTTCCGGATCAAAACGGTCGAGCAGCTTGGCGAAGAGCTCGACTATATGGGCCTGCAGCGCCGGCTCTTCCCAGGCGCCGTAGGGAAAGGCCTTGTCATCGGCGACGTAGACGAAGCGCCGGTCGGGCATCAGCACGCGCGCTTCGCGCAGCACGGTCAATCCGCCAACGCCGGAATCAAACATCAGGATCGGACGGTGGCTCATTGATATCGGACCATGAAAGAGGCTGGATCAGAAGGCTTGGCGGTCATTGGCCAATGCCGTTCTATCTGCAACCATCATGGCCTTGAAGTGGCGAATGTTAGCAACTTCCATGCAAAGCCGGCGAAGACGACCTTGCCTCGGTTGCTCTAGAGCCCGCGCTTGCCGAAGCCGGCGGGCCGCGGACGGCCCAGAGGCTGGGCGGACGCCACCGAGCGCGTGGCCGGTGTGGCGTTGCGCATAGAAGACTGTGCCGTGCTGCTGGCCGTCCGGCCGGATGCCGCAGGCATGGGCGTATCGCCATCGAAATCGAAAACCGATGTCAGTTCGTCGATATTGATGCCCGCCACCGGCTTAACCATCAGAATCGTGCACCAAAGGCCAAAGATCGACAGCGCAAGCAGGTTCAAACCGCTGGACGTGCTTTCCGGATTGTTGAAATCGATGACCAGCAGCGTGCCTGCCTGCAGAAAGGCGTAGATGGCGCAGAACACGATGTAGGACCACAGGATCCAGGCTTTGCCGTTGGCGTCGCGGCTGCGTCGCCAGGCGATGTTGGCACGCATGACCACAGCCAGGAGGGAAACGATCAGAACCGCGCCTGCCATGCCTTGCCGCGATGGACCGGGCGCCGAGTTGACCAGCCCCTCAAAGCCGATCGTGCCAACGATGCACAGCACAGCAAGAACGGCCTCGAGCAGGGCTACGCCGAGCGAATAGAAGAAGAAGCGCATACGGCCGATTTTGGACGTGAACATTTGCCACCCCACCGTTTTGACAACAATGGACGAGAGGCAAATAAAATTCGGTTACTTCAGCCGTTCGAAGCTTAGCGATTTCTAATCTTCTTTGTCTGCCTGGCGTTTTCGCGCAGCGGCCGGCAAACGCCTTGGATCGTCTCCCGGCGAGCCGTCACCGCGCGGCATGGCCGGCGAAAACCGATCGAGCGACGAGATGATGCCACGCAGCACTTTCAGTTCCGGCTCGGCGAAACCGGCGCGCGTCAAGACGGCGCGCAGATTGTCGACCATCTTGGGTTTCTTGGGCGCCGGGCGGAAATAACCGCGCGCTTCGAGCGCGCCTTCGAGATAGGCAAACAGCCCGTGCAACTCTTCCTTGCTTGCCGGCTTCATTTCAGGGCTGGAGAAATTGGTCGCCGTCTCATCCTCCAGGCCGGATTTCATCCATTCATAGGACATCAACAGCACGGCCTGGGCGATGTTGAGCGACGAAAAACCGGGATCGACCGGGAAGGTGACGATCTCGTCGGCCAGCCCGACCTCGTCATTGTAGAGCCCAAAACGCTCGCGGCCGAACAAGATGCCGGTGCGCAGGCCGGCTATCTGACGTGCCCTCAGCGCCCTGCCCGCCTCGACCGGACCACGCACGGGTTTGAAGCCGTCGCGCTCCCGCGCCGTGGTGGCGAAGACGAAGTTGAGGTCGGCGACGGCGGACGCCAGATCGCCGAACACTGTTACGGCATCGATGACATGGTCGGCGCGGCTGGCGGCGGCGCGCGCCTTCTCGCTCGGCCAGCCGTCACGCGGGTTGACCAGTCTCAGTTCGGCAAGGCCGAAATTAGCCATGGCGCGCGCGACCATGCCGATATTCTCGCCGAGCTGCGGCTCGACCAGGATGATCGCCGGCCCGGCGGCGGATTCGTTTTCAGGATGATTGACGGCGGACATGATCTCAATGAACTGCGGTTTGCGGCATTTCAGCGTTCCCTGCCACATCCGCTTGGCAAAATGAAGCTTTTGCAAAACACCGGTCGGACGACCCATTCTGCACGGATCGTCGTTTGCGCGGCCAAATAGGCTTTGATATACGCTCCGCATACCCGGCCGAAGCCATGCGGGCGAGGCCGTTTTGTTCCCCAAAAGCGAGGCATTCTTTTCATGGCGAAGATCAAGGTGGCGAACCCGGTCGTCGAGCTCGACGGCGACGAGATGACCCGCATCATCTGGCAGTTCATCAAGGACAAGCTGATCCACCCTTATCTCGACCTGAAGCTCGAATATTACGACCTCGGCGTCGAGCACCGCGACGCCACCAACGACCAGGTGACCATCGATTCGGCCAATGCCATCAAGAAATGGGGCGTCGGCGTGAAATGCGCGACGATCACGCCCGACGAGCAGCGCGTCGAGGAATTCAAGCTGAAGAAGATGTGGAAGTCGCCCAACGGCACCATCCGTAACATTCTCGGCGGTACCATTTTCCGCGAACCGATCATCATGAAGAACGTGCCGCGTCTCGTGCCGGGATGGACCAAGCCGATCATCGTCGGCCGTCATGCCTTCGGCGACCAGTATCGCGCCACCGACTTCCGCTTCCCCGGCAAGGGCAAGCTGACCATCAAGTTCGTCGGCGAGGACGGCAAGGTGATCGAGCACGACGTGTACGACGCACCCGGCGCCGGTGTTGCCATGGCGATGTACAATCTCGACGACTCCATCCGCGAATTCGCCCGCGCCTCGCTGAATTACGGCCTGCTGCGCAATTATCCGGTTTATCTCTCGACCAAGAACACCATCCTCAAAGCCTATGACGGCCGCTTCAAGGACATTTTCCAGGAGGTCTACGAGGCTGAATTCGAGGCCGAGTTCAAGGCGAAGAAGCTGTGGTACGAGCACCGGCTGATCGACGACATGGTGGCCTCCGCCCTGAAATGGTCTGGCGGCTATGTCTGGGCCTGCAAGAATTATGACGGCGACGTCCAGTCCGACACGGTGGCGCAAGGTTTTGGCTCGCTCGGCCTGATGACCTCCGTGCTGATGACGCCGGACGGCAAGACGGTGGAGGCGGAGGCCGCGCACGGCACAGTGACGCGCCACTATCGCCAGCACCAGAAGGGCGAGGAAACCTCGACCAATTCGATCGCCTCGATCTTCGCCTGGACGCGCGGCCTCGCCCACCGCGCCAAGCTCGACGATAATGCCGAGTTGAAGCGATTTGCCGACACGCTGGAGAAGGTCTGCATCCAGACGGTTGAGAGCGGCTTCATGACCAAGGACCTGTCGCTCTTGATCGGTCCCGACCAACCATGGCTGTCGACCACCGGCTTCCTCGACAAGATCGACGAGAATTTGCAGAAGGCGATGGCGTAAGCCGGCAGCCATGGCCAAGCCGGTCGTCTACGGGGCGGACTACAGCGTCTATGTGCGCATCGTCCGCCTCGTGCTGGCGGAAAAAGGCATCGACTACGACCTTGTGCCGGTCGATGTCTTTGCCGCCGAGGGCACTCCCGCCTGGTACTTCGAGCATCACCCTTTCGGCCGCATTCCGGCCGTCGAGCATGACGGGTTTCGCCTGTTCGAAACCAGCGCAATCGCCCGCTATGTCGACGAGGCGTTCGACGGCCCGGCACTGCAGCCAAAAGACGCCCGCACCCGCGCAACGATGAACCAGATCATCGGCATGCTCGACGCCTATGCCTACAGATCGATGGTCTGGGACGTCGCCGTCGAGCGGCTTGAGAAGGAAGCGCCAGACGAGGCACTGGTCGCCAACGGGCTGCGCCAGGCGGAAACGGTGCTGCGGGTGCTCACCGCACTCAAGCCTCCCGGGCCGTGGCTGCTCGGCGACCAGCTGACGCTGGTCGACCTGCATGCGGCATCCATCATCGCCTATTTCGTCAAGGTCGCCGACGGGCAAAAGCTGCTTGCGGCGTTCGCCGACATCCAGGCCTGGTGGGACGGCATCGCAAAACGTCCGAGCCTGGCGGCGGGCTGATATGGGTTCGGGCCATGGCTGACCCATCTCGCCAGGACGCGCTCACCATCGCCAAGAATTGTCAGGGTCAACCACGCCGGTGAGTTCGGTGCGATCAGGATCTATTCGGCGCAGATTCTTGTCGCCAGGCGCTTCTGGCCGGATTGCGTGCCATCCTTGTCGGAGATGCTCGGGCACGAGCGCACTCATTGCGCCGCCTTCCGTGCCGCCATGCCGGCGCGGAAGGCGCGACCGTGCCGGGTGATGCAATTCTGGAGCTGGGGTGGCTGGCTGCTGGGTTTTGTGACCGCCCTGATTGGTCCGCAAGGCATCTGGGCCTGCACGGCGGCGGTTGAAGCGGCGGTGCATCGCCATCTGGACGATCAGCTGTTTTTCCTCGCCAATCGCGACCACGACTTGCACGGCATCATCCTGGCGATCCGCGAGGAAGAGCTCGCCCATCTCCATCACGCCGAAGAGCAGCTGAAATCGCCCGGCCCGGCGCTGAACTTTTTACGGTCGCTGATTTCGATCGCCACGGACGTGCTGATCTGGCTGTCCACCTGGGGCGATTCCAGCAGAATGACGCGCGCCCTGAAGGCGGCGAAAAGAACTAGCTAGACGGACCGTCTAAGAGCTGATTGCCGGCTTGCCACTATCAGCCACAGAATGGCAAGCACGGCGGCGAAGGCCGGAAAGCCGCACACAAAACCAGATCAGGCATAGGGTGGCTTTCAGGCTGCCTCCAGCGCCGCCCTCACCGCGGCGATCGCATCATTGGCCTTCGAGGCGTCCGGGCCGCCGGCTTGCGCCATGTCGGGCCGTCCGCCACCGCCCTGCCCGCCCAATGCGGCCGAGGCAACGCGCACAAGATCGACAGCGCTGAAGCGGCCGACGAGATCGTCCGTCACGGCGACCACGACGCTTGCCTTGTTGTCTTCGCCCGCACCGACGAAGACGACGACGCCTGAGCCGAGCGAAGTCTTGCCGGCATCGGCCAGCGGCTTCAAATCCTTCGGCGACACGCCGGAAACCGCTTTGCCGAGGAAGCCGATACCGGCGACGGTTTCGGTGGTGGCCGGAGCATCGGCCGCGGCACCACCGCCCAGCGCCAGTTTCTTGCGCGCTTCGCTCAGCTCCTTCTCGAGCTTCTTGCGCTCCTCGAGCAGCGTCTCGACACGCGCCGGCACGTCGGCCGGCGAGATCTTCAGCACAGCGGCCGTCGCCTTCAGACGTCTGTCCTGCTCGTCGAGATATTTTCGTGCGGCTTCGCCGGTCAGCGCCTCGATGCGGCGCACGCCGGCGGCGACTGCGCTGTCGGAGACGACACGCACCAGGCCGATATCGCCGGTCGCCCGGACATGGGTGCCGCCACAAAGTTCTACGGAATAGGGTCTATTGGCCTTGGCGCCATGCACGCCGGTGCCCATCGAGACGACACGCACCTCGTCGCCGTATTTTTCGCCGAACAGCGCCATGGCGCCTTCGGCGATGGCGTCGTCGACCGACATCAGCCGCGTCGTCACCGGGCTGTTCTGGACGACGATTTCGTTGGCCATGCGCTCGACCTCTTCGAGATCTTCGGCCGAGATCGGCTTGTTGTGCGAGATGTCGAAGCGCAGGCGCTCGGGCGCGACCAGCGAACCTTTCTGCGCGACATGGGTGCCCAGCACCTCGCGCAGCGCCTCATGGATCAGATGCGTTGCCGAATGGTTGGCACGCAGCCGGGTGCGGCGCGCATGGTCAACTTTCAGCTCGACGGCTGCACCTGGCTTGACCGTGCCGTTCGTCACCTTGCCCAGATGCACGAACAGGCCGTCGGCCTTTTTCTGCGTGTCGGAAACCTCGATCGAGAAACCTTCACCGGAGATGATGCCGGTGTCGCCCATCTGGCCGCCCGACTCGCCATAGAACGGCGTCTGGTTGACGACCACCGCCACCACGTCGCCCTTGCCGGCGCTATCGACGGTCTTGCCGTCCTTGACCAGCGCCTGGATGAGGCCTTCCGCCTGTTCGGTCTCGTAGCCGAGGAATTCGGTGGCGCCGGCCTTCTCGCGTACAGAAAACCAGATGGTCTCGGTGGCCGCGTCGCCGGAGCCGGCCCAATGCTTGCGCGCTTCGGCCTTCTGCTGCTCCATCGCATGGGTGAATCCGGCAAGGTCGACCGAGATGTTGCGCTGGCGCAGTGCGTCCTGCGTCAGATCGAGCGGGAAGCCGTACGTGTCATAGAGCTTGAACGCCGTCTCGCCGTCCAGCATGTCACCGGCGTGCAGCGTATCCGTCGCCTCCGAGAGCAGGCCGAGGCCACGCACCAGCGTCTTGCGGAAGCGTGTCTCCTCGAGCTTCAGCGTTTCCGTGATCAACTGTTCGCCGCGCAGCAGTTCGGGATAGGCCTGGCCCATCTCGCGCACCAGCGCCGGCACCAGTTTCCACATCAACGGCTCCTTGGCGCCGAGCAACTGCGCATGGCGCATGGCGCGGCGCATGATGCGGCGCAGCACATAGCCGCGGCCTTCGTTCGACGGCAGCACGCCGTCGGCAACCAGGAAGGAGGACGAGCGCAGATGGTCGGCAATGACGCGGAAGGAGGCGACCGTCTCCTTGTCCGGGCCCTGCCCGAGCGCCGATGACGCCGCATCGATTAAGTGGCGGAACAGGTCGGTCTCGAAGACGCTCTCCACCCCTTGCAGGATGGACGCCATGCGCTCCAGGCCCATGCCGGTGTCGATCGACGGCCGCGGCAGGTCGATGCGCTCATCCTTGGTGACCTGCTCATATTGCATGAACACCAGGTTCCAGAATTCAAGGAAGCGGTCGCCGTCCTCCTCCGGGCTGCCGGGAGGGCCGCCCCAGATGTGCTCGCCACGGTCGATGAAGATTTCCGAGCATGGCCCGCACGGTCCGGTGTCGCCCATCGCCCAGAAATTGTCGGAGGTCGGGATGCGGATGATGCGGTCATCGGAGAAACCGGCGATCTTCTTCCAGAAGCCGGCCGCCTCGTCATCGGTGTGATAGACGGTGACCAGCAGCTTGTCCTTGTTCAGCCCGAACTCCTTGGTAATCAGGTTCCAGGCCAGTTCGATGGCGCGCTCCTTGAAATAGTCGCCGAAGGAGAAATTGCCGAGCATTTCGAAAAAAGTCAGGTGGCGCGCGGTGTAGCCGACATTGTCGAGGTCGTTGTGCTTGCCGCCGGCGCGCACGCTCTTCTGAGCGGTCGTGGCGCGCGAATAGGACCGCTTCTCCAGGCCGGTGAAGACGTTCTTGAACTGCACCATGCCGGCATTGGTGAACATCAGCGTCGGGTCGTTGCGCGGCACCAGCGGGCTCGAAGCCACGACCTCGTGACCCTCCTTGCGGAAATAGTCGAGGAATGTCGACCGGATCTCGTTCACGCCACTCATGACTGCTGCCTTTTCGCGAAAACCGCCGGCGCGGCCGGCGGACACTGGTCTCTGCTTTTTAGAAGATCGACTTGGCCTTTTAGCGGGCACGCCCCACCCTGTCCAGAAACACGGAATTGGGCCAATCCGGCAACTGCCAAGCCGGCTTCACGCTGCCCAAAAACGAAAACCGCCGGCGCGAAGGCCAGCGGTTTGAAACGCAATACTAAAGAACTCGGTTACTTAAGCATCGGATAATAGACTGGATTTATGGCCGAACTCTGGCCGTGCCCTACATGGCGCCGGATTCTTCCTCGAAGCCGTCGTCGCTTTCGCCGCGCTCGGGGCCGCCATTTTCGAGAAACTTCTCGGCAATCAGCCCGGCATTCTGCCGCAGTGCCAGTTCGATCTCGCGCGCCGTGTCGGGATTGTCGCGCAGGAACAGTTTGGCGTTTTCGCGACCCTGGCCGAGACGCTGCGAATTGTAGGAGAACCAGGCGCCCGACTTCTCGACCACGCCGGCCTTGACGCCGAGATCGACCAGTTCGCCGGTCTTGGAGACGCCCTCGCCATACATGATGTCGAACTCGACCACCTTGAAGGGCGGCGCCAGCTTGTTCTTGACCACCTTGACGCGGGTCTGGTTGCCGACGACCTCGTCGCGGTCCTTGACCGAGCCGATGCGGCGGATGTCGAGGCGCACCGAAGCGTAGAATTTCAGCGCGTTGCCGCCGGTCGTGGTTTCCGGCGAACCGAACATGACGCCGATCTTCATGCGGATCTGGTTGATGAAGATGACCATGGTGTTGGAGCGCGAGATCGAGGCGGTCAGCTTGCGCAGCGCCTGGCTCATCAGACGAGCCTGGAGACCGGGCAGCGAATCGCCCATCTCGCCCTCGATTTCGGCGCGCGGCGTCAGGGCGGCCACCGAATCGACGACCAGCACGTCGATGGCGCCTGAACGCACCAGCGTGTCGCAGATTTCCAGCGCCTGCTCGCCGGTGTCCGGCTGCGAGATCAAGAGGTTTTCCAGATCGACGCCGAGCTTGCGGGCATAGACCGGATCGAGTGCGTGCTCGGCATCGACAAAGGCGCAGATACCGCCTTTCTTCTGGGCTTCCGCCACCGTGTGCAGCGCCAGTGTCGTCTTGCCCGAGCTTTCCGGCCCGTAGATCTCGACGATGCGGCCGCGCGGCAGGCCGCCGACGCCAAGCGCGATATCGAGGCCCAGCGATCCGGTCGGCACGGTTTCGATCTCGACGACCTGCTCGTTGGCGCCAAGCCGCATGATCGAGCCCTTGCCGAAGGCGCGCTCGATTTGCGACAGCGCCGCGTCCAGAGCCTTTGATTTGTCCACCGCTTTGTCCTCTACAAGCCGCAAAGAATTCTGAGCCATGATACATCACCCCTTGGTCGTCAATGAAGGCCGGACAATCCGTAATCCCTGCCCATTTTGTACTACTTTTGTTCTCGTTTGGCAAGAGGGGTCAAATATCTGAAAAGCAATCTTTATCCGGATTTGTTCTTTTTTTGTCTCATGGTTTCGTTTCCGGATGTATCCACCATTGGGCCTGACGCTCCGGCTGTTTCGATCGGCCGAATCGCCGGCTCGCCTGCGAAGCTCCGTCGCACAGCCTAGCGCTTGTCCGGTTCGAAAAACAAAGGTCATATCGCCGGCATGGTGAAATCAGCAAAGATACTGGCGGTGGGCGGCGCCCATATCGACCGGCGCGGTCAGGTGTCCGGTGCTTACGTGCCGGCGGCGTCCAACCCCGGCACGATGCGCGAGGATGTCGGCGGCGGCGTCTTCAACGCGCTGCGCAGCCTGGTGCGGCGCGGCGTCTCGGCCTCGCTTTTGTCGGTGCGCGGCGGCGATGCCTCGGCCGAGACGGTTGCGCGCGCCATCGCCGAGGCCGGCATTGCCGATCTGTCGGCGGTTTTCCTCGACCGTACGACGCCGAGCTACACCGCGCTGATCGACAGGGATGGCGAGCTGATCACCGGCTTTGCCGACATGGCGCTCTACGATTTGGCGTTCCCCAAGCAGATCCGCCGCTCCAAGGTGCGCGAGGTGGTCGCCGAGGCCGATGCGGTGCTCTGCGACGCCAATCTGCCATCAACGGCGCTGGAGCGGCTGGTGGGGGTCGCCGCCGGCAAGCCGGTGTTCGCCATTGCCATTTCGCCGGCCAAGGTGGTGCGGCTGATACCGGTGCTGAAGGAACTCGCGCAGGTCTTCATGAACCGGCGCGAGGCCATGGTGCTCGCCGGCGTCGATGCCAATGCCACCGAGCGCGAGACCGTCGACGGACTGCGCTGCAGCGGCCTCACCAGTGGCGTGGTGACGGCGGGCGACGGCCCGGTGCTGGGATTCGACGAAGCCGGCGCCTTCTCTATCCTGCCGCCGGCGCCGAGAAAAGTCGCCGACGTCACCGGCGCCGGCGACGCGCTGGCCGGCGCCACCATCGCTGCCCTGCTGCGCGGCCTGGCATTGCGCCAGGCCCTCCGCGAAGGCGTTGCCGCGGCGACGCTCGCCATCGAAAGTTCGGATGCCGTGCCGGCCTTCACCGCCACGACCTTCACCGAGGCACTGGCTCTTGTGCCCGACGCGCAGGAAATGGCATGAGGGCGGCCAATTGCCATTGCCGGAGCGCGGCGTCCAAGCGGACGCGCGGATCTCCGGATCGGAGACCATCATGACACCGCAAAGCGCCCGCCCCTTCATCGACCTCCACGCGCCCGTGGCCGAGGCGCTCGCCGCTGGCCGCCCCGTCGTGGCGCTGGAAAGCACCATCATCACCCATGGCATGCCTTACCCCGACAATGGCGCCATGGCCGCCAATGTCGAAAAGATAATCCTGGACAATGGCGCGGTGCCAGCGACGATCGCCGTGGTCGCCGGCCGCATCAAGATCGGACTGTCCGACGGCGAGCGCGAGTCGCTGGCCATGACCGGCGATGCCATGAAGCTGTCGCGCGCCGACCTCGGCTTTGCGGTCTCGCAAGGCCGCACCGGCGGCACCACGGTCGCCGCCACCATGATCGCCGCTGACATGGTCGGGATAAAGGTGTTCGCCACCGGCGGCATTGGCGGCGTCCACAAGGGCGCGGAAAAGAGCTTCGACATCTCGGCCGATCTCGACGAGTTGGCGCGCACGCCGGTCATCGTCGTCTCGGCCGGCGCCAAGGCGATCCTCGACATCGAAAAGACGCTTGAAGTGCTGGAGACGCGCGGCGTGCCGGTGATTGGCCATGGCTGCGAGACGATGCCGGCCTTCTGGTCGCGGCATTCGCCGTTCCGCGCGCCGCTGACCCTGCACAGACCGGAAGAGATCGCGCATTTCTACAAGACCAGGGCGGCACTTGGCCTGGTCGGCGGCATGCTGATCGCCAACCCGGTGCCGCAGGACGATGAAATTCCGGCCGACGAGATGGCCGGCTATATCGAGGCCGCGCAGAAGGCGGCGGAAGTGCAGAATGTGACCGGAAAGGCGGTGACGCCGTTCCTGTTGGGCAAAATCCTCGAACTGACCGGCGGCCGGAGCTTGAAGACCAACATCGCGCTGGTCGAGAACAATGCGCGTTTGGCGGCGAGGATTGCGACGGCGCTGTAGGATCGCCTACGTCGGCGGGACAGCACCCCCCTCTGGCCTGCCGGCCATCTCCCCCGCAAGGAGGGAGATTAACAGCTTAGCCGCAGGCTCCATTTTCAACGTTGGTGATTGGCGAAGGCCAATGTGACAACTGATCTCCCCCTTGCGGGGGAGATGTCCGGCAGGACAGAGGGGGGTGGGAAGAAACGCGGCGGTCCCGGTTCACTTCCCCGCCCTTCGTCCCGCCTCATACGCCCGGCGCGCCCACACCCTCATCTCGTCAGGATCATCAAACGCGTCGTCGGGAATGCTCCAGTACGGCATCGCGACCAGCTTGCCGTGGCGGGTGCCGGTATAGGTCCATTGCTTGCAGCCGGCGGCTTCGAAGTCGGGCGCGCTTTGCTCGTCAGCCTTGAGCAGCAATTCGCCGCGCAGCACGATAGCGACGATGACGCCGTCGAAATAGATACCCTTGCCGCCGAACAGTTTTCGGATACTGACCGGGCCGAGGCCTTCGAACAGCTCTTCGATGCGTTCATTGTCCATGCCGCAATCATGTCACCGGGCTTGCCATGGCTGCAACCAAAAACCATGCTGGCAAGTTGAGAGCCATCCGTCGGAGTTCTGTCATGCCGCTGCTGCTCAAGGGATCCTGCCGCTGCGATGCCGTCCATTTCGAGGTGGAGAGCAACACGCCGGTGCCGTTCATGCTGTGCTACTGCTCGATCTGCCGCAAGCAGCAGGGCGGCGGCGGCTTCGCCATCAATCTCGGCGCCGATTACAAGACGCTGAAAATCAAGGGCAAGCGCAATCTCGGCGTCTACCAGGCCGAGATCGCGGACGACGAGCATCCAAAGTGTGAGATTTCGACGGGCGAGCGCAATTTCTGCAAGAAGTGCGGTTCGGCGCTCTGGCTCTACGATCCGACATGGCCGGACCTGGTCCACCCCTTCGCCTCGGCAATCGACAGCGAGTTGCCGAAGCCGTCGGAGAAGGTGCATCTGATGTTGAAATACAAGGCGAGTTGGGTCGAGCCGGTGATCGGCAAGAAGGACAAGGTCTTCGACGTCTATCCCGAGGAATCGATCGCCGACTGGCACAAGCGGACGAAGATGTGGGTGAAGTAAGCAGGGAGGCGCGGAGCGCGACTTCCGATGGTCAGCGCTGCCCCTCATCCGGCCCTTCGGGCCGTTCGTCATTCGAAAAACCAAGCAATTGGCTTTTCGCCCGCTGCGTGGACCATTCCTCACCTCCCCGTGAACGGGGAGAAGGAAGATCAGGCCGAAGCGCGCGCCTCAGCCAGCGCCTTCAGGTCGGCGGGCTTCAGTTCGACGGATTCGCCGCAGCCGCAGGCCGAACTCTGGTTCGGGTTGTGGAAGGTGAAGCCGGTGCGCAGCGTCGTCTGCTCGAAATCCATCTCGGTGCCGAACAGGAAAAGGGCAGCCTCGGGCGCGACATAGACATGCGCGCCGTCGCGTTCGATATGGTCGTCCTTGGTATTGGGCTCGGTCACCAGGTCGACCGTGTATTCCATGCCGGCGCAGCCGCCCTTCTTGATGCCGAGGCGAATGCCATGCGCATTGTCGCGCGTGGCGACGATCTCGCGCACCCGGTCGGCGGCCTTTTCGGTCATCGTGATGACGGCGAAGCGTCCCATTCTTTTTCCTCTTCCATTCCATGCAGGTTCAAGGCCTGCCGAATGATTCCTCACCTAAAATGGTGAAGTTTTACCACTGGTGCAAGTGCACCAACCTCAGTCAACCTAGTACCAGCCCACCGCCACCTGCGCCTCTTCCGACATGCGGTCGGGCGACCAGGGCGGGTCGAAGGTCATGTTGACCTCGACGCCGGAGACGCCTTCGACGGCGCCGACGGCGTTTTCCACCCAGCCGGGCATTTCGCCGGCCACCGGACAGCCGGGCGCGGTCAGCGTCATGTCGATCTTGACCGCGCGGTTGTCCTCGATGTCGATCTTGTAGATGAGGCCGAGCTCATAGATGTCGGCCGGTATTTCCGGGTCATAGACCGTCTTCAGCGCCGAGACGATGTCGTCGGTCAGCCGCGCCAGCTCGTCGGCGGGAATTGCCGAGGCGGAAACCACCGGATTGACGGCCGCTTCCGGCGCGGTGGTGTGGCTCGCATCATCCATGGTCGTCATCCAAAGAACCTGTCACCCGAAGAACTTGCGCGCTTTTTCCAGCGCATCGGCCAAAGCGTCGACTTCGGCCCTGGTATTATACATGCCGAACGATGCCCTGCATGTGGAGGTTACGCCAAAGCGTTTCAACAGCGGCTGGGCGCAATGGGTGCCCGCGCGGACGGCAACACCTTGCCTGTCTATCACCATCGACACGTCATGGGCATGAATGCCCTGCAATTCGAAGGAAATGATGGCGCCCTTGTCCGGCGCGTCGCCGAAGATGCGCAGCGAGTTGATGGCGCGCAGCCGCTCGTGCGCGTAGGTCTTGAGGTCGGCCTCGTGCGCGGCGATGCGCTCGCGGCCGATCTTTTCCATGTATTCCAATGCTGTACCCAGCCCGATCGCCTGGACGATCGGCGGCGTGCCGGCCTCGAAGCGGTGCGGCGGCTCGTTGTAGGTGACGACGTCTTCCGTCACTTCCTCGATCATCTCGCCGCCGCCCATGAAAGGGCGCATGGCCGAGAGAATATCCTTCTTGCCGTAAAGCACGCCGATGCCGGACGGCCCGTAAACCTTGTGACCGGTGAAGACGAAGAAATCGCAGTCGAGGTCCTGGACGTCGATCGGCATGTGCACGGCGCTCTGGCTGCCATCGACAAGTACGGGAATGCCACGCGAATGCGCGATGCGCACGATTTCCTTGATCGGCGTCACCGTGCCCAGCGCGTTCGACATATGCGTGATGGCGACGAGCCTGGTCTTGTCGGTCAGGCGCTTTTCGAATTCCTCGATGTGGAAGATGCCGAGATCGTCGACCGGCACCCAGACCAGCTTGGCGCCCTGCCGTTCCCGGATGAAATGCCACGGCACGATGTTGGAGTGGTGCTCCATGATCGACAGCACGATCTCGTCGCCCGCGCCGATATTGGGCATGCCATAGCCGTAAGCCACGGTGTTGATGGCGGCTGTCGTGTTGGAGGTGAAGACGATGTTGTCGGTGCTTGGCGCATTGAGGAAACGGCGCACCGTCTCGCGCGCCTTCTCATAGGCGTCGGTTGCGGCATTGGACAGGAAATGCAGGCCGCGATGGACGTTGGCGTATTCCTGGGAATAGGCGTGCTGGATCGTATCCAGCACCACCTGCGGCTTCTGCGCCGAGGCGCCATTGTCGAGATAGACCAGCGGTTTGCCGTAGACTTCGCGCGACAGGATCGGGAAGTCGCGGCGGATCGCCTCGACGTCGTATGGGGTTGTTTCGATCTTCTGGTCCATTACAAGCTCTCTTGAGGCACCGCCTCACTTCGTCACGCACCCCTCATCCGACCGAGCTTCGCTCGGCCACCGCCCGGGGCGAGTCACTTGCCTCGCCCGTCCTTCGGACCCCACAAGGGGAGAAGGGAAAGAGGCGCTTACCCGTGCGCCACGAACCAGTCGTCCAGCCTTGTTTCCAGGGCCTCGACGATGGTTTCGTCGTCCAGTTCCTCGATTACTTCGGCCACGAACGCCTTCACCAGCAAGCCGCGGGCGCTCTTCTCGTCGATGCCGCGCGCCATCAGGTAGAACAGATGGTTGTGGTCGATCTCGGTAACGGTCGCGCCATGGCCGCAGATGACGTCGTCGGCGAAGATCTCCAGCTCAGGCTTGGTCGAGAACTCGCCATCGTCCGACAAAAGCAGCGTGTTGCAGGCCATCTTGGCGTTGGTTTTTTGCGCGTATTGGTGGACGTTGATGCGGCCCTGGAAGACGCCGCGCGCCTTGCCGGTCACGACATTGCGGATCACTTCCGTCGACGTCGTATGCGGCACGGCATGGTCGAGCACCATGGTCACGTCGGTGTGGGTGTCGCCGGCGAGCAGGTTGATGCCGCGCAGTTTGAAGTCGGAGCCTTCGCCCGTGGTCTTCACCACGATCTCCTGGCGCACAAGCTTGCCGCCGGCATTCATGAAAAACAGCGTCAGCTTCGAATTCTTGCCGAGATGCGCCTTGAACTGGGCAAGATGCGTGGCCGTTTCCGGCTGCTCCTGCACGATCAGCCAGGTAACGTCCGCACCCTCGCCCAGAACGAGCTGGCTGACCGAGCTGCCCAGTGCCGCGCCCTCGCCGGCCTGACGCTCGACGAGAGCAGCTTTGGCGCCGGCGCCGACACGCACGGGAAAGCGCACATGCACCTGGCCACCGGCCTGCAAATTCTGCAATTCGATCGGCTTTTCCAGTGCTGTGCCATCGGCAATGTCGACGAAATAGCCGTCAGCGACAAAGGCGGTGTTCAGCGCACCGATGGCGTCATCGCTGCCATAGGGATCGAGGCCCGGTGCGATCGAGCCGTCAGTCAGCTTTTCCGACAGGCGCTGGATGGTCACGCCTTCGATCGCGGGGAATTTCGCGCCGGAGACGCCGTTCAGAACCGCCAGCACGGCGGAGCCTTCGACGATGGGCGCCAGCCCCTTGGCGGCGGCCGTCGGATCGAACGCCGGCACCGCAGTCAACAGCCGGCGCAGGTCAGTGTAATGCCAGGATTCGATGCGCCGCGTCGGCAGCCCGTGCTTGATTGCCTCAATGGCGTCGTCGCGCTTCAGCATCACCGCGCCGTCACCCGGCAGCAACGACAGACGCTCGCCAAAGGCGTCGATCAGCGCCGTTTCGGCCTGCGTGCGCTGGGGTTGTGTATGCATATTCATCAGTTTTGCCCCGCCTTTCAGCATAAAATGGCCTTCTGGCGTCTCACGCGGCTTCGCCGATCACGCCGGCATAGCCATTGGCTTCGAGATCGAGCGCCAGCGACTTGTCGCCGGACTTGATCACCTGGCCCTTGTATAGGACGTGCACGCTATCGGGCACGATGTGCTCGAGCAGGCGCTGGTAGTGGGTGATGACGATGATGGCACGGTCGGCCGAACGCAGCGCGTTGACGCCGTCCGAGACGATCTTCAGCGCATCGATGTCGAGGCCGGAATCGGTCTCGTCGAGCACGCAGAGCTTTGGCTCCAGCAGCTTCATCTGCAGGATCTCGGCCCGCTTCTTCTCGCCGCCGGAAAAGCCGACATTGAGCGGCCGCTTGAGCATCGCCATCTCCATCGAGAGCGAGGCTGCCGCCTCTTTCACCCGCTTCAAAAATTCCGGGATCTTCAGCGGCTCCTCGCCGCGCGCCTTGCGCTGCTCGTTCATCGCCACTTTCAGGAATTCCATGGTCGCGACGCCAGGTATCTCCATCGGATACTGGAAGGCGAGGAAGATGCCCGCGGTGGCGCGCTCGGCCGGATCCATTTCGAGGATCGACTGGCCGTTATAGAGGATGTCGCCTTCGGTGACCTCATAGTCCTCACGGCCGGCGAGGATGTAGGACAGCGTCGATTTGCCCGAGCCGTTCGGACCCATGATGGCAGCGACCTCGCCGTTTTTCACCGTCAGGTTCAGGCCGCGGATGATCTCGGTGCCGTCATCGACGATGCGGGCATGCAGGTTCTTGATCTCAAGCATTTTTTCTTTCCTGGATATATTGTCCGGTCAGCCGACCGAGCCCTCGAGGCTGATGCCGATAAGCTTCTGCGCTTCGACCGCGAACTCCATCGGCAGCTGCTGGATGACATCCTTGACGAAGCCGTTGACGATCAGCGCGATCGCCTCCTCTTCCGGGATGCCGCGCTGCATGACGTAGAACTTCTGGTCCTCGGAAATCTTTGACGTCGTCGCCTCATGCTCGAACTGCGCCGTCGAGTTCTTGGCTTCCATGTAGGGCACGGTGTGCGCGCCGCACTGGTCGCCGATCAGGAGACTATCGCAATTGGTGAAGTTGCGGGCGTTGGTCGCCTTGCGGTGCGCCGAGACCTGGCCGCGATAGGTGTTCTGCGAGAAGCCGGCGGCAATGCCCTTGGAGATGATGCGGCTCGACGTGTTCTTGCCGAGATGGATCATCTTGGTGCCGCTATCGACCTGCTGGTAGCCGTTCGACACAGCGATCGAATAGAACTCGCCGGAGGAATCGTCGCCGCGCAGGATGCAGCTGGGATATTTCCAGGTGATCGCCGAACCGGTCTCGACCTGCGTCCACGAGATCTTCGAACGGTGGCCGCGGCAGTCGCCGCGCTTGGTGACGAAATTGTAGATGCCGCCCTTGCCCTCGGCATCGCCGGGGTACCAGTTCTGCACCGTCGAATATTTGATCTCGGCATCGTCGAGCGCCACCAGTTCGACGACGGCGGCATGCAGCTGGTTCTCGTCGCGCTGCGGCGCCGTGCAGCCTTCGAGATAGGAGACGTAAGCCCCCTCCTCGGCGATGATCAGCGTGCGCTCGAACTGGCCGGTGTTCTTCTCGTTCATGCGGAAATAGGTCGACAGCTCCATCGGGCAGCGCACGCCCTTGGGCACGAAGACGAACGAGCCGTCGGTGAAGACAGCCGAATTCAGCGTGGCGTAGAAATTGTCGGATGTCGGCACGACCGAGCCGAGATATTTCTGCACCAGCTCCGGATGCTCGCGGATGGCTTCCGAGATCGAGCAGAAGATGACGCCGGCCTGCGCCAGTTCCTTCTTGAACGTGGTGACGACGGAAACGGAATCAAACACCGCGTCGACGGCGACACGGCCCGATTTGTAGACGTTGTCGCTGGGCTCCTCGAGATCGGAGACGTCGGTTTTCTGCACGCCGGCGAGGATTTCTTGTTCCCGCAGCGGAATGCCGAGCTTCTCGTAGACCTTCAACAGCTCGGGATCGACGTCGCTCAGCGAGGTCGGGCCGGGCGTGCTCTTGGGCGCCGCGTAGTAATAGAGGTCCTGAAAGTCGATCTTCGGATAACGGACGCGCGCCCAGGTCGGCTCTTCCAGGGTCAACCAGCGCCGATAGGCTTCCAGACGCCATTCCAGCATCCAGGACGGTTCATCCTTCTTGGCCGAGATGAAGCGAATAATGTCTTCGCTCAGGCCCTTGGGGGCCTTGTCCATCGCGATCTCTGTCTGGAATCCGTATTTGTACTGGTCGACGTCGATCTTTCGGACCCGATCGATCGTGTCCTGCACAGCAGGCATAAGCGTTCTCCATCCACGCCGGGGTCAAGGCCCGACAGTTTTCAAACTATGGCATCGCCGAGGGCTGCCCATGAGGCGCCGAAGGCGGCGTAAGTTTCATATAGTGCGTCTCGGCCGGGAATTCACCCGGCCACTTGCAAACGCACGGCTCTACCAGGCCGCGAGGCCTGAATTCTTTGTCGCCGCCTCAGGCGGCTTGTTCCCTGCCCGCCCGGCGCTGGGCAATACCGGCCAGCGCAGCACGGAACAGTTCGATATCCCCGGCACTCGTTGCGTGGCCGATGGACACGCGCAAAGCGCCCAGGCTGTCGCCATGACCCATGGCTTTCAGCACATGGCTCGGCCCGACCTTGCCCGACGAACAGGCCGATCCCGCCGACAGCGCAACGCCAGCCAGATCGAACGCGATCTGCGCCGTCTCGGCCTTGATGCCGGGAATAGCGAAGAATGTCGTATTGGCAAGCCTTGGCGCGCCGGTTCCGAAGATTTCTGCGTCCGGCACCAGCGTTTTGAGTGTTTTCTCGACCTCGCCGCGGCGTTGCGCGATCGCTTCGACGTCTTTCAGTCCAGCCAAAGCCTGCCGCGCCGCGGCGCCAAAGCCGGCGATGGCCGCCAGGTTTTCGGTGCCGCCGCGATGGCCCTTTTCCTGGCCGCCGCCATTGATCAGCGGCTTCGGCATCATCAGATCGGCTGCCGCAACGACGGCGCCGACACCCTTGGGGCCGCCGATCTTGTGCGAAGACAGAATCAAATAGTCGGCGTAAGCCGCTGACATATCGATGGGAACACGGCCCGCAGCCTGCACCGCGTCGACCACCAGAATGCCGCCCGCCGCATTGACGATCGCGGCGATGCGATCAATCGGCTGGATGACGCCGGTCTCGTTGTTGGCCGCATGGATCGCGACCAACGGCAGGCCTTCGGCCTTGTCATGCGCGGCCAGAGCGGCTGTCAGCTGAGCGAGGTCAGCGATGCCATCGGCGTCGACGCCGATCCGCGAAACCTGTGTTGCCGGGAAGCGGCCGCCGTTCAACAGGCAAGGGTGGTCGGCCTCGCAGACATAGAGCCGGCTCATGCGCACCGTGCCACGGCCCATCCGCCAATCCGGTGTCAGCAGCGTCGATGCGGCTTCCGTCGCGCCGGAGGTGAAGACGACATGCTCGGCCTTGGCGCCGACAAGTGCTGCCACATCGCGCCGGGCAGTGTCGATCAGGCGCCGCGCCGCGCGCCCCTCGGCATGCACCGACGACGGATTGGCGACGAGATCGAGCGCGGCAATCATCGCCTCGCGCGCCTCGGCAATGAGCGGCGCGCTGGCATTGTAGTCGAGATAGGCGCGTGCTGCGGCCATTTTCACCCAATCGATCCCGTCAAGACCCTTTCCGCAAGGATAGCGCGTTATTTCCTTGAAATTGCAAGGCAAGACGTCCTATTTACGCGGCTTGCGGCGAGGATGGCCGGGCCGTCACGGCTGGCTATCCAGTTTTGAACAATTCTAAACTAGCTTCTAAGAAGACGCTTGCCCTGCGTCAAGGCCCGGAAGGGCTGGGGCTAGAGTAAAGAGTTGTTCCGGGCGCCGCGCATTCGTATGCCATTTGGAGTAGTTCATGCCTGAGGTCATTTTCACCGGTCCGGCCGGCCGCTTGGAGGGCCGCTACCAGCCTTCCAAGGAGAAGAGCGCGCCGATTGCCATCGTGTTGCATCCGCATCCGCAATTCGGCGGCACGATGAACAACAAGATCGTCTATGACCTCTTCTACATGTTCCAGAAGCGCGATTTCACCACGCTTCGCTTCAACTTCCGCGGCATCGGCCGCAGCCAGGGCGAATTCGACCACGGCACCGGCGAATTGTCGGATGCCGCCGCAGCGCTCGACTGGGTGCAGTCGCTGCATCCGGATTCCAAGAGCTGCTGGGTGGCCGGTTATTCCTTCGGCTCCTGGATCGGCATGCAGCTTCTGATGCGCCGGCCCGAGATCGAGGGCTTCATCTCGATCGCGCCGCAGCCCAACACCTATGATTTCTCGTTCCTGGCGCCCTGCCCGTCATCGGGTCTGATCATCCATGGCGATGCCGACAAGGTGGCGCCGCCCAAGGATGTGCAGGGCCTGGTCGACAAGCTGCACACGCAAAAGGGCATCACCATCACGCAGAAGACCTTGCCAGGCGCCAACCACTTCTTCGCCAACGACGCCGATCTGCTGCTCGAGGAATGCGCCGACTATCTCGACCGACGGCTGGCCGGCGAATTGTCCGATCCGCGGCCGAAGCGGCTGCGCTAAGAGCAATTCCAGGAAAAGTGTAAACGGGTTTTCCGTCCGGAATTGCGTCAAAACAAAAACTCCCGGTCCGATGCCGTCACAGTCGTGCCCATCATGGGCGCGACAATGCCATTTCGGCTGATCCAAACGGTGAAGCCAGCCTGACATGTGGCGCGGCTCGGCTGAACGGTGCACAATGCCGGTTCAGCCAGCGCAAGAAGGCATGACCGATCATGTACCAGCCTCCCCATTTCCAGGAAACGCGGCCGGACGTCCTGCACGGGCTGATCCGGACGCATCCGCTGGGGTTGCTGATCTCCAACGGCGCCGATGGCCCGGTCGCCAATGCCATTCCCTTCCTGCTTGATGCCGAGGTTGGGCCGAATGGCCGGCTGCGCGCCCATCTGGCCAGGGCCAACCCGCAATGGCGTCAGCTGGCCGACAATCCGACATCGCCGGTGCTGGTCGTCTTCCAGGGCGCCGACGCCTACGTGACGCCGTCCTGGTACGAGACCAAGCGCGAGACCGGCAAGGTCGTGCCGACCTGGAACTACGCCATTGTCCAGGTGCGAGGAACGGTCAGAGTGATCGAGGATTCCGCCTGGATCGCACAGCAGATCACCGAGCTGACGCTGTCACAGGAAGGCGCCCGCGAGGCACCCTGGGCGGTGACCGATGCGCCGCCGACCTTCATCCAGTCGCAGATCAAGGGCATCATCGGGCTTGAGATCGAGATCGCCGAAATCAGCGGCAAGTGGAAAGTCAGCCAGAACCGGCCCGTCGCCGACCGCGTCGGTGTCGCCGAAGGGCTGGAGAAGGAAGCCGCCGGCGCGCCTGACATGGCTCGGCTGGTGCGGAGCTGGGGTGGCATCGACAGCTAGCTGGGGTGGTCTTAGATGGTTCCAAAGGCGTCAGCAATTCAGTTGCTTGCCGGCGCTGCTCCAATGCGGAAATTCGTCTGTCTCGGCGCATCGTTTTGGTTTGGTTTGCGAGCCCGACGGAATAGGCGGAACGTAGTTTTTGCCACCGGCAACCCCGACGCCGTGTAGCGGAAGATACATCCCAGCCGGCCAAGCACCATCGCGCAAACGATGGCAACAGCACAGCCAAGGCCGAAGCCGGCGACAGTGTCGCTCGGATAGTGCGCGCCGATAAAGATCCGGGTCGATGCGACCGACAAGGTTGCAGCCAGCAGCACCCATCTGCGCTGGGGCAACAACAGCAGTGCAATGCCGAAAATGACGCCCATGGTCGTGGCATGGCCGGACGGGAAGCTGGCAAAGCGCGCCTCCAAGGAAAAAGGATGCAGCGATAGATCGCCGAGCTTGTCGAAATTCATCGGCCTGGCTCTGCCCACGCCATATTTCAGCACGTTGACGACCATGGCCGAGAGTGCGATCGAACCCAGCACCATGAAAGCAAAGCAGGTCCAGTTGTAGAAGGTCATCCGCGCGCGCCGGGAAAGGCTGCGCCAATCCGCCAGATTCGCCGCAATCAGCACCAGTACCGACGGGACAAGATACCAGCCGCCGAGGCCGAAGAAGGTAAAAAACTCGGCGATGCGAAAGACATTGGTCGAGCCTGAAGCCCACTGCCTCGCCATGGTCCCTGCAAGATGGTCGAAACGGAGCGACACCGCGATCGTCAGCAAAAGCCAGGCCACGACCCAGACCGACCACAGGATTTTCGGGTAGCGCGCCGGGCGCGTCGCCAGGCGATGCCGTACAATCCCGAAAGTATCGCGGAAATTAGCGACAGACTGCCGGAGCATGGCAGGCAAAGCGGCACGCGCCGGCTTTGGCGACTTCATCAACATGCGGAGCTCGGCGCCATCATTGAAGAGGTATCAGTTCGCCACACGGTACAGGCCGAGCGACAGTTTATCACCTGACGAATAGTTGATGCCGTCGATTTCAGCGACGCGGCTGGCCTTCTTGCCTTGCCCCGCCAGCAGGTCATCCAGCCGTTTTTCATCGCCGACCGGCGCCAGGCCCAGCGCGCAGGCCGGATCGCCAAGCAGATGTTGCGCAACCCCGTCGACATCGGTCAGTACCGTCTTTGTGCCCACCAGAAATACCAGGCTCGGTTCGTGATATTGCGCGGAGGCGAGCACGCTCATCTCACAGGGACGATCGGCGCGAACCGCAGCCTCGATTTCCCGGCTCATCCAAATCGGTTTCAGTGACGGCACGATGACACCGAACAGCAGGGCGTAGGTTATACCGGCGCAAACCGCAGCCCCGCCGATGCGGACCAGCGGCACCAGCGCCTGGCGCGAAACAGCGAGGTAGCCGGCGCCCAATGCTGCCGCGGCGGCCGGAACGCTCCACCATAACAATGTCTTCATGAGATAGATCGGCGCACCAACGCAAAGCACGGCGAGACCGACTGTCACCAGAACGGTGCCGAATGCGGTCGCCCACCACAGCCATGTCTGCCAGCGCCTGAGCGGCGCATTTGCCTCTTGCGGTGTCAGCGTCAAAAGCCAGCCGATGAGCAGGGCCATGCCGGGATAGGCCGGCAGCACATAATGCGGCAGTTTCGTCGGGATCAATTCGAAGACGAGCCAGAACGGAACGTACCAGGCGAGGCAGAAACGCAGGCGCGGATCGTCGCGCAATCGGTTGAGCGCCTGCAGTCCGGCGCCGAGCGCCACAAGGCCGAACGGCCACATGAACAGGCAATAGGTCAGCACGTAGAAGCCCGGCGGAACGCCGTGCGACTCCTCGCCTTGCGCGACCTTGCCGAGCATATCCTTGCCGACGGCCTGCTGCAGGAAGGCGCCGTTGCTCTTCCAGGTGATGAGGGCGAGCCAAGGCAGCACGATCAACAGCACCAGAATCAGCCCACGCCCGGCTTTCAGCCTCGCCAGCCAGCGGCAGTCGCGCTCGAAAGCAACCAGCGTGAGCACCGTCAGCGCCGACAGCAGCGGTGCAATCGGCCCCTTGATGAGGATAGCTGCGCCCTGCGCAGCCCAGAAAATCCACGGCAGATGGCCGGCGACAGGCTCGTTGCGGCGCGATGCCAGATAAATCTGCGCCAGCGCGCCTTGCGCCAGAACGCAGCAGGCAAGCAGCATCGCGTCGGTCTTGGCGTCACGGCCTTCGAAGGCGGTGGCGAAAATCGCCGCCATGACGAGGCCGGCGGCAAGACCGGCATTGGCGCCGAACAGATTGGCCCCGGTCCAGGCGATTGCGACGACGGCGATGGCGATGCCCAGCGCCGAGACCAGCCGGTAGATCCAGATCGGCGCCTGTGCCCCCTCGCCGCTCAGCGTCACCGCGGCCGATTGCAGCCAGTAGATGCCGATCGGCTTCTGGTAGCGCGACGCGTCCTGGAAGCGGATGTCGACATAGTCGCCGGTCTCCGTCATCTGCTTGGTCGCCTGGACGAAGCGCGGCTCGTCGCGGTCGAGCGGCGGCATAGAGGCCAGTCCCGACGCCGTCATCATCAGGCTGAACAGGAAGAGAAAGATGTAGTTCCTGCTCATTTCGACACACCGGACAGACTGAATTTGGCGGGACTGGTGGCTCAGTCGACCTTGGTCATCGCCGCCTTGCGCTCATTGGCGATGAGCCATAAATTTCTGACGTAGATCACCATGCCCATGGCCTGGCCGGCGATGAACACCGGATCCTCACGCTGGATGGCGTAGACCAGCAGCAGCCCGCCGCCGAACAGCGAGAAGAACCAGAAAGCGATCGGCACGACGCTGCGCTTGGCCTTTTCCGAAGCGATCCACTGCACCAGGAAGCGCATGGTGAAGAAGAACTGGGCAACGAAGCCGAGCAGAACCCAGGCGTCGAACTGCTTGACGAAAACCTGGTGCAGCCAGGCCGCCAATTCCTGAAACACGTTAGCCATGCGTGATTTCCTCTACCTTTGGCATTCTGCGGCGCCGGCGCCGAAGCCACCAGACGCCGGCGAGATCGAGCGCGCCCTGCAGGCCGCGATCGAAGATGCCGTAATTCGACTTGCCGTGGCGGCGCGAGCGGTCGACGACGTCGCAATGGACGACGCGGTAGCCTTCCTGGATGACCAGGGCCGGAACGAAACGATGCGTGCCGTCGAAGAAGGGCAGTTTGCGCAGGATATCGGTGTGGATCGCCTTCAGGCCGCAGCCGGTGTCGCGGGTGTCGTCATGCAGGATCGCGCCGCGCAGCCAGTTGGCGAAACGCGATGCCAATTGCTTGATCTTGCTGTCGCGGCGCTTCAACCGCTGCCCCTGCGCGGCGCCGAAATCGGGCCCTGCCCGACGCAGCGCATCGACCAGCACGGGGATATATTGCGGGTCGTTCTGGCCGTCGCCGTCGATGGTGGCGACGATCGAGCCGCGCGCCGCCCAACCGCCCGAGCGCACCGAAAGCGACTGGCCGGCGGATTTTTCGTGCCGAAGCTGGCGAAGCGGAAACGGACGTTTGGCGGCTTCAGCGGCAAGCACCGAAGCGGTGTCGTCAGTCGAACCGTCATTGACGACGATGATTTCGAAGTCGCGCCCGGTCATCGCCGCCTCGATCTCGTCGATCAGCAGCGGCAGGTTCGCCGCCTCGTTGCGGCAGGGAATGACGATTGATATCAATGCGTCCGGCATATCGCGTCGGGCTCTGTCACAAGATATGGCATTCGGTGGATGCCGTGCGGTGCCGTTCCAGCGGATCGAACCCGTTGGCGCGGCGCCTCATTACGCCAGCCGACAGGATGAAGCAAGCATGCGCGGCAGTGCAGAATAGGCTGTCCATGCCGGCGCAAAATCGGAAACCACTTTTGCTTGACGCGCTTGGATGCTAAACGCCCGCGTTCAGGCCATGCCGGGCCGTTTAGACCCGGCGCTTTCAGGAAGAAACAATGCCCGCCTTCAAGTCCGATTTCCTGCGCGTTATGAGCGAGCGCGGCTTCATCCACCAGATTTCGGATGAGACCGGGCTGGATCAACTTTTCGCGAAGGAAACCGTGACCGCCTATGTCGGCTACGACGCCACGGCGACCAGCCTGCACATCGGCAATCTGATATCGGCGACCATGCTCTACTGGATGCAGGAGACCGGCCACCGGCCGATCGCACTGATGGGCGGCGGCACCTCGATGATCGGCGACCCTTCCTTCCGTGACGACCAGCGCAGCCTTTTGACGCCCGAGGCGATCGCCACCAACATCGAAGGCATCAAGCGAATTTTTGGCCGCATCCTGCGCTTCGGCGACACTGGCAATGACGCCATCATGGTCAACAATGCCGACTGGCTGATGAAGCTCAACTATGTCGAGTTCCTGCGCGATGTCGGCCGCCACTTTTCGGTCAACCGGATGCTGACCTTCGACAGCGTCAGGCTGCGGCTCGAGCGCGAACAGTCGCTGTCCTTCCTCGAATTCAACTACATGATCTTGCAAGGCTATGATTTCGTCGAGCTCAGCCGCCGCCACGACTGCCGGCTGCAGATGGGCGGTTCGGACCAGTGGGGCAACATCATCAACGGCGTCGATCTCGGCCACCGCATGGGCACGCCGCAGCTTTATGCGCTGACCACGCCGCTGCTGACGACATCGTCGGGCGCCAAGATGGGCAAATCGGCCAAGGGCGCGGTGTGGCTGAACGGCGACCTCTTCTCGCCCTATGATTTCTGGCAATACTGGCGCAACACCGAGGATGCCGACGTCGAGCGCTTCCTGAAGATCTTCACCCGGCTGCCGCTTTCGGAGATCGCGCGGTTGGCCGCCCTTGGCGGCTCGGAGATCAACGAGGCCAAGAAGGTGCTGGCCACCGAAACCACGGCCATCGTGCACGGCCGCGAGGCGGCGCAACAAGCCGAGGAGACCGCGCGCAAGACCTTCGAGGAAGGCGTGACGGCCGAAACGCTGCCGACCGTGGAAGTGGACGGCGCCGCGCTGGAAGCCGGCATCGGCATCCTGTCGCTGCTGGTCAGCGGGGGCCTTGCCGGGTCCAACGGCGAGGCAAGGCGTCACATACAGGGTGGCGCCGTGCGCCTCAACGACCAGCCGGTGGCGGACGACCGGCGGATGGTGACGCCTCAGGATTTGAGTCCGGAAAACGTCGCAAAGCTTTCAGTGGGCAAGAAAAAGCACGTGCTTGTGCGGCCTGCCTGAGCCGTCTTCTGGGATCCTCAGCGATACTCGAAGATCGACCGGAAAATGCCCGGCGCGATTACCGATAGCGGGTTGATGTCCAGCACCGGCTTGTTGGCGTTGCCCTTAAGCCGGTAGGTGACGCCGATCAGCCCGCGGTCGCGGCCATTGCCGAGCAGAGCGCCGACCAGCGGCAACTCGCCGAAGATGCGGTTGAGGCCATAGGCCGGCATGAAGGTTCCGGTCATGTCCATATTGTTGTTCTGGTCGTAGAGCGTGCCTTGGAAGGTGGTGCCGATGCGCGGGCCGCGCAGCACGCCATTCGCCAATTTCAAATAGCCCGACCCCTTGTCGATCTCGGTAAAGCCGCGCTCGAATTTTACCCGCGAAGTGTCGATCTTGCCCTTGACCGCTTCGTTCAAGCTGCGGCTGTCGCCGGTTGGCGTGGTCGAGACGATGGAGGCGAGCTTGGGTTCATTGACGATGAAGAAGTTGCTCGAATCGACCTGTCCCCGCATCGGGCCGTCGGCTGTGCCGCTCAGCGCCAGCGTGATCGATCCGCCTTCCATGTGCTCGTAGATGTTGAGGAAGCGCAATATGGCGCCTGCGTCGGCCGACTTCATGGTGAGCGCGCGAGCACCATTGCCTGCCGTATTGCTGATGGTGATGGCGGCGCCGGAACTTGCCGCGGCGCTGACCTTGAGCCTGTTCACCCTGGAGCCGGCGGCACTGTAGTCGAGCTTCAAATTGGACAGGACCTCGTCATGGAACCCGGTTAGCGAATTGACGTCGGCGCTGACCGAAACCGCGTCCGTGCCGGTGGTTTTGGTGGCGGTATCGACATCGGAGGTGAACTGCTTGATCAGCGAGCGGGCATCGAGCGCGTTGCCGCTGACATCGACGGCAAAGCCCTTGCCCGACCGCTTCACCGTCACGGCGACATCGTCGCCACGGTTCAAGGCGACCTTGCTGAAGCGGGCCGAAGACAGCGCGCCCTTGACCAGGACGACATCGCCTTCGACCGAAAAGCTCTTTCCGTCGAGGTCGAAGTCGGACAGCGTCGTGGTATCGCCGGACTTGCTCATGGTAAAAGTGGCATTGGCGGGAATGCCCGGCCCCTTGCTCCAGCCTGCCCAGGGAATGTCCAGCCTGGCGCTCGTCAGGTCAACGTCGACGTTCTGGCTGCCGCCTTCGCCGCTCTTGTCGATTGCCACCTTGATGGTGCCGGAAATCAGCGGCGACAGGCCAGGCATGGCGATGGCGCGCGTCTTGTCGTCGAGCACAAGCGCCACCTTGCGGCTGCGCGGCGGCCCGCCATCCCTGAGCGGCTCAACCAGATCGAGCTCGGCTGGAATGCCGTTCAGCCGCGCCTTGGCAGAGATCACCGCCTTGCCGGGCCCGACTTCGATCGAACCGTCAGCATCGGTCACCATCTGGCCTTCGAACGGCTTGGCGAGCGACAGGTCCTTGTAGTCGAGCGATACCAGCCAATCGAGCTTCGACGTGTCGACGCCGGATTGCAACGGAATGTCGGCCTTGACGTGGCCGGTCACCGTGCCCGACAGGTCGTCCGGCAAGATGCCGACATGGCGCATGGCGTTGATCGGTTCGTAGGAGGCAAGTTCGGCGATGGCCGGCGCCTCGCCGGCTACGTCGATGTCGAGCGCGCCGATCACCGGCGGGTGGTTTGCCGCCTTTACCGACAGTGTGCCATTGCTTGCCGCCACGGTGCGGCCGCTCGGCATGTAGACGCTGCCGGAGGACAGCGCGACGTCGACATCGTTGCCGTGGAAGGAAACGACGCCGACGGCATCGCGTATCGGCGGAATGCGGCCGGCGGTGTCGAAACGCGAGCCCTCGACCTGGAAGCGGCCGAACACCTCGTCGGCCGAAAGCGGCACGCCGTTGCCGAGACGCCCCGGCACGACCTGGAACTGCAGGCTGGCATCGACGACGCGGCCGCCAAACAGGTTCTGCAGCACCCACAGCCGCGCGTTCTTGGCGGAGAACCAGGGCCACAATTGCTTTACGTGCGAGACCGCCATGTCGTGGACGTTGAGCGACACCGAGATACCCGGCGGTCCGTTGTCGATGAAGGAAACCGCAGCGGTTCCCAGCACTTCGCTCCCCGATCCCGACCTGATACCGATCTGGTCGGCGACAAGCTTGCGGCTCTTGACCTGATAGACGCCGGCGATGCGGGCGAAGAAATTCAGCGCCGGCTCGGGCGATTCCGAAGGCGCCAGCGTCGAGCCGTCGCTGGTCAGGTCGTAACGATAGGAAGGCTCCTCGCCGGCCGCGCCGGTCGACGGCTTTGGCCCGATCGAGCCGGCGAAATTGAACGCCGAGCGCCCGGTCTTTAGAACCAGCCTGCCGACATCGATCTTGTTGGAGCCGGAGACGAGGGCGGCGTCGACATCGACATCGGCCGGCAACAGCCCGCGTGTGCCGAGGTCGAGCACCGAGCCGGTTAGCGACAGCGAGCCCGTCAGCCGCGAATCGGTCTCGCCCGAGCCTTCGGATCCGGTGAGCTTCAAAGCAATCGCGCCGGTTCGCCCGCCGGCCGCCGGCGTGGTCTCCGCGACATCCGCCATGTCGATGGCGGCGTTCAAGGCGGTGACGCGCATCGAGCTCGTATCGCGGGTGGCGGTGGCGGTGACGGTGAGCGCGCGGCCATCGACATCCGCCTCGGACGAGAACTCCACGCTGCCGGGGCCCGACTGCAGCACCGTCGCGTTGGCGATCATGACCAGCTTGACCGATCCGGCCTCGGGCAGCTCGAATGCGACATTTTTGAGATCGATGCGGCGCATCGAATCCTCGCGCACGGCATCGAGTGCACGATTGACGTCACTGAAGACGGCGGCGGCCAGTTTTTCCGGATCGATGAGACCGTCTTGATTGCGCAGGCGCGCTGTCCAGTCACCACCCGACGGCATTGCCGCGGTGACGATATGGGCGTCGGAAATCCTGGCGCTGGTCAGCCGAACCTCGCCCGAAAGCAGCGGGATCAGCCGGATGCCGAAGCGGACGCGCCCGGCATCGGCCATCGGCTTGCCGTCGGCCGTCTCGACGCTGACATCCTTGACCTGCAGCGCAATGAAGCTCGATCCGTCAAGTGTCAGGCTGGCAGGACCGACGGCGACTTTGACGTCGAAACCGGCCAGTTTCTCGATCGCCGTTTCGGCTTCCAACCGCAGCCGTTCGTTGCCGATGCCGGTGGCGCCGATGACGTAGACGGCGGCCGCTGCCAGCAGCACAAGGGCTCCAATGCCGGCAAACAGCCGGGCAAGGATGCGAAAGCCGCGGCCGATCCGTGCCTTGCCGAGCGGCGGCACGCGGCAAGCGGACGGGAAAGCCCCCAGGTCGGTGATCTCGTCACGCCTGAACCGGATTTTCTCGTGCTGCGGTTCTTCCTGATCCACGCAATTTTCCGTTGTGCGAATTCGATCGTGGACGAATCCCCGCCCGACACTATAACGACGCAGGCTAGAGCATGATGCCGAAAAGTGTGAGGCGGTTTTCTCGGACAAACGGTTTCCGTTTGTCCAGGCATCATGCTCTATCTCTTTGATTTAGGGCCGCGTAACCTCAAACAAGGGCATCGATATGGCTGATCTCGACGTTGGCGACGTTGCGCCGCAATTCGATCTTCCGCGCGACGGCGGCGGCTCACTCAGCCTTGCCTCGATGCGGGGGAAGCCCGTTGTACTTTATTTCTATCCGCAGGACGACACCACAAGTTGTACCAATGAGGCGATCAGCTTTTCGCAGCTGAAGCCGGAGTTCGAAAAGGCCGGCGCCGTGGTGATCGGCCTGTCGCCGGACAGCGTGAAGAAGCACGACAAGTTCAAAACCAAATACGATCTCACCGTCGACTTGGTTGCCGACGAGGCGCGCAAGGTGATCGAGGCCTACAATCTGTGGGTCGAGAAGACGATGTATGGCCGGAACTATATGGGCGTCGAGCGGGCGACGTTCCTGATCGGCAAGGACGGGCGGATCGCCGGGATCTGGCGCAAGGTCCGGGTGAAAGGCCATGCCGAAGCAGTGCTGGAGGCGGTCCGCGCGCTCTGAGGCGCCACCGATCTGGCCAACGCCGCGCAGTGCATTAGGGGCATAAGACATATATGCGGTTGGCTGACACCGTTGGTCACTAGCGCGCCCGCGACGGCAAAACTTTGTTAACCCTAATAATGTGTAATCGGGCTTCGTTGGTGTCGTAACGAAAGCTTGGTCCCGTGAACCTAACCGGTCAGTCAGCGGTCTTCGGCAGGCGCAAGGAGCCGCATACGGTCATCATTGCGCGGGGCAATGAAATACGGCATTTCACCATCCGGCCGTGGCTCGTCGCCTTTCTCGGCTCGGCACTGGCGGCGATCGCCATCGGCTATCTCTTGGCGACCTCCTATCTCGTACTGCGCGACGATCTGATCGGCGCCACCACGGCCCGGCAGGCGCGCATGCAGCAGGCCTATGAAGATCGCATTTCCGCATTGCGCGCGCAGGTCGACCGCATCACCAGCCGCCAGCTTCTCGACCAGAAACTGATGGAAACCAAGGTCAGCGAATTGATCGAGCGGCAGAGCCAGCTCAGCCAGCGCCATGGCCGCCTCGGCCCGATTCTCGAGCGGGCCGAAAACGAAGTCGGGACGCTGCCAACCGCTGATGCCGCAGCGACAACAAAACCCGACGAACATGCCGAACTGACTGGCGGCGAGCCACTCGCCTATTCGGTCGCCAGCCTTGGTTCGGGCGACACCAGGCCATTCTCGCTGTGGTCGACACGTTCCGATCCGCTGCCCAGCGAAACGGCTGCGGACCGCGCCGACAAATTGTTCGTCTCGATCAATGATTCACTGAAGGCTATCGAGAGCCAGCAACTCACCCGCATCGAAACCCTGGCCGACAACGCCTACAAGAACGCCGATGCCATCACCCAGGCGCTGGAAGCGGCTGGTCTGCCGGTCGACAGTGATTTCGGCAAAAACGAAAGCGATGTCGGCGGACCGCTGATCCCGCTTGACAGCTCGATGATGTTCGACAGCAAGGTCAAGGAACTGGACGAGGCGCTGGATACGCTCGACCAGTTGAAGAAAGAGGCGCGGCGGCTGCCGCTCGCCAACCCGGCGCCGGGCCACTCCGTCACCAGCCCGTTCGGCGTGCGCACTGACCCCATCCTCGGCACCGCTGCCCTGCACTCGGGCATGGATTTCCGCGCGCCGGTCGGCATGGCAGCCAAGGTCACGGCGGCCGGAATCGTTACCAAGGCCGGCTGGAACGGCGGCTATGGCCGCATGGTCGAGGTCGATCACGGCAACGGCTTTGCCACGCGCTACGGCCATCTGAGCGAGATCGACGTTGCCGTCGGCCAAAAACTCGCAGCCGGCGACATCATTGGCAAAACCGGCAGCAGCGGCCGTTCGACCGGCCCGCACCTGCACTACGAAGTCCGCCACAATGGCGAGGCCATCGACCCGCTGCGCTTCCTGACCGTCGGCAAGAAGGTCGAGCAGTATCTGTAGGGTCAAGCCAGGCGGCTGGTTGCACGCCCCCGCCTCCTTCACCCGTTGTACCATCCTGTTGTTTGGCAATCCGACATCGCGTGCTCCGGCGTCACGTTCTGGAGCCTGCGGCTGCCGCGCGCTTTGCCGATGCTGTTCTCATCGCTGAGGATTGCCTCGGCCACCGCCGTGATCGGCGCCATTGTCGGCGAATGGATCGGCTCCGACCAAGGACTTGGCGCGCTGATCATCCAGGCGTCCTTCAACTACCAGTCGGACCGCCTCTACGCGGCGATCGTGCTGTCATCGGGCCTGTCGATCGTCCTGTTTTGTCTTGTGGTGCTGATCGAGCGCCGGACGATCCAATATTGAGCAGATGCGTCAGGCGGGTCGCGGTGGCGTCCGTCGTGGCTGACCGGTCAGGATTTGACATGGATGTCTCGCGGGAATTTGGTCAGCGTCTCATGGCCGGTCTCGGTCACCAGAATGGTCTCGCTGATCTCGATGCCCCAGCCATCCATCCACATGCCAAGAATGGAGTGCAGGACGTTGCCGGGTTGCAGCGCGGTCTTGTCGCCGGGCCGCAGACTGATCGTGTGCTCGCCCCAATCCGGGGGATAAGCGACGCCGATGGAGTAGCCGATGCGCGATTCCTTCTTCAGCCCGTAGCGCTGGATAACCTTGCGCCATGCGGCCTCGACCGCTTCGGCTGTGGTCCCCGGCCTGACCGCGTCGAGCACCGCATCCATGCCTTCGATCACCGCCTTTGCGGTGTCGGCGACACAAGCCGGCGTGTTGCCGAGCTGCATCGTTCGGGCGAGGCCTGCGGCATAGCGGCGGCAGACACCGGCAAGTTCGAGCGCAATCGTTTCGTCCTTGCCGAAGCGCCGATCGCTCCACATGATGTGCGGAGCCGATGCATTCTCGCCGCCGAGGATGGTCGGCGGCAGTGCCGTGATGTCGCCGGCGAAGTCTGGACTGCCGGCAATCTGCGCCGCCTGGATCGCGGCAATCGCATCGCATTCGCGCACGCCTGGCGCGATGACTTCGAAGGCCCGCGAAACCGCCGATTCGGCAAGTGTCGACGCCTTGCGCAGATAAGCAATTTCGGGCGCGGATTTGACGGCGCGGATCCAGTTCACCAGCAGATCGGCGTCGTGCCATTTCGCATTGGGCAGGCCGGCGACGAGCCGGGCATGCGCCTTCGGCGAGAAATAATAGGCTTCGAGCTCGATGCCGATATGTCTCGCGCCCCAGCCCTTGGCGACGATGCAGGCCGCTATCCAGTCCATCGGATGGCGATCGGCGCGCTGCACGTGGTCCTCGGGGAAGCCGACCACATTCTCCGGCTTCATCCAGGCCGTCAGCAAGCCGCCTGCCGCATCCATGGCGCGGCCGATCCAGACCGGCTCGGCCTCGTTTTCGATCGGGACAAGCACGACCTGCGGCGTGTAGAACGACCAGCCGTCATAGCCGGTGATGTAATGCTGGTTGGCGACATCGTTGACGGCCAGCAGTTCCAGCCCACGCGCCGCCATCTCGGTGCGGATCTTCTTGAGCCGCCGCTGGTACTCATCGCGCGCAAAAGGCAATTCGATCATCGGTTTTCCTGCTGGATCACTGGTCGGGCGAGCCCCGCGCCCGCCTGACGTCATTCACCATTGCGGTGGTTTCAGCCCGGCTGCAATCGGCCAGCGCGGCGCATGGGACAGGTCCTGCACCGCGTCTGGGAACCATTCCGAATTATTTTTGAATTCCATTTGACTGAATAAATTGCCTGTGCAAGTCTTAGCCTTCCTAAAGGGCGCGGGACATGGCACTGCGGGGAACCAATCAGGAGTTCGGGCGGCCTTACAACCGGCGCATCGTGCTGGAGTCCATCCGCCTTCACGGTCCCATAGCTCGCGGCGACATTGCCGGCCGCGTTGGCCTCACCGTCCAGACCGTATCGACCATCGTTCGCGAACTCGAAGAGCATGGCTATGTGCTGTCGCTGCGCGAAGAGCCGCGCGGACGCGGGTTGCCGCCGGCGACGCTCAGGATCAACCCCGAGGGCGGCTATGCCGTCGGCGTCCACCTCACCCCGCTGGGGATCGACGCGGCGCTCATCAATCTCAGCGGCGATGTCATCGAGAGCATGCATCGCGAGGCGCCGCATGCGACGCCCGACCATGCCTTCGAGCTGATCGGCGCGATGGTGCCCGAGCTGACCGCGCTGCGCCCCGGCGGACGCGTGCTCGGCATCGGCATGGCGCTGCCTGGACCCTTCGGCGTGGAGTCGATGAGCTTCGTCGGCCCGACGACCATGGCCGGCTGGAAGGATGTCGCGCTGCCGGAACGGCTGGCGGCGCCGACCGGGCTGCCGGCCTTCTTCGAAACCGACATGGCGGCGGCGGCCATGGGCGAACGGCTTTACGGTCTCGGCTCCGGTTATTCCGAATACTACTACCTCTATTTCGGCGTCGGCCTCGGCGGCGTCATCGTGCATGACGGCGCGGTGATGCGCGGCGCCTGGGGCAATGCCGGCGAAATCGGACACATCCCTGCCGTTCCCGGTGGCGAGCCTTGCCCATGCGGTAACAGCGGCTGCCTCGAACGGTATCTCTCGCTCGAAGCACGTCGCCGCCGCAACATCAGCGACGCCGCCTGGGTGGCCGAGATCGCGCCGATCTTCCGCAACGCCATCGTCACCATCGAGAATGTGTTCGACCCGGAAACCGTCATCCTCGGCGGGCTTGCGCCCACCGACCTGCTCGAAAAGCTGGTCGGCGCGGCGGGACAGCTTCCCAATTCGGTCTCGGCGCGGCGCGACCGCAAGACACCGCGCGTGACGGTGGCGACCGGCGGCAAGCATTCGGTGCTGCGCGGCGCTGCCGCATTGGCCGTTTCGGGCGTGCTGTCGCCGCGCTTCGGCCAGATGTTCATTGCCGAGCGCGAGCGCCGGTCCGACCTCATGCACAGCAAGGGAGTGGCGGCATGACCGAACCGCTGCTGGTACTCGAAAACGTCACCAAGAATTACGGCGCCATTCATGCGCTGAGGGGCATCAGCTTCTCGATCGGCAAGGGCGAAGTCGTGGCGCTGCTCGGCGACAACGGCGCCGGCAAGTCGACACTGGTCAAGATCATCGCCGGCGGCCTCGAGCCGAGCTCCGGCCGCATGCTGTTCGAGGGCAAGGAATTCCTGGCGAAAACGCCAGCCGAGGCCAAGGCTGCCGGCATCGAGACCGTCTACCAGGACCTGTCGCTCTGCACCAATGTCGACGTCGTCGCCAATTTCTTCATGGGCCGCGAAATCACCCGCAAGGTTCTCGGTGTCCCCATCCTCGACGAGCGCGCCATGGAGGCCGTGGTCGGCAAGGCGCTGGCAAGTGCCGGCACCCGCATCCCGTCGCTGCGCACCAATGTCGAGCATCTCTCGGGCGGCCAACGCCAGGCCATCGAGCTCAACCGCTTCGTGCACTGGGGCGGCAAGCTGGTGCTGCTTGACGAGCCGTTCGCGGCACTCGGCGTCGAGCAGACCAGGCGCGGTCTCGAGATGATCCGCCAGGTGGCCAACCAGGGCATCGGCGTCGTCATCATCACCCACATCATGCAACAGGCTTTCCAGGTCGCCGACCGGATCGTGGTGATCCGGCAAGGCGTCGTGGCCGGCGATGTCGCACGCAACAAAACAAGTCCCGATGCGGTGATCAACATGATCACCGGTGAGACGCTTGCCGGTGCCGGACCGGCAGGTTGAGGGACAAAAGAGGGGTCCGGTATAAAAGAGGAGCGAACGACATGAAGCGAATACTGGTTCTTGTCTTCGGTATCCTGGCACTGGCTCTTGCCTCGCTCACGCCGGCAATGTCCCAGACCAAGGGCACCGTCTATTATATGGTCCCGACCCTGCTCGATGAATTCCAGACCGGCTCGGTGAGCGCGCTGGAGCTGTTCCTCAAGCAGGTCGGCTATGAGGTGAAAACACTCAACGCCGACAACAAGACCGACGCGCAGCAATCGCAGATGAACGACGTCATTGCGCTGAAGCCGGCGGCGATCATCCTGGCCGCCGTCGATTTCAACGCGCTGAAGCCGTCCATCGAAGCGGCGCGTGCGGCCGGCATCCCGGTGGTCGAGTTCGACCGCCAGATCACCTCGACCCCGTCCGATTTCACCTCGGTGGCGGGCACGGTCGAGATCGGCTACGTCGCCGCCGAGCAGGCGCAAAAGCTTCTGACCGCCAAGAACGGTTCTGTGAAGGGCAAGATCCTGCAGGTGCTCGGCGATCCCGGCGATCCCTACACGCTCGACATCCAGAAGGGTTTCGAGGAGAAGTTGAAGGCGTTTCCTGACGTCAAGATCATCTCGCTGCCGGCCATGCAATGGGAAGCCAGCAACGCCGGCACGATCGTTGCCGACCAGATGCTCGCCAACCCCGACATCGACCTGATCTTCAGCCATGCCGCGCACCTGTCGGTCGCAGCCGTCGCCTCGCTCGAGGCCGCCGGCAAGAAGCCGGGCGACGTCATGCTGATGAGCTCGAACGGCGCTCCGGTCGGTCTCGACCTGATCCGCAAGGGCTGGCTCAATGTCGAAGTCGAGCAGCCGCTCTACGCGCAGGCCGCGGCCGTGGCGATGTTCATGGACAAGATCGCCGGCAAGCAGGAAATCAAGCCTGGCGAGTATGACGTGCTCGGCTTGAAGTCGACCGTGACCAAGGAGAGCTGGGGCCCCAACATCAAGATCCCGGGCGCCGCCATCACCAAGGAAAACGTCGACAATCCGGCCTTCTGGGGCAACCAGAAGCCGCCGACGGACACGATCAAGTCTGTCGAATAGTCGCCTAGCGAAGCGCTCCGGGCCATTGCGGCCCGGAGCCTGCCCATTCACGACGCCGCGTCCCAGGACACCGTGGCGAACCTAAACCCGCGCCTGAACCCGATGAAATCGAGTTGATTTCTCAGCCTGATTTTCTCGGGGGCGCCAACCGGATCAGCCCATGAACCCGCGCAGCCGCAAAGCCCTGGAGTTCGTCCTCGACAACCTCGTCTGGTTCATGCTGATCTTTGTGCTGGTTGTCTTTTCCGTCTTCGTCCCCAACTATTTCCAGCTCGGCATCTTCGCCAACATCATCGAGGCCTCGAGCGTTCTCGGCGTGATGTCGATCGGCCTGTCGCTGGTCATCATTGCCGGCCATATGGACCTGTCGGTGGAATCGGTGGCCGCACTCAGCGCCATGGCGGTCGGCATCCTGTTCTGCTCATCGGGCATCGGCATGGGCATACAGCTCAATCCGCAATGGCTGATGGTTCCGGTTTCGCTGCTGGTTGCGCTGGCCGTCGGCGGCCTCATCGGCGCCTTCAACGGCTATCTCGTGGTCAAGGTGAAGATGAGCGCCTTTATCATTACGCTGGCGTCCTACATCTGGGTGCGCGGCCTGGTGCTGGTGATTTCCGGCGGCCGCTCGGCACAGGATCTGGCGCCGGCCATCCGCCGGTTCGGCATCCAGCGACTGGCCGGCCTGCCGCTGACCGCCTGGATCGCGGTCGCCTGTTTCGTCCTGTTCTCGCTGATCATGGCCAAAACGCCGTTCGGCCGCCACCTCGTGATGATCGGCGGCAACGAGACCGCGACCTTCCGCGCCGGCATCCGCGTCAACCGCAATCTGATCATCGCCTTCGTACTTGCCGGCGCCATTGCCGGCCTCGCCGGCTGGCTGCTCGCCATCCGCACCTCGGGCGCCACCGCCAATCTCGGCACCGGGCTGTTGTTCAACGCCTTTGCCGCCGTCGTCATCGGCGGCGTCAGCCTGAAAGGCGGTGTCGGCACCTTGCCCGGCGTCTATGCCGGCGTGCTGCTGCTCTCCTCCATCAACACGGCAATCAACCTGATGGGCCTGCCGGCCAATTTCACCCAGGTGATCCATGGCCTGCTGGTGCTCGCCGCCGTGCTGCTCGACGCCTTCAAGCAAACCATTCGCCAAAGACTCGCATAGGAGACGGCTGGCATGACAGGACGGCTCGAAAGCAAGGTCGCGCTGATCGTCGGCAGCGCGCGCGGCATCGGCAAGGGCATCGCCCAGCGCTTTGCCGAAGAAGGCGCAAGGCTGGTCCTGGCCGACAGCGAGGCCGAAGCCGGCCAGGCGACCGCGGACGAGCTCGGCGCGGATTTCATTCGCGCCGACATCTCGCAAATGGCCGATGCAGAAGCTGCGGTGGCGCTGGCGCTGAGCCGCCATGGCCGCCTCGACATCGTCGTGCAGAATGCCGGCATCTATCCCTGGCAGCTGATCGAAAACACCAGCCCGGACGACTGGGACCGGGTGATGGCGGTCAATCTGCGCGGCACGTTCAACGCCACGCTGGCGGCGCTGGCGCCGATGAAGGCGCAAGGTTACGGGCGCATGCTCTACACCTCGTCGATCACCGGTCCGCACGTCACCAGCCCCGGCCACGGCCACTATGCCGCCAGCAAGGCCGGCATCAACGGCTTCATCCGCTCGGCGGCGCTGGAATTTTCGGGCTACGGCATCACCGTCAACGGCGTCGAGCCCGGCAACATCCTGACCGAAGCGATCGAGCTGCATCGGGGCGCCGCCTACATCAAGAACATGGAGGATTCGATCCCGTTGGGACGCCTCGGCAGTCCGCGCGACGTCGCCAATGCCTTCCTGTTCCTGGCCTCGGACGATGCCAGTTACATCACCGGCACCACCATCGTCGTCGACGGCGGCCAGTTGCTGCCCGAAGGCAAGGATTTCCGGCTGCTGCCGCCGTGATCAGCCGGATTTCTTGTACAGCAGCAACTCAGGCCGGTACTCGAAGTGCATGGTGTCGTAGTGATACCAGCGCCCGCCCCAGATGAAGCCGTTTTTCTCGAACAATTTCACGATTTCCAGCGGAATCCGGTTCTTGAAGGGAATGTGGGCCTTCGGGTTGGTTTTGTTCCTGTTGTTGTACCAATAGTCGGAGAAGCCGACATTGATATCGAAGGCCGCTCCGAACGAGTGAACGCTCAACCGGTCGGTGCCGGCGATCGGCCGCCAGACAAAGCCGCCGCCGGGCTTGAGCCCGTAACGGCTCAGCTCCGCGGGCATCGCCTCAAGCGCAGCGGAGACCTTGCCCAGCCGGTCGTTGATGCCGAAAATCCTGGTGACCTGCACGGTCTTCTTGCCGAGCTTCGGCAACCATTTGACGTTGGCGATGTGCTTGCCCACCTCGGCGGCACTTGCCCCGTAGAGCTTCTCGAAGAAAGGTTCATTGCGGATACGGCCGGGATCGAAATCCTCCGCCGGGACCAGCGCGCCCTCGGCTGCTCTGGGATAGACGTAGCGAAACATGTCTTCGATGTCGGGGCTCTCAAGCAGCGCGTCGGCGTCGCGCGCCTTGCCGTCGTTCCACACCATGGTGGTGCCGTCGGTCCAGGTCAGGACATTGCCCGAAATGGTGAAAAGGCCGGGATAGGCCTTGAGCAAGGCTGCCTTGGCGGCGGGCTGGTCGACGCCGTCGCCCACATTCCCCGCATAGGCGAAGCGCCCAATACCAGAGATTGCCAATGCCAATAGCAGCTGTAACATCAGCCGCCGTGGATGGTCGATCATTGTGCTGCCTCCGCGAGGGCTTTCATTCATCGTGCATTTAACAAGGCAGCTGTACCATGCTGGTCGAATCGAACGGGAGACAAAATCATGTCAAAAACCTTCACTGCTTTGATCCGGATGACGTTTACATTCATTTGCCTGGTCGGCCTGGCCTCGTCAGTTTCTATCCTTTTCCCCGCCACCGCGTCGGCCCAGCGCATGCAGAAATGCGCCGATGAAGGCGGCACGTGCCGCCTGCCCTACCCCTCGGAAGTGGTCTACGGCGCGCGCGGCCAGACCACCTCCCGCTTCTTCGATCGTCGTTCCGTGCCTTGCTCGAATCGCGTCTTCGGCGACCCGGCGCCCGGCCGCGACAAGGCCTGCTATATTGCGAGGCGCGATAGCGGTAATGATTATGGTGACAACGACGACGACAATTACGGCAATGATGACAATTACGGCGATAATGATTACGGCCAGGGCCGCGGCAGATGGGTGGCCTGCGCCTCGGAGGGGCGGTTCTGCGAGTTCCGTGGCCGCAAAGTGGTGAGATACGGGGCGCGTGGCCAGTACGTCCAGGGCGTATTCAGGAACGGCGTCACATGCAGCGTCGACGCCTTTGGCGAGGATCCCATCCGCCGCGTGAAGAAGAACTGCTACGTCAAGCGATAGACTAGCGCGCCAGGAAAGAACGGCGGGTGCGGCTCATTGCGGCCGCGCCCGGCATTCGGGATATGCGGGCCGGATATGGTGGGCGATGACGGGCTCGAACCGCCGACATCTTCGGTGTAAACGAAGCGCTCTACCAACTGAGCTAATCGCCCGCTCCGGCCGGACCTTTAAGCGGTCGCAACCGGCTTCGCAAGGCCAAATGAACAGCTGCGAGCTTAGCCGCACAGTGGTTTTCGCGGGCAAAGTGCCGCCCGTCAAAAAACCTTCTCCTGTTTGCGTTTATGCTGTCCAGCTGCGCTTGACACCCGGTGGCGAACCCCTTATCCACCGCCCCAACGACGAACACGGCTGACACGTGCTCGTCCAATGCGCGGGTGTAGCTCAGTTGGTTAGAGTGCCGGCCTGTCACGCCGGAGGTCGCGGGTTCGAGCCCCGTCACTCGCGCCATTAATTTCAAGGGGTTAGCTACCGCCCCTTGAAAAGTTTCAACTCTCATTCTGCGGAGAGTTTCAACTTTCTGTATTCGTTCCGTTCCAGGCGAAGCAGCTTTCTGCCCTTGCATCGGCTGAGCGGACGGCCAGATTGACGGGCATATAGGTCTTCTGCAGCGCCTTGTTCCCGTCGATCGAATTGCCCATCTTGGCCGAGATTGCCTCGACCGACGCGCCTCCGGCATTCGCCTCTACCGCGCCGGAACGCCGCATGTCCATCAGCCGCCGCTTCTCCGATGTCCCGAACACCAGCGTGCGCAGATCGGCAAAGTCGTCGACCAGAGAATCCTTCGTGTAAGGCACGCCGGCGCGCGGCCGGCCGCCCTTCGGGCCCGGCGCGAAACCGCGCGAGCGAAAGATCGGCGCATCGTCAAGCAGGGTGACGCCTAGTGATTCGACATAGGCCAGCACCAGGCGCTGCGTGCGTGACGACAGCGTGCCGAAAGCCGCCTCGCCACTCTTGCTGCGTGCAATCGGAAAACCCCATTCCTGTGCTGTCTGCATTGCCTGCGCCGGCGTGAGCGTGCGCACGTCGACGGGTGAGAAGCTCGTGTCCCACGCAACGGCGATGATGCAGGCCAGTCCGCGGTAGCCGGCGCGCCAGGCGCCCTTGACCATGCGCACCGCCTCGCCTGCCGTCCAGGTCTGGTGGCGCGGTGGTGGCGTCTGGCGGCGGATCGCCTGCGATGGGTCGGAGCCGGGCGGGCATAGCTTCATGCCGGCCATGACATTGTACAGCGAACGCCACGTCTTTACGGCACGGTAGGCGATGTCGACACCTTTGACCCGGAGCAGACGGCCATACCAGTCGTCGAGCAGCTCGAGGGTGATGTCGGCTGGCGGCAGGTCGGCGAAGTACGCCGCCTTGATCGCCGGCACCAGCCGTGGTTGTACCGGGAAGCGGATAGATGACGGTTGTAATGTGTGGGTTTGGCTATGGCACCAAAACTCTATCCACCGTCCATCGGGCAGGGGATGGGCGCCTTGTCGTTGGGCGGGTGTGAATCTCGCCCTTGTAAGCACCTCCGCCGCATAGCATGAGATTTTCCTACTCCATGATCTCGTTATTTCCCGCATCGAGGGTGGATGAGGCTTAGAATAACGGCCTTTCTCCCCCATGCCTATTCGTCCAATTCTTAATCGCAGAATCGGCCGCCACAGGGCGAGAATACTTATAATCGGCGGCTTCGAAGCCGCTACGCCCGGGCAACCCGGATACCCTCGGCGATGTTGACGCCATTACCCATCAGGTCGTCATCGCGCTCCTGCACGACGTCACCCAGGTGAATGCCAATCCGGAACTCAATGCGACGATCATCGACGCTGCTGAACTCGACGAGGCTCCCATCACCGCGATGGACAGACGCGAGCGTTGCCTGCCGGTCGCCTGGACTGCCCCCCGCGCTCCCGCCCCACACAGGATGCCGGCAAGCAGACGCTGAGCCAGGCGCCTCATCTCGGCTCGGGTGGAAATTGACTGCAGTGACGGACACAAGCCTGCTTCGCCACTTACTCGACGCTGCTGAGGAAGGCAGCTTTGCCGCTGTCGCACGAGACTGCGAAGTTGTTTCCCCTTCGTCGCACGACGCGTCGCTGCTCTCACAATATCCGAATTCTTGAAAGGTCCCGATATTCCCGAACTGGACGGCCGATGTTGCGGGGCAAAGAGCGTTAAAAACGAGGCGCCCGGACCAATCACATTGTCGAGACAGAATTTGCGCTGTCCGGGAATAAAACGCCGCTTGCCGTGGTCCTCCATGCATAAGCTGCTGATTGACCTTGAAGGAACACCACACTGCAAACCTACACATTGACGAGCACGACGGGGTCGGTCGGCGCACTCCAGAACCTCTGGAAGGCGAGAGTTCGGCCGCCTGCTGCCGGCTGCACCCAAGTACACTGCCTTGTAACGTCGCCTCAGGGCATACCTTGATGTTATCAGCGATTGCCCGTCGGCCAAGGCACCGGTTTTGAATTCGCTTGATGGCGTCCCTGCCCTTGCCGTTCGACTCCGTCGAGTCCTTGTGTGTCAATTTGTTGCGACGAGAGCTAGTCCCTGTCGTGCTGGTCCGTCTCGTCTCATCTCGTGCTCTGCAAAAACCGTAGCAGCATGTTCGCAACCTGTTCACCCATGTTGATTTCACGAGTTTCCGACTGTCGGCATATAAGAGGGAGAGGTCCGATGGATTTCATGTTGATGGTGAACATTGCCGGCGGCATCCTTCTGGCCATCGCGATCCTCTCGGTGTGTCTCGTCGGATGGCTGTTTTACCGTTCGGGATCCGGACAATTGAGAGGCGAAAGCTGTGACAATGAAAAGCCCGCCACCGTGCCAGACCAGAAAACTCATATTTTAGCCCCTGCGAAACAAAGCTCGCTATTCCGCGTTGAGGCTCGTCGAACAACGGAGCTTCACGAATGGATCCGGCAACTGCAGCTGTGATGATTTTGCTTTCTTGCAGTCCCGCCCAGGGAGTCTGCAAGCCACTCGATACATCACCGGCCATGTTCGGATCCCTTGACACATGCCAGTTGGCGTTAGCCGTGAGGCTCGAGGGCGCTCCCAACGGGGAGATCGTCGGGCGATGCAGTTCGATCGACCCCTCCGCTACAGGTTCCGTTCCAGCCGGGTATAGCACGATTGTCGTCACGCGGGGCACAGGGGCGGGTGCGGTGAGCAGTCGCTACATCGTGCCACACAAAAACTGAAGCCAGCCACCGTGAGGCAGCGGGCTATTCATTCTCGACCGGACAATTATAGGCCTTGCCCTCCCTCTATGAAGCCATAATCGGCATCGTTGGCTTCGCGCTCGTCGTCCGCTTCGCCATCGTCGTCGCCTTCCCTGTCATCGGTCCCGGTGACTTCGATGCCACCCGCCAGACAGGGTTCGAGATCCGGGTCGGGCTCTACGAAGTCGAGCAGCTACATCAGGCGTTCTTCATCATCGATCGAGCGACGGACCGCCATGTCCGAAAGGCAGAGGTTCGTGGCTGGATAGCGAAGAATCGCACACGGCTTTCCCTCATTCGCATGGTTCGCAGAAATTAGCATGATCGCCTACTCTCATCTCGTCCGGCGTCGTCTCCCTCAAAGCAGCGCCGGTAAGGCTCGGCGCCCTTCTTGGTTTCTCCCCGTATGTCAAAAGGAGGTCGCCGGGCCTTACCAGGCCCCGCTGCTCATCGCTTGCGGGGTGTCCTGATGGCTGAGCTTGGCCCCGTGGCCTAACGGCCAGAACCAAACGTTCCGAAAAGCTTTCCCAGGCTGGCGGCAGCCGAAGCGCTGCACAGAGGGATCGTCAGACCGCTCCTGGCGCACCACACACAGCGGCACCACCAAGCTGTAAGTCAGGTCCATCGGCCCTGCTGATGAGTGCCCTCAGATGGATTGCGTTTGCCACGAAAAAGGAATCGTACCGGCCCGTTCTCAGCACGTCAGCCGGAACGGGCCATGGGCAGAAGCAGCCGACTAGCTAAAATCGCAAGACGACCGAAGGACCCCGTCGGCGATAGCACCGGACCCGACGGCGCCCGTGTCGCCAGTAACTACGGCAGACTCTTCTCCAGCCCCGCCGGCGGCGGCGGCGCCGGTGGTAGTAATCTGGGTCGTAGTCTGGGTCGTAATCTTGGTCGTAGTAGCGCCGATGGTTGACCGGCTCCACTTCCGCGTGAGTACCTTCGTTGTCGAAGGCGTCTGGCGCGTCGAGTTCTTCGAGAATGCCGCTTTTGGCCGCTGGAACACCGGCCAATGCGTTGATAGGCCGGACCGCGCTTGCAAAGGCTGCTGCCCCTGCAACGCCAAACATCGCTGTCAAAAAGGATCGCCGATGCATAGTAAACCTCCCAACTTACATGAGCTGAACGAAGCGCCCCGCCTGCTGAAGGAGCAGGCCCAGCGCACGGTAAAATAGAGGATTCGCCAGCCGCTCAAGCAACTCGCGAATCCTATCAGCGCAGGAAGGGACCTGGCTGCGCCGATCCAAGACATGTCAGCTAAGGACGACCGCCATTACCAGAAAGGTAACGGCTGTTGCAAAAATCGGTGCGAGCAACCATCGCGCCTGGCCAACACTTTGATCCATTTGTTCTCTCCCGTTGTGGAGAACCAACAACCTGAAGCCCTAATCCGTTCCGCCTAGTCCAAAGGTAAGACCATTGCGTTGTACGGTCGGACTTTAGACCAATCGGATTAGACAAAGGTGCGTAGGCGGGAACGTTTACCCCGGTTCAAAGTTGGTTGCCGGGCAGTGCGGGACGATGATCGTCGTGTGCCGGTCCTTGCAGGAGAGAAGATATGAAGATGCACTTTGTGAACACCGCCGCAGCCATGTTGCTCTTGGCGGGGATCGGCTCCGCCGCCGCTGACGACATTATCATCCAGCCGGAACAGGACACGGTCATCCGTGAGTATGTCAAGAAGCAGCCCTTAGCTTCGGTGAACCTTCCCGGCGTGGAATTGAACGTCGGGACAGCTCTGCCGGAAACTGTGGAGATCCACGAGGTCCCGAACGTCAAATACCGTTACGTGGTGGTCGACAACCGCACGGTCCTGGTCGATCCGGGCACCCGCAAGATCGTGAAAGTTTACGACTGAGATTTCGAACGAACCCACGCTCGCCACCCTTGGGTGGCGAGTGTGTGCATTCAAACGCTACTCAGCCGGACAAATTCAAATTGCCACTCAGCTGGACAATGAACATGACGAACCCTGAACTCGAGAGGACGCAAGCCCTGGTTGCCCGCTTGGCTGATCTCCAAGCAAGAATGCAGGCAGCACGTCTTGTTGGAGCCGAGGTAACAACCGTCCGAAAGGTTGCAGCTACAATCGATGACGGCTTGCGACAGGCCGGCCTCACACCGTTAGAAATCGCAGAAGGTCAAGAGGAACAGTTTAGCGATACTAAATGTTCGACTGGCTATGGACAGCCGAACCGTACTCTCAGCAGATCAAGTCAGAGCAGCACGAGCCCTATTGAACTGGCCGCGTGTGCGACTTGCCGCCAAGGCCAATCTTAGCGAGATGGTGATCAGCGCTTTTGAGAACGGATACAGGAAACCGCGTCCCCACAACATCGCCGCCATCCGCAAAGCGTTTGAGGATGCCGGAATCGTTTTCACCGTCCAAGGCACTCCATCGCTAACCCGCTCAGAAGGTGATAGCGGCCTAGCCGCCGATAATAGACGGTGGCGCGGCCGGGAGAAAAAAGGATAAAGGGGAAAAGCCCGTGTACCCTCTGCACCCTATCTCTAAAGCGGCCGCTAACCACCCATTATGTCGCTCTACGGGATTGCTTTGGCGGACTGGCCACGTCACTTCCGCGATACCCAATGCAAAGACGATACCGGCAGAGCCTGGTTACTGCTTCTGCACACGCGGCAGAAAAAGATGGACGCTTGTCCCTTCACCAGCTTCGCTCTCGATCCGAATGTGCCCACCGGATTGTTTGACGAAGCCATAAACCTGGCTAAGTCCAAGTCCGGTCCCGCGTCCATCGGGTTTGGTGGTGAAGAACGGCTCGAAGAACTGCGCCAGAATCTCCTTGTTCATGCCGCAACCGGTATCGCGCACGGTCATACGAACGCACGAACCCGACAGTGAATGCACATCGTCGATGTCGTCCGGGACATCGCTAGTCTCGATTGTGAGCGTTCCCACGCCGGCCATGGCGTCCTTGGCGTTCACCGCCAGATTGAGCATGGCGACATCGAGCTGGGTCGACCACCAGAACAGGGCCAAGCGCCGCGTCCAAGTTGCGTTCAATTCTGATTCCAATCCCGAGCGTTCGTCCCAGCAGCATCGAAAGCTGTTCGATCCGTCCGTTCAGATCAGTGCTTTCGGGCGTAAGCGACTGGCGCCGAGAGAACGCAAGCAATTCCTGCGTAAGTGCCCCGCCGTTCTGTGTTCGCCTGAGCAGTTCTTCGATCAGGATGGCTGATTTCGGATCGCCGGGATTTTCGGCGAGTTGCTTTTGCAGGAGCCGCAGGCCCGAGTCGAACGCTGCTATCAGATTGTTGATATCGTGAACTATGCCGGCTGCGAGGCGGCCAATTGCTTCGAGCTTCTGGGATTGACGTCGACGTTCCTCCTGCGCACGCTGCGAGGAAACGTCCCGAAGGCTGGCAAGGAGAGCAGGTGTCCCGTCCCAGTTAACCTCCACGACCCAGACGGCTATACGGATAGTCAACGCCCGTGTGGGCCGGTAAGCATTCGAATGCACTCTGCGCGCAAGTGAACCCCTTGCGCTAACGCTTCGACGCGCCATCAAAGCATTGACCGCGCGGTAAAAGGAGCGTTGCACCAAGTGAGGCCGGGTTCGCTTGGGGCCTGCGTTTGGCCTGGGGCAAGGCGCCCCCGCCTGCCGCATCAAGAAGAAGCAAGCCAGACAGGCTTGGTACCAACCTGCTGATCATTTCCGCCGCGCCACCATGGCAAAACATGTTTGGGGGGCGATCGCACCGCTGATGGTCAGCGAAGGCCAACAAGTGGTCCGGCTACCCTTGGAGCCAATCCGCATTTCTGGCGATTTTCCCCTGGAGCAATCAGTGCATTGACATGAACTCGGCCGTTTTATTGGTCCTTGCTGAGTGCAGGTAATCGTGCCGGAACTCAGCAAGAAAGGCCAGTCCTTCCCAATCATGGATGGTCAATTGGCCATTCACAAGTGATGTAAGGCGCTTCTCCCGAAGAGACTTGAGCGTGCGGTTGATGTGGACTGCCGACAGCCCTGTCGCCTCGCCAAGGTCAGCTTGAGTCACAGCAAAAGCGCAGGTTTGATCAGACGCGAGTCCGGCGTCTTCCATACGTAGCATGATTTCACAGAGAAGGTGGGCCACTCGGCCAAGCGCTTGGCGCTTCCCGACATTGACCACCCATTCGCGGAAAATCGATGCATCAACCAGTGTCGTTCGCCAAAGATTTGCCGCCAGCCTGGGGTGGCGTTCGCAGAGCAGCCGGATAGCCGAGTGATCTATGAAGCCAACACTGCAAGCGCTCACCGTTCGAACGTCGCTATCCAACAGATCGAGGTGCAGGCTCAACAGATCGGGCATGTCGCCAGGCACATGATAAGCAGTGACCTGACGCTTCCCGTCTCCTGTTACCTTCGAGGTGCTGGCTAAGCCAGCCAGGACCATTATGCACCGGGACGGCTGGTCGCCTTCCCGAACCAAGTTCTGGTTTGCGCCAATCGCAACGATCCTTATTCTTACCGCGTCGAGAGCTTGACGCTCACCTGACGTGAGGGTGAAGGCACGATGGAACTTGGCGGTTAATGGGCTTTGATAAAGCATGTCGGCTCTCCGTTTGGGCGGGAGCGCTATGGTCTCTCAGTCATCCGCGGCCAGCAGAACGCGAATGATGCCCGACCTTATATCATAAACACCGGACCGACTTAACCTGTGATAAGTCTGGCACTGCTTCGGATGGTGCTTTCCTCCATCGGCAAACACAGGCTCAACAGGATTGGTGCTTACGAGGGAAGCGGCCCATCATCGGGCCTCGAGTTGCGCAGCTGCGGCAGCAGCTATAATAGATCGTTCTCAAATTCGAGGACTCACACCATGACCGACGCCCCCGACCACGCCCCTGAACTGGTAGAACTCACGGGGGATGTGGTATCGGCGTACGTCAGCAACAATCCCGTGCCGGTCGCGGGTTTGGCGGACCTGATAGCCTCAGTGCACGCGTCGCTGTCTGGGATTGGCCATCGCGTGGCTGCCGCGACCGAAGAACTAGTGCCTGCGGTAAATCCAAAGAAGTCAGTATTTCCCGATTACATCATCTGTCTTGAAGATGGTAAGCGGTTCAAAACCCTTCGGCGACATCTGCGCGTGGATTTCGGTCTCACTCCTGACGCGTATCGAACAAAGTGGAACTTGCCATCCACTTATCCGATGGTCGCTCCCAACTATGCGGCCTCACGGTCTGCCATGGCGAAGTCGATCGGTCTGGGTAGGAAGGCACCGCAGCCCACGGCAACTGTAACGGGCAAGGCAAGGCCGGCGGCTAAGGCTAAAGCGTAGCTTCCGCGATCACACCATTACCACCGCGGCACCAATCGACGATGTATGCATCGCGGCGGACCTGTCCGCTCTTGGCCGGTGCCCACCCAGGTTCCCCAACCCATGGCGCCGGCCATTTGTGGCCCACACCTCAGTTTCGTATTGCTGCCCAAACTCTTCTTGTTGAAGACCGCTTACGACGTTACAATCCCGTTTGGCCTGATTGCTGGGAGGCAACGCCCTGGCTGACATCATTCCAATTCGCAAAGCACGCCCTTGTGTCGAAGTTGGCGAAGCCTGTGGCGAGTGGTTTGTTCGCGTGGTCGAGGAAGACCAGGAACTCACCCGATCATTCAAGCTCGAATCCTATGCTTTGGCCTTTGCAGAAGGCCAAAGGACGCGTCTGCATCTCAACACGTTTTCCCGGCTGTAGAGTAGCGCGATGCAGATGTCCGCAGGGTTACTGGCGAATTTGGGCGATAGCATCGAAGCCATTGCCGCCCACATTGCGACCATGGAAACGCGACAACTGCACCAATTGCTCAAGTCGTTGCCATCGAGATCGGAAATCGCCAGCGCGGAAATGGTGATGGGCATCCTCGTCTATCGCGAGATTGAACTGCGCCGCCGGCGGGGGACGGGCGGCAACGTGTTGCCCTTTCCGGGTCTCGTGACTCCACCTATTCAGCAGCGGCGCCGGACCTGTAAAGGCCGCCGCAATTAAGCAACGGGCCTGAGGGCGGGGTAGCGTCTTGATGCCAAGAAACCCCGCCGCGCGCGCAACAGCGGGTTTTCGTAGGCACGGCTACATCCGAGGAATCGACCGCTTAAGGCAGAATTGCTTGGTTGTCGTCGCGGTTCCATACAATTAGATCAACTGTGCCAGATGAAGACGTAAAAAAACCCGTTGCCAATTACGGCAACGGGCTTGAGCTACCGGGTAGGGTCAGGAAGGCAATATGTAGACCCAACAACACGATGCGCCACGCCTCATGATCGAGGTCTTAACCGAACCGCGACAATTCTAACCATCTTGTCGACGTGTGAATAACTTTGCTGACTCCAGATCATCGGCAGGGAAGACGTGATTTGACCTTGGCGGAACAGCCGCTCACGATGAGACGGCTTGGGAAGGCGCGAGATGCAAGTATGCAAAGACATGATTGTGGTGCCGCCGATCGGCGCACAGTTCGAGACGCCTGAATTCCTCGCCGAGATCAGCGCCCTGCTTGATGAGGCCTATCCCGACTACGATTTCACGATCACCACCATAAGCAAGTTTCGGGATGACAGCTTCGTGTTGATCCCGCTGCTCGGCAGCGTCGGTGGTGAAGGCTCCGTTTTAGCGGCTTACCCGGATATGACGGCAATGCAGGAGATGGGCAATCTCCTGTTCAAGCACATCATCGGCCATCACCATCGCGACATTAGGTGCCGCACGTGGCCCCAATCCGTTCCCGGACCTCCGTCTCACATCTGCCCTGGCGGCTAATCCTTTAGCGCATCCGCGCCGCTATCGTCGTCGCGATGACGTTGACGAAGGCGCTTCAGCAGATCGCGTGAGGCTTGGATCGCCCTGCGCGATTGATCCATGTTCTGGCGAAACGTGGCGCGTTCCTCCATGGACTTCTGCCACTTCAGCAAGGTGGCCGTAGTCGCAGTGGCCGCTTGAGCGATATCTATGGGCGTTGCAACCATCGCATTCTCCCTAAAAAGGCAATGGTAAACGCAATCTTTATAGGCCCAACGAAAGCCTTCTCCAATCAAAAACGACCGTACAGATTCATACGCCAAATGGCTATTCGTCGGGGCGCTCGACGGCGGCTTCGTCGACCTCGGCTTCCATCTCGTCGTTGACGGTCTTGGTCTTTCCAAAACCAGCCATCGGCACACCGTCAAAACCCTGCAGCCACCCGTCGGCATGTTCCTGCCAATAATGGCACCTCACGCTCCTTGCCATCCTTGGGCGCCGTACATCCAGGCGTAGGTGGCGCGCTCCTGATCTTTCTTAGGCACGGCGATTTGTGTCATCCTCAGCGAACGCCGGCTTGCCCGCTTCACGCTCGACGCCGAGCAGATCGAACTCGTCGTTCGCAAAGCACTTGGCCTTCAGCCAGTTGGTCGACGGTATTTGCTGTCCTTGCGCTTCGACACCTTGCCTTCAAGTCCGGCCTTGTCGAGCAAGTGAAAGATGGTCTTGGCTTCCCCCCGGCAGAGGCTCGCTGAACTGAATACGCCCGCCGGGCGCGATATAGCGCGGCCTCGGTCAGTCAGCCAAGCGGCATCGCGGTGCACGATAGCACCGAGAATCGCCGCGTACACGCTGCCGACTTCCTCTGCGCAGGATATGCCCAGCTTGTCCGCGCGGTCTTCCATCGCTTGCTCGGCCAGGTCGCTGATGCCAAGCGCGATTGTCTGCTGCGGATGGAAGGACGCTGACTGTAAAAGCCCGCCCAACCTTTCGGCGGGCGGGCTTCCACTGTCGGAACTGGAGAGTGTCATGTCGACAGCCCCGACAGGTCGGAAAGGGGTCGCTGGTTAGCGGCGCGAGATCAGCAGGCAGAGCCGGCGCAGGTCACGATCATAGGTGTCTTCGTTGCTAAGCACTTCGACGCAGCGCTTCTTCATCCGAGTGACCTGGGCGTTCGACATATCGCCGACAACGCTAGCCAGATTCGGGTTGCTCGAAGCGGTCGGGTTGCTGGGGTTGGCGGCTGGATTGGTTCCAACGCCGACATTTACGTCGGTACCAACCCCGGTGACGACACCGACATTGGCGCTGCCGGTTCCGATGGAAGCAGTCGCTCCGCCAGTGTCGCCGACGGAGGCTGCGGCATTTGCCCCAGAACCGCCTAGGGACACGCTAGCCGTAGCGCCGCTGTTGCCGCCCACATTAGCGCTGGCGCCTCCGCTGCCGACGGATACCCGCCGACGCCTCCGACATTTAATTCCAGCTGCTGTCGCTGGCATGCAAAGAATTGCGAGAACAGATCCGGCAGTCAGACTGCCCATAAGAATTTCAAAAATTCTTGCCATAGTACGCCTCCTTGTTGCCCTTCAAAGGATGGGACATTTTTGGGCATTTACGGACCCGATAGTGACGCATCGCGACGATGGCCGACGATTTCTTTAGGAGATTTGAATGTCGCACAACGTGCTGCCCACCAAGCCGACGGCCGCGCTGAGCTCCGCGCAGTCACCGGTCTTGGCTACGGCCGGATCTATGATCAAAGCCCTGAGCCGGAGCCATCCGGGGTCCACGCCTGCCGCCCCGTATTTATTGTCACCAAAAGGGGAACAACGGCAGCTCGGCCGTGTTGGGCCAGTTAAGCAATATTGCAGGAGCACCACATGCATTTCGTCAAAGCGCTTTTAGCTGCGATCGCCATCGGTCTCATCAGCCCGGGGGCAATGGCTCAGACCGCGATGACGTCCCCGCAGGAATTTGTCAAAGCAGCTGCGAGCTCAGATATGTTCGAGATCCAGTCGAGTGAATTGGCACTGCGGAAATCGAAGACATCACGAGTGAAGGAATTCGCTCGCATGATGATCAAGGACCACACGACCTCTTCCAAGCGGCTCATTGCGGCGGCAAAGAAGGACGACGTCGCAGTGGCGCCGGAGATGACAAGCAAGCATGCTGCCCAATTGGAAGCGTTGAGCAACGACAGCAGCGGGGCGTTCGATAACGCCTATATCGACACCCAGGTGGCAGCGCACCAGGAAGCCCTGACGCTGATGACCTCCTATGCAGAAAACGGTCAGGCAAAACATCTGGCGGCCCATGCGAAAAAGACCGCGCCGGTGATCCGGCAGCATTTCAAACATGCCCAGCAACTGAGCAAGAGCGGTTCTCAGGGCTGAGTGGATCTGGCCACGACGTTGGTTCTTCGCGGCGCTGTGGAGTCTGTGGCCAACACTGCCTCCGCGCTCAGGGACGCTGCAACCTTTAAGCGGTGGTCGATGCAGGAACTCTAAAGGTGCGTCGCTCAGGTAGTCCGGCGTGCAAGCACCAGCGTCGTCGAAGTTGCCAAACGAACAGGAGACCTGACATGCCAAAGCAAAACGAGACCTCGCATTCGAGACGAAGTGACTTCGCCAATGATGAACCCATTCGCCCGGAGGATGCCGCCGTGTTGGACAGCCCCGTGGGCCACGAAGACAGGCACGGCGCGGAGCCAGGTTTCGTGGGAGCCGACGATGTCGACCAGCCGCTCGGCGCAAGGCCCCGCAGCGAAATTACCGGTCGTCATGATGAAGGGGCAGGCGCCAATGAGACGATGGACGGCTTAAGCGAAACCGAGGAACTGACCCGCAGCTACGCCGAGGACATACCAACCGGTGACAATGATGAGGACGAGGAAGACATCCCTGTCTTCGAAAGAGGCCGAAGCAACACCGACCTCTGAGCGGCGCCAAGTTTGAACCCACGGTGAGGAACATGACAATGAGCACATTCGGACTTCGGATTGTGTCTTTGGGGCTCCGGGCTTTTTTGGGGCTGGGGGCCTCGCTGATTTTGGGCGCCCAGGCATCTGCGCAGACAAGTCAGCCGGCTCAACAATCCGGCGACTCATCGCAAACAGGCAAGCACGATCGTCTGCCGGCGCAAGGATCGTCGCCGACCGCCAAGGATGATGTCGGCGTTGACGTCTCGCTCGGCCGGCCGGAGGTGAAGCAACAGGTTGCAAGACATCTAGGAGTGGCTGAGACCGAGTTGCCACTGGCGGTGCATGTGCCGATCGCGCTCGCTTCGCAAGTCTGCGGGCAAGAGGTATTTACCGCCCGCGCCAATGTAAACCGAAGCTGCACCGCGACGAAGTTCATTCCGGAAATCGCCGAGGCGGCACGCAACCATCCACAAACCTCCGCGGTACCGGAGCAGTAGCATCGAAATGTCCGAACCCGGCGCGACGGTCGCGCCATGCTTACCCTAGGATAGCGCTCCAACCCGGCGTAAATCAGCCCCACCGCCGTCTGTTGGCGGCATGCATGATGGCGTTCGCCGCCGTCTCTTAACCAATGTGAATGCTGTCGCTCCGCAGCCACGCTACGAGATCCTGTCCGAAGCGGAGGCAGGCAGATGCCACTGGATTCCCTGATCGATCAATATGTGAGCAGCCGCAAGCGGCGGGGTCTTTTGTCGACACGGCATGCTCTCGAGGCGTTGAAAGAGGCCCTTCCGGCGCTGTCGATCGGCGAAAGCCATCTTGTCAATATGATCGCCGAGCGAGCGCTCGCCTTTGGCCTCGCCATCCACTTCGATCATTCGGGCGAGAATGCCGGGTAAGACATCCACGAGAGCGTCTGCTGATGCCACAGGACGAGGAACTCGGTGTCGCGTAGTTCCATCTTCATTGCCTGGCGGTCGGGCAAACATTCCGAGGCTGCTCCCACCCGTGTTCTGGGCGGGTGGTGAAAGTCGCCGGAGCGATGCCACGGCGTGCGCCGAGCCCACCCCGGCATTGGACAAGCTCCCCAGCTTTCGCCAGCTGGAGCTTACTTCTACTCACAGCAGCCCTAGCGAGGCTCGATGGGCCTTCGCGTACGGCGGTTTCGGAACTTTTGCTCCAGCGGGCGGTTGGGGCCGGCGAATTGAGGTTGAAAGGAGAAGATGATGACGGACAATAAAACCGAGCGTGATTTTCGCCACAAGAACCGGGTCTCGTCCAACGAACGCAACGAAGTCGAGCATTTTGCCCAGCAGAACGGCATCACGCCTGAGCAGGTGATGGAGCTCATCAAAGCCGCCGGGAATGACCGCGCCTCGTTGACCGCGGCTGCGAAGGAATTGAAATCAGTTTCCCGGGGCGGCTCGCTTACGGCATGAATCCGTCGCTACCGAAGAGGATCATGAACCTTCGAGAGTTTGAGTGTAGCATCATCCTGACGCACACGCGGAGCAGATCGAGCGTGAAAGTGACAATTCTACCCCTGCCCAACATGCGGAAAGCGCTGGAGGTTCGGGGCTGCGCAGATCGGCTATCGTCACCCCGAACCATAATCCACTCGAACGCGAGTCCTGGACGCACGGCGGACCGAGCCTACTTCCTGCCGTCGTTCAACAATAATCCCGCGCCGCAGTCAGCCAGCGAGATCGCCGTCGCCTGCCGGACGCGTGTCGGCTTCCAAACTGACAAACGCACCGCCTTTGTAGCGACGCTTTCCAGCCACGATCAGCTGCGCAGCTTTGCCGCGCTTGCTGCGCACCAATAAATTCCATCTCCTTCCCTCACACTGATCTTGCTCAGCGGTCGTTTTGCCGCTGCGGTAGGCGCTGTCCATCCGCTTCGATCGCGGTGGCGCCCAGTATCAACGCTGCCAGATCAAACCGCACAATCAGCACCTCAAAGCTGATCAGCAGAAGCAGCAGTGAATCAGGACCTCGTCGATCAGAGGCGGAAAGCCCAACTAAGAAAACCGCCGGCGGTGCCGATCTCGAAGAAATTCTAGCCCGCACGGTGAACAGGCTGGGGGCCGCATCGCGATATAGGGTTCAGCACAGCTCCAGCGGTACCGAGACGATCGACCCCTGCCCGCTCGGCGCCCCTCGGCCACGTCAATGACCAGCACGCGCAGCATGGTCAGCTGGCTTAGCCTTCATGGCGCAGATCGGCCACGGTCCGTCTCTTTCGGCTATGAAAACGTCACTCTGCTTTGCTAAACGCGGTGCTGGACCGGTTACCAAGCGTCAGATCTGGAGCATCACCTTGCCGGCCTCGATTCTCACCGGATAGATCGCGAGATTGACGCAGACCCGGCGCGCCTTGGCCTTGGCCGGCCGCAATTGAAGCGGCCAATATGCTTCAAGGCATTCGATGACGTCGTCGATCACCAGCCCTTCGGCCGGATGCGCCTTCTCATGCGTACAATATCCGTCGGTGGCGAAGAACTCGTCATTGGGCGAGCGGCAAACCGCGAAGCTGCGGCCGCGAGGATCGAAGCAGATGACATCCTCTTTCGAGATGTCGTCCACCGCGCACGCTTCATCCAGTCAGCCATCTCCGGCTCCGGCAAAATTCGCTATCGCTATTCAGCGGCCGCCGACATATCCACCTGGTGAAATTCGCTGCGATAGGGTCTGGCTGTCGGCGGCAATTTCCGCTCGAGATAAAAATCCTCATATTTCAGCTGTCGAAGCAGCACCGGCCAGACCTCGCGATAGGCATGCCACATGGACGGGTTCGGCACCGGCAGGTCGCGCTTGATCAGCTCGTGCAGTCTTGGCAGCGCATGATAGGGCACCATCGGGAACATATGGTGTTCGACATGGTAATTCATGTTCCAGTAGATGAAGCGGCTGACCGGGTTCATGTAGACGGTGCGCGTGTTCAGCCGGTGGTCGACGACATTGTCGGCCAGGCCGATATGCTGCAGCAACCCTGTCAGCACCATGTGCCAGCTGCCATAGAGGCGCGGCAGGCCGATCAGCACCAGCGGCAGCAGTGACCACGTGAACAACGCCAGCCCGACTGTCGCCGCATAGATGGCGACATGCCAGCGCGCAGCGATCACCGCCTTGTGCTGCTCCATCTCGGGGATATAGCTCTTCTCTTCATCGGACAGCTTGCCGAACGCCTGGCGCACCAGCGTCGGCAGCGAATAGCGGAAATCGAGAATACCGGTGAAGGCCAGCGCCGCCTTGATCAGATTTGGCGGCCGCATTACCGCGATTTCGGCATCGCGGCCGACGATGATGGTATCGGTGTGATGGCGGGCATGGCTCCAGCGCCATTGCACGGGGTTGCGCATCAGCATGAAGCTTGAGATCTGGTAGACGACATCGTTCATCCAGCGCGTCCGGAACGCGGTGCCGTGGCCGCATTCGTGCCAGCGCGAGTCGCTCGACGAGCCGTAAAGCACGCCATAGACTAACAGGAACGGCACCACCCACCACGTGCCCCAGAACCATACGATGCCGGCGGCCGACACCAGGATCGCCGCGACCCAGATGATCGTGTCGCGGATCGCCGGCCCGTCGGAGCGTTGCATCAACTCCTTGATCGCCTTGCGCGGGACATCGGTGTGATACCATTCGGCCGAAGCCAATCCGGTCTCGATGGCGCGCTTGGTGCTTTCACCGACCAGGCTGTAGTCACGCTTCCTGCTTGCCGTCATCATCATCTCCGCTTTCCTGCCTGCGCTCCGCGAGGGCCGCCTGGGGCCGGCCGGGCCGCGCCTGCTTCCGTATTCCGGCGCACTTCCCGCCCGCCGCGGCATACGATGGTGTGTTTCAAGCCGGTCACACCTGCAGTCTCGCAAAAGCGCCCGACGGCACAGGGTAATCCTGTTGCGGCTGCCGGGCGATCGAAGCTATCCTCGCTTCCGCTTGGGCGATCTGGCCGGCACCGTCGAGCACCCGGAACACGGCGTCATAGGAGCGGCTTTCGCCATGGTCCAGCCAGATCATCTCGCCCCGTTCCCGCGCGGCGAGATTGCCCAGAACATGATGCGTCGAGGGTTCGATTCCCAACGCATATAGGCCGGCCTGGAAGTTCTGCCACTGATACGTGCAGGGCAGCTGATCCTTGCGGGTAACGACCTCGAAGCCGAGGCCCAGGTGGTCATTGACGACGGCCACCGGCACCTCGCCCGCCGCATCGGCGCCAAGCTCGTGCTCCCAGACCTGCTCGCTGAATCCCAGCTGCGGCGCCGGCACGGTTCGGTAGCCGACCTTCTGCGCCTCGTAACGATCGCCGGCGTGCGCCGCCCAGACGACATCCCGGATTGGCGCCAGGTAGCGCGAACCCTCGTCGAGCAAGGGATGGCTGACATTGACGTGATAGAAATACATGTGCGGCGTGCGGCTGAAACCATGATTGACGACGCGGTCCGACAGCCGGATCTCGCTTCCGCCGACATCGGCCTCGATGCGGCGCAGCAAATGGAGATCCTCGCCGAACACGGTTGCCTGCTGGACGATGCCTTCCGCCCACAGCACGCAACGGTCGCCGTCCCAGGCCTCGCCGTAGCCGGTCAGCCGCGCCGGCACGGTGCCGATGCGGCCATGCAGCGAGTGCAACACCCGCTTGCGCCCGGGATAATTGTAGCTTTGGGCCGGCACGTCTTGCCGGCCCAGTATATGATCGAGGCCGCAGGTGACGAGCAGCCCCGAGAACGACCGGCCAAAGGCGAAACCGTCCTCCCCTTCATGCTCGTGCAGTCCGGGGTGGCGAAAGCCACTCGGCGAATGCCAGCCGATCGCCTGGCCCCGGAAGTCGCAATCGGCGATATCGAGCGCCCGGTCGACCAGCGCCGTGAAGCGCAGGCCGGAGCCGGTGCGGAACTCGAGCATCCGGATGCCGCGCTCCACGCCGTCGCCGAGCGTCATCAGCCGCACGCCGGCAAACTGCGACAGCATGCCGGACCGCTCGGCCACCTGCCTTCGCGACAGCGTCTTGCCGTAAAGCTCTACCATGCGACGTCCTTCACTTTGCCCTCGCCTCCTTGAGCAAGGCCGACATGTCGGCGCCGGTGATGATGCTTTCCACCGTCAACAGGTCGGTGTCGGCGACCGTCTGTTCCGCGACGATTTCGCCGCGGCGCATGACGATGATGCGGTCGGCGACCTGGAACACGTGGTGGATGTTGTGGGTGATGAGCAGCACCGAGTGGCCGGCGTCGCGCACCTCCTTGACGAAGCGCAGCACGCCGTGGGTTTCCTCGACTCCAAGATTGTTGGTCGGCTCGTCGAGTATGATCACCTTGGCGGCGAACTGCATGGCGCGCGAGATCGCGATCGATTGCCGCTCACCGCCCGAGAGCGTGCTAACCAGTGCATCGGCATCGAGCTTTTTCGAAATGCCGACCCGCTTCAGCAGCGCCGAGGCGGCGTTGCGAAGCTTGGCGAGGTCGAGGGGCGCGAACACGCCGAGCCAGCCGAAATTGACCGGCTCCCGACCCAAGAAAAGATTGCGCGCGATGCTGAGGTCCGGCGCGAGCGATGTGTCCTGATGGATAGTCTCGATGCCGAGGTCCATCGCGTCGCGCGTCGAGCGGATCGACGCCTTCTCGCCGCGCACGAAGATGTCGCCGTGGTCGGCCGGGAAGACGCCGGAGATCGCTTTGATCAGCGTCGACTTGCCGGCGCCATTGTCGCCAAGCAGGGCAACCACCTCGCCTTCGTTGAGGGTGAACGAGGCGTTCTTCAGCGCACGCACGTTGCCGAAGGACTTTTGCAGGTCTTGCAGACGCAGCACTTCCATCCTCAGCTCCTTGCGGCGTTCTTCTGCAGCAAAGCGTGCAGGATGAGCATGGCGAGGATGATGACGCCGACGAAGATGTTGTATGCCAAGCCCGGCACACCGATCAGCACGATGCCGTTGCGGATGGCGCGCAGCATCAGGGCGCCGACGATGGTGCCGAGGATGGTGCCGCGCCCGCCGGTGAGCGCCGTGCCGCCGACCACCACCATGGCGATCACTTCGAGTTCGTAGCCGGTGCCGGCCACCGGCGAGGCGGCCGAAATCCGGAACGCGCTGATCATGCCGGCCAGCCCGGCCACCACCGAGGTCAGGATGAACAGCCAGATCTTGACCGCGTCGGCCGGCACGCCGCGCGCCACCGCTGCGTTGCGGTTGCTGCCGATGGCGCTGATCCAGTTGCCGAGCTTGGCGTAGCGCAGGATGTAAATCGCCAGCAGCGACAGGCCGATGAACCACCAGAGCGAGGTGTAGAACCGGAACGAGCCTACATTGAAGCTGCCGGCAAGCAGCGTGACGAAGAAGCCGGGCTGGTCCCACGACTTCAGGGGGAATCCCTGCGTGATGTAGAGCGCCGCGCCGCGCACGACGAGCAGCATCGACAGCGTGACCAGGAAGGAGGAAATGCCGATCTTGGTGACGATCAGCCCGTTGATGGCGCCGATCGCGATGCACAGCACAAGCCCGGCCAGGAGGGCGACGCCGATGTCGATACCGCCATTCTGCACCAGCAGCATCACCACGACGGGCGCAAGGCCGAACACGGCGCCGACCGACAGATCGAACTCGCCCGCCGTCAGCAGCAGCGTCATGCCGAGAGCGATGATGCCGAGCTCGGGCAGGAACGCCATCATGTTGGATATGTTGAGCGGCGACAGGAAGTTGCCGTCGGCGATGGCGAATACCACGAGCAGCACGATGAGGATGATGAGCGAGGAGAATTGCGGCGAACGCAGCAGCGCAGACCTGCCCTTCGCTCGCTGCGTGTCGTCGTCTGCTGTGATTGCCATATCTGTCAGGACCATGCGTTTCGTCCGGCGCCCGCCATTTCGGGGCGGGCGCTGATTGTCGTCACTTGTTGTAGAGTTTCAGGATCGGCTCGACGCTCGAGGCGTCGTAGAGGCTGAATGTGTGAATGTCGTAGCCGATCGGCTCGCCAGAGGCCGCAAGCCCGAGCAGCGCCACCGGCATGAAGCCCTGCGCCGACGGGTACTGCCAGGCCGCAGCATTGACTAAGCCGGACTTGACCGCCTCGGCCGTCTCCTTTGAGTTGCCCCAGCCGACGACCGGGACCTTGCCGGCCGACACACCGGCCCCGTCGAAGACGCGTTTGATGCTTGCTGCCACGGAATCGCCGAGTGCAATGATTGCCGGCGGATTGTTGGCGACCATGTAGTCGGTCATCTTGGCGATGATGCCGGCCGGGTCGGTGCCGCAATCGACCACGTCGTACTTGATGCCGAGCGGATCGAAGACGCTGGCGATGCCCTCGGTCTCGAGCTGCTGGTAGCTGGCGCCCGGCACTTCGACCGGCAGGAACACCTTGTCGCCCTGCTTCACCATCTTGTGGTCGACGAGATACTTGGCCCAGACGACGCCCGCTTCCCTGAGGTCGGCCCCGACATAGGCCTGCCGCCCGGTCGCCGGATCATCGGTGTTGAAGAACACGATCGGTATGCCGGCGGCCTTGGCGGCCTTCACCTCCTCCGTCCACAGGCCGGGCTGAGCCGAGGTGGTAGCGATGCCGTCCGGCTTGGCGGCGAGCGCCGAGTTGAAAGCCTCCTTCTGCGCCGCCATGTCGCCGCCGCTGAACGAGATCTTGCAGGTCACCTTGAGCTGGTCGCAGGCCTTGGTCGCGCCGGCATTCCAGTCGATCCAGAACGCGTCCGAAGGGCCACCATGCGACAGCAGATAGAAGGTCTTCTGGCCGTCCTGCGCGAATGCCGGCAGGCTCAAGGAGACCCCGGCCACCAGCGTTGCCGCGGCAGCCACTTTCAATGCGAATTTCAACATTCATTCCTCCCTTGGTTGGAGTTGCGCCGCCATGCGCCGGCGGCGCAACCGGCGCTCACAGGCCGTTGGCGCGGAACTTCCCGTCGAGGAATCTCTTCGCGCGCGGCACGTCGTCTTCCGAGAGATGCTCGATGATGACCGGGATGTTTGGGTGCTTTTCCGCCAGCCGCTGCAGATAGAGATCGTAATTCAGCGATCCCAGCCCGGGCGCCGGCAGCTCGATCTCGCCGACGCCGCGGAAGGTGTGGCTCTCCATCGCATCCTCGTCGCCGATGTCGGCATGCTTTTCCGACTTGTCGCTGCCCGAACGCTTGACGTCCTTGGCATGCGCGATCTTGATCTTGTCGGTCAGCGTATCGAACACCTGGTTCAGGATCTGGTCCATCCTGTCGATGTTGTGGGTTTCGAAATAGTTGGTCGGATCCATCAGCAGGCCGAGGCCGGGATGGTCGACGTGGACGAACATCTTCACCGTCTCCTCGACCGAGCCAACGACGTTGTTGACGTAGGTCTCGAGGAGGAAGACCGCGCCATGGTCATAGGCGGTCTGGGCAAGCTCGGCGATCACCTTGCGGCATTCCTCGAATCCTTCCTCGGTCTTGTTCTTCGGGTGATGCACCCAGTCGGATTCGGTGTTGTAGGTACCGGTCTCGGAGATCACGTAGGGCGAGCCGAAGCTGCGGGCGTTGCGGATGATCTCCTTGAGATAGCCGACGCGCTTGTCGCGCTCGGATTTGTCGGGATGGATGATGTTGGTGTAGCCCGACACGCAGCAGATCGGCAGGTTGTTGTCGCGGAAGACGTCGCGCACCTGCTTGGCCTTTTCCTCAGTGATCTGCCCGGCCGACAGATCGATATCCCTAAAATGCAGGTCGAGCTGCACCGTGTTGAAACCGAGCCCGCGGATCTTCTTTGCCGTCTCTTCGAGGCCGTACGGGAAATAGCCCGTGAAAATACCTGCCTGCATCATGATGTGAATTCCTCCCTGTAAGCGATTCAGTTGGCTGATTTTATCGAGATTTCGGAAAGCTTGACGGTGCGGCCCTCGTGGATCGAGCGATAGCCGGCCTCGACCAGTGCCATTGTCTTGACGTTGTCGGCGACGGAGAGCGCCGGCGGCGCGCCTGTCTTCACCGCATGCTGCAATTGCTCCATCACGCCGATGAAGGCATGCGGGAACCACATCGTGTCCCAGCTCGGGCTGACCCATTCGCCGCCGGTCGTCTCGGTCGAGGCATAGGTCAGCGTCGAGGCAGCGCCTTTCGGCCAGCCGATCGTGCCTTTGGCGACACCCTTGGTGCCGTCGACGCGCCAGTTGATGTGCTGGTCGTCCAGATAGCCCTCCTGGCGCGGTCCGGACCAGACATCCTCCAGCGACACGGCGAGCACGCCGGAGGGAAAGCGCAGCGTCGAGACGGTGATGCCGTCGCTATGCTCGAATGTCGTGCGCGGGTCCTTGCGTGTCAGCGTGGTGATTTCCGAGGGATCGCCGAACAGAAAGCGCAGCACGTCGAGATGATGCACGCTCATATTGGCGAGCGTCAGCCGGTCGTAGTCCTGAAGGAAAGTCTGCCAGTGCGGGATCGCATGCATGTCGATCTGCGCGAAGACGATGTCGCCCAGCGCGCCGCTGTCGATGATCTGCTTCAGAACGCGCATCGACTGGTCGTAGCGCATGTTCTGGTTGACCGAGAGGATCTTGCCGGACTTGGCTGCCTCGTCGCGCAGCTTCACGGCTTCATCGACCGACAGCGCCAGTGGCTTCTGCGCCAGGATCGCCTTGATGTGAGGCTGCTTCAGCGCATGGCGGATCAGCGCCGGCTGCTGGTCGGGCGGAAAGGCAAGGTCGACGATCTCGACCTCAGAATCCTCGATCAGCTGTTCCGGCGTGTCGTGCACGGTCGGGATGTCCCAACGCGTGGCGACCTTCTGCGCATTGGAACGGGTGCGCGAGGCGATCGCCACCACGTTGAACTCCGCTTCGCGATAGGCTGCCAGATGGCACTCGGCCATGATCATGCCAGCGCCGATGCAGCCGATACGGTATTCTTTCGTGCGGACCTTCACGTCCGGCTCGATGCCTTCGCTCGCCATGTCTTCCTCCCGAAATTCTGTTTTCGCAGCCGCGATCATCTCGCCAACGCGCCTCCGTCCTGCCCGAAATAATGCACCCGGGCCGGCTCGCAGGATATCGCTACCACCGCATCCGGCCTGATGTCGGGCTGGCCGCGCAGCAGCGCCTTCAGCCGCGCCTCTCCGGCGGCGAGCGTTACCACCGTGTAGCCGCCAAGCGGCTCGACCTCGAATACGCGCGCCGGGCGGCCAGCGCCCCCTTCGACCCAGGGCCGGACCTTGATGTCCTCCGGCCTGAGCCCGATTTCGATCGCGTCGGCCGGAGCAGCGCGATCGTCGATGCTGACCGTGCCTTCGGCGGCCTCGAGGCCATCTTCGCCGCGAACGGATTTGAGGATGTTCATCATCGGCGAACCAAGCAGTCGCGCCACATAGGTGTTCGCCGGGCGGTCGTAGATCTCGGACGGGGCGCCGATCTGTCGGATCCTGCCATTCTCCAGAATCGCGATGCGGTCGGCGATCGACATCGCCTCTTCCTGGTCATGGGTGACGTAGATCAGCGTCTTGCCGAGTTCGCGCTGGATGCGCTTGAGCTCGACGCGCGTTTCCTCGCGCAGCCGCGCATCGAGCGCAGAGATCGGGTCGTCCATCAGATAGGCGTTCGGGTCGCGCACCAGGGCGCGGGCTATCGCCACGCGTTGCCGCTCGCCACCGGAAAGCTGCGCCGGCGGCTTGTGAAGGATGTGGCCGATATGCAGCTTGGCGGCGACGTCGGCGACACGCGTTTCGATCTGGGCCTCGGCGACCTTGCGCTCGACCAGCGGGAAACGCACATTTTCGCGCGCGCTCATATGGGGGAACAGCGCCAGGTTCTGGAACACCATGGCGACATTGCGCTCGGCCGGCGAGACGGTGTTGACCGGTTTGCCGCCGATCAGGATCTCTCCGGCGTCAGGCGTCTCCAGCCCGAGCACGAGGCGCAGGATTGTCGATTTGCCCGCCAGCGGCGGCCCGAAGAAGCAGAAGAATTCGTTGTCATTGACGGTGAACGAGGCGTCGTCGACGGCGAGCGTCGTGCCGTAACGCTTGCTGACATTGCGAAAGACGATATCGGCCATGTCAACCTGCCTTCATCGCAATGCCGCTGCGGGCATCGAAGACACGCACGGACGATGCCACGGGGGCGACGACGGCAAGCTCGCCGATCGACAGTCCGACATTATTGTCGAACACCGCCTTCACGGCGGTCTCGCCATCGCCGAGATGGACGATGGTCCTCGCGCCGATCCGCTCGACGAAGCTCACCGGCATGGCGAGGCCCTGCCCGCTCTGCACCAGCGACACCTGTTCGGGCCGGAAGCCGTAAAGCACCTCAGAGCGCGATCCACGCAAGGTGGCGGCCAGCGCATCCGGCAGCGTCGGCGTGACCCCCAGCTGCCCGAGATCGACCACCAGGCCCCGGTCGCTCTCCGCCGGCCTTCCCTTCAGCAGGTTCATGCCCGGAGCGCCGATGAAGCGGGCGACGAAGACATTGGCTGGATTGTTGTAGACTTCCAGCGGCGTTCCCACCTGCTGCAGCACGCCGTGATCCATGACGGCAATGCGGTCGGCCATGGTCATGGCCTCGAGCTGGTCATGGGTGACGTAGACCATCGTCTGCCTGAACTGGCGCTGCAGCTGCTTGAGCTCGGTCCGCATTACCGCCCGGAAGGCGGCGTCGACATTGGACAGCGGCTCGTCGAGCAGGAAGATGGCCGGCTCCATGATCGCCGAGCGTCCGATTGCTACCCGCTGCAGGATGTTGACCGAGAGCCGGTCGGCCTTGCGGTCGAGCAGCGGCACCAACTGCAGCAGCTCGGCGGTGGCGCCGACGCGGCGGTCGATCTCAGCTTTCGCGGCACCACGCATCCGCGGCCCATAGGCAAGGTTCTGGCGCACCGTCATATGGGTGAAGATGGCATAGTTCTGGAAAACGAAGCCGACGTCGCGGCGGCCCATGGGCACGCCGGCCATGTCGCGCTCGCCGAACAGGATCTTGCCGCTGGTCGGCTCTTCCATGCCGGCGATCATGTTCATCGTCGTCGACTTGCCGCAGCCCGAAGGCCCGAGCAGCGCCATGAACTCGCCATCGGCGATGTCGAGGTCCATGGTCTTCAGCGCCGTGAACTCGCCAAAGGTCTTGACCAGGTTGCGCAGCTGGATCGCGCTCATGCCGGCACCAGCCTCGCCCGCGCCATGCGCTTCATGGCGAATACGGCAACGATCGAAAGCACGACCAGGATGGCCAGCGCGATCGCCGCCACATAGCCCCAGATCAGGTCCTGCGTCGTGACCTTGTAGATGTAGACGGAGATCGTCTCCGTGGCGACGCCGGGGCCGCCGCCGGTCATGATGTAGAGCGTGTCGAAGATCTTGAAGTTCTCGATGACGCGGATCGCCAGCGCGATGATGATGATCGTCTTCATCTTCGGCAGCACGATGGTGACGAAGCGCTGCCACGGATTGGCGCCGAGCAGGGTCGCCGCCTTGATCTGGTCCTGCGGCACGCCGACCAGGCCTGCAAGCAGGATCAGGAACATCAGCGGCGTCCACTGCCAGATATCGGCGATGATCACCGCGATCAGCGCCAGCGTGGGGTCCGACAGCCAGGCGATGGTGACGCGTGAACCGCTTAGTGCCGACAGGATGTCGTTCAGCGGCCCGCCCGACTGGAACAGCATGAAGAACATGTAGCCGGCCACCGCCGGAACCACCATCATCGGCATCAGCAGGATCGAATAGAAGATCCGCTTGCCCGGAAAATCGTCCGCGAACAGCGTCGCCAATGCCAGGCCAAGCAGGAATTCGACAGGCACGCACACGACCATGACGACGGCCGTGCGCCTCAGCGCGCTCCAGAAGCGCGCATCGGCGGCAAGGTCGGTGTAGTTGGCGAAGTTGTTCCACATCTCCCATGCGTTCCACCAGCCCAGGCCGGAGAGGGGCGACCAGTCGGTGACGCTGATGTAGAGCTGCATCAGCAGCGGGAAGACGGAGATGAAGAGCACCAGGATCTGCGCCGGCAGCGTCAGCCGGAATCCCAGCCGCGCGCCTTCGTCCCGCAGCGCGGGCTTGCCAAGCGCGGCCTTTGCGTCCTTTGAGACAGTCACGGTCACCGCGCTCATTGCTTGAGCGCGCCGAAGGTCAGTCCGCGCACCAGATGGCGCTGGATGGCAATGCCCATGATGACCGGCGGCACCGCGGCGATAAGACCGAGCGCGGCCTTGGCGCCATAGAGCTGCCCGGTCATCGAGGAGGACAGCGAGGCCATGTAGACGGGGATCGTCACCCATTCACGCGTCGTCAGCAGCAGCGCGATCAGATAGTCCGACCAGTTGAGGATGAAGACGAAGAGGGCGGCGCTGGCCAGCGGTGCGCGCATCATCGGCAGCGTGATGCGCGTGAAGACGCGCAGCCGCGAACAACCTTCGACAAGTGCCGCTTCCTCGATCTCGCGCGGCATGTCGTCGAAGAAGGTCTTCATGAGCCAGAAAGCGAACGGCAGGGTGACGATGCCGTAGATCAGGGCCAGGCCAAACCAGCTGTCGGTGAAGTTCAGGAAGGCCCACATGATCATGACCGGGATCATCACCGCCATTGGCGGAAACAGCCTGAGCTGGATCAGCGCCAGCGGCAGGTTCTGGCCGGAGCCGAAACGCGACAGCCCGTAGGCCGCAGCCGTGCCCGCCGACATTGCGATCGCCGTGCCGAACACCGAAGACAGCAGCGACGACAGGATCGGCTTCAGCGCGGTGCGGTCGAGCGCCACGATCAGATTGTTGTTGGACTCGCCGAAGACGAACTGGAAATTGCCGAGCGTCGGGTTCTTCGGCCACCATGTCAGGTCGGCGCCGGTCGCCGACCATTCGGCGATCGGCTTGAAGGCCATCGACACCATCCACAGGATCGGTACCAGCGTCACCGCCATCGCCGCGAAGATCGCGGCGTAGCGGAATATCTCGAAGGGGACGGAACGCTTCATCTGGCTGCTTTGCTGGTGGCGTTGACTGCGGCGGGGAGGAACAGATGCTCCTCCCCTCCAGCGCTGATCCAGGGAGACGGATCAGCTGATCGGGTCGAGAACCGTCGGCCAGGCCTCCTTGTTCGTCCTGATGGCTTCGAGCAATTTGTCCTCGCCGATGCGGCGGGCGATCTTCTTCCACTCCGCTTCCGTGTCGGCCATCGCCTGTTCCGCTGTCTTGGCCTTGGTCAGCGACGCCATCAGATTTTCGTCCAATGCGTTGTGGAAGGCGGTGGCGCCGGGATAGTTGATCGTCGGCACCGTGCGGGCGACGGTCTCGCGCACCACGTCGATGTGGTAGGCGTGGTAGGTCTGGCGCACCAGCGGATCGGAGAAATCCGAGAGCCGGAACGGATCGAGATAGCCGCCCGGATTGGCGCTCATCCAGGCATATATGCGGGCGGAGCCCAGCCACTGCAGCAAAAGGTAGGCGACCTCCTGGTTTTTCGACTGAGACGAGACCATGCCGGTCAGCGAGAACCACAGCACGGAACGGCTGATCAGCTTGCCGCCGACTTCGCGGCCGGGCGGCAGCATCGAGCCGATCTTGCCGGTGACGGCTGAATCCTTGTTGCCGGCATTGTCGAGGAATTTCGGCAGGTTCGAGAAGGCGCAGGTCATCGCCGCGCCGCCCTTGGCGAAATTTCCATACTGCTCCGGCCAGCCCCAGGAGATCGCGTCCGGCGAGTGATGAACGAGCGAGCCGACATATTCGTTGGTGGCGGCAATGCCGTGCTCGGAATTGATCAGCGGCTTGCCGTCGTCGCCGAACAGGAACTGGTTGGGCGATGCCATCGAGACATAGCGCTGATACCAGTTGGTGTAGCCCCAGCCCTGGTTGCGCAGGTCGGTGGAGCCGAACAGGCCCTTGTCGGGCCGCTGGAAGAAGCCCGCGATGTCACTGTGCTGCTTCCAGGTCTTCGGCGGCGCCAGATCGTAGCCGAATTTGTCCTTGAACGCCTTCTGCTCGGCGGCGTCGCCGAACAGGTCGGTGCGGTAGACCCAGGTCTGGAAGTCGCCGTCCAGCGACACGCCATAGTTGGACCCGCGATATCTGTTGAGCAGCGACACGCCTTTGGCGCCGTCGACATAGCCGGTCTTGGGATCGTCCCATTCGGGCTTGTACTGGGCGACGAAGTCGTCGAGCTTGGCGATGCCGCCGGTCTCGGCAAGGTCGCCGAGGCGGTTCCATTCCGTCGAGTAGATGTCATAGGCCCCACCCTTGGTGGAGATGTCCTGCATCGTCTTCGTGAATTCCTGGCCGTTCGGCAGGCCGACGATCTCAATCTGGATGCCGGTTTCCTTTTCCCACAGCTCCTTGATCGACGGCGCACCCGCCGGGAAAGGCTGTGTGAGTTGACCAATCGAGCCATCCGACAGGCCAAGCACGATCTTGGCCGGCGCCTTGCCTGCTCCCTTCAAGGCCTTGGCCGCCTCAACGGCACGGCCTTCCGGCGTGTCGGCGCCATATTGATAGCGCTCGGCGCCCTCGAAACCGGTGGGGCCGCCTACCATGCCTGGCGCCAGCGCGTCGGCCGCAACGGCACGGCCGGGACGGATGAATTGCGGTGCGATACCGGCCGCAGCCACGAACGCCGCCGCCTTTCCTCCGGACGCCAACAAGCCGCGTCGCGATATGCGGATCAAATCAGACATTGGAATTCCTCCCTCAGGCCCGATGTTTCCTCCACGAGCCCATTGAGGGATATTGACGGCAGCACCGGAAGGCTGTCAACATCATAAATATTCAAAATACATCGTAACACCGCAACTGTGGAGAAAAGACGTCATGCAAAGGTCGACACACCGGCTCAATGCCTCGATTTGATGGGAAATCTGCCTTTCTGGCACTCGACTATCACGCCGGGCGACGCGATTTAGCCCAACCTCCTTGCGCATCGGCTTAGGCTGGATACATCATTTCCCATCAGAATCGCTGATGGCTGGCAGCTGTGGCCGTCGGACGGGCTAGCGGCATTGTGCGATCTTATGCATTGAGGAGATGAAGACGGTGCGTTCCACCTTGACTGACATAGCCCGGGAAGCCGGCGTTTCCGCCGCCACCGTCGACCGCGTGCTGAACAACAGGCCCGGTGTGCGGGCGCGCACGCGTGAGATAGTGCTCGAAATGGCGCAGCGCCTCGGCTACATCGCGGAGGGCCCGAACGGAGCGCCGCCCAGGCCCTCACCTGGAGAGGTCATCCGTCTCGACTTCGCTCTGCCGGCCGGTACCAATTCCTTCATCAAGATGCTGCATCGACACATCGAGGCGCAGGCCCTAGCGCGCCCCGATCTCGACGTCCACATCGCCACCATAGAGGGCTTCAACCCCGACCGGCTCGCCCGCCTGCTGCAAGAATTGCGTGGACAGACACAAGGCGTCGGCGTGATCGCGCTCGATCATCCAACGGTGCGCGAGGCGATCCGCTCGCTGTCGGCCAATGACGTCAAGGTGGTGACCATCGCCTCCGACATCCTGCATGTTCCGAGAGTGGCCTATATCGGCATCGACAACCGCGCCGCGGGGCGGCTGGCCGGCTATCTGCTCAACCGCTTCATGGGATCGGAACGCCCAAGCAAGGTGGCGCTGTTCGCCGGCTCGCTGTCCTATCGCGGCCATGAGGAACGCGAGATGGGATTCCGGCACATCTTGACTGAGGAGTCGCCCAATCTCAAGATCGTCGAGATGCGCGAAATGCTGGATGACCGAGAGAAGGCTTATTCGGAAGCATCAGCGCTTCTGGACCGGCACCCCGATCTTGCCGCGATCTACAATGTCGGCGCCGGCAACACCGGCATCGCTCGGGCGCTCAAGGAGCGTGGACGCGCCAAAGACATTCTCTTTCTCGGCCACGAGGTGACAGACGGCACCAAGGAACTTTTGTTGGATGGGACGCTCGATGCGGTCATAGATCAAAATCCGCGCGTCGAGGCGCGGGAAGCGCTCAACATTTTAAGCCACTCTGTCAGGCACCTGAACTATGAACCGCATCAACCACGACTTCAGGTGATCTTCAAAGAGAATATACCTGAAATCTGATCAATGGATCCGTGATGTTATCGCAAAGCACAGCGTTGGCGTCGCCACCGGTCCCAAATACGAACGAGAGCCCGAATGATCTCGTCAAAGCCGCCGATCTGGCACTATTCCGCGCGAAGTCGGAGGGACGAGATCGGGTCGTGGTTGATGGTGTATGAGAAGGCCGTTGCCCAATCTTTGCACTCGGTCATCCTTTCCGAACCTAAAAGACCAAGTCCACTCATAGCACCGAGGTCGCGAACGATTGGGGCGAAGAGGGTTCTGGATGTCGCCCGGCACGAAGCCGACGAATGGCATACGCCCGTCCGTCCGCGACGATCACCTGAGGCATCGCCCCGGCCCCAGGCGCACGAGCAGATATGTCGCAGGCAACCTCGTGTGTTATACACGCACGCTGACTTTTTGGGTCGGACACGAGATCGATGGACCAGGAAACGCTTCTTGCCGCAGTCCTCTTAGCTGATGTCGTGGGCAGCACGCCACTCTATGAGCGGATCGGAGACGATGCCGCTCTACAGCAGGTCTCGGATTGCCTGGACACGATGCGCGAGATCGTCGCCAAGCACGGTGGTGATTTCATTTACTCGAAGGGCGATGACATACTCAGCCTCTTCGAGAGCCCGGAAATGGCGCTGAGGGCCGTCTGCCAAATCAGCCACCAACTGACTAAAGGTCCGTTAAGCGCCCGTATCGGATTGCATTTCGGGGCGGTCATTCGCGCGCGGGGCGCGATATTCGGTGACGTTGTCAATGTCACCGCAAGGTTGTCCACCACGGCGAACCCCGGAGAGGTGCTGATCAGCCAGAGCTTCTGCGAAGCCCTTTCCCCGAGAAGCCGCAAGGGCCTGCGGCTCCTCGACAAAATGGCCTTGAAGGGCAAGCAAGAGTTCTTCGATGTCTATACCCTGTGGAGCGACGATGGGGCCCCCGGTACGCAGATCACCAGCCATGGCGCCACTACAGATAGACGCTCGGTCCTGCCGCGGCAGATTCATCTGGTCATCCGCTACAGAGATCAGCTGCGATCCTGTCGAAACGGCGAATCCGTGACAATCGGCAGATCGGCGGAATGCGATATCATCGTCGAGCGGCCCTGGGTATCGAGGCGCCACGCCGCCTTCACCATTTTGAATGGCAGAGCTCGGCTTCTCGAACGAAGCTCTTCGGGCACATTCGTGTCCATGGGACTCGGCCATGAAGTATTCGTACGCCGTGAAGATATTATCCTCTTCGGCTCCGGCGTCATCTCGCCTGGAGTGAAGTTGGCACTCGACGAAGCCCAGCTTCTTCACTACGAAATTGTCTCGGATTGACCCGGCCCGGCTACTAGCTCGACCGGTTTCGAGCTGGTTCGCTGGCGCCCTCAATGTCGCGCCGTATTCTTTGACAGCCATTGGAATCGACCGTTCATAAATGTGCCAAGGCCAATCCAGGAACGTCTGCTCTCGAAGTTGGACTGCGAAGAGCTGACTTCCGTTTCCCTCGCGGAGTTCGACGGAGCCGCGGCCGGTGCATCTCCCTCGCAGGATGCGGAGTTCTACCTGCTCCTAGCCCACCTTCTGCAGGTGGATGGCTTCGGCAGCAAGCTGGCCCGCTCGATCGATGACGCGCTAGGTCTTGCCGCGAAAAGGCCGGTGCGTGGGAATTGTGCTGGACTGTCGGCCAGACAATGAGCTGGCGACGGGAGCGGCCGGCTGAAGCGGGATGCCCGGACCAATTCCCTGCCCTGTGTCGCCTTGATATCCCCAGGCGCTGAAGGTCAGCACAGGCTGTTGCAGCCCGGGGTCGATGAACGCTTCATCAGACCATTTGCGCCGCAATAGCTCCTCGACCACCTGCGAAGGCTCGCGATTGGGCTACCGTCACGAAATTGGCGCAGAAGCGCAGACCACTGACATATCGCGACGTCGAGATGGAGCTCGATACGACCGTGTTTGCAGCACCGGGGGGAGATTCCTCTTGGGCCGATCGAGTTCAAGTTGGTGCGCCACATGCTCGAGGATCCTGAAAGGTGATCAGCCGTGATGAATTCATCGCAGCTGGCTGGTCGCAGAAAGCCACTGTGAGCGCCCAGGTGGTCGACGTTCACACGAGCCAGTCGCGAAAGTTGTTGAAGCAGTCGTCGCAGAGTTGCCATTCGCACCGTGCGGCTTGCCGGCTATTCTCTCGAAGACACTGCGGGCTGACGATCTCGGCGATTGGGTTCAGAAAGGTCGCTGCGTGAGGCCGCAAGGGGACCGACCCAATGGGAAAGGTCTTGGCAGCTAGGGGACTTAACGCCACCGACATTGCAGCCGGGCGCTGCTCTAATCGAGAGAAAGTCTGGGCGTATAGAACAAGCGACATGAGCGTGTCGGATTGTTTGCATTCAAACGACCTTTGCGACGTTATCCGTGCCTTCGCCTTGCTGGTGCCGGAGGAAATCATGACGTCGCCCGACAATTCGGTCGAACTCGTTCGCGACAAGAAGTGGACGGTCCGCGTCACCGCCTACGGCAGCACCCTGACGTTTCCGTTCGAAGCAGAAAGCTATGCACGTTCTTATGCCGATGGTCAGGCATTCCGTCTCGGCGTTCAGGTGGCGGAACTGAAGCGATGCGGCTGACACTTTGTCGACGCGTTGGCGGATAGCCTGCATCGCCATCGGAACGAATAAGTCGCTGATTGCAGCCTCGCGATTTTTCCATCAAATCCCGCCTGCAATCTTGGCAGCAACTCGGCAAAATCCCTCGCCGACTAGTGTTGTCGTATGGGCTGGAGCTTTCCTCGCCGCCGGTGGTAGGCGGGATACGCTGCCGGGAGAGCCCTCTTTTCGCATAGACGAGAACCTTGTGCTTTTCCATCTCAAGGCTGATTGGCGGCTGGATGCGCGCGCCGTCTTTCATGTTCTGCCATCGGCCCGCGCGGAGCGTGGAATCAACGGCGGGGAAGCGGATGATGTTTCCTGTTTGCGCTCGCGTAGCGCAAGAAACGCTGCGAAGAGCATGATAGCCATGCCGATGATGTCGATCAGGCTAACCTCCTCGCCGTAGGTGATGATGCCAAGCACGACGGCAATCACGGGTGAGACGAAGGCAAATGCTCCGGCGCGCGAGGCGCCGATTTCGTGCAGGAGCTGGATAAAGAGTGTGTAGCCTATGAACGAACCAAACAGCACGAGGAACAGCCACCCGACCCAGGCCGGCCAGCCCCAATCGCCTTTTAGAGCCGCGGCCGCGCCTGGCTCCACAACGAGTGAGATGAGAATTAGGAATGCGCCCCCGAAAAGGGTGGTGAAGCCGGCGATGAAGTCCGATGAATATACCTCAAGAAGCGGCCGCGCGAGCACCGAACCCCATGCATAGATTACAGCTGCCGACGCCACCGCTGTCATCGCCAGCAGCCGGAGCCCCCTGCCCTGCTGGTCTGCGTGTGTCCAACTAGCATAGGCTTCGGGCCCGAACAGGACGCACAGACCGGCCGCACCGAGCAAAATCGCAAAGAGCCTGCGGCCGTCATAGCGTTCGTCCCCCAGAAGCAACGCAAACCCAAGCAGCGTGACGGGGGTCAGCGAAAGCTCAAGAACAGCCGCGGTGCCCGTATCGATGTAGAGCATGCCCCAAAAGAGTGGGCCATAGCAAAGCGGAATCATGAACAACGTAACAACGAAAAGGCGCGGCCAACTCCTTTTCGCCACCCGTGGTAGAGCAGCGCCCCTTAGGCGCGTCGCACTGAGGATCAGCAAGCCGGCTACTGTAAAACGCGTGCCTGCGAACATCAGAGGCGGCACGGTGGCGATCCCTGCCTTGATACCGATCCACGTGGTGCCCCAGATCACACATAAAACCAAAAATGTCGCTGTGTTGCGGTTCATCGGAAGCAGCCTTCGCTGGGCGTTGTTGGTTCGTCGTAACGGCCAAAAGACGTTTATTTCGTTACAACGGCCTCTTGCCAATACGGTTCCGCCAACCGATGTTTCCGGGGATGGATTGTGCGAAGACTATCGTCGACATGCGCATGGTTGGCGGTCACGCCTGCCTGGACTTCGTCAACACGGTCGACGCGCGACGCGATGTATGGGGGCCAGACCTCTTGCAGACCTATGCCGACCTGGTCGTCTGGGCTGGACGTGCCGATTTGATCGACGTCGATGAGGCGCGAGCACTGCTCGCGGAGGCTTCCGCCCGCCCGCTCCTTGCGGAGGCGGCATTGGAAAAGGCCAAGATTTTGCGCGAGGCCGTTTACGCGGCTCTCCAGGCCGAGGCGGCAGGCGCCCGGGTGCCGGACGATGCCTTGCAAATCGTGCGCGATGCAGTCGCCCTAGCCCTGCCGAAGCGCTCGCTTTTCCCGTCCGGCGACCGCCTCGCTTGGCAGTGGACCGACGCAGCCAGTCTGAACACGATCGGCCACCGCGTGGCCTTTGAGACAGCCGAGTTTTTGGTGTCCAGGAATGACCGCCGCCGCGTGCGCGAGTGCACCGGGCCGAACTGCGGTTGGCTTTTCATCGACACCTCGCGTGGCGGGCGCAGGCGGTGGTGCTCGGATGAGAGCTGCGGCACACGCAGCCGGGTAAGGCGCTTCAGGGCAAAAACCGCAGGGAACATGGCTCCCAACAGCAAGAATTAGTATCTGACGCCAGGCTTGGATGACCAACGCAGCATAGTTGGCTTCACGCTATCCCTGTCGCTGTTTGTCCAACGAAGCTGGTCTCGCGAGCGACTGTGGCCAAGACTGTGGAGAACACAGCCGGCGCGGCAAGCCATCATCGCGTTCCAGAGCGGGTTGCTTCGGGGCCGCCTACCTCGCCACGCTTCGATCGGTCGATCTGCTCAAACTTGACGGGAACTCCGGTAGCGTTACGGCGTTTTTCTCAGTCCGAAACAAACAAGGATAGGTGCCATGGACTGGAACCGTGTCGAAGGCAATTGGAAGCAGGTAAAGGGCAAGGTCAAGGAACAGTGGGGCAAACTCACAGACGATGATCTGGACCGTATTGCCGGTAACCGCGATCAGTTGGAAGGCAAGATTCAGGAGCGCTACGGCATTGAGAAGGACCGCGCTCAGCGCGACATCGATGACTGGTATGGCCGGCAAGGCTGGTAGGTCGCCGGTTCCAAACTGAACTTGAAAAAGGGCTCCGAGAGGTACGGCGCCCTTTTTTGCCGCGCTTCCTGTCGCCTTTTCGTCTCACGACAATAGCGCTCACCGAGAGACGTGGAACCGCCAAAGGTGCCCGTCGTTATCTGGTTCTCGAAATTACATTGGGGGATTAGTTGGACAGAGACGACGCCTCAGCGATCGCAACTGGAGTTAGTGGGCTCGACTACATTCTTCGTGGCGGCTACGCCAGGAACCGCTCCCATCTTATCGAAGGGAAACCAGGTTCTGGAAAAACCACTCTTGGCCTCCAGTTTTTGATCGAGGGCGCCAAGAAAGGCGAGACATGCCTTTACATCACTTTGTCAGAAAGCAAGCGCGAACTGCTCTCGGTTGCTGGCCGTCACGGCTGGGACCTGAAGGGGGTGCAAATTCTTGAACTTGTGCCGCCAGAGCTCAGTTTCGATCCGGCGCAGCTACAGACATTGATCCATTCCTCGGAATTGGAACTCGGCGAAACCGTGCAGTCTGCCATGGCCGAGATCGGACGCGTCAGACCCGATCGCGTGGTGTTCGATTCGCTCTCTGAAATTCGACTTTTATCGCAAGGGTCATTGCGGTATCGGCGCCAGGTGTTGGCATTGAAGAGCTTCTTCATGCTCAACAATGTGACGGTGCTTATGCTCGACGACCTGACCGCTGAGCAGGATGACCTCAATTTGCATTCGATCAGTCACGGCGTCATACGGATGGAGCAGCTGTCGCCCGTCTATGGTGGAGAGCGCCGGCGGCTACGCGTGATCAAAATGCGTGGCGTGCAGATCCGGGGCGGCTTTCACGATTTCGTAATTCGCCCAGGCGGCGTTATCGCCTATCCGAGGCTCGTTGCAGCCGAGCATGAGGTGGCCGAGCATGATACGCCGGCCATGAGCAACAACCGGATCGACACCCTGCTTGGCGGCGGGCTGGCCCGTGGTACCAGCACGATGCTGATGGGGCCGTCTGGCGTTGGCAAGTCTACCATTGCCTGCACCTATTGCTATGCCGCACTCGAGCGTGGCGAGCGTGTGCTGGTGCTGTTGTTTGACGAGACAAGGCGCATTTTCTTGGCGCGCGCCGCCGGGCTCGGCATGCACCTGGAGCCGTTTGCCGAGGACGGCACGCTGACGCTTGAATCTGTCAATCCGGCTGAGCTTTCACCCGGCGAATTGTCTTCGCGCATCCAAGCGGCCGTCGAAGAATCCAATGTGCGGATCGTCGTGATCGACAGCCTAACTGGCTATCTCAATGCCATGTCCGAAGAACAACATCTGGTGCTTCAGATGCACGAGATCCTCACCTATCTCAATCAGAAGGCAGTGGCGACGATCCTGCTGTTGGCCAATCACGGGCTGTTTGGTCAAACGGCAGCGCCGGTCGACATGACCTATCTCTGCGATTCCATCATGCTTCTGCGCTTCTTCGAGAACGCAGGTCAGTTGAGACGCGCGATTTCCGTTGTCAAGAAACGTGTCGGCCCCCACGAAGAGACGATTCGTGAGTTTAAAATCGGCGGTAACGGCGTGGCCGTAGGTGAGCCACTGGAACAATTCCGCGGCATCCTGATGGGATCTCCGGAATTTGAAGGCAAGCCGACAGACCTTCTGAGGGATAAGGCGCTGTGATGTCGTCCAGCCCCGCCGTTCTCGTGCTGGCGCCGCTTGGCCGTGACGCGAGGATCGCGGCCTCCATCCTGGCTACAAACCAGATTGCCTCGCGTGTGTGCGGCAGCTTGGAAGAGGCAGTGCCGCTTCTCGACGAGGCTCAGTGCCTTGTCGTGGCCGAGGAGGCCCTGCTCAGTTCCGATCGAACGCAGTTTGCGGCCTGGCTTGAAGCCCAACCCGCATGGTCGGATTTTCCGATCGTGCTTCTGACGATGCGGGGGAACGAAGTCGACACGCGGATGGCATTTCTGGACCGCTATCTGATCGTGCTTGAACGGCCATTTCTGGCTTCGAGCCTCGCCAACTCGGTGCGCTCCGCCTTGCGTGCCCGCGCCCGCCAGCGCGAGGTCCAGTCCTACATCGAACAGAAGCGGGAGGTCGCCGATCGGCAGAAATTGCTCATCCGCGAGCTGCATCACCGCGTCAAGAACACGCTGGCCAACGTTCGCGCCATGATGGGCGCGACGGCCAAGTCGAGCGGCAACGTCGATGATTTCGTACGCGATTTTTCAGCCAGGCTCGTTTCCCTGGCCCAGACCCATTCGATGCTTACCGACGATTATTGGCAGACTGCCTCCCTGCACAAGCTGCTCGAAAGCGAGCTTGACCACTATGAGACGCGCGACAGGCCGCGTATCGTTATGGAAGGCCCGAACGTAGCGCTAGTCGCCGACATTGCGGTCCCTGTCGGGATGGCTTTCCACGAACTGGCCTCCAATTCGTCGAAGTTTGGCGCGCTTTCGCAAACGGGCGGCCGCCTTGATGTCCGCTGGTCGTTAGGCGGGTCCGGCGATACACAGATCGTCAATCTTGACTGGCGGGAACGAGATGGGCCGAAAGTCGAGCAGCCCAGTCGCCGCGGGTTTGGCACGACACTTCTGGAAAAAGTCGTGACCGTGCAATGCAACGCCAAGATCGAATTGAACTACCATCGTGACGGCTTGCAGTTCACCATGGCCTTGCCGTTGCGAAACACGCGCCTTGTGCCGGCTTACTGAGCGGCAACGGAAAGGCAGGCTGGGCGCCGCGATAGGGATTAACTGAGCGTCACTCGGCAGGCTGGTCTAGCGCTTTAGCCAAAACATCAGTTCCGAAAAAGACCGCCTCTTTATCTCCCATATGCCTCTGCAACATTGCGAGAGCTCCGGCGTGGTCTATGCGGCCGACCTTGGTGATGAAGTCGAACTCGTGCCGCGGCGCTGTGACCCGGGTCATGCGTCCTAGACGAAACTTTGGGCTCCCGGAGCGCAGTTTTGTCGCCTTCGTGGTCACCCCCGCCATTTTGCTCACGATCCTCGTTGATAGCCCGGATGCGCATCTGAATCATTTGCGACCCGTCGGGGTTCCGACTGGCGTCGTAAAAAAACAAGAGGCCCGCAGGCAGGCTCGATCGACGGTCAGCTATTCCGAACAGCAAACGAAATCACCCTCGCCTTTGGCCAACCAACTTTCGCCAGATCACCTTCGCAATGGCTGCGGCCCCAGTACGGTCGGACAGCCCGCGCCTCTGGCGGCCGAAGTGAGGCGCCGGGAACATACAACGTCGGTCGTTGTTTCTCTGATCAGGAGAAAAGATAACGGCAGACGACAAGAGCAAGCGTGATTTTCGAGATCGCAACCGTGTATCAGTCGATGAAGATTATGAGGTTCGCTATTTCGCCAAACAGCATCGTATCACGCCAGAACAGGTCCGCGAGCTAATCAGAGAACACGGCAACGACCGGAAGAGGCTCGAACGCGAGGCAAGAAAACGGGCTGATATCGGCTGATGGTCGCGACGCATCACGCGGCTCCTCGCGTAGTCCCTTGAAGACCGCCTCCCGCAAGATGCCCCGGTCCGACACGCCACTGAATTGTACCTCGGCAAGAACGTCTGGTTTGACCCATGTCGCCTTGGGCTTCTTGATCGGCTCCGACAGCGGTGACTTGGCGACAACAAGCGGATTAAGCCGCTCCCTAACGCGCCGGGCTGCGTCCAGCGTATAGCCGGTCTGGGCCTTCCCGGCATAAAGCAGCCGGTCGCCCTCTCGCCTGCCGATGTACAACGATGCGATGCGGCGCGGCTGCGCGCCAAGTTTCTCGACGAAAGCCACGATTGGAAAAGTGTCGCTCTTGACACATTTGACCTTGACCCAACTGGTCTGGACGCCCGAGCGGTAGTGAGCATCCGCTCGCTTCGATACGATTCCCTCTATGCCCATCCGGCAGGCATGGTCGAACATATCCTTGCCGTTCACCTCCAGATGCTCGGCATAAGTCAGGGTTGGCTCGGTTTCGGTCAGCAGCTTCTTCAGCGCAGCCTTGCGCTTCACTAACGGTTGTTCACGTAGATCACGGCCATCGAGGTACAGGAGGTCGAAAGCGTAGAGAGTCATCCGCAGCGAACTTGGGTTGCCCAGCTCACGTTCCAGGGCTTGATAGTCCGGCAGGCCGGTGTCGCCCAGGACGACAGCTTCACCATCGATGATAGCGGATTTGACCGGCAAGCTTGCCGCGGCCTGAACAATCCTCTTGTAACGGTGTAACCAATCGTAGCCGCGACGCGTGAATGCTCGCGCCTTTCCGCCTTCAACGACCAGCTGCGTCCTATAGCCGTTATATTTGATCTCGTGAAGCCAATCTCTGCCTTCGGGAGCTTTCTCGACCAGTGTGGGCGATTGGAACTCGATGAACGAAAGCCGGTCAATGGCACTGTCCTATGCTCGCGACTCCAGGAATCGCGAGTCAAGCCCCAGCGCCCCTGTCGGTTCCGAGCCTTTTAGAAGAATTGCATGGCGACGATTGGTTATCCGCCTCACTTGTTGATGTGGCGGCGCAGCAGAGTGATGTTGCGATTGTTCGCCTTAAAATAGACGTCGAAGATCGAGCCGAGAATTGGGACACTTCCTACGAGCGTATCCAGCAGCACGTTGCCTAGCATGCGGGCGACCAACCCATTTCCGGCACCGACGTTTCGAGCTCGCAAGACGATGTAGGCCGAGACAATGCCCGTCGCCGCATCTCCGAGTACGGGGACCAGACCTACGAGCGCATCCAGTCCAAAACGAATTGATGTGCCTGGAATGCGCCAGCGGGAATCGAGTAGCGCGGCCAATAGATCCAACTCGGCAAGTACGTTTGCTGTATGACCACCGTGACCGCCCTGCCCGATCATGCCAACTCGCGCGCCAGTACGATTTGGTATCTTTCCCTGATGGATAGCCGTCACCTTAGATATCGCTTTGACCGCCTGAATTCGCTTGCGTCCTGTGCGATGGCACGTCGTCGAGCAAGGTCGTCTCACCGGAGCTTTTCGGCGCCTCAACGGGCAATTCACCAGTAGGCGTCATCTTGCTGACGGCCTCAGGCAAATCTCGCGTGATCCGGCTTATGAGCTCCTCGCGCGAAAGGCCGGTCTGCATCGAGAGGGAAGTCAGGGTGTCTTCGTCTATGGCTGCTTCCACCTCGCTTGGCTGGATCGGCTCGTTCGGCCCGGTGCCTACCCACGAATCGACCTTCGATCCGGCGCCTGCCCCTCTGAACCGGTCGAGAATATCGCCAAGCGCGGTCCCCGAAACGCCTTTTGAAAGCTGATCCAGAATCCCGCCTTGCGGATCATTTGGGTTGCGATCACCCGCTCCACGGATCATGTCGCCGATCTTGTCGCGATTTTGGTATGCCAAGACGCCGAGCATCGCGATCGCCAATTTTCCCAGGTTAGCCATTGGTACCTCCACTGTTCAATGGACAAGGGCTCAACATCACAAAAGTTCCGACCGGCGACGATCTAATTGAATAAGGGCTGGCGTATCGACACTACGTGAGCGGTGCTGCCTAACCGGCTTGTTTCCGTTTGCGGTGCGGCTTCGGCCTCGCAGACGTTGATCGTGCAAAGCTCGTTGCCTGCCTGATCGCGCATGCGCACTAACCATCCGGTCATATCGTCATCGCCCAGATCAGCCAACAGGCCGATTCCGCAACGGATCGCTTCGGCGCGAGCGGCCTCAAAACTTGGCGTCTCGGCAGGCGGAACCTAGCGAGCCTGGTCGCCGTCGCGATAGTACAACGTATAAGCGAGATGGATCCCACGCGCTGCCTTAGAGTATGGAACTACCACCCTCATCTTTGACGGGGGTTTGGCCAAACAGCGAACATCGGCTAGGCCTAAGACGATCGATCGAGGTCGACTCGCGCGACGGCGTAGGCGCCAAGCGAGATGCTTTGATCATCCAGCGGTCTTGCGGAACTTTCCATGAAGTCGGGATCGGTTGCCGCCCGCTCGAACTGCTCGGCGCCGAGAAGAGCAATGCGGGCGCTGCTCGGCGAATCAGAAAGCCGCACAGATTGCGTCTTGGCGGTAAGGTTAGCGACCCACAGGGTCACGCGGCGATCTTTTTCAGCCGCGATCGTCACGACGCCGTCACAGCCGGAAGTTCCTACGGACAGCAAGGTGGCTCCGCCGAGCTTTGAGAGACCAGCCAAGACATGGAAAGCGGGATAGACCGTTGGGCCATCCTGCTGGTCATACCATGGCTGCACGAAATCAGCCTTCCTATGGATTTGGCCAAAGGGGCCGGCGAAGTCACCGAACGCGACGGCATCGATTCCTTCGCGAGCGCAGGCCGCGAAATATCCGACAGTCCAAGCCGCGTTGAACAGCCCGCGCTGACGAGGATCAATGCGCGATAGACAGACGCGAGCGTTCGCTTCATTCGGCGCAGTGGATTTTCCGTATGGGTTCTCACGGCAGCCGAGCTGGATGGGACCGATACGCAGTGGCAAGCGTTCCCCCATGAAAGCATGCGCGGAGCGGATTAGATGGGGGATTGCCTGAAGTGTCTCCATCACCGAGACATCATCTGCGGCGTGCACGCTTGGACAGGTGGTGAAGGTCACGTAGTCGAGCGCTTCGGCTGGCGGACGCTTGCGGTTGAGTTCGGTGAAGTAAGCGGCCATGCCGCCGCCCAGCGCGATGCCCGGGAAAGCCCGGCGAGCGGCGGAGTAGCTTTCGTGGAAGCTGGGCATAGTCGGCCACGGTGCTCCCGGCTGTACGGATGTCATGTCCTGCGCCGGAAAGACGGAGACAGCTTCTAGTTTGAGGCCGAGTGAGTCGACAGCATCCGCGACCGGCGCCAATTCGCCGAATGGATCGCGCGTGCCCTTGGTGATAACCTCGAGGACCACTCCAGCGCCGGTCAGCCGTGCGAGCGCGGCGTAGCTTTCTAGTTCGTCCTGGCCGTGTGCGATCCGGAGATCGACCTGGCAGACCATCCACTGCGGAGCCATTCGTCGTAGGAGCTCGGGGGTTTCGAGCGCGTGCTTTGCCTCGTCGGCGGCGACGCCGACGCCAGTGCGGGGCACTCGGCCGACCGGTCCGCCGATCGTCAGGTTGATGAGTGGATTTCGATTTTCAGACGTCCCGGCAGGGAGCGTTCCTGACACGTGAAGCCGGACGGCCTGCGTGAATTTCTGGCCCCTGGGCAGTCTGTAAGGCCACGGGCGACGCAGAGGGCGGACATATGTTTTATAGGAGGCGTCAGACCAATTGCGTTGGTCCTCCATCTCAAAGGCATCACCCTCCATGGTGCATGTCGCCCAGATCCCAGGCGCGATCTCGTGCGACAACGCCCGGATGTCGGTGAACGGACATTTTGGATCGATGTGGTCCGGAAAGAACGATAGCTCGTCGTGACCATCCTCATGCAGCACCTTTATCGGCTTGCCGGCTAAGCCCTCGATCGGATGAAGGACCACGAAGCCGGTCCGATTCGTCAAAAGGTCAGTCTCGGGCTCTGCCTCCGCCACAAACGACAGCGCACCATCGCCACTGCCTGAGACGCGCGCCCGGTAAATCAGGCGGCCGGATGTTGCGGCACATGTTGCACGGTATTCAATGGCGAACGCATCCGGCCTCTCGTCGATCCGCAGATCATCGAGAACGGTGGTACATGTTCCCCAGTTTTCGTCCCGTACAAGAAACGAGATTCCGCGCAAGACCTCGATCGTCCCGATGCGGATGTAACGCAAGGCGCCATTGTCGAACGCGACCGACAAGGATCCGGCGCGCAGTGTGCGCAGCGGTGCCTCGAGCTGTTCGGTGCCACACAAGCGGACTGCCAGGGAAGCTGCCGAGGTCAAATTGCGCGCTCCGTCGTGGCGTCGAAGATCGAGGCCCGGTTCATGTTGATGTCGATCGCAAGCTTCTCGCCCGGACGGCTGACATCGTGCGCCTGCAGCTCAGCCATCACCGGCGCGCCGGCCAGTCGGAATGTCGCGTAACTGCGCGAGCCGGTCGGCTGCAGCAGGTCGATCGTTGCCTCATAGCGAAACGTGCCCTGCTCCGGCGTTGCAGTGTGCGCACGAGTGAGGTGTTCTGGCCTCAACCCGAGCAGCACCTGCTGTCCGTCCGCGACGCCCTTCAGCCCCCTGCCGCGCGCTAAAGGCAGCAGTGCATCCGCGAGCCGGATGGCAGCGGCGCCTGCGTCCAAGGCAAGGGTACCTGGCAGGAAGCTCATCCGCGGCGAACCCAGGAACCCAGCGACGAACGTTGAGGCCGGGTGCTCGAACAACTCGAGTGGCGCGCCCTGCTGCTCTATCAACCCGTCGCGCATCAGCACGATGCGGTCAGCCAACGTCATCGCTTCGATCTGGTCATGGGTGACGTAGATCATCGTTGTCGCAATGTCCTGGTGAAGGCGTTTGATTTCGCCGCGCATTTCGTCGCGAAGCTGTGCGTCGAGGTTGGACAGCGGCTCGTCGAACAAAAAGATGCGGGGGTTGCGGACTATGGCGCGGCCGATGGCGACGCGCTGGCGCTGGCCGCCGGACAATTGGCGCGGAAAACGCCCCAGCAACGGAGTGATCCCAAGCATGCGTGCCGCCTCGGCCACGCGCACCTCGACCTCTGGCTTCGGCATCTTGCGAGCCTTGAGGCCGAAGCCAATGTTCTTGGCCACGCTCATATGCGGATAGAGCGCATAATCTTGAAACACCATTGCCACGTCGCGATCGCGCGGCCGGAAATCATTGACCACCTCGCCGCCGATCTCGATCGTGCCTTCCGATATCTCCTCCAGGCCGGCGATGGTCCGGAGCAGCGTGGACTTGCCGCAGCCGGACGGTCCAACCAGAACGGTGAACTGGCCGTCGCGAATGTCCAGGTCGATGCCGCGCACGGCATGGAACGCGCCGTAGCGCTTGTGCAAGCCGGTAATTCTGACTTCGGCCATGCGGGAGCTTTCCTAACCGCGAACGGCGCCGAGCGTCAGCCCGCGCACCAGATGACGTTGAGCAAGGACCCCAAGGGCGATCGATGGCACAAGGGAGACGATGGCAAGGGCCGCGGCTTCGCCATATTGCGCGCCCTGGAAGCCGATGAAGGCGCGGAAGACCGTTGGCAGTGTAAAGGCAGTTCGGCTGGTCAAGATCAGAGCGAAGAAGAACTCCGTCCAGCATGCAATGAAGGCGAAGACAGCCGCCGCGACGATGCCCGGTGCTGCGAGCGGCACGGCAACGCGCCAGAACGCCTCCCATCTCGTGCAGCCATCGACGAGGGCCGCCTCCTCCATCGACTTCGGCATGCCGCGGAAATAGGCGAACATCATCCACACCGAGACCGGCAGCGTGAAGACCGTATAGGCGATGATCAGGCCGACATGAGTGTCGTAGAGCCCGACCTGGCGATAGATCAGGAACACCGGCAGCACGATCCCGATCGGCGGCAAAAAGCGCTGCGACAGCACCCAGAAAGACAGATGCTTGCCGCCGGTGTCGTAGCGCGCCAGGCTATAGGCCATCAGCGTGCCGAGCAGCGCCGAAAGCACCGTGGCCGAAAGCGAAATAATCAGGCTGTTAATGAGCCCGTCGAGACCACGATAGGCGAACAGCGCAGCTTTGTAGTGGACAACCGTCGGAGCGGCGGGGAACCAGACAGGCGGTACGGTGAGGTAGTCGTCGCTGGGCTTGATGGAGGTGTTGAACATCCAGTAGAGCGGCCACAGCACGAACACCAGGAAGAACCCCAGCAGCAGAATTCGGCCGATCGGCAACGACCGGCGTTTCCTGCGGCGGGCGGGCGCGACGGCGGCCATCAGACCGGTTCCACCTTCAAGAGCCGACGCACCAGCAACGTCACGATGAGCGCCGTAAAGATCAGGAACAGCCAACTTCCTGCTGTTGCCTGCGACAGATGAAACTGCGTGAAGCCTATGGTATAAAGATAATAGGAGGCCGTGTAGGTTTGTGTTCCTGGGCCACCCCCTGTCATGATGAAAATGGTATCGAACATACGGATTGCGTCGAGCAGACGGAAGGTCAGCGCCAGCAGCATCATCGACCCGAGATGCGGGAGCGTGATCGCCCAAAAAACCTGCCAGGCGTTGACGCCGTCGAGTTCTGCCGCCTCATAGAGATTGGGTGGGATTGCGGTCAGCCCGGCGAGCAGGATGACGAACATGAACGGCGTCCACTGCCAGACATCGGCGATGATCAGCGAGACGTAGAGCCACGGGCGCTCCGTCATCCAGCCGATCGTAACCTCCTGCCCCAATAGTTGCGTCAGGACATAGTTGGTCGGTCCAAAAGGCCGCTGTAAGAGCAGCGTCCAGGCTTGGCCAACGATGACCGGGCTGATGAACAGCGGCACGATCAGGATCGACATGATCACACCGCGGCCCGGAAAGCTGCGCACCATTGTCAGCGCCACCAGGAGGCCGAGAACGAACTCTATAGCGACGCTGATGCCCGACAGCGATGCTGTCAGCAACAGCGACCAACGTGCTACGGGATCGAACACGACCCGCTCGAAGTTCTTCAATCCGACAAAGGCGTGGCCCGGCACCTGGAAGTCGTAGTTGATGAAGGATACCACCAGCGAGAACAGAAGCGGATAGATCGACAGTGCCAATATCAGCAGCACAGCGGGGGCGACCAGCAGCCACTTGAAATGACGGTCAGCCCATTGGGCAAAGGCAGACAGCCGGGGCGGTGCGCCGGCGGCCTTCAAATGGCGGATCGTGGCTGTGGGCTGCATAGGCGTATCCAATCGCCGCTTAGCGGGGAGGTGTTGCGAGCCAAGCGCCCGCAACACCAATTGCTCCAGAGAGTCCGCCTCCCTTCAGAGGGTGACCGCCATGCCAAGTTTTTCCACCGTGTTGTCGGCGGTGGCGCCAGGCAGTTTCAAGAACTCGGTGTAGAAGCCCTTCTGCGAATCCACACCCAGTCGGTCGGTCGTCTCGTTCCACTCGGCGGCCGCCGTTTCAAGCGACGCCTTCGGATCCGCACCAGCCCACACCGCCGTGCACATGCGATCGATGCTCAAGAAGTAGTCCTGCGCGCCTGGCATGATCGGGTCGAGCAGACCGACATTTGCCGAGTTGTTGAGGTTGGCAAGGTACTCCTTGGCACTCGGGAAGAGCGCGCCGTAGAGCTCGGACTTGAAGTGCGAGATGCGGTACGGGTCGCGTAGCGCGTAGGGCAGCATGCAACGTGCCAGCGAGACGGGTGGCGAGCATACCCATTGCATGAACAGATATGCCGCCTCGGGGTTGGGCGAGTCGGCCGACAGTGCCTTGTTGTAGCCGGTGGCATGTTCCGGATTTCCCGGAACCACGGCATAGCCGACCTTGCCGGCGATCTGAGACTGCGGAATGAAGTTGATTGCCGTGGCCGACTGCGAATAGTTCGCCGCCATACGGCCGCTAGGAGGCCAGGAATAGATCATCGCGACTTTGCCGGTCAGGAAAGCCGCCCACAAGGAGACGGCGTCGAGCTCGTTGTTGCCGGGGATCGAGGCCTTGTTTGCGGCGAGCATGTTTGTCAGCGTCTTGACGCCGGCATCCGAAACCAAACCTGCCTTCATGTCGTCGCCGAAGAGTTTTCCGCCGTTGGCCCGGTACTGCTGCAGAAAGTCGAACTGATTGCCGGGGCTGCCCGCCTTGCGGAAATGTCCCGCGCCATAGACCTTTGGCGCCATCTGGTCGGTGATGAACTGGGCGATCTGGGCATATTCTTCCCATGTCTTGGGCGGTCCAAGCTTGGCGTTGAACTTCGCCTGGTAAGCCTCCACCATTTTCGGATCCTCGAAGATGTCCTTGCGGTAGTAGAGAGCGAACATGTCGCCGTCGTCGAAGAACCCCCAGATCTTGCCCTTGTAGGTCGGCAGCGCCTTGTACAGGGGATGATAGTCCTCGAGGTCTGCCGGGTTCATGTATTTGGCGATGTAGTCGTCTAGCGGGGCGATGACGCCGCCATCGGCAAGCGACGGCGTCCAGGCCGGCGAGATGTCGAGGACGTCATAGGCACCCGAGCCGGCGATGTGCTCGGCGACCGCCTTGGAGTACTGGTCCGGGTTCGACAGCTCGACGACATTCGACTTCATCCCGGTAAGCTGCTCCCACATCGGCCCACTGAAATTGCGCGGGTCGAGTGCCTGCAGGCCAGCCTCGTAGGTCATGTTGAGGGTGACGCCCGAATGCGCCTTGGCCGCCTCCGCCGCGCGAAAGGCGGAACCGTCCGCAGGCCCTTCCTTCGATGCTTTCAGGGCTGCGGCCTGCGCCTGGCCGAGCGGCGACGTGGCGTCCGCCAATTCCAATGTTTGCTGCGCCAGCGCCCAATCGGTCATCATCCCCAGCAGCGGGCCGGACACGGCCAACATGCCGGTCATCTGACCGAAGCGGGTGATGAAAGTTCGGCGGGTGGTTTCGCCGCGCATGAAGGCGTCGACCTCTGCTTCGAGACCTGCCTGAAAGTCACGTTTTTCACGATCGTTCATAGTGCTTGGTCCTCCCATTTTCCTTTTGCTTCACTCGTCCGCCGGCGCAGCGGTCAAGCATTTCCTCCCGTAAGGTCGCCGCAAACAGGCCGCGGCGGCGCGCCGAAAATCAGTGTCCTCCTAGGTTCCAAAGCGGGCGGCGAGCCCAGACAGCCTGGTCTTCCACAGCTCGCTCGAAAGCACCTCGCGATTGACCACGCCGCGCGGCTCGCGACCGCGCTGCACCTCCATTACCGCTTTGACGTCCGCGGCACCGTTGCCGGCAAAGCACTGGTCGGTCCAGCAAAGCGCGTGCGGCGCCAGGATGACATTGTCGAGTTTGAGGATCGCATCGTCTGCGTCGGGAGGCTCTTGTTCCAGCACGTCGAGACCGGCGCCGGCGATGCGGCGCTCCTGCAGTGCTTGCGTCAGCGCTTTCTGGTCGACGATCGGGCCGCGCGCGGTGTTGATCAGGTAAGCTGTCGGCTTCATCAGGGCGATCCGCTCGGCATTGACGATGTGGTGGGTCTGGGGCGACAGTGGGCAACTCACCGACAGCACGTCGGCGCGGCGAAACAGATCCTCCAGCCCTACCAGCTCGACGCCCAGGTCGGCAGCGACCCCCTTGTCGGCAAACGGGTCATGGGCGATGAATTGCATGTCAAAGGGCTTCGCCAAGCGGAAGACCTCGGCACCGATGTTGCCGATGCCCAGCGACCCAAGCGTACGCCCGACGAGGCCGACCCCCATATGTTCGGAGCGCTTCTCAAAACCAACAGACCCTTTGCGGGTGAGCGCGTCCTTTGTCAGCAGCTTGCCGGTCAGCGCCAGCATGAAGGTGATGACGGATACGGCGACGGGCCGTCGCACGCCATCGGGCGTGATGACCAAGGCAATACCGGCTGCGGTGCATGCCTCAACGTCGACAGTGTCGTAGCCGACCCCGAAGCGGGCAACGACGGCCAGGCGGCCGCTCCTGGGGACACTCGTGGCATCGAAACGATGGGCGAGGAGGATCAGCGCATCGAAATCCTCAAGTTGGTCGGCGCGAAGCGGACTGTCTGACTCCAGGAACACCATCTCGACAGCTGTCGCATTGCGCAGCGGCTCCAGATCGAAATCTGGGTAGGTCGGCGAGCCGTCCGGCCTGCGGAAATCACCGGAAAGCGCCACCCTGAATTTCACGCTGTCCATCGTCTCCTCCGCTCCTATTGGCACCCGGCCCGGATCTTGGAAACCGCGTCGGCGATCGCGTCGTGCAGGACCCAAACGTCGCCTGAATAACAAATGAAATCGAAGCCCTGTGCGTAGAACTCGTGTCCCTGGGCGACGTTGGGCACCAAGCGTCCAAGCGATTTGTTGTGCTTCTTGGCGGCGGCAACGATTTTGGCCATTGCAGCAGTGAAAGTGGGGTGGGCGAAGTCGCCAGGAATGCCGAGCGAGACGGACAGATCGAAATGTCCGACCCACAGACAATCGACCCCGTCCAGTCCCGCGATGCCGTCAATGTTCTTGACGCCGTCGGCGGTCTCGATCAGGCAGATGAACGTCGAGCGCTTGTTGGCGGCCTCGAATTTGTCAGCGACCGAGCCCGGACGGTAACGGTCATGAGCGATCTGCAGCGCCACGCCGCGGGCGCCGGCAGGGTGGTATTTCATGGAGTTGATGATGTGCTGCGCCTGTTCGACGCTGCTCACCATCGGCGCGATCAGGCCTTCGGCGCCCATGTCCATGGCGCGGGCGAGGAAATGGTAGTCCTGCGACGGCACACGCACCATGACCGGCAGATCGGCCGCCTCGAAATAACGGATCGCACTCTTCAGCGTTTCCAAGCTAAATCCCGAATGCTCCATGTCGAAAAAGACGAAATCGCAGCCAGCGGACTTCAGGATGTGACCGATTCCCGGCGTGGCGAACTCGGCGACGAGCGTACCGAGCTTGACCCGCCTGTGAGAAGCTAACGCCCTGAGACTTGGCTCCGACATGCACTTCCTCCCGTTCGCCCCAATGGGCCAATCCGCCTATGTTCGCTTCAATGCGTGGCTTCAAGAACGAGGTCGCAGGTCGTCACCAACTTGGTCACGACGAGCGGCGCGCTCTGCGTATTGAATTCGTCGAAATGAGCGGTGCGGCAGTGGTCCTCGAATGCGGCCTCGCTATCGTAAATCTCATAGAGCAGGACCCGATCCAGTTCGCCGCGCGCCTCCGTCACGTCAAAGCGGCGACAGCCGGCCTCGGTGCGCATCGAGGCGGTCGCATTGGCGTCGACAAGTTCTCGGAATCTGTCCCGGGCACCAGGCCTCAGGCGGAAATCGACCCAGACGACAAATCCGGTCATCACTTGGGCCTCGCAAGTTGCAGATACCGCTTGGCCACATATTCGAGATGGCTGCGCATGGCCGTCTCTGACGCGTCTGGATCGCGCGCGGCGACGGCCTCGAAGATTTCGCGATGAGCCTGGTAAGCCTTGCGGTCTTCACCATTGGCCAATGTGGTGCGACGCTGTTCGAGCAACCATTCAGCCAAGGCCGCGTGAATAGCTGTAAAGATCCGATTGCGGGTGATTACCGCCAGCACGTAATGGAAGTCTACGTCCGTGCGCTCGAAGCGCGCCAGATCGCCGATCGACTGCCGGTTGAGTTCGAGCGCCTCCTTGAGGCTCTCAATGTCTTCCGGGGTAGCATGCACAGCGGCGTTGCGGGCAAGACCGACCTCGAAAAACAAGCGCGCGCTCTGGAAGTCGTGAACCCCTCCCGGTGCCGAAATCATGTGCCGAGCCGGCCCTGAAAGGGCGTCAATCACGAATTGAGGAGTGGGTCGAGTGACGCGGGCACGCTCCCCCGATTTTACCTCGACAAGGCCCATTTTGCTCAGATGCAGCAGCGCCTCACGGATGGAAGGCCGCCCTACCCCGAACTGCCGCATGAGTTCCCGTTCAGATGGGAGACGGTCGGCTTCGGCCAACTCTCCCTCTCGGATCATCCGTTCGAGGTGCGCTGCCACCTCGTCCGAAAGCTTCCGCTGCTTGATCAGAACTCCGATCATGTGGCATACCTGTTATACCAACCAGGTACGTTATGATCCCATAGCACCCTTGTCAACGATGTCTAAGCATCCGGTAGCCGAGCCGTTTAATCACTCCGCCGAGGCGTCCTTTGCACACGCCTTCAACGTCTTCACCAAGGATATCGGTGACTTGAGGAGCGCGAGCACACTCTGCTCGGTGTTCCGATCGGGGACCGTCTTCGAACCCTGGGTCGGGTGGTCAGTTTCAACTGCGGTGTGGACCGCAGTGAGTGCCACCGGACCGTGTGCTGGCCGAGACCTACCCAACCGCCTGCTTATGAGCTGCAACATGAGCCCTCGATGGCAAAGTAGACCTCGACCTGAGCAAGACCCGCGAATGGAAGTGGGGTTCACAGCCGAGGCGGAAAACGCGAACTCTCGCTGGTGGACCCATTTGGCAATACGCCTGCTCCATCTCGTAATCTTTTTGCGCCGCCGCAATGCCGCAAAGGAAGGTGGTGTCGGGTCAGTTCTCTCTAGGCTCCAGAGCGCTCGTCACGTTGTGCCCATCCTCGTGCGGTGGGCGGCCGCCGCTTGAGGATGCGCATTTGAAACTGGTTTTCTCAAGATCTTTTAGTCCTGAGGGCCTCAGGCGGGGGCGCTTGCCATTTAGTTATCGTCACCTGCAAATGCCGAACCCGCACTCGACGCCAATCTACGCGCTGGCCAGTTTGCGACATCTGGTTTCGGCGATTCCGCTTTCAGTAGCGACGATCATGCTGGACGGCTGATATGAGGCGCGTTCCCGCCTGGCAGCTTAGGGGCAGCAAGCAGGACGTCGGCTTTCTTGCCTCGACCTGGCCTAAGCAGTCATTCAATTCGTGGCCTCAAGCAGCTCATCCACGCTCCTCCTGACGCGGCGTGCCATCCAGCCGATCTCGGGCTGATGTGCGTGGACGGCAGTCGTCCTTTGACCACCGCTTCTGGCGGCGCCGATTGGCGAGCCGCCTCGCCATCATTAGCTATGGAACGGAAAAGAAACCATTCAGCATCAGACTACCGCTTTTCGACGCACCTTTTCGAATATGTCGGAACGAGCGCTTGTCGCGCAGCCCACGATGCCCCCCATTGGTGAACCGGTTCCATGAAGAGTCTGACAATACGCCACCGCATCCTCGTCAGTTTCGCAGCCGTTCTGGTGGTCATGTCCGTGATAGCCCTCATCGCGTACGCCTGGTTTCTTCAGGCGGGGGAGGAGGCGACTGAGGTCGAGAAGGGCATCCTTCCGGACCTTTATCACAGTACCGAGATCATGACGGGCCAGATGGCGGCCCATAGTCTGCTTCAGGAATATGCCCTTCAGGACAACCCGTCAGACAGAAGCACGGTTGAAAACGCGATCACGACCAATCGCAACCAGGTGCAGCGGTCGATGGACGACTATGAGGCAACGATCGTCTCCGATATCGACAAGCAGAATTATGCAGCCGTCAAACAACTCGCCAACCAATTCCGTCTGGCTGAAACTGCTGTGCTGGAAACAAGCCGGGCTGCCTTGTCGAAAGGTGAAACTCCCAATGAAAGCCCAGCTATCAAGAACGAAGTAGAGCCGATCTTTGTAAAATTGCAGTCCGCTCTGCAGGCCATGGTTGAGGATCACAGAGGCGAGGCAAACAGCGCGACGCAGCGGATCAGCTCTATCGTCAGAACGGCCGAAGTCGGTTTGAGCGTTGGCTTGTTGATAGCCCTCGGGCTAGCCCTTCTTTTGGGTTACCAGCTGTTTCGCGCCATTACAGGTCCGCTCACCCGTTTGGTCGACGCGGTTCAATTGATGCGGCAAGGCGACTTCAGCGAACGGCTCCATCTGAGGCGCCGAGACGAATTCAGCGTGCTTGCCGACGGCTTCAACGCAATGGCGGACGATCTCACAACCCTCATTGGTCAGGTTCAAAGGTCCAGCATACAGGTCGGCACGTCGATAACTGAGATCGCCGCCACCTCCAAGCAACAGCAGGCAACTGCGACTGAAATCGCAGCGACCACAACAGAAATCCGAGCGACAGCCAAGGAAATCTCCGCCACATCAAACGAACTGGTCCGCACGATGAACGAGGTCTCCACAGTTGCCGAACAAACCGCTGCCGTGGCTGGCGGGGGGCAAGCGGGGCTGACCCGTATGGAAGAAACCATGCAGCAGGTCATGGAAGCGGCTGGCGCGATCAATTCCAAACTGGCGATCCTGAGCGAGAAAGCCGGCAGCATCAATCAGGTGGTGACGACCATCACCAAAGTGGCCGATCAGACGAACCTGTTGTCGCTCAACGCTTCCATCGAGGCGGAGAAGGCAGGCCAATATGGCCGGGGTTTTGCAGTGGTGGCGACGGAAATCCGAAGGCTCGCGGACCAGACAGCTGTCTCCACCTACGATATCGAGCAAATGGTCAAGGACATCCAGTCGGCAGTCGCGGCCGGGGTGATGGGCATGGACAAGTTTTCCGAGCAGGTCCGTCGGGGTATGCAGGACATCCAGCAGGTCGGCGGGCAACTCTTCGAGATCATTCAGCAGGTTCAGGGGCTGGTGCCACGTTTCGAAGTCGCCAATGAAGGCATGCAAGCACAGGCGACCGGCGCGGGGCAGATCAGCGACACGCTAACCCAGCTAAGCGAGGCAGCTCAGCAAACAGTCGAGTCCCTTCAGCAATCGACGCTCGCGATCGAGGAGCTCAATCAAGTCTCAGGCGGCATGCGAAGTAGCATATCGAGGTTCAAGCTACGAGCATAGCGAGCCGGCAGTAGGATGTGACAATGCTATTCCTCGCCTTCAGCATGGGTCCGGATCGCTACTTGATCGATGTCCACAAAATTGAAGAGGTGCTGCCCTATATCGACGTGAAAGTTCTTCCGGGTGCGCCAACTGGTGTGGTGGGTTTGGTCAGCTATAACGGAATACCCATCCCCCTGATCGATGTCACCCTTCTTGCGCTTGGCCGACCATCGGAGCGCCTGTTGAGCACCCGGATCGTTGTGACGCGCTATCCGGCGGATGATGGCGAGCGACGCCTGCTGGGGCTGATCGCGGAACGGGTGACGGATACGATCGAGCGAGACCCGGCCGATTTCGCGCCGTTCGGACTGGAACCAGGAACCCCGCCCTATCTTGGGCCGGTGGCTTCCGATGGTTCGGAGATCATTCAGTGGGTCAAAGTGGAAGCGCTGCTTTCGGAAGAGATTCGTACCGCATTGCTCCGCCAGGCGGCAATAGGTGATCAATGACCGGAGCAATAGAAAAGCTCCTGACGGAAACCATTGGACTGGACAGTGCCAGCGTTGGTCCGACAGTGGTTCGTCAGGCGGTCAGAGAACGGATGGAAGCATGCCGGATAACCAACCCTCAGGCCTATAGGCAACACTTGGCCGGTTCCTCGCAGGAGCTGCAGGAGCTGATCAATGCGGTGGTGATCCCAGAGACCTGGTTCTTTCGCGACCGAGAAGCGTTCACGATGCTGGCGCGGCATGCGCGCGCGCACAAGCCTGCTCAGCCGATAAGAATCCTGAGCCTGCCATGTTCAACCGGCGAAGAGGCTTACTCGGTCGCCATGGCCATGTTCGATGCCGGCTTTGAGGCGCATGAGTTCAAGATCGATGGCGTGGACGTCAGCAGCCGCAATATCGCGACGGCTGAACACGCCATCTATGGCCGCAATTCGTTTCGCGGCAGCCATTTAGAATTCAAGGATCGCTATTTCGAAGCGGCCGAGGGCGGGTTGCGGCCTGTTGCTGGGGTGCTGAAACAGGTTCGGTTCATGGTAGGAAACTTGTTCGGTTCTCACGCGCCTTTCGGGCAAGAGGTCTATGACATCCTGCTTTGCCGCAATTTGCTGATCTATTTCAATCGAGAGCTGCAGGATCGCGCATTGATCTGCCTGAAGGACCTGCTGGCCAAAGATGGACTTCTTCTGGTCGGTCCGGCGGAAGCAGCTCTTCCAAGGGTGCATGGCTTTCTTTCCGCTGAATGGCCATTGGCCTTCGCCTTTCTGAAATCGGAGCCCGTCAAGACCACGGCGCCGAAGGTTTCGGCCGCCGTCCCGGTGCGGACGCCAAGCCCTAAGGTCAAAAAGAGCGAGCCTCTTCGTCCGTTCCGACCGACAATTGGCAATGAAGGCCGCGGGCAGGCTCAGGCCAAGCCGCTTGCACGCGCCTCGGAAAGCCTCATCGCGGTTGAACGGATCGCCAATGCAGGACGCGTAAAGGAGGCACAGGAGGTCGCCCTGGCGCATCTCAGGGAGTTCGGTCCTTCCGCAGAAATCTTCTACCTGCTGGGCCTCGTCCAGGATGCGGATGGTTCTGCACCCGAAGCCGCGCAAAGTTATCGCAAGGCGCTCTATCTCGCGCCAAATCATCGAGAAGCTCTTGTCCATCTGGCCTTGCTGCTTAGCAAGCAAGGCGACCATAACGGCGCCGAGGCGCTGGCCGGCCGGCTGGGTCGGGTCCAGAAAAGGAGCGGCAGTTGATGGCGGCTTCGACAAGGATCGCTCAGCCGGTGGAGGAGATCGAAATCAACGACTGCTGGCGGCAAATAGGCGTACGGGGTGACAAGTCATGTCCGCTACTAGAGCAGCATCTCCACTGCCGCAATTGCCCGACCTACAAGAAGATCGCACGACGCCTCCTCGACCGTGCAGCTCCCTCGGCATCTCGCGACGAATGGCCTGACAACGCTGGTCGTGCAGGGATCGATTCGGCAGACAGCGACGCGCTGCAGACGGCCGTTCTCTTCCGTTTGGGGGAGGAATGGCTGGCACTTCCGGTCGGTATTTTTCATGAAGTGGCTGAATCTCGTCGCGTTCATTCACTTCCACATCGCAGGAACAGTGCACTGCTCGGCATTGCGAATGTCCGTGGTGAATTGCTCATTTGCCTGTCCCTGGCCGAATTGCTCGGGATAGACGAGCGCAAGGAAGGGGAACAAGGCACACGAACCAAGGTATTTCGCCGCCTTGTCGTGGTAGGCGAGCGCGACAAGCGGGTTGCTTTTATGGTTGATGAGATCCACGGCTTACATCGGTACCAGGAACGCGACACTCTCGCTGTTCCGGCCATGATTGGCAAGGCACTGTCGGCCGCTACGGTTGCCGTGCTGCCATGGCAAGGACGAGCCGTTGGCTGTCTCGATCCACGACAACTGCTCACGATGCTGGATCGGAGCATCGCATGACAGATGAAGACTTCAGCCAGGTTTCGATGCTCAGCCTCTTCCAGGCCGAACTGGAGACGCAGTCACGGGCTCTAACCTCTGGACTTCTGGCACTCGAACGCGATCCTATCGCCGCCGACGCCCTGGAAGCATGCATGCGTGCCGCGCATTCTCTGAAAGGAGCTGCCCGCATCATCGACCTGATGCCCGCAGTCAAAGTTGCAAATGCGATGGAAGACTGCCTGGTCGCAGCGCAACGCGGGCATCTGAGGGTGCGACGGGAGCATATAGATGCGCTTCTGCAAGGTTCTGACCTTTTGAAATTGATCGCATCGGGATCATCGAGCGAGAGCGCCAACTCAGAAGTCGAAACCTTTCTCGCGAAGTTCGAGGGGTTGTCCCTCCCCCAGGCAAAGCCCGGGCCCCAAGATTCTGCAGCTGATTTCGCAACTCATCATGCCCAGGAGCAACTGGCGACGACCTCTTCAGCGAACCTCCTCGTTGGGGCGGTACCGCAAGCCCACGGCAGCATCGGCTCTGATAGAATGGTTCGGGTGACGGCAGACAGCCTGAACCGATTGCTCGGGCTGGCTGGCGAGTCGCTGATGGAAGCTCGGCGGCTCAGGCCATTCGCTGACGGGCTGCTACGGCTGAAGCGACTTCAATCGGACCTCGCAAGTGCATTCGACAATCTTCATGCAGTGCTGCCGCCGGTTTCAAACGATGCGGCGGTGGTGGAGGCGCTGGCTGAAGCGCAGCGAAAGCTTCGGTTGAGCCAAGCGTTCCTGGCGCAGCGTTTCGATGAGTTGGATTCAGTGGATCGGAAAGCGACCGATCTTGCCAACAGATTGTACGACGAAACGTTGGCGAGCCGGATGCGGCCTTTTGAGGACGGCGTGCGACACTATGCGAGAATGATCCGCGACCTCGGTCGTACCCTTGGCAAGCGGGTGCGACTGGAGATCGTAGGCGGCTCGACCGGCATCGACCGCGATATCCTCGAGCAGCTCGATGCCCCTTTGGGGCACCTTCTGCGCAACGCTGTAGACCATGGGCTTGAACCGCCTGAGGAGCGCCTCGCGATGGGCAAACCCGAAGAGGGGCTCATCAGGCTCGAAGCGAGGCACAATGCCGGGCTGCTGCAGATAGCCGTGGTGGACGACGGCAGGGGGATAGAGCTCTCGAAGCTGCGCGAGACCGTCGTCGCCCGGCAACTTGCAACCAGGGAAAGTGCTGAAACACTCAGCGAAAGCGAATTGCTCGCATTTCTGTTTCTGCCAGGCTTTTCCATGAAAGCGGGCCTTACCGACGTCTCAGGTCGCGGTGTGGGGCTCGATGCAGTGCAAGCCATGACGAAGGAAGTCCGGGGAGTCGCAAGCGTCTCCTCAGAATTTGGCCACGGAACCCGATTTCAACTGCAATTGCCGCTGACATTGTCGGTCCTGCGCACGCTGCTCGTCGATGTCGATGGAGAGCCCTATGCTTTCCCACTCGCTGCCATTTCCAAGACTTTGAAACTGCAGCGGACGGAGATCAACGTCCTGCAGGGCCGGCCGCATTTTCGATTGAACGATCGACAGATCGGGCTGGTCACCGCTCGCGAGGTGCTCGATCGAGGTGAGCCCGGATCGGAACCGAACGAACTATCGGTCGTCGTCGTGGATGCGGGTCGGGGCGATGCGTACGGCCTGATCGTTGACCGTTTTCTCGGGGAACGCGAGTTAGTGATCAGACCTCTCGATCCACGGTTTGCCAAGATCAAGGACATCAGCGCAGCGGCCCTGATGGAAGACGGTTCGCCTGTTCTGATCTTCGACGTCGACGATCTGATCCGATCGGTGGACAAGCTTGCATCGTCCAGCGGATTTCGAGCTCTTCGGCGCGCCGCGGGCGGTCCCGAAGCGAGCAGGCGCAAGCGCGTGCTCGTGATTGACGATTCACTGACGGTTCGCGAACTCCAGCGCAAGATGCTCGGCAATTACGGTTATGAGGTCGAAGTGGCGGTAGACGGCATGGACGGGTGGAATGCCGTCCGGTCTGGTCCTTTCGATCTCGTCGTCACCGACATCGACATGCCTCGCATGGATGGCATCGAGCTGGTGAGTTTGATCAGAAAGGACGCTGATCTCAAGAACACACCCATTATGATCGTTTCATACAAGGATCGGGAAGAAGATCGCGCGCGCGGGCTCGACGCAGGTGCGGACTATTATCTGACCAAGAGTAGTTTTCAGGACGAGGCGCTGATCCATGCCGTCGTGGACATGATTGGCGAGGCGGCTGAATGAGATCGAGATTGGAAGCCAGCGAATGAGAATCGGCGTAGTTAACGACATGCCGATGGCGGTTGAACTTCTGCGTCGACTGGTTCTGTTGACCGGCGAACATCAGGTCGCGTGGATCGCGACTAATGGGCGTGAGGCGGTCGAGGTCTGCAGACGTGATCTGCCGGATCTGATACTCATGGATCTAGCGATGCCAGAGATGGACGGCGTGGAAGCGACCCGCAGAATCATGGCGGAAACCCCGTGCTCAATCTTGCTGGTGACCGCCAGTATCGAAGCCAACCTCGCCGGCGTCTACGAAGCAATGGGTCATGGCGCGCTTGACGCAGTCGATATTCCGTCAGTGGGCATCGAAGGCAACGCGTCCTCGCAATCCGCCCGGCTTTTGACGAACAAGATACGAACGATAGGCAAGTTGATCGGCGATGCGCCTACCCAGGCAAAAAGGCGGATGTCACGTGCGGCTGAGCCGTCAACTCGACACGTGATAGCAATCGGCGCCTCTGCGGGCGGGCCGGCTGCCGTTGCCGCAGTCCTGAGCGCGTTTCCCGTTGATTTTCGCGGCGCGATTGTGCTCGTCCAGCATCTCGATGCTCAGTTCGTTCCAGGCCTTGTTGATTGGCTAGGGCAGCATACGCGTCTCCCGATCCGTCCGGCGGGGGAAAGGGATAGTCCACAAGCGGGCACCGTTCTCGTTGCCAGTTCTGCGGATCATCTGGTTTTCAAGTCAGCTCAGCAACTTGGCTATACGCCCAGCCCCAAGGACAATGTTTATCGGCCGTCGGTAGATGTGTTCTTCGAAAGTGCGGCGCAATGGTGGCCTGGCTCGGTGATTGGTGTTCTGCTCACAGGCATGGGCAGGGATGGTGCGCGCGGGCTGAGACAGCTCCGTGACAAGGGACATCTCACAATCGCGCAGGATAGAGCAACCAGTGCCGTCTATGGCATGCCGAAGGCCGCCGCCGACATCGGCGCGGCTGTTGATATTCTTCCTTTGGGTGCGATCGGCTCACGTATAATCGAAGCCTGCGAGCGCTCCACGTGAAAGGCCCCTTCCGATGACGCAAGAACCAGAGTTGGTCCCGCCACTCGCAGATAACTATTCATCCATGGTTCTGCTCATCGATGATCAGATCATGGTTTGCGAGGCGGTCAGGCGCGCCCTAGCCAACGAGCCCGATATTTCCTTACACTTCTGCACCGACCCGTTGAGAGCGATGACGGTCGCGGATGAGGTAAAGCCAACCGTCATCCTGCAGGATCTCGTCATGCCCGGGGTGGATGGGCTACATCTGGTGCGAGAATACAGGAAGCATGCGTCGACACGCGCGGTTCCAGTCATTGTGCTGTCGAGCAAGGAAGATCCAGCCACCAAGGGCGAAGCCTTCGCTGCGGGCGCGAACGACTATCTCGTCAAACTGCCGGATCGTATCGAGTTGATTGCACGCATTCGATATCACACGCGGGCCTATCTGGATCACGTCCAGCGAGACTCGGCACACCGAGCGCTGAGGGAAAGCCAGCGACAGCTGATCAGTGCAAATCTAGAGCTTGAACGTCTGACGCGGATCGATGGCCTGACGGGTCTCGGCAACAGGCGCTATTTTGACGAATATCTGGCGGCTGAATGGAAACGCGCTTTTCGCGCACAGTCCCCACTGTCGCTGTTGATGATCGATGCCGACAACTTCAAACGATACAACGATACCTATGGCCATATGGCCGGCGACGATGTGCTCAAGCAAATCGCCCGCGTCATCCAGAGCGGTTCCGGCCGCTCCACCGATCTCGCTGCGCGGTACGGAGGCGAAGAGTTCGTCATCGTGTTGGTCGACACTATACTGGAACAATCCAGTGCGATCGCCGAGCGGCTCGTCCAGAGCGTGCGGGAGTTGAACATACCCCACGGCCCGGATCGCGTGACCATCAGCGTCGGCGTCGCAACAGCGGTGCCCACCGAGAACGAGACGCCAAACGATTTCGTCAATGCCGCCGATTTGGCTCTGTTTCGTGCCAAATCGGAAGGACGAAATCGTGTTGCGCTTCATATGTCCCGCAGCTAGAGAAGCTCACATCTCAGTCAACGAAGCGCGCCCTGTTCGATTTGAGGACGACCTTGGCAAAGTCGGGCACTTCAAGACCTTGGCGCACGAGCGCATCAAGTGCCTGCTCGGACGCCCTGATGGCGGCGAGCCGCGCCAGCACAGTCTCAGCCTCCAGGCGGGGGACCACGGCGATACCGTCCCGGTCGCCGACCAGTATGTCTCCCGGCGAGATAGTCACTCCTCCAAGCACCACCGGGAATCCGACCGTGCCTGGACCATTGCGCGCAGGCGAATTCGCAATGACCCCGGCACAGTAGACCGGCAACCCGACAGCCTCGATCCCGACAACGTCGCGCACGAGGCCATCAGTGATGAAGCCGGCGACGCCCTTGTTGCGCGCCATGCCGAGCACGAGATCGCCAGTTACCGCCGTACCGGCAAAGCTGTCGGTGGAAGCGACGATGACGTCGCCACTTGCTGCGGCATCCAGTGCTCCAAACAGGGCGAGGTTGTCGGCGGGGCCGCAGTGACAGGTCACGGCGACGCCGACCATCGTCGCAGTAGCTGGCGACAGTGGCTTGATCGCATAATGCAAGGCGCCGCGTCCCCCCATCGCGTCTACGACCTGGCTAACCGGCACGCCCGCAAAAGCACTGATGATTTCTGCTGCGGGCCGTTCGAAACGGCGCTTGATGGTGAGCAGTGGTGGGTCTTCAATCATGTAGCGGCCCCATTCCCTGAACGAACGAAATACAGTCCGGCCCGAGGTCGCGCAGGCTCCGCGCGCCCATCAGTCCCATGACGCGGTCGATCTCCTTGCGGTAGAGTTCGAGCACGTGGCGTACCCCCTCCTCGCCGGCGACCGCGAGCCCCCACAACTGCGGCCGCCCGATCAGACAGCACGAGGCGCCGAGCGCCAGGGCCTTGACGACGTCAGAGCCTCGCCTGATGCCGCCGTCGATAAGCACTGGTACGCGGCCGGCGACAGCCGCGACAACCGCCGTCAACGCGTCCAGGGATGCGGCGGCGCCGTCAAGCTGACGTCCCCCATGATTGGATACGATGATGCCGTCGATTCCTCGGGCTACAGCCTCGGCGGCTTCGCTGGGATGCAGGACGCCTTTCAGCAACAACGGTCCGGACCAGACAGTGCGCAGCCAGTCGACATCGGCCCAGGAGAGTCCGGGATCGAGCATTGCGGCCATTCGGCCCGCCAATGCACCGACCGTCGCCGTATCTCCGGGGCGCGCGTAGTTGCCGAAAGTCAGTTTCGGGAGTCGGGTGCGCATACGAAGAAGCCACGCCGCCTTGGTGGCGGCCGCGAGGGTTCCGGCCACACCGAAGCGCGGCGGGATGGCAAAACCGTTGCGGATGTCGCGTTCACGGTTGCCAAGCATCTGGTTATCAATGGTGAGCACCAGCGCGTCGTAGCTTGAGGCACGCGCCCGATCCACCATTTCTCGGGTGAAGCCGCGATCGGTATAGACGAACACCTGCATCCACCGTGGGCTACTTCCGGTGGCTGCTATATCCTCCAGCGTGCAGACCGATCCGTGGCTGGCGCAGTAGAATGTCCCTGCGGCCGCTGCGGCTCGGGCGGCTGCGCGCTCGCCGTCGGGCCAGAACAGCCCAGCCAGGCCGGTTGGCGCGATGCCCAGCGGGATGGCAAGTTTCGCGCCGAAGAGGTCAAGGGAAAGGTCTCGCGTCGTTGCACCGTTGAGTGGTCGCGGCAGAATGGCAACCTCGTTAAAAGCTTGCTCGTTCCGGCGCAGCGTTCGCTCATCCTCGGCACCGCCATCGGCGAAGTCGAACACCGGGCGTGGCAAAGTCCGCCGCGCGGCGACGCGGACCGCGGCCACGCTGTACAGGCACTTCAACGCCGCCATCGAAGCAGACGATGCCGCACCGCCCGCACCGCGGTCATCGCCTGTGTTTGAGGCGGACGAGGAGCTACTCACGGTTGCTTTCCGCCGATGCGACCATGATGCGTCGGTCCACCGCCTCCCGGAACACGCACGCAGGAGAGTGTTCCCTCAAAGGAGGGATCGCTGCCGGTCGCCAGCACGCCGGCATTTGTCACCCAAAGCATCTCGCCCGAGAAGACGCAGTTGGTCGTTGCCTTGCCGCAGACGAAGAAACCCTCCGCTGTGCCGTTGGGCTTCAGAACGTGAATGCCGTTGGCGGCAATATCCGTGACATAAAGGCGGCCATCGGCTCCGACCTTCAGCCCGTCCGGGATCGGATTGGCCCCAGGCAAGCGGCCCAGGTCTTCGACGGAACCATCCGGACGCTGCCGCTTGACGCGCCCCGTATAGGACTCCCCCCAAATGATCGAGCCGTCGGCTTCGATCGCCACACCATTGGGGAAGGTCGGCTTGTCGAAACCGAGAGCAAGGTAAGCACTGCCATCGGGGTTGACGGCAAAAATGTAGCTTGGGTCCGGATTCCCCGGGTTGTATGTGCCGGGATCGCTGAAGATGAGCCGGCCGTCAGCAGCAAATACAAGATCGTTTGGCCCATTGAGCCGAATGCCCGCGACTTCGCTCAGCAGGATTTCCGGCTTTCCGCCTTCGGCAACCCGCTGGATCGATGGCGTCGTCATGTCCGCGGCCCGCCAAGGTCCGGTCGTGCCGCCGTTCTGGCAGACATAGAGCAGGTCATCCGATCCGAGAACGCAGGCGTTGGGCGCTCCGGCAACATACGCGAACTGGCGAGCACTTCCGTCGCGATCTATGGCCGTCAGCTGGCTGCGATAGCTTTCGACGATGACAATTCGGCCATCGGGCAGCACCGTCGGGCCCTCGGGCCAGCCAAGGCCGGTCGCGACAACCTCGACGGCCAGCTTTTCAACCTCGTTCATCGTGCGACCCCCAGAACGGCAGCCTAACAAGATTTGTCGGGTATAATCCAGCCTGGCGGTCTCCGGACCCGGCGACTCAAAGATAGCTTGGCTGACGTGCGCGTTGCTGGCCCCCCTAGGCCGCCCCCCCACCCCGGCGCCGGTGAACCCCGACGGGCGGAGGCCTATGGCTACAGCGCGAGCCGATCGGTGTCTACATAGCTCGGTAGCACTGGCTTGCTCCTCCAGGTTGGGTGGCAGGATTAGGTGCTGCTGAGGCCAGCGTGCAAGGAACAAGTGCAGGTGGAGAAGGTTGAATCTCAGTTCCTCTCCCTCTAACACTCACAAAGTCCAACAATTCTCTGCTCCGCTGCCAGGCGCTCTTGAGCCGAGCGTTTGCAGGGCGTGCGTGTGGCCAAAAGCTGGGGAGCGCCGCAGCGCCCAGGCGTGCAAATTGCTCTCTGAACGCCGATCCTTCTCCGAAGCTGGGGAGTAGCCCCAAAATCCAACACCAATATCATGCCTCAACGGCGGTTTTGCCACTGCCAGTTTTGCGGTTCGCTCGCCTGTCAAAAGGGACAGTCTTTCGGGTCACGATCCGGAGTGGGTTTGCCAAGGCTCCCGGAATCGAGGTGGCCCACTTTTGCGTCGGGGCTCCGCCACTCTTCAGATCAACAGCAACCAGCACCAATACGCACCAATCACCATTTGCACAGCGAACGCGGTGAACCTGAGACTGACCGCGAGTTGGCTGGTTGAGACGAGGTGGATCACCGACTGCACTATACGTGCGCCTAACATCGTGGAGGCCAAGGGATCCGTGACATCTGTCTTTGAAATGATGATCGCGACTCCGAGCAGACCTCCGAAGATTGGAAGCCCTTCAATGCAGTTGGCGTGGGCACGGGCTAACCTCCGCATAAACGGGGAGAGGGCTCCGTTATCTGGCGTAAAGCCGTTTGCCGGGACTTGCCCAGAGATCACCAGGTAGCTCCGGATAACTTCCATCACGATCAGCAGGGCCAGCGCCCACGAGATGAAGCCAGTCAATGCGTAAGCACTCGCCGACATGTGCCCTCCCCGTTGCTAGCAATCTAGGTCGTTGTAGCCGATCAACTAGTCTAATGCTATTCGACGAGGAGGGGCGGCCTGTAGTGGGGCCGAAACGGAATAGCAGCTTTTGGACGTTGTGCCCGGAATAGCTGCCGTTCAGCCAATCAGCAGGATTGACCGCTTTCGCCCTTTAGCGACCCTTCCGCGCCAGATCAGTCGATGCTTGAAGCTGCCATTCGCAGAGTGAAAGCGGCGTCGAGCATGGTCAGAAAGGCGCGCACGGCGGGGTTGGCGCGTCGGCTTGCCGGCCAGAGCACGGTGACATTGTTTCGCTCGACCGCGAACGTGGACAGCACTGGGACCAGTTCGCCGCGCTTCACATAGGGAGCCGCCATGAAGGAGGCGCCTATGCCTATCCCACCGCCGGCTGCCAGCATGATGAGCACGGCATCGCTGGCATCGGCGACCACACCGGAATTGGGCACGATCTCGATTTCACGGTCGCCAATCCGGAAGGGCCAGCGAAAGGCCTGGCCTGTGCTCTGATATCGAAGGTTGACGGTGTCGTGCCCTTCCAGGTGATCGGGATGGGTCGGTGTGCCGCGTTCCTCGAGATAGGCTGGCGAGGCGAAGCAGCAAAGCCGATGGGGTGCGATCTTGCGTGATAGTAGCCGGGTATCAGCCAGATCACCGATGCGTATGGCGACATCGATCCCTTCCTCGATCATGTCCACCATCTGGTCACCCAGCCTGAGATCGACGATCAGGTTCGGATGGAGCCGACGGAAAGCCGGTAAAGCCGGAGCGATCAGATGCAGTCCGATCGGCAGCGACGCGGCCACGCGCAACGTGCCCGATGGTTCGGAGCGCGCGGTCATTGCCGCCTGCTCTATTTCCTCCGCCTCGCGTAGCAGACGCAGCGCGCGCTCATGCAGGTCGCGCCCTTCGGGCGTGAAGGTGAGCGAGCGCGTTGTACGGGTAAACAGCGACACTCCTAAATGCCGCTCGAGCCGCTGGACGCTCTTGCTGACCGCCGAAGGGGAAATCGACAGCGCGCGCGCCGCTGCCGTGTAGCTGCCCAGCGATCCCGCACGCGCGAAGGCGATGATGCCAGTGAGCCGATCCAAAGTGATATGTTCCGCCATGGCATTACTTAACCGCCATCGGCACCGATTATCAACCGGCGGTCATGCCGCTAGATTCGCTCCAATGACATGGATGAGCGGAGATTTCACCAATGAGCGATAAGATGAAGGCAGTCCGTCTGCACGCATTCGGTGGTCCCGAGATGCTGGTGTACGAAGACGCGCCTAGGCCGGGTGTGAAGCCCGGCGAGGTGCTTGTCCGAGTCCAGGCGGCCGGGCTTAATCCGCCCGACTGGTATCTGCGGGATGGCTATCGCGCACTGCCGCCAGAATGGCGACCCAACGCGTCCTTCCCACTGATTCTCGGCACGGACGTGTCGGGCGTCATTGAAGCGGTTGGCGCTGACGTCGCTGAGTTCAGCATCGGTGACGAGGTCTACGCAATGGTTCGCTTCCCCGATAACTTGATGACGGGTAGCAATGCCTACGCGCATTATGTCAGTGTGCCGGCATCGCATGTTGCATTGAAACCAGCCGGCATCGACCATATTCATGCGGCTGGTGCGCCGATGTCGCTTCTGACGGCATGGCAGTTCTTGATCGAACTTGGCCACGACGAGCCGAATCCGTTCCAGCCCTTACCGCATGAGCCGGTGCCCCTCGACGGCAAGACGGTGCTCATCAATGGTGCCGGAGGCGGTGTCGGGCATCTGGCCGTCCAGTTGGCGAAATGGCGGGGCGCGCGCGTCATCGCGGTGACATCGGCCAAGAACGAGGCGCTGATGCGCGATCTCGGCGTGGATCAATTCATCGACTACAAGACAACCGCGGCGGAAGATGTCGTTCGAGACGTCGACCTTGTCCTCGACGCGGTGGGCGGCGCGGACATGGAGCGCTTCTTCCATGTTCTGAAGCCGGGCGGCGCGCTGTTCCTGGTCAACCCACTGGGCTTCGCTGGTCACGAAGAGACAGAGAGGCTGGGGATCACGGTCTCATCCACACAGGTTCGATCCAATGGCGCGCAGTTGGCAAAAGCCGCCCGCCTGCTCGACGACGGCCTTGTGCGTGTCGTCATCGACAGCACATTCCCGCTGGCCGAGGCATCGCGCGCACATGAGCGCGCCGCCGACGGCAGTATTCAAGGCAAGATCGTGCTGGCCGTCTGAATTGTTGCTTTCAGTCCGACCGACCATCGGGAGTGCAGACGATCGGGCGCGATTACGCCGTTTAGCCGACGAAGACCACCGACCGACGTCCGGCTGAATCGTGCTCGACTACAAGTGCCGCGATGGCTGCCGCGATCTTCGCGCCGCCTTGCACTGACGGTTCGATAGGATTGGCGAAGTCCGCGTCCTCATTCGATACCAAGCGCAGGTCGACGAGCGGCAAACCGCGCGAGAACGCCGCCCGGGTGATGACGTCGTTGAGGACCGTCAGGGCAGTTGCGGCAAGTCTACGACGCTGTGGGTCGGGAAAGCGCGCCTCGTAGATCGTGCAGACAGCGGTGGGTAGGTTTTGGCCCAGCGCCCCCTCGAGCATCGTACAGTAGTCGTGCTCGAATTCCTCCCGGATATCGCTGATCCTGTCCAGAACCTCGGCCACCGAACAGGCCCCCTGCTCCAGAATCCCTGCATGACGAAGAGCATCATTGCCACCGACGCTGACGACAAGATGGCTAGCATCCTGGGGGAGCCGTTCAAGCTGCCGCTCGACGCCGCTTGTGACGGCGCCGTCGACGGCGTTTAGCGTTGCACGCCACCCCTCCGGCAAGCGCTCCCGCAGCTGCCGCACTACGTCGGGCCCGCGCGCGACATAGGCAGCGTTGTCAAAGATCGAATCCCCGAGAAGGACGACGTGTGGCATCGGATGCTCCGTTGAGGCCTCTGCCAATGCTGCATCAGCAGAGGAGGTAAGGTGGTGGGTTGTGACCGCGGCAGCGAGCACGGTCAGGAGATCACGGCGAGTCAGGCCACCTGCAGAACGGAACGGCATCTCAGCCGTCCAGGAACGCCAGAAGCGCGGCATTCACCGCGCTGGCCTCTTCGCGCTGTACCCAATGCGTCGCCTTCTCGAACGTCTGCAGGCCCCGATCGTTGCAAAGGGCCAGACTGCGCTCGGCCAGGCCATATTCCAGAGCTTGGTCCTGCATCCCCCACAGTACAAGGGTCGGCGTCGTGATCCTCCTTCAGGCTTGGGCGGAAGCGCAGCGCCCGATACCAGTTGAGCATGCCTGTCAGCGCCCCCGGCCGTTCCCAGGCCTGCCGATACTCTGCGATTTCCTCCGCCGTGAAGGCATCTGTTCGGCTGGATTTGATGAGCGCCCGTGCCAGCAGAGCCGAGCGCCCCGCCCCCAGAAAAGCCTCCGGCAGCAAGGGGAACTGGAAGAAAGGCCGCATAGCTGCTCCGCAGGAACTGGGTCGGAGATCGCAAGGAATGGGCAAGCAGCACCTCGGGATGGGGCGCGTTCAGGATGACGAGCCTTTCCAGGCGGTGCGGCAGCTTTGCGCCTGCCGCCCAGGCGACGATACCGCCCCAGTCATGACCGAGGAGGTGAAACCTTCCGATGCCGAGCGCGTCGGCGATGGCAACGACATCGCCGACGAGCTTCGGGAGCGTGTATTCACGGATGGCTTTCGGCTTGTCACTGGTGTTGTAGCCCCTCTGGTCGGGAACGATGACCCGGAATCCGGCGGAAGCGAGCGCATCGATCTGCCGTCTCCAGCCGATCCAGAAGTCGCCGGGAGCAGTCTGTCCCGGTCCAGCCGCTAGGCTGGCAGCAGCGGATGCGTCGATCAAAGTTAATATCTCGCGGAGTTGACGAGGAGTTCTGATAAGCAAGTTTCAATTTCGCGCTTTTTCCCGCAAATTCGAGAGCGTGAGGAATTGAAACCATTCGTTGATTAATCAGGCGTTTTCGCCGGCCTGTCACGCCGGAGGTCGCGGGTTCGAGCCCCGTCACTCGCGCCATTTCTCCTCAGGAGAAATGTGACATAATCGTCTAGAACATGGTCTTTCATGTGGAAATTCAGATCCGGTCGGATCTGAATTCGGTCTCTCCCGCAACGACGTCACCCCTTGGCCAGCAGCGCCTCGACCTCCTGCAGCGTCGGCATGGAGGGCGCCGTACCCGGCCTTGTCACCGAAATGCCGGCGACGGCGCAGGCGAAGCGGACGGCTTGCAGCGGCTCCACGCCTTTGGCGAGTGCGGCGGCCAGGCCGCCATTGAAGGCATCGCCCGCACCGGTAGTTTCGACCACTGCGCCGGCATTGACCACCGGGACATGGTCGGACCGAGCGGCCGTGTGCAGCAGCGCGCCTTTTTCGCCGAGCGTGATGATGACCGAGCCGACGCCTTTTTTGAGCAGGCTGTCGGCGGCGCGGCGAGCGTCGTCGATCGAAGAAACCTTGATGCCGGTCAGTTCCTCCGCCTCGGTTTCGTTGGGGGTCACATAGTCGCACAGCGTGTAGATGCGGTCCGGCAGCTTGGCCGCCGGCGCCGGATTGAGAATGGTGGTCACCCCTGCCCCGCGCGCGATCTCGAGTGCGCGCAGTGCCGCGTCGATCGGCTGTTCGAGCTGGGTGACGAAGACGCCGGCTCCACGGATCAGGCCGGCATTGGCCTCGATGTCTTCAGACGAGATCAGCATCGCCGCACCCGGGCTGACGATGATGGCGTTGTTGCCGGTCGTCTCCTCGATGAAGATGTAGGCCGCGCCGGTATAGCTTTGCGGCGTGTCGATGACGGCGGATTTCACGCCCGCCTCTGCCCAGGTCGCCTTGGCCATGTCGGCGAAAGCATCGACGCCAAGCCGGGTCAGGAAAGTGATGTCGGCGCCGAGCTTGCCTGCCGCCACCGCCTGGTTCGAGCCCTTGCCGCCAGGTCCCAGCTTGAAGGAATTACCAAGAATGGTCTCGCCCATGCGCGGCTGTCGATCGGCCCGGTAAGCGGTGTCGGCGACGAAAACGCCCAGAATGACGACAGGCTTGCCCGACGCCATGGCCCTACTCGGCGTCCGGCGGCACGACGCCCTTGCGAAAGGCGAAGCAGCCATAGAAGCGGCGCTCGCCGGTCTGGATGACGCAATAGGCTTTCTTGGCGCGCTCGTAGAAGGCGTAGCGCTCGACCGAGATCATCGGCCAGGCCTTGCCCTCGGCCTTGTCGATCTCCTTTTGCACCTCTTTTTGCACCGGCGGGATCTCGTCCGGCTTGCCGACGATCTCCATGCGCGCGGCCGCATCGTCGACGAAAGTGTCCAGCGGATAGAGCGACAGCACCGCCTTGACCACATCGGCCGCCGAGGCGTCGATGTGCAGAAGCTTGCCGAGCACGGTCTGCTTTGCCACCGAATCGGCGGGGAAATTGGTGTCGGCGATGATCAGATCGTCGCCGTGTCCCATTGCCCTGAGCGCTTGGAGCACATCGGCATTGAGCAATGGGTTGATCCCTTTGAGCATGGCAGTCCTCGTCAAACAGTTTGGTCAAAGTCGATTGGAAATCAGAGCCGGTTGCCGGTCTCGGCGTCGAAGAGATGGACCTGGTCGAGGCGCGGCTTGAGATTGAGCGTGTCGCCGGGCTTGAAGTCGTGGCGCTCGCGAAACAGCGCCACCATCTCGCCGCTGTCGCCGAAGCGCACGAAGACCAGCGTTTCGGAACCCGTGGGTTCGACCACCGAGATCTTTGCCGGCACGCCGTCGGGATGGATTTCGAGATGCTCGGGCCGCACGCCATAGACCACGGCCTGGCCCTCCTTGGCGGCGCTGCCGGCCGCGACCGGGAACAGCGTGCCTGCTATCTCGACCTTGTCGCCCTTGCGCACCACGCCTTTGAGCAGGTTCATCGACGGCGAGCCGATGAAGCCGGCGACAAACAGATTGGCCGGCCGGTCGAACAATTCCAATGGCGCGCCGACCTGCTCGATACGGCCATCGCGCATGACGACGATCTTGTCGGCCATGGTCATGGCCTCGATCTGGTCGTGGGTGACGTAGATGGTGGTGGTCTTCAGCCGCTGGTGGAGTTCCTTGATCTCGGTGCGCATTTGCACGCGCAGCTTGGCGTCGAGATTGGAGAGCGGCTCGTCGAACAGGAAGACTTGCGGATTGCGCACGATGGCGCGGCCCATGGCGACGCGCTGGCGCTGGCCGCCGGATAGCTGGCGCGGATAACGTTTCAGGTACGGATTGAGGTCGAGAATGTCGGCGGCGCGCTTGACCCGCTCGGCGACCACGGCTGGATCGGTCTTGCGCAGCTTCAGCGCAAACGCCATGTTCTGCTCCACCGTCTTGTGCGGATAGAGCGCGTAGTTCTGGAACACCATGGCGATGTCGCGCTTGGCCGGCGGCAGATTGTTGACGATGCGCTCGCCAATGGCGATCGTGCCGCCGGAGACGGTCTCCAGCCCGGCCACCATCCTGAGCAGCGTGGACTTGCCGCAGCCCGACGGGCCGACCAACACCACGAACTGGCCATCGGCGATATCGACGCTGACCTCGTGCAGGACCTTGACGGTTCCGAACGCCTTGGCCACATTGCTGATCGCGACTTGAGCCATCGTCCCCCCTTTTCTCGCGGTGAAGCTAGCCATTGCCAACGGCAAGGGCAAGTCGGTATGTTATCGATAAAAAGCCATTCGTGTTGACAAGGTAATCGATTACGCAAATATTAGCTGTTGCCAATCCGGCAGTCGGATTTTTATCCGAAAATCGGAGCTCCAGGCGACGCAGGGTGGGGTCCCACGTCCCCGTATGATAAAGGAGAACCGCCGACGTTTCGGCGTCGGAGGGATTGGCATTTTAATTCACGACTGTTGTTCTGGGAGGAATAGATGAGAGTCGGTCTGTACGAAAAACTCGTCCGCGCGGGTGCCACCCGGCGTGACATACTCAAAGGCGCGGCCTCGATGGCCGCGATCGCCGCCGCATCGGGCGCTGGGCTCGGCGCTTTCACCCGCCCGGCTGAAGCCGCCAGCGAGCTACGCTCCAAAATTCTGCAGATCCCCGGCGTCGGCAAGGGTCAGCCGACGGATGCCGATTTCCAGAAGGTCGGCGAACTCTGCCTGGAAGCCACCAAGGCCAACGTCAAGGAAGGCGAATTCGCCGGCGTCGAGCTCACCTTCATGGGCCTCAACAACCAGAACCTGCACAATGTGCTGTTCCGCGGCTTCCTGAAGCCGTGGGAGGCCTATACCGGCGCCAAGATCAGCTGGATCGACCTGGCGCAGGCCGACTACAATGCCCGCCTGCAGCAGTCGATCGCCACCGGCACCGTCGACTTCGATATCATCGAGATGGGCGCGCCCTTCGAAGGCGATGTCTGCGGCAAGGGCCTGACGTCCGAGATGCCCGACTGGGTCAAAGAGCAGATCGACATGAAGGATGTCGTGGCCTATCTGCAGCCGCCGGTCGGCACCTGGGACGGCAAGCAGTACCGGATCACCGTCGATGGCGATGCGCACAACTTCAATTACCGCACCGACGTTTTTGCCGATGCCGACCTCGCCAAGGCGTGGAAGGACGGCGGCGCGACCACCGAATGGAGTGTGCCGAAGACCTGGCAGGAAGTCCAGGCGGTCACAAAATTCCTCAAGGGCAAGAAGTTCAAGGACCAGGACGTCTTCGGGTATCTCGATGCGCCCAAGGCCTGGGGCGGTTTCGGCTTCTACTTCCTCGGCAGCCGCGCCACCGCCTATGCCAAGCATCCCGACGACAAGGCCTGGCTGTTCGATGCCGACACGATGAAGCCGCGCATCAACAATCCGGCCTGGGTGCGCGCCATCCAGGACGTCATCGACGCGCTGCCGTCGGAGCCAGCCGACCAGATCAACGCCGACCCGAATACGACAGCCTTCCAGCAGTTCCTGGCCGGCACCGGCTCGATGGTCACCTGGTGGGGCGACGTCGGCTCCAACGTCAAGACCAACGATAGCTCGGTTATCGGCGACGTCACCGGCTTCTCGATCCTGCCGGGGTCCGACGACGTCTACAATGCCAAGACCGGCGCCTGGGACAAACTCGCCAGCGGCCCGAACTATGCGCCAAACTGTGCCTATCTCGGCTGGGGCGTCTATGTCATGGCCCGCGTCGATACGGACGAAAAGAAGAAAAAAGCGGCATGGTCGGCCGCCGCTCATCTCGGCGGCAAGGACCTGTCAATCTGGACGGCGATGTATCCGTCCGGGTTCCAGCCCTACCGCAACTCGCATTTCGACATTCCCGAATGGGTGGCGGCAGGCTACGACGAGGCGTTCATCACCTCGTATCTGAAGTCGGAAGCCGACAGCTACAACCATCCGAACGCGGCGATCGAACCGCGCATCCCCGGCATCTTCCAGTACTATTCGGCTGCCGAGGACATTCTGGCCAACACATTCGCCGGCAAGATGAAGGCGCAGGAAGGCGCCGACGCCATTGCCGCGGCCTGGGAGAAGCTGACCGACCAGATCGGCCGCGAAAACCAGATCAAGCTCTACAAGGCCTCGCTCGGCGTGTAGGCTGATCCTATCGTGACAACAGGTCCGGCGGTGCAAGCCGCCGGACCTGACCGGCTCGGGCCGGTCGCAGGCTTGATTTTTTAAACGGACGGGGACGCGTGGCTGACCAGACCACCAATGTATGGCCGGCCAACGCCGGCCCAGCCGATCTGATCTCGCCGGCCCGCAAGCGGGCGGGTTTTGCCCTGATGGCGGCCGCCACGCTTGGCCTGCTGGCGGTGATCGCGTTTGAGATCCTCTACAAGAACGAGATCACCACGCTCGGCTTCGAGACCTGGCGTCCGATCGTCTACGCCTATGTTCTGTGGGGCGTGACGCTTGGCATCGGCCAGGTGCTGACGCGCGGCGAGGACGGCCAGCGCGCGCTGTTCCTGCTGCCGGCGCTGCTGTTCACCATCGCCATGGTGATCTTCCCGACGCTGTTCGGCTTCTATATCGCGCTGACCGACTGGAACCTGTCGTCCTTTTCCGGCCGCAAGTTCAACGGGCTCGACAATTTCTGGCAGATGCTGGCCGATCCCTACTACCGCAACGCGCTGTTCAACATGGTGCTTTATGTGCTCGCCGTGCTGGTTGAGTATGTGATTGCCTTCGGCCTGGCGCTGCTGCTCAACGCGCAGATCCGGGCGCGCAAATTCTTCCGAGTCGTCTTCCTGATGCCGCTGATGCTGTCGCCGGTCGCGGTGTCGTGGATGATCGGCAAATCGCTGATGGAGTACCGTTTCGGGCCGGCGGCGACGCTGGCGCGCCATCTCGGCTGGGAAAACCCCGCCTTCTTCTCCAACCCGATCACCGCCCGCATCTCGATCATGGTGCTCGACGCCTGGACCTTCATCCCGTTCATGATGATCATGCTGCTTGCCGGCCTGCAGGCGATGTCGCGCGACGTGCTGGAAGCGGCGCGCGTCGATGGCGCTACGCCCTGCCAGACTTTCTGGCAGGTCACCTTCCCGCTGATGCTGCCGGTGTCGGTCACGGCGGTGATCCTGCGCATCATCTTCAAGCTGAAGCTCGCCGACATCATCATTACCGTCACCTCCGGCGGGCCTGGCGGCGCCACGGATTCGGTGTCGAGCTTCATCTACCGCGAATACCGCGACCGTTCGAATGTCGGCTACGGCACCATGCTGGCGATGGCCTATCTCGTCATCATCGTCGTGTTCGTGACCTGGCTGTTGAAATTCGCCAATCGCTTCGTGCGCAACGTGAACTGACGAGGCACAATGAGCGTCCAGACCACCGACTATGCTGCCTCGGAAATCCGCTCACCGCTGGGTTTTCTGGCCAATCGCATCTTCATCTATGGCGCGCTGGCGTTCTGGGCCTTCATCTGCCTGTTCCCGATCTACTGGACCATCACCACCTCGTTCAAGACCGCGGTCGACGTCACGCAAGGACACCTCATCCCGTTCGTCGACTTCCAGCCGGACTGGAAGGGCTGGCGCTCGCTCGGCCTGTCGCCGGATTCGATCTTCCAGACCTCGACGGTGCGGGAGGAGTTTTTCAAGCGCTTCATGAATTCGGTCATCACCTCGGTCGGTGCGTCGAGCCTCGCCATCGTCATTGGCAGCCTCGCCGCCTATGGGCTGACCCGCTACCGCTATCAGTTCGCCTGGTTCAAGAACGAGGACATCTCCTTCTTCTTCCTGTCGCAGCTGATCCTACCGCCGGTGGTGCTGGCCCTGCCCTTCCTGGTGCTCTACCGCGAGGTCGGCCTGCTCGACACACGCATCGGCCTGATCCTGCTCTACACGCTGATGGTGCTGCCGATCGTCATCTGGATCATGCGCGACCAGTTCAACTCGATCCCGGTCGAGCTCGAGGAGGCAGCGCTGGTCGACGGCCTGTCGATCTGGGGCGCTTTTTTCCGCATCGTCATGCCGATTGCGCTGCCGGGCATGGTCGCCGCTTTCATCCTGGCGATGGTGCTGTGCTGGAACGAGTATTTTTTCGCCGCGCTGCTGACCTCGACCGACGCCAAGACCATCCCGGTCATGGTGGCGAGCCAGACCGGCTCGCAAGGCATCAACTGGTGGTCGATGGCGGCTCTTGCCACCGCCGCGATCGCACCGCTGGCGGTCATCGGGATTGCGCTTGAGCGGTATCTGATCATGGGCATGACGGCTGGGGCGGTGAAGTAGGCGAGAGGCGGCGTGCCCCTCTACTGTTGACCTCGGCGGGACAGCACCCCCCTCTGGCCTGCCGGCCATCTCCCCCGCAAGGAGGGAGATCGGCAGCTTTGGCTGCATCGCTTTTCTTGCGACGTAGGTGATTGGCGAAAGCGGAAATGACATCTGATCTCCCCCCTTGCGGGGGAGATGTCCGGCAGGACAGAGGGGGGTGTGAAGCTACAGAGCGACTTTGTCTGCTAGCGCCCCAATATCGCCCTCAGGTGATCCATGATCATCGCCACACCCTTTCGCCCCAGCTCCGCCGAGGCCTCCGGCGCACTCGCCGTATACCACGCGGTATTCTCGCCAAAACGCCCGGCATCGACCGCTTCCGGACACAGTGCCAGCATCAATGATGTCTCGCCAACACCGGCGTGATCGAACGGATACTTCCCGTTCATGGCAGCCGACATCAGCGGGTGCACCTGCACCCAGTTGAAGAAATTCTCGCCGGCGGCGTGCCCGGCATAATAATCGGCCATCCCGTCTGAGCCCCACCAGCCCTCGCCGCGCTGCTTCTCGAGGAAGCGGAAGATCGCCTGGCGGCCGGCGGCCTTGAAGGCGAGATCGGTCGGCATGCCGGCGGCAAAGTTCTCGGTCTGGTGGTGGATGATGGCGTTGATGTTACGAAAGCCGATGCGCAGCAGGCTGTAGAACAATTCTTCGGCGAACGGCGCCAGCTGGTTGCCGCCGACCTGCACCGAGCCGTTGCCTTCGGGTGCTGCCACCACATAGCTCGCCGCACCGTAGTAGAAAGCCGGCAGGATGACGATGTCGGCCTCCTTCTCGTAGAGCTCCAGCGTCTTGATGACGGCCAGCGTGTCCATGCCGACAGCCATGTGCTCGCCGTGATATTCGAGCACGCCGAGCGGGAGAGCGACCGGCCAGTTCTCGGCGATCGCCTTGCGGATCTGGTGCGGCAGCATCAGTTCGTAGCGCATGATCTATTCCATGTTGGTGTGGCGGGCGCGCATGGCCTCGGACGACTGGCCGGTCAGCGCCTTGAGCTTCAGCACCATGACCTCGAACAGCAGGAACAGCGCCCCTTCGAAGACCGAGCCCATCGGCAGCAGCGATGTCTTTTGCGGCCCCTGGTCGCGCGCCATGGTCTGCGCCGGGATAAGCAAGGTGAAGTCGGCAAGCGCGACCGCACTGCTGCCTGCCTCGGCGGTGAGCAAAAGCACGGTGGCGCCGGCCTTGCGGGCGACTTGCATCAAGGTGAGCACCGTCGTCGTCTCGCCCGGGCCGGAACTGACCAGGAAGACATCGGCTGCGCCAAGCGGTGGCGTGTTCATGTCGCCGACCACCGACACCTCAAGCCCGAGGTGATAGAGGCGCATGGCGAAACCCTTGAGCTGCAAGGCCTCGCGGCCGCAGCCATAGACGACGATCTTTTGCGCGCGGGCCAGGGTTTCGCAGGCGGTGTCGATGCCGGCTTCGTCGACGCGCGCCAGTACGGCGCCCAGCTCTTGCAGGGCGGTCGAAAACATATCCGAGCCGGCATTCGTCATGAGAGTCCCATCTGTCCGGCTGGGTTTGTGGCCGGTGATTTCGGTTGCGCGCTTTCGGAGAAAGGCTTGTTTTTGTTCATGCTATCACCGCGAAAATGCCTGTCCAACGGCCATGGCGGCTTTTGCTGAGCCAGCGGCGTGATAGTGTCATGTCAGACAAATCAATCCAGGAAATCAGCACGACATGAAGACACGGCATTTCGACCGCATCGGCAATGGCGGCCTCGACTTCACCGAGCTTGGCTTCGGCAGCGCGCCGCTCGGCAACCTTTACCGCGCCGTCCCTGACGCGGATGCCAACGCAACGCTGGAGGCGGCGTGGGCGACCGGCTGCCGTTACTACGACACCGCGCCGCTCTATGGCCTGGGTCTCGCCGAAACGCGGCTCAATGCTTTCCTGCGCGGCAAAAGCCGGGACGACTACGTGCTGTCGAGCAAGGTCGGCCGGCTGCTGCGCGCCTGCCCGCCGGAGGAGCGAACCGGCATCGGCAAGTTCTTCGACACACCGACGCGCAAGGAGGTCTACGACTACAGCTATGACGGCGTCATGCGCTCGTTCGAGGCGTCGCTGGAACGGCTTGGCGTCGACCGCATCGACATCCTTTTCGTCCATGACCTCGACATCTTCACCCATGGCAGCAAGGAGGCGTCAGACCAGCGCATCGAGGAATTCATGGCCTCGGGCTACAACGGACTGGTTGCGCTGCGCGACCAGGGCGTGATCAAGGCCTTCGGCGGCGGCATCAACGAATGGGAGGTTTGCCAGACGCTGGCGGAGCGTGGCGACTTCGACCTGTTCCTGCTGGCCGGGCGCTACACGCTGCTGGAACAGGAAGCGCTTGCCACCTTCCTGCCGCTCTGTGAGCAACGCGGCATCGGCATCGTTCTCGGCGGTCCTTACAATTCCGGCATCCTGGCGACCGGGCCGAAGCCAGGCGCCTATTACAATTACTCCGAGGCGCCAAGGGACATCATGGATCGCGTCGGGCGCATCGAGGCCGTCTGCGAGCGCCATGGCGTCAGGCTGATCGAGGCGGCGCTGCAGTTTCCGCTGCTGCACCCTTCCGTGGTGTCGGTCATCCCCGGCGGCCAGCGGCCGAGCGAAGTCGAAAGCAACCGCGCCCTGCTCGATGCCAAGCTGCCCGCGGCGCTGTGGGCGGACCTCAAGCAGGAAGGCCTGATGCGCGCGGATGCGCCGGTGGGCTGAAGGCGCGCCTCAGCGGGCTGACGGCTTGCCGCGATCGAGGCAAAAGAAAAGCCGGGCGAACCCGGCTTTCCAACATTCTCTGAAAAAATTTTTAGTTGACCGCGTCCTTGAGGCCTTTGCCGGCCGAGAACTTCGGCACGGTACGCGCCGGAATCTTCACTTCCGCGCCAGTCTGCGGGTTGCGGCCAGTCGATGCCGCACGCTTGGAGACGGTGAAATTTCCGAAGCCGACGAGCCGTACATCGCCGCCCTTCTTCAGTTCGCCAGTGATGACGGAGAACACCGCCTCAACCGCCGACTGTGCGTCACCCTTCGAAATGCTCGCGGATTCAGCGACAGCCGAAACCAGTTCGTTCTTGTTCATAAAAATTCCCTTCCATGAGAAAACCGGAACTTTCGACTCATCCGGCAGGAGAGGGACTTTAGAAAGAAGCGCTCGCAAACCCAAGTCAAAAAGCCGGAAATAAGTTGAAAAAAGCCCGGAAAAGGTGGGTTTTTCACATGAAAAAGCCGGGCTCAAGGCCCGGCTCTCTCTTTGTGCACTGCAACTTTAGTAGTTTCTAATGTGCAAGCGACTTTCCAGCATCGTCAACGGTATCGGTGGAAGCCGGCGGATTGACCGGCTCGACCCACTCGATCGGCTCCGGCATGCGCACCAGCGCGTGCCTCAGAACCTCGCCGACACGTGAGACCGGAATGATCTCCATACCGTTCTTCACATTGTCCGGAATCTCCGCCAGATCCTTGGCATTGTCTTCCGGGATCAGCACCTTCTTGATGCCGCCGCGCAATGCGGCGAGCAGCTTCTCCTTGAGGCCGCCGATCGGCAAGATGCGGCCGCGAAGCGTTATCTCGCCAGTCATCGCCACATCGGCCCGGACCGGAATCCCCGTCATGACAGACACGATGGCTGTCGCCATGGCAGCACCTGCAGACGGACCGTCCTTCGGCGTGGCGCCTTCGGGCAAGTGGACGTGGATGTCACGCTTGTCGAACAGCGGCGGCTCGATGCCGAAATCGATGGCCCGCGAGCGGACATAAGAGGCCGCCGCCGAGATCGATTCCTTCATCACGTCGCGCAGATTGCCGGTCACCGTCATGCGGCCCTTGCCGGGCATCATGACGCCTTCGACCGTCAGCAGCTCGCCGCCGACTTCCGTCCAGGCAAGACCGGTGACGACACCGACCTGATCGTCAGCCTCGACCTGGCCGAAGCGGAAGCGCGGAACACCGAGGTAATCGGCGAGGTTCGCCGCCGTGATGCTCACCGTCTTCTTCTTCGTCTTCAGGATCTCGGTCACCGCCTTGCGCCCGAGCTTCATCAGCTCGCGCTCCAGGCTTCTGACGCCCGCTTCACGGGTGTAGGTCTGGATGATGCCGCGGATCGCGTCTTCGCCGACGGAGAATTCCTTCGGCTGCAGGGCATGGTCGCGGATCACCTTGGGCATCAGGTGACGCTTGGCGATCTCGATCTTCTCGTCCTCGGTGTAGCCGGCGATGCGGATGATCTCCATGCGGTCCATCAGGGGCGCAGGGATGTTCAGCGTGTTCGCCGTCGTCACGAACATCACGCTCGACAGGTCGTATTCGACCTCGAGGTAATGGTCCATGAACGTCGAGTTCTGCTCGGGATCGAGCACCTCGAGCAAGGCCGATGACGGATCGCCGCGGAAGTCCTGGCCCATCTTGTCGATCTCGTCGAGCAGGAAGAGCGGGTTGGACTTCTTGGCCTTCTTCATCGACTGGATGACCTTGCCGGGCATCGAACCGATATAGGTGCGGCGGTGGCCACGGATCTCGGCCTCGTCACGCACGCCGCCAAGCGCCATGCGGATGAATTCGCGGCCGGTCGCCTTGGCGATCGATTTGCCGAGCGAGGTCTTGCCGACGCCGGGAGGGCCGACGAGGCACAGGATCGGCCCCTTCAGCTTCTTCTGGCGGCTTTGCACGGCGAGATACTCGACGATGCGGTCCTTGACCTTGTCGAGGCCGAAATGATCGGTGTCGAGCACGTTCTGCGCAAACGCCAGGTCCTGCTTGACCTTGGAGTTCTTGCCCCACGGGATCGACAGGATCCAGTCGAGGTAGTTGCGCACCACGGTCGATTCCGCCGACATCGGCGACATCGTCCGCAGCTTCTTCAACTCGGCTTCCGCCTTTTCGCGGGCCTCCTTGGAGAGCTTGGTCTTCTTGATGCGCGCCTCGATCTCGGCGGCCTCGTCGCGGCCGTCCTCGCCTTCGCCGAGCTCCTTCTGGATCGCCTTCATCTGCTCGTTGAGGTAGTATTCGCGCTGCGTCTTCTCCATCTGGCGCTTGACGCGCGAGCGGATGCGCTTCTCCACCTGCAGGACGGAGATTTCGGCCTCCATGAAGCCCATCGCCTTTTCCAGCCGTTCCTTGACGGACAGCGTGGCAAGCATCTCCTGCTTCTCGGGGATCTTGATGGCGAGGTGCGAAGCAACCGTATCGGCGAGCTTGGAATAGTCGTCGATCTGGCTGGCGGCGCCCACCACTTCAGGCGAGATCTTCTTGTTCAGCTTGACGTAGTTTTCGAAGTCGGTGACGACCGAACGGGCGAGCGCCTCGACCTCGACCTCTTCCTCCTCCGGCTCGACCAGCGCCGTGGCGGTAGCTTCGTGGAAGTCCGGACGGTCGGTGAACGAGACGATCTTGGCACGCGAAGCGCCTTCGACCAGCACCTTGACGGTGCCGTCGGGCAGCTTCAGCAATTGCAGCACATTGGCGAGCGTGCCGATGTCGAAGATCGCATCGGGCTCGGGATCGTCATCGGCGGCATTCATCTGGGTGGCAAGCAGGATCTGCTTTTCCTGACCCATAACCTCTTCCAGCGCCTTGATCGACTTTTCACGCCCGACAAAGAGCGGAACGATCATGTGCGGGAACACCACGATGTCGCGCAGTGGGAGGACTGCGAAGACGCCGTCGCTGGGAGCCTTGGATATTTTGGCCATTGTCCAACCTTTCATGTCGCGGCCGCTAATCGAGCCAACCGCGAATCTCATATTAACGACCGGGGATCGTTCCGCCTACCACCGTTTGTGACGGGAGTTTTACAGCACAGAATTCGGCACCTCGGCCTTCCAGTGTTAGTTGGATGCACGGTGGGCAAAGATCAAGGGTCAACACGGTCCGTTCATCCACTCCGTTACAAGGATCGGTACCTCACCACAGCAAAACGGCGCCCCGCGGGCGCCGTTCCATAAAAAGGTTAGGCCAGATGCCAGATCAGGCGCTGACGTTGCCCTTCTTTTCCTTCTGCTCGGAATAGATGTAGAGCGGCCGGGCGCTGCCGGTCACCACTTCTTCCGAAATCACCACTTCGCGCACGCCTTCCAGGGCGGGCAGTTCGAACATGGTGTCGAGCAGGATCGCTTCCATGATCGAGCGGAGGCCACGGGCGCCGGTCTTCCGCTCGATGGCGCGCTTGGCGATCGCCGACAGCGCATTCTCATGGAAGGTCAGGTCGACACTCTCCATCTCGAACAGCCGCTGATACTGCTTGACCAGCGCGTTTTTCGGCTCGGTCAGGATCTGGATCAGCGCTGGCTCGTCGAGGTCTTCCAGCGTCGCCAGGACCGGCAGACGGCCGACAAACTCGGGGATGAGGCCGAACTTCAAGAGATCCTCGGGCTCGACCAGGCGGAACACGTCACCGGTGCGGCGATCCTCGGGCGAAGCGACGATGGCGCCGAAGCCGATGGAAGTCTTCCTGCCGCGATCCGAGATGATCTTGTCCAGCCCGGCGAAGGCGCCGCCGCAGATGAACAGGATGTTGGCGGTGTCGACCTGCAGGAACTCCTGCTGCGGATGCTTGCGGCCGCCCTGCGGCGGCACGGAGGCAACGGTGCCTTCCATGATCTTCAGAAGCGCCTGCTGCACGCCCTCGCCCGACACGTCGCGGGTGATCGATGGGTTGTCGGACTTGCGCGAGATCTTGTCGATTTCATCGATGTAGACGATGCCGCGCTGGGCGCGCTCGACATTGTAGTCGGCCGACTGCAGCAACTTCAGGATGATGTTTTCGACGTCCTCGCCGACGTAACCGGCTTCGGTCAGCGTCGTCGCGTCGGCCATGGTGAAGGGCACGTCGATGATGCGGGCCAGCGTCTGGGCAAGCAGCGTCTTGCCGCAGCCGGTCGGGCCGATCAGCAGGATGTTGGACTTCGCCAATTCGACGTCGTTGTTCTTGCCGGCATGCGCGAGGCGCTTGTAGTGGTTGTGGACAGCCACCGACAGCACGCGCTTGGCGTAGGGCTGGCCGATGACATAGTCGTCGAGAACCTTCAGGATCTCCTGCGGGGTCGGCACGCCCTCGCGCGACTTCACCATCGAGGTCTTGTTCTCCTCGCGGATGATGTCCATGCACAACTCGACGCACTCGTCGCAGATGAACACCGTTGGGCCGGCGATCAGCTTGCGCACCTCATGCTGGCTTTTGCCGCAAAACGAGCAATAAAGCGTGTTCTTCGAATCACCGCTGTTGTTGCCGACTTTGCTCATTTTCCTGTCCTTTCATGGCCGCCCGCCGATGGTCTGGCTGAAAGGGCGCATATTCTATCTATCGCGGGAATTCGCCGCCGCCAGTGTCCCGGCTCCCGCAACGCATTCCGTACGAAACACAAATCAGAAAACGTCGCAATGATTCGCGCCAACCCTGCACAAAGCTAAGCCGTCGAAAATCAACATAGCCTTAACGTAGGCAATCCCATCCACCGAGGGAACAGCCAATTGTGGCCGAAATGCCGCAAATCCCAGCAAAAGCGCGTTATCCCGCCATCCAACTGCCATGCAGCGCTTATGCCGCAGCGCCTTCGACCGGCTCGCGCGACGAAATGACCTTGTCGATGAGGCCGAAATCCTTGGCTTCGTCGGCGGTCATGAAATGGTCGCGGTCAAGCGTCTTTTCAATGTCTTCGTAGCTCTTGCCGGTGTGTTTGACGTAGACCTCGTTGAGGCGGCGCTTCAGCTTGATGATGTCCTGCGCGTGCCGCTCGATGTCGGAGGCCTGGCCCTGGAAACCGCCGGAAGGCTGGTGAACCATGATACGGGCGTTCGGCGTGGCAAAACGCATGTCCTTGTGGCCGGCGGTCAGAAGCAGCGAGCCCATCGACGCCGCCTGGCCGATGCACAGCGTCGACACTGCCGGCTTGATGAACTGCATGGTGTCGTAGATCGCCATGCCCGAGGTCACCACGCCGCCCGGCGAGTTGATGTAGAGATTGATCTCTTTCTTCGGGTTCTCGGCCTCGAGGAACAAAAGCTGTGCACAAACCAGCGTCGCCATACCGTCTTCGACCGGGCCGGTGATGAAAATGATGCGCTCTTTCAGCAGGCGCGAGAAAATGTCGTAGGCCCGCTCGCCGCGATTGGTCTGCTCGACCACCATCGGAACGAGGTTCATGTAGGTTTCGACGGGGTTCTTCATGGACTACCCTTTTTGGAGATGGGGATTCCGGCGCCGGAACATCGGGCAGAATCGGTTCTTGACGGTTAGAATGTAAATAGGATGCCGGCTCACCCTAGCGCAAGGCCGCCTCCTCCTAGCCATCTGGTTAAGTCGAATCAAGGTTTCCGCGCAAGGGAACGTCCGAACGCGGCCAGCGGCGTTTTTGCGGTGTTGCAATTCCTTAACCGCGTCGCTTAACGAAATGCGGCGAAACCGCTTTCCCCCGGAGAACCTTCCCCTACAATTCAACATTGAACCTCACGTTTCGGGTTCAAACAGGGGGAGTGCCATGATCAGGAAAACTGCTTGCCTCGCCATCTCCGGCCTTGCCGGTCTCGGCATGGTGTCCGATGCGGTTGCCGGCGGCCGGGCCGCCGAATGCTATGAGCCGGTGCACAGGCCGGCGCTCTATGACACCGTCTATGAAGACGTCATGGTCAGTCCCGGCGGGCAGTTGGTCGACTATGATCCGCCGATCTATGGCACCATGGAGCGCGTCGAGCAGATCGCGCCGCCCCGAGTCACCTATGACATCGTACCGGCGAGAACCCGCACCGTTTACCGCACGGTCCAGGTCGACGATGGCGGCTATGCCTGGGAATGGCGCGTCATCCACGGCCGCAAGGTGCTGTGCAAGGTGTGGCGCAAGGCCCGCTACGCGCGTGTGGCCGAAACGGTGGTGGTTGAACCGGAGCGCACCCGCCGGGTTGTGCTGCCGGCCGAATATGAGAGCGTCGCCCATGAAGTGCTGGTGCGGCCCGAGCGGCGGCACGTCACCCAGATAGCGCCGTCATACCAGAGGATGGCGCGCCGGGTGGTGGTGCAGGAAGGCTCGACCAGCTGGCGCCGCGTGCATATTGCCAGGCATTGCCAGGATTAGACTTCGGTACTTCGCCGAGGTCCGTCTCGGTTGGCTCAATTCATAGGCCCGTCGGGGGCCAACATACGGTCTGGCACCAAGCCGGCAAGCCGCGCTAATGGTCTGGCATGACCACATCCATGCCGCCCTACCTCGCCTTTGATCCAGCCACGCGCCGCCTGCGGCTCGATCCGCACGAACCGGCGTTTTTCCAGAACCCCTACGACGCCTATGCCGTCCTGCATGGCGCATCGAATGCCTTCTTCTGGGAGGAATTCGGCTTTTGGTGCTTTGGCGGCTTCGACGACGTCAACCGGCTGTTGCGCGACCGCCGCTTCGGCCGCCAGAACCCGGCCGGCATTCCCGACAGCCGCGGCATCGGCGAGGATCGCTCGCATTTGGCCGCTTTCGACGGCATCGAGAGCAATTCGATGCTGGAGCTGGAGCCGCCGGTGCACACCAGGCTCAGAACCCTGGTCAACCGCGCCTTCGTCTCGCGCCAGGTCGAGCGGCTGCGGCCGCGCGTGGAGGCGCTGGCCAATGAGCTGATCGACCGTTTCGAACCGCGCCAGGTCGATCTATTGCCCAGCTTCGCCGCACCTTTGCCGATCACCATCATTGCCGAAATGCTCGGTGTGCCGGTCGAAATGGGGCCGCAACTGCTCGACTGGTCGCACCGGATGGTGGCCATGTACATGCATGGCCGGACGCGCGAGACCGAGGAAGCGGCCAATCGCGCCGCGCGCGATTTTTCCGACTTTTTGCGCGGCTATGTCACCGAGCGGCGCAAGAAGCCTGGCGACGACCTGCTGTCGCTGCTGATCGCGGCGCAGGAGGATGGCCAGAAGCTGTCGGAAGACGAGTTGGTCTCGTCCGCCATCCTGTTGCTCAATGCCGGCCACGAGGCGACCGTCCATCAAACCGGCAACGCCGTGCGCACGTTGCTGGCGCAAGGCGGCGACCCCGGCCGTTTCTTCACCTCGCCGGAAGCAACCGCTGCGACGGTCGAGGAGTGCCTGCGCTTCGACGCGCCGCTGCACATGTTCACCCGCTACGCCTACCAGGAGGTCGAGGTGACATCCGGGGTTGTCGTACAGCCGGGCGAGACGATCGGCCTGCTGCTCGGCATGGCCAATCATGATCCGCTTGCCTTTGCCGAACCTGGCGCCTTCCGGCCCGGCCGACTGGACCAGAAGAATGTCTCGTTCGGCGCCGGTATCCATTTCTGCATCGGTGCGCCGCTGGCGCGACTGGAATTGCAGGTGTCGCTGAAAACCCTGTTCGAGCGGCAGCCGCAACTCCATCTTGCGGAGCAGCCGCGCTTCCGCGACACCTATCATTTCCATGGGCTGGAAAAGCTCATTGTGAGCTTGTGAGGACGGCGGAGCCGACGCATGCCCAAGAAAATGAGATTCGCCTTTCTACAGGAACCACCCTTCTGCTTTATCGACGGATCGGGACGTCTGGGCGGCAGCGATGCCTGCCTGGCCAAGAGGGTCTGCCTGACGCTCGGGCTGGAACTTTTGCCCATCGAGACCGAGTTTGCCGAGCTGCTGCCTGGGCTTGCCGAAGATCGGTGGGACATAACCACCGGCCTGTTCATTTCCGACGACCGCCGGAAGCTGGTCGACTTCACAAGGCCGATCTGGATGCTGGCGGATGGATTGCTGGTCGCGAAAGACAATCCCCGCGCCTTTGATGGCTATCGGTCCATCGCCAATGATCGGACGGCGCTGATCGGCGTCATATCGGGCCAGATCCAGCACCGGACGGCCCTGCAAAACGCTATTCAGCCCGAACGGCTAAGGATATTTGCCACCCAGGCCGAAGCAGCTAACGCCGTCGCGGCCGGCGTGGTGCATGCCTATGCGAGTGTAGCGCTCGCGCATCGCGGCTATCTGAGCCGGCGACCCGACGCGCCTCTCGATGTCGTCGACGTCCCGGCAGTCGAAAAACAGCCAGCGCCCGGCGCTTTCGCTCTCGCCAAAGGCAGTGCCACCCTGCTCCAGCGCGTCGACTTATGTCTCAGTGATTTGCTTGGCAGTCCCTGGCACAGGGAGATGATGAGCGGATACGGCTTTTCCGAACGATCGGCTTTTGTGAAGTCCAAGCGCGCCGCGTGATCAGAGCTTGATCACATACTCCTTGCGGGTCGTTTCAAGCACTTCCCAGCTGCCCCTGAAGCCTGGCCTGAGCACGAAACTGTCGCCGGCGCGCACCGTGCGGGCCTCGCCGCCGTCCTCGGCAACCACCGAGACGCCGGAAAGGATGTGGCAGAACTCCCATTCGTCATATTCGATGCGCCATTTGCCCGGCGTCGCTTCCCAGATGCCGGCATAGAGGCGGCCATCGCGCTCCTCGACATTCCAGGTGCGGAACTTCGGATCGCCCGCAATCAGACGATCCGGCGCCGGGGCGTCATGTTCGGCGTCGACGCTGTCGGTCGATATTGTCAGGTAATGCGCGGACAGGGTTTGCCTCCAACAGGTTAGTGAGTAGTGAGTAGTGAGTAGTGAGTAGTGAGTAGTGAGTAGTGAGTAGTGAGTAGTGAGTAGTGAGTGGAAAGCGCTCCCTCGAGCGGGTGGCTAATCACTAATCACTGCTACTAACAAATACCGGCTACTACTCACTACTCACTACTCACTCAAAAAATCAAACCTTGGCCAAAGCCTGTTCCAGATCGGCGACGATGTCGTTGACATCCTCGATGCCAACCGACAGCCGGACCGTGTCCGGTCCCGCACCCGCCTTGACCTTCTGCTCGTCGGAAAGCTGGCGATGCGTGGTCGATGCCGGATGGATGACCAGCGACTTGGTGTCGCCGACATTGGCGAGGTGCGAGAACAGTTCGAGCGCCTCGACGAACTTGATGCCGGCCTCGTAGCCGCCCTTCAGGCCGAAGGTGAAGACAGCACCGGCGCCTTGCGGCGAGTATTTCTTCTGCAGCGCGTTGTTCTTGTCGCTGGGCAGGCCGGGATAGTTGACCCAGGCGACCTTGGGGTGGTTGGACAGCCAGCCGGCTACGGTGATCGCATTGTCGCAATGGCGCTGCATCCTGAGCGGCAAGGTCTCCAGCCCGGTCAGGATCAGGAAGGCATTGAACGGCGAAATTGCCGGGCCGATGTCGCGCAGGCCGAGCACGCGCGCGGCGATGGCGAAAGCGAAATTGCCGAAGGTTTCGTGCAGGACAAGCCCGCCATATTCGGGGCGCGGCTCCGACAGCATCGGATATTTGCCGGATTTCGACCAGTCGAACGTGCCGCCATCGACGATGGCGCCGCCGATCGAATTGCCGTGGCCGCCGATGAACTTGGTCAGCGAATGGACGACGATGTCGGCGCCATGCTCGATCGGTCGCACCAGATAGGGCGAGGCCAGCGTGTTGTCGACGATGAGCGGCAAGCCGTGCTTGCGGGCGATGTCGCCGATTTTCTCTATGTCGACGAAAGTGCCGCCGGGATTGGCCAGGCTCTCGATGAAGATCGCCTTGGTCTTGTCGTCTATCTGGCTTTCGAAGGTGGAGACGTCGTTGGTGTCGGCCCAACGCACCGCCCAGCCGAAATTCTTGAAGGCATGGCCGAACTGATTGATCGAACCACCGTAAAGCCTTGTGGCGGCGACGAAATTATCGCCAGGCCGCATGAGATTGTGGAACACGATCACCTGTGCGGCATGGCCGGAAGCAACGGCAAGCGCCGCTGTGCCACCTTCAAGCGCCGCGATCCGCTCTTCCAGCACCGCCTGGGTCGGGTTCATGATGCGGGTGTAGATGTTGCCGAAGGCCTTCAGCCCGAACAGCGAGGCGGCATGGTCGGCATCGTCGAACACAAAGGAGGTCGTCTGGTAGATCGGCGTGGCGCGTGCGCCCGTCGCCGGGTCGGGCTTGGCGCCGGCATGGACGGCGAGCGTGTTGAAACCGGGCGTGCGGGTCATCGAAAACCTCCCTGAGCGGTAAACGTGTGAATGATGAAATGGTCAATGGTGAGCGATGAATGGTGGTCGCAAAGTCGGCCAGTCCCACCTTGATTGCAAGCCGCTCATATGCGGCTTTACCCGGCTTCCAGGAAAATCCTTCTATTCACCATTCACCATTCACTGCCTTACTTCTGGCGCACACCGAAACTCTGGAATCCCGACCGCATCAGCGGCTTCTTCGACGAAAGCACACCGGAGTTGACGCCGGTCCAGCCGATCTCGCCCGACAGCTTGCCATATTCGATCTTCGGGCAGCGGTTCATCACCACCTTGATACCGGCCGCCTCGGCACGCGCGGCCGCCTCGTCATCGCGCACGCCAAGCTGCATCCAGACGACTTTCGGCAAGCGGTCGAGCTTCAGCACCTCATCGACAATGCCGGGCACCGCTGCGGAGGCGCGAAAGATGTCGACCATGTCGACCGGTTCAGGCAGATCGGCAAGGCTGGCATAGGTCATGCGGCCGAGGATTTCCTTGCCGGCCTGCCCCGGATTGATCGGAAACACCGAAAAGCCCTTGGCCAGCAGGTATTTCAGCACGAAAAAGCTCGGCCTGACATCGTTGGCCGACGCGCCGACCATGGCGATGGTCTTCACAGAATTGAGGATGCCGCCGATATAGGCATTGTCGTAGCTATCGTGATTCACTCGTCGGTCTCCCTCAGTGCTTCCTCCATAAAGGACTGCGGGTCCGTGCAGAAGTCGCGCATCATGCGAAAATGATCGGTATCGGTGAAATCTGTGGGGTCGAGGCCGAAGCGGCTGATGCGGAACAGCCGCGCGCCCGGACAGGCCATCAGCAGCGGCGAGTGCGTCGCCATGATCACTTGAGCCGTGCCGGACCGGTCCATGCGCCGCAGCATCTTCAGCAGCTCGATCTGCCGCGATGGCGACAGCGCGCTTTCGGGCTCGTCGAGGATGTAGATACCTTGCCGGCGGCAGCGCTCCTCGAAGAAGCGGATGAACCCTTCACCATGCGACCAGGACAGGAAATCCGGCGGCGCCCCGCCAGATTCCAGCGCCGCCTGATCGAGATAGCGGGCAACCGAGTAAAAAGATTCGGCGCGGAAGAACCAACCCGCTGTGACCTTCGGCAGCCAGTGGCCGCGCAACGTGTCGGCAAGCGCTGCACCACTCTCGTCGATGGCGCCGGAGTGGTCGACGGGCATGTAGCCCTTGCCGCCGCCGGCTTCGTCGTAACCGGCCAGCGCGCCGATCGCTTCCAGCAGCGTCGATTTGCCGGTGCCGTTTTCGCCGACAATGATGGTGATCGGCGTGGTGAATTCGAGCTCGAATTCGCGGCCGCGGAACAGAGGCAGGTTCCAGGGATACTTGTCCCAATCTTCCACGCGCTCGGGGTCAATCAGGATGCGTTTGAGATAAGGCGCCTTAAGCCGGGTCAGTTGCTTGCGATAGCCCATGCGGACGCTCAGTCCGGCAGCGAGATGGTGCCGTCATCCGCGATCGGGAAGGCCGGATTGTGTGCGACTTCCCAGACATGGCCGTCGGCATCGGCGAAATATCCATACCAGCCGCCCCAGAAGGCGCGGCCTGCCGGCTTGACGATCCTGCCGCCGGCCTTCTCGGCGGCCGCCAGCACGTCGTCGACTTCGGCATCGGAGCGGGTGTTGTAGGCGAGGTAGACCGCCGACGGTGCTGCGGCGAAGGCAATGCCTGAATCCTCCTCGGCGCTTGGCCTCGGGAACAGGCCGAGGATGGCGCCGCCCATCTGGAAGAAGGCGACGCCATCGGTGATGCCGGCGTGGCGCTTCAAGCCCATGCCTTCGTAAAAGCGCACGGCGCGCTCGAGATCGTCGGTGGCGATGGTGATGATGGAGATGCGCGGTTCCATGGATCGAAAACCTATTCGTCCGTCCATTCCGGTTTGCGCTTGCCGATGAAGGCGCCGATGCCTTCCTCGGCGTCGCGGGCCAGCATGTTCTCGACCATGACGCGGCCGGTATAGGCATACGCGTCCGCCAATCCCATCTCGGCCTGCGCGTAAAAGGCTTCCTTGCCGGTCTTGACCACCAGAGATGATTTGGAGGCAATGGTTTGCGCGTATTTGGTGACGATCTGATTCAGGTATTCGCGCGGCACGACGCGGTTGACCAGGCCGAATTCCTTGGCGGTTGCGGCATCGATGGTCTCGCCGGTGAGCAGCATTTCCATGGCGTGCTTGTGAGACACGTTGCGTGACAGCGCCACCATCGGCGTCGAACAAAACAGGCCGATATTGACGCCCGGCGTGCAGAAGGTCGCTTCATGCGAGGCAATGGCGAGGTCGCAACTGCAAACCAGTTGCAGCCCCGCAGCGGTGGCTAGGCCATCGACTTCGGCGATGATCGGGAGCGGATGGCGCACGATCTGCTGCATCAACGCCGCGCAAGCCGAAAATGTCTGCTCGAAAAACCCCTTGCCCTTGTCGGCGTCGGCGCGGCGCGCGGTCATTTCCTTGAGATCGTGACCGGCGCAGAAGACTTTCCCGGCGGCCGCCAAGACGATGACGCGGACCGATTTGTTGGCCTTGGCACGGTCGAGCTCGGCGCTCAATGCCGCCATGACGGAAAGCGACAAGGCATTGGCGGGCGGATTGGCGAGCGTCAGGCGCAGCACGCCCTTGTCCAGCCCGGCGATGACCGGCCCGTCTATGGCAACAGGTTTGATCGAAAGGATTTCGGCCATGACAAGGGTCTCCGCGATTCCGCCGGGCGCCGCCAGACTATCTAATATCGGATCGAGTTTCATCAACACCCATCGCTTGCGCCAGAGGTGTTGCCAGAAGCGCATCATTGCGTTCATACAGGCCCGGCATAGAACGAGAGACCGACATGCCCGCCCAGGACAATCTCAAGCCGGTGCTGACGGCGGCTGAAGTCAATGCGCTGATGGCCAGCGTCTACCCCCAGCTCAACGACGAGTTCACGTCGTATGAGGCGCTCGATGTGTTTCCCGGCGGCTGCACGGTGCGGCTCAACGCCAGCGAACGGCATTTGCGTCCCGGCGGCACGGTGTCCGGGCCCTCGCTGTTCACGCTGGCCGACATTGGCGGCTATGTCTGCGTGCTCAGCCATGCCGGGCCGGATGCGCTTTCGGTTACCGTCAACCTCAACATCAATTTTGTCCGCAAGGCCGAAGCCGGGCCGATCGACGGCCATTGCCGCATCCTGAAGCTGGGCAAGAGCCTGATGGTGTTCGATATCGACATCGTCGCCGGACCGAAGGGACACACGGTAGCGCATGCGACCGGCACCTATTCGATCCCGCCGAAGCGCGCCGCCGATGTGGTAAAATAATACCTTTTGATCAAACCTTTGTTTTTATTACACTTTACGAGCAGACGTGCTTTTCCCGCGCCTTGACGTGCACCACCCCCTCGCCTATAAGCCGTCACGAAGCAGCGGCCCGCAAAGGCCGCCGTTTTGTTATTGGCGGCGGGCAAGTGCCTTGTCGCCAATCCAAGCAACAAGAAACGCCTTCTTCGGAAGGTCAAAATCGAAAGCAGAAAATCCATGGCAACCTTTTCGCAGAAGCCTGCGGATGTGGTGAAGAAGTGGGTGCTGATCGACGCCGAGGGTCTCGTCGTCGGCCGTCTCGCCACTGTCATCGCCAATCATCTTCGCGGCAAGCACAAGCCCACCTTCACCCCGCATGTCGACGACGGCGATAACGTCATCGTCATCAATGCCGACAAGGTGGTGTTCACCGGCAAGAAGTTCACCGACAAGGTCTATTACTGGCACACCGGTCACCCCGGCGGCATCAAGGAGCGCACCGCGCGCCAGCTGCTCGAGGGCCGTTTCCCCGAGCGTGTCGTCGAGAAGGCCGTCGAACGCATGATCCCGCGCGGGCCGCTCGGCCGTCGTCAGATGAAGAACCTCCGCGTCTATGCAGGCACGGAACATCCGCATGTCGCCCAGCAGCCCGTCACCCTCGACGTCGGCGCGCTGAACGCCAAGAACAAGAAGGTTGCATAAGATGGCTGAGCTTTCCTCGCTCGCAGAATTGGGCGCCGCCACCGGCAACACCAACACCCAGCCGGCAGCACCCGTCCATGTCCAGAAGCTCGACAAGTCGGGCCGCGCCTATGCCACCGGCAAGCGCAAGAACGCCATCGCCCGCGTCTGGGTGAAGCCGGGTTCGGGCAAGATCGTCGTCAACGACAAGGAATTCGCGACCTATTTCGCGCGTCCGGTCCTGCAGATGATCCTCAACCAGCCGATCATCGCTTCCAACCGCGCCGGCCAGTACGACATCGTCGCCACCGTCATCGGCGGCGGCCTGTCCGGCCAGGCCGGTGCCGTTCGTCACGGCATCTCCAAGGCGCTGACCTACTATGAGCCGGCACTGCGCGCCGTGCTCAAGAAGGGCGGCTTCCTGACCCGCGACAGCCGCGTCGTCGAGCGCAAGAAGTACGGCAAGGCGAAGGCCCGTCGTTCCTTCCAGTTCTCGAAGCGCTAAGCGCTGCGACGTTCCAGACATCGAAAGGCCGCCCCCGGGCGGCCTTTTGTTTTGGGCCTCGGCAGACCCCCCCCCCGCCGCCTCGCGCCGACCTCCCCATCGAGGGGAGGTAGGAGGTCGCGGCAGTTTTGCCGCCCGGACAATCCACGATGGTCCAGCGGCTAGCAAACCAGTTCGACCATAAAAACGCGGCACCCTACCTCCCCTCGATGGGGAGGTCGGCGCGAAGCGCCGGGTGGGGTGATGGCGCCGGCCTCGGTTCAAGTCTCAGAACTTGCCGGCCTTGATGTAATCGATAAACGCCCGTAGCGGCGCTGGAACCAGACGCCGTCCGGGATAGTACAGAAATGGTCCGGGAAAACTCTGCCACCACGGTTCGAGCACGGGCTCCAGGGCGCCGCTTTCGAAGTGAGGGCGAAGCCAGCCCTCGAAGAGAGCGACGATGCCGCTGCCGGCAATGGCCGCATGGACGGCAAGATCGCTCGCCCCGCCGATCCGCACGATCAACGGCCCCGTCGTGTCGACACGCACCACCTCGCCGTCGCGCTCGAATTCCCACGGCAGCATCGCACCGCTGGCAAAACGACCGCGCAGACAAGCATGGCCAAGCAGGTCGCTCGGGTGCTGCGGCCGCCCATGGCGCTCGAGATAGGCGGGGCTGGCGCCAGTGGCGAAGCGCTGGACGCGCGGTCCGATCGGCACCGCGATCATGTCCTGCTCCAGTCGCTCGTCATAGCGGATGCCGGCGTCGCAGCCCGCCGCCAGCACGTCGACGAAGTTCTCATCGGCGATGACCTCCAGCCGAATGCCGGGATAGGCGGCGAGGAAGCCCGGAACGATGTCGGGCAATATCAGCCGCGCGGCGCTGACCGGGACGTTGAGGCGCAGCGAACCAGCCGGCCTGTCGCGAAAGCCATTGACCACGTCGAGGGCCGCCTCCACCTCCGACAGCGCCGGGCCAAGCCGTCCGAGCAGGCTGAGACCTGCGTCGGTCGGAACGACGCTGCGTGTCGTGCGGTTGAACAGCCTGACGCCGAGCTGCGTCTCCAGGCGGCGCACCGCTTCGCTCAGGCCCGACGCGCTGCCGCCGCCGGCGCGAGCCCCTTCGCGAAAGCCGCCGGCACGCGCCACCGTCACGAAAGCGTTCAGATCGCCAAGGTCCATCATTGTTCGCCATTCCGCACAAGCTGTACGGATTGTACCTTATTATCCCGAGGTTGAGCAGCGTCTATCTTCGCCTCCTCAAAGGAGACCGACCATGTCCACCATCCAAAAATCCGGCACATTCACCCTCGGCAGCCACACCGTGAAACGGCTCGGCTACGGCGCCATGCAACTTGCCGGCCCGCACGTTTTCGGTCCGCCGAAGAATCATGACGCGGCCATTGCAGTGCTGCGCGAAGCGGTGGCCTCCGGGGTCAACCACATCGACACCAGCGACTATTATGGCCCGCATGTCACCAACCAGCTGATCCGCGAAGCGCTGGCGCCCTATCCGCAAGACCTCGTCATCGTCACAAAGATCGGGGCGCGGCGCGGCAGCGACGGCTCATGGCTGCCTGCCTATTCCGCCAAGGAACTTGAGCAGGCCGTGCACGATAATCTCAGGAATCTCGGTCTTGAGGTGCTGGATGTCGTCAATCTGCGCATCATGTTCGGGGTGATGGGTCCCGCCGAGGGCTCGATCGAGCCGCAGTTGACCGCGCTTGCCGAACTGCAGCGCAAGGGTCTGGTGCGCCATATCGGCCTGAGCAACGTCACCCCAGCGCAGGTCGAGGAAGGCCGTGGGATCGCCGAGATCGTCTGCGTGCAGAACCAGTACAATCTGGCGCATCGCGACGACGACGGGTTGATCGATGAACTGGCGCGCGCCGGTATCGCCTACACGCCGTTCTTCCCGCTCGGCGGTTTCAGCCCGCTGCAGTCGTCGACCTTGTCGGATGTGGCCGCGCGGCTCGGCGCCACACCCTTGCAGGTTGCGCTCGCCTGGCTGCTGCGCCGCTCGCCGAACATCCTGCTGATCCCGGGGACGTCGTCGATCGGGCATTTGAGAGAGAACCTGGCGGCGGCGGAACTGGAGCTGTCGGCCGATGTGCTAAGGGAATTGGATGGGGTGGCGAAAGCGGCGTGAAGATTTTGCGGGCGGCGCTGTCACCCCACCCGCGCCTTCGGCGCGACCTCCCCATCGAGGGGAGGTAGGAGGTCGCGGCAGCCTTGCATGCCTCGCAATCGCTACGACTGTCGGAATCTAAAGCGCCAACGCCCTACCTCCCCTCGATGGGGAGGTCGGCGCGCAGCGCCGGGTGGGGTGATGGCGCCGACGTACGATTACTAATTGATACTCGCCGTATTCGCGGCTCGGCCGGCTTCGCCTCATCCACATAAGGCACCCTAAACCCGTTGGCCCCCAGCCAGCCAATGGCAGCCTTCGGTTCGTCGGTCTGGATGATGGTGGCGCCGCGTTCGGCCCAGAAACCGTGGTCTCGGCCGGCATGCCGGCCTGCACCGCCAGTTCATCGCCGCAGCCGCCGGAGAGGAAGCCGCCGGGCCTTGCACCTTGGCGATACAAGTCCTTCGCCAAGCTGTGACTGGCATCTTGCGTGCCGGTTCTGTAGTTGTGGCAGCCCGATGAACAAAGAAGGACCCGTAATGGCGAACCAGACCATCGACAACGCGTTCACCGCCCGCTCCAAGACGGGGCCTTCCTTCGAGCCGACCTATGCCGGCGCGCTCTCGTTCATGCGGCGCAAATACACCAAGGATGCAAAGGGCGCGGACGCCGTCGTGTGGGGCATTCCGTTCGATGCCGCCGTCACCAACCGGCCGGGCGCGCGCTTCGGGCCGCAGGCGATCCGCCGCGCCTCGGCGATCCTCGACAACGACCCGCAATATCCGTTCTCGCGCGACCTGTTCGAGCATCTCGCCGTCATCGACTATGGCGATTGCCTGCTCGATTCGGGCAATCACCAGAAGACACCAGGCACGATCGAGCGCGAGGCGGCGAAGATCCTGAAATCGGGTGCCTTCCTGTTGTCGCTCGGCGGCGACCATTTCGTCACCTGGCCGCTGCTCAAGGCGCATGCCGCCATCCATGGGCCGCTGGCGCTGGTGCAGTTCGACGCGCATCAGGACACCTGGCCTGACGATGGCAAGCGCATCGACCACGGTTCGTTCGTCGGGCGCGCCGTCAATGAGGGCATCATCGATCCTGATCGTTCGATCCAGATCGGCATCCGCACGCATGCCCCCGATACGTTCGGCATCAAGATCCTTTACGGTCACGAGATCGAGGAGATGCGGGCTTCCGACATCGCCTATGCGATCGTCGACCGCACCGGCGGCAGGAAGACCTATCTCACCTTCGACATCGACTGCCTCGACCCGGCCTTTGCGCCCGGCACCGGCACGCCGGTTGCCGGCGGACCGTCCTCGGCGAAAATCCTGTCGACGCTGCGCCAGCTCGGCCAAGTCGATATTGTCGGCGCCGACGTCGTCGAGGTTGCGCCGGCCTATGATCACGCCGATATAACGGCGATCGCCGGCTCGATGGTGGCCATGCACTATCTCGGCCTGGTGGCCGAGCGAAAAGCGCGGGCGGAAGAGCTGAACAGCGGCAACCATGGCGCGGCAAACCATGGCCAGGGCATATAGGCCTGAATTAGCAGGGAATTGACCGGCACATGAAACCGAAAATCTTCATCGATGGCGAACACGGCACCACCGGCCTGCAGATCCGGGCGCTGCTGGCCGAGCGCGGCGACCTCGAGATCATCTCGATCCCGGCCGAGCGCCGCAAGGAAACGGCGGCGCGCGCCGAGTTCCTCAATGCAGCCGATGTCGCCATCCTGTGCCTGCCGGATGCGGCTGCCAAGGAAAGCGTATCGCTGATTGCCAACGACACCACCAAGGTGATCGACGCCTCCACGGCGCATCGCGTAGCCGAGGGCTGGGAATATGGCTTTGCCGAGATGGAAAAGGGCCAGGCCAAGATCATCGCCAATGCAAAACGCGTCGCCAATCCCGGCTGCTGGCCGCAAGGACCGATCGCGACACTGCGGCCGCTGGTCGCCGCCGGCCTGCTGCCGGCGGATTTCCCGATCACCGTCAATGGCATTTCGGGCTATTCGGGCGGCGGCCGGCCGATGATCGAGGACTATGTCGCCAAGGGCGAGGATGCCTCTGAATTCCAGGTCTATGGGCTGACCCTGCAGCACAAGCATGTGCCGGAGCTGCGCACCTATGCGAAGCTGTCGCACGATCCGATCATGCAGCCGGCGGTCGGCAATTTCGCCCAAGGCATGATCACAGTGGTGCCGCTGCAGCTCGGCGGGCTCGACCATGTGCCGGTCGGCGCCGAACTGCACGCGGCAATCGCCGACCATTTTGCCGCCATCAAGGGCGGCGTGGTCGAGGTAGCTCCTTACGAGCACGTGGAGCGCCTGCCCGAGATCAATCCCGAGGTCCATAACGGCACCAACCGCATGAAGGTCTATGTCTTTGCCAATGACGACAGGGCGCAGGCGCTGCTGATTGCGGTCTATGACAATCTCGGAAAGGGCGCCTCGGGTGCTGCCGTTCAGAACATGGATCTGATGCTCGGCCTTTAATTCAGTTGGAGAGAGCATGTTGCCCGAAAACCGCTTAACACTTTTCGGCATCACGCTCTGAATGGACGCGCCTGCATTTCCAAAGCGCTGGAAGATCAGCGCGCCCGAGCTCATTGCGGAGACGTTTTCGAGCCGCATCTGGAAGGTGCGGCGTGAGGACGGCTCGCCGGCCATCGTCAAGGCGCTCAAACCATTCGACGATGTCGAGGACGAGTTGCGCGGCGAGCACTATCTCGCATGGCGGCGCGGCGAAGGCGCGGTGCGGCTGCTTGGCCGGGACGGCCACCGCATGCTGCTCGAATATGCCGGCGACACCCTGCTTTCCGACGTTCTGGCCAAAGAAGGCGACAACGCCGCGACCGCAATCGCGGCCGAGTTGATGGGGAGACTGTTCTCGCCCTCAAGACACCCTGCCCCGCCGGACCTGCAGCCGCTGCGGACACGGTTTGCCAGCCTGTTCAAAAAGGCCGGAGCCGATCGCGACGCCGGAGAGCACAGCCTCTATATCGAGGCCGCCGAAATCGCGGACCGGCTGCTCGATGCCCCGCATGCGGTCAAGCCGCTGCATGGCGACCTGCATCACGACAACATTTTGCACGGTGCGCGCGGCTGGCTGGCGATCGACCCGAAGGGCGTGCTCGGCGATCCCGGCTTCGACGCCGCCAATCTGTTCTACAACCCACTGGGGCGCGACGACCTCTGCCTCGATCCCGAGCGCATCGCGCATATGGCTGAGATCTTCGCCAGGACACTCGGCCAGACGCCGGCTGCCATTCTCGACCATGCCATCGCCTATGGCTGCCTGTCGGCCGCATGGCATCATGAGGACGAGAATGCGGTCGACGAGAACCGCGAGCTGTCGGTTGCGGGAGTGATCCGAAAGGTGCGGCTCAGCTTCTGACCGGCGCAGCCTCGCGCTTTAGACGTAGCGAGGCAGTTCGTTCGCGAAATAGATTATTGCGACGGCCAAGACACCGTAGACGATGTACCTGCGTTCATGGGCGGCCGCGTTGGCAGTGGATAGGCGCCCTTGTTGCCGCGCCAGTGGGCGGCGGCAAATCCCAGCAGGACCAGCGCGAAGGCCTGATGGGTCAGCGCCATGTGCAGCGGCACCTGCATCAGCAGCGTGCCGATGCCGATCGAGGCCTGCACCAGCACCAGCAGAAACAGCAGCGTTGCGCGGCGTGCGTGTGTCGTGCCCGGCAGCCGCCGGCGCGTCGCAATCATATGCCAGAGCGCGATGGCAAAGACCGTATAGGCGCCGAGCCGGTGGACGAACTGCACCGTCTTCGGGTTCTCGAAGAAATTGCGCCAGGCCGGTTCGAGCAGCAGCAGCTCGCCGGGGATGATCTTGCCGTCCATCAGCGGCCAGGTGTTGTAGCTCAGGCCGGCGTCGAGCCCTGCGACCAGCCCGCCGAGATAGATCTGGACCAGCGCCAGCAGCACGATGAAACCGGCCAGTCTTTGCGTCGACCGGCCGGCGGCAGGCTCCGAATGCGGCGCCAGCCCGCGCGCGACCACCATGGTGGCAGTGAAGATCAGGGCGGCAAGCGTCAAATGCGTCGCCAGCCGGTACTGGCTGACGGAGACGCGGTCGACCAGGCCGGAGGCCACCATCCACCAGCCGATGGCGCCTTGCAGGCCACCAAGCAGCAGAATACCGACCAGCTTTGGCCCAAGGCCGCGCTCGATGCGGCGCGTCGCCCACAAGACCAGCAACGGCAGGCCGAAGACCAGGCCGACACTGCGCGCCAGGATGCGGTGCGCCCATTCCCACCAGAAGATCGATTTGAAGGCGTCCAGGCTCATGCCCTTGTTGAGCTCGGCATATTGCGGAATCTTTTGATAAAGCTGGAATTCCTCCTGCCACTCCGCGTCATTGAGCGGCGGTATCACACCGTGGATCGGCTTCCACTCGGTGATCGACAGGCCGGAATTGGTGAGCCTGGTGGCGCCGCCGACCAGCACCAGCGCAAACAGCACCAGAAGCACGACATACAGCCAGCCGCGCACCAGCGCCCGATTTTTCAAGTCGCGATCGCGGTCAATGTAAGGCGCGGCGGCTGATATGGCGGCCATGGTTGGTCCCGGCAGGTTGACGTGGCGGATTGGTGAACCATCGCAACCCGGCTGACAAGACCGGACGGCGCGGCACGCCGTCGCGCCGCATCTCCCGGGTTGCACAGGCGCGCGGTTGGGCCTAAGCGGAGGCGATCAACGAGAACGCTCATGCCCATCCGCCTGAAAAAGCTGATCGGAACTTTCCTGCTGGTGGCGCTGGTCATCATCTATGCGCTGGTCGCGTCGATCATAGCGGTCGCGCAGCTGTCGCAATCCAGCCCGCTGGTGCACTTCCTGTTCTTCCTGTTCAGCGGCCTGTTCTGGGTGCTGCCTGCGATGGGCATCATCAAATGGCTGATCCTGGAGCCGCCGCCGAAAGGCTGAAGAGCCCGCCCCAGGTTAGATGGTGACCACCATTTTGCCGGCATTGGCCAGCGGCGTCGTTAAGCCCGACAACATGGTGCGGATATGGGCGACGCTCTGGTAGCGGCCGTTGATCGAAATGCGCGGCAGCGCGTGCAGGAAGCCGGCGTGCTCGGCGTGCAGCACGCCGTGGCGAGTGGTCACCGCCGAGGCGAAGCCGGCGTCGCGGGCAAAGCCCACTTCGCGGCAGCCGACAGCGCTGGCGTAACCATAGGGGTAAGCGAGATGACGGGGGTCTTCGCCGAGCTGCGCCTGCAGTTGGCGCCTGACGTCGACGATCTCATGGCGCGCATCGCCTTCGTCGAGCCGCTTCAGATTGCGGTGGTTGACCGTATGCGCGCCGATCGTCACCAGCCTGTGCCCGGCCACGGCGCGGATATCGTCCCAAGTCATCAGCGTGCTTGGGCGCAAGCCATCGAGGTCGATGCCGTTCGAGCGCGCCAGATCGCGCAGCACAGCGCGCTGATCCTCCTCGCGCACCTCGAGCGTCAGATAGGCATGCAGACGCGCATTGGCGTGGAGTTTCTTGCCGTGGGTCGAGCAGTCGATGGTCACCGGCCCCTTCGGCGTCGCCAGCGTCAAACGCTCCCGCGCGTTGACGATATCCTCGACCACGTCCCACCATAAATCGGCGCTGCCGTCGATCAGACCCGGCGCGACATAGATGGTGATCGGCGCGTCGTGCTTTTCCAGCACTGGCAGCGCTTCGGTCATGTTGTCGCGATAGGCGTCGTCGGCGGTGATGGTGGCGAACTGGCCGTCCTTGCCGCCGGCCTTGATGCGCTCGATCGCCTCGTCGAGGGTGACGAAGGCATAGCCCCTCGCCTTCATGTCGGCGACGAGAGCGTCGAGGAATCGCGGGGCGATGTTGAGGTGGCGGTTGACGCCGTCCGGCTTCTCCGGCGTGGCGGTGACCCGATGCAACATGAGGATTGCGCCAATGCCGCCGACGAACGGCTTGGCCAGCGGTGCAAGGCCGGTAAAGCGGGCGATATTAAGCGCCAGTTTCCGAACTGCCTCACCACCGTCGATCATTCATTCACCTTTTGCGCCTAGGCTCGATCCAAGCACGGAACGCGCCGACGCGAACTCCTGATCGCGACGAATACGCCTTAAGGATTGAGGTATGGTTGACGCCACCGCGTCATTTGACGGCAATCGGCTCGCCGCAAGCAAGGCGTCTGCGCGTGCGCCGGCTGCCGACCAGACCAGTCTGTCGGTGTCGATCGCAGATGCTGCCGCGCTCGCCTCTTACGGCGAATTCTGCCGTTCGGCGCTGTTTGCGCCGGCGCAAAGCGCGGCCTGGGTTCATGCCTGGACGGCGCAGGCCAATCCCGATGCGGTCGTCGCCACGCTGACAATCGAGGATAGGCCGGTCTTTGCACTGGCACTGCAAATCACGCGAACTGGTCCATTCCGCGTCGCCCGCTTCATGGGCGGGCGCCATGCCAACGGCAATTTCGCCGCCGCCGATCCGGCATGGCTGGCAAAGGCCGATGCCGGGGGGATCCGCAGGCTGGTGACGGCGATCGGCAAGGCGCGCCCCGACATCGATCTCGTTGCCTTGGAAAGGCTGCTCCCCGACCTCGATGGCGTTGCCAATCCGCTGGCGGCGTTCTCCAACTTTCCGAGCCCAAACCTGTCGCTCGCCGTCAATCTCGACGGTGGTTTCGATGTGCTGCTGTCGCGTGTGGGCGGCAAGCGCAAGCGCAAGAAGCACCGTTCGCAGACACGCAAGTTCGAGGCGGTCGGCGTTCATCGCCGCATCGAGGCGCAGACACCGGAAGACGTGAACCGGCTGCTCGACGCTTTCTTCGAGATGAAGGAGTTCCGCTTCGCCAAGATGGGCATCGCCAATGTCTTCGGCGAGCCGGAGGTGCGGGCTTTCTTCCGTGCCCTCTTCGCCGGCGCGCTGGCCGAGGAGAAACCGGCCTTTGTGCTGCATGGGCTCGAAGTGGCCGGCAAGCTGCGCGCAATCACCGGCTCGAGCCGCTCGGGCAAACGCCTGATCTGCGAATTCGGCGCCATCGCCGAGGACGATCTCGGCCACACCAGCCCCGGCGATTTCCTTTTCTTCGACATCATCGAGGAAGCCTGCCAAACAGGCTTCGATGTCTATGATTTCTCGGTCGGCGACGAGCCCTACAAGCGGCTCTGGTGCGATATCGAGACCCAGCATTTCGAGGTGCTGGCGCCCCTGACGCTGAAGGGACGCGCCCTGGCGTCGGCGCTGCGGCAGGGCGCACGGGCGAAAGCCTTCATCAAGAACAACCCGACGGTCTGGAAACTGACCAAGATGCTGCGCCGCAAGGCCGCCGGACAGGCAGCGCCCGCTCCCACGGACGACGAAAACTAGCGTTCAGAAATTCAGCGCTTCGCGGAGCGCCGGGCCGGCCCTGACCCGCAGGTCGAGATCCGCCTCGATGTGGTCGATATGGTGCAGCATCAGCCGGCTCACCAACCCGCAATCGCCGCTCTCCAGCGCGCCGACCATTTCCGTGTGCTCACTGTGCCCGCAGGCCGACACGCCGGATCGTCCGTAAAGGGCGATCACCAGCGACGAACGCGCCACCAGCTCCTCCATGAAGCGCTGCAGGATGGCATTGCCGGCGACGGAGGCGAGCAGCAGATGGAAATCGCCCGACGCCTTGATTTCGGAGCGCCGCGCGGTTGGGCCGCGCTCGGCGATGAAGCGGCCTTCCTCGTCGAGCTGCGCGCGGAACGCAGCGATATCGGTGGCTGTGACCCGCCCACAGGCGGCAATGGCGATGCCCGGCTCGATCAGCCGGCGCGATGCGAACACCTGGCGCGCTTCCTCGGGCGAAGGGTTGGCGACGAAGGCGCCACGGTTGCGCTCGGTACGCACCAGCCCCTCGAAGGACAGCATCTGCAGCGCCGCGCGCGCGACGGTGCGCGAGACGTCGAACAGCGTGCCGACCTCGCCTTCCGACAGCTTGGTGCCGGGCGTCAGCCGACGGTCGACGATGGCGTCCCGCAGATTGTCGCGAATCGCCTGGGCGCGATCCTGGTTGGCGCTGTCGGCGGAATGGATCTGATCGGCAATGTTCATGGCGATGATGGTTCCCAGCCTCTTCTAGCGCAACTCGTCGCCTGCGCACGAGAGGCAAAGTGGACACGAAGCCAAAAAAGATTGCATACGATTCTTGTGCAGATCGCGCACAATCGCCCATAATTTGTGCAATGCACAAGATAGCCTACCGGCTAGGCAGTGGGCAAGAACCCCGATTTTTCTGTCGATTCAAACGCTTGGGCCGATTGCCGCCGATTGGCACGCATAATGCATTGGTTAATGCGACCAAACGGGGAAGCCTGAATGTCCAAAGCCGCCGAGATCGACATCGTCTCCGTTTCGAAAGTGTACGGAACGACGACTGCCGTCGAGGCCATCAGCCTGAAAATACCGGCAGGCACCTATTGCTGCCTGCTTGGCCCCTCCGGCTGCGGCAAGACCTCGACGCTGCGCATGATCGCCGGCCACGAAAGCATTTCGTCGGGCGATGTCCGCCTCGGCAACATTGTCGTCACCGACCTGCCGCCGGCAAAGCGTGGCACGGCGATGATGTTCCAGTCCTATGCGCTGTTTCCGCATCTCGACCTTGTCGACAATGTCGCCTTCAGCCTGAAGATGAAGGGCGTCGACAAGGAGCAGCGCCGTGCCAAGGCGCTCGACATGCTCAAGCTGATGCAGATGGAGGCCTATGCGACGCGCCGGCCGGCGCAGCTTTCCGGCGGCCAGCAGCAGCGTGTTGCACTCGCCCGCGCTCTGATCACCGATCCCGAGGCGCTGCTGCTCGACGAGCCGCTGTCGGCACTCGACCCGTTCCTGAAGATACGCATGCGCGCCGAGCTGAAGAAATTGCAGACCTCGCTCGGCATCACCTTTGTCCACGTCACCCACAGTCAGGAGGAGGCCATGGCATTGGCGGACCTGATCGTGGTGATGAATGACGGCCGCATCGAACAGGCTGCGCCGCCACGAGATGTGTTCGAAAGGCCGGCCACCGCCTTCGTCGCGCGCTTCATGGGCGACCACAATGTCATCTCCGGCCGGGTCACCGGCGCGCGCGACGGCATGGTCGTCTTCGACGTCAATGGTGGCGCCTCGCTCGCCGCCCGCGGGCAAGGCCGGGAGGCGGGCCAGGAGGTGGGCACGCCGATCGACATCGCCATCCGCACCGACCATGTGCGCATCGGCGAAGCACCCTCTCCCGGCCTCGGCTTCACCGGCATCGTCTCCAACATCGAATATCGCGGCGCCACGGTGAAGCTGTCGGTCACCGGCGGCGGCATCGACGATTTCACCGTTATCATCGACGATTCCGACTTCTTCGCCAAACCCGTCGCCCTTGGCGACGCCGTACCGCTCGCCTGGGATTCCGAGGACGCCATCGTCCTCGGCCGCCTTCATTCATGAGTTCAACGAAGCAAAACAAAACAGGGGAATAGGCATGACAAACACTATAAAAACAAAGACTGGCATATCGCGCCGTTCGTTGCTCAAGACGGGTGCCGCCGCCGTCGGCCTCGCCGCCGGCTCGGGCGTCATCACCGGCTTCCCAACCATCTGGGCGCAGTCCAACATCACGCTGCGCCAGTTCGGCACCGGCGTGTCGAACCTGAACGCCATCGCCGACAAGTGCAAGGCCGACCTCGGCATCACGCTGGAAATGACGGCGACCGATTCCGACGCGGCCGCCCAGCGCGCCGTGACCCAGCCCGACAGCTATGACATCGCCGACATCGAATACTGGATCTGCAAGAAGGTGTTCCCGAGCGGCGTGCTGCAGCCGATGGATGTCAGCAAGCTGAAATATTACGACGAGCTGGTGCCATTGTTCAAAACCGGCAAGCTGACCCCCGACAGCGTCATTGCCCAAGGCACCGCGCCGCACACGGTCGGCTATGTCGAAGCGCAGGACTCAAAGACCTTCGCCAAGGCGCCGACCAACTGGTTCACCATGGTGCCGACGATCTACAACGCCGATACGCTAGGCATCCGGCCCGACCTCGTCGGCCGCGACATCACCACCTGGGCCGACATCATGGACCCGGCCTTCAAGGGCAAGACCGCGATCCTTAACATCCCGTCCATCGGTATCATGGATGCGGCCATGATCATGGAGGCCACAGGCAGCATCAAATATGCCGACAAGGGCAACATGACCAAGGAAGAGATCGACAAGACGATCGACTTCCTCATCAAGGCCAAGCAGGCCGGCCAGTTCCGCGCCTTCTGGAAGTCGTTCGACGAGAGCGTCAACCTGATGGCATCGGGCGAAGTGGTCATCCAGTCGATGTGGTCGCCGGCCGTCGCCGCCGTCCGCTCCAAAGGCATCGCCTGCCGCTTCCAGCCGCTCAAGGAAGGTTACCGCTCATGGGGCGGCGGCCTTGGACTTGCCGCCCATCTCAAAGGCGCCGAGCTCGACGCGGCCTACGAATACATCAACTGGTATACGTCGGGCTGGGTCGGCGGCTATCTCAACCGCCAGGGCTACTATTCCGCCAATATGGTCTCGGCCAAGAAGTTCATGTCCGAGGACGAATGGGGCTACTGGATCGAAGGCAAGCCGGCCAAGGGCGAGATCAAGGCGCCGGACGGCACCGTCATGGAAAAGGCCGGCGCCGTGCGCGACGGCGGCTCGTTCGAAGAGCGTATGGGCAAAGTCGCCTGCTGGAACTCGGTCATGGACGAGGACCGCTACATGGTGAAGCGCTGGAACGAGTTCATCGCGGCGTAAGCTAGCGGGTCAACGGGACATGCCTCATTCCTTCGCGCCCCCCTCTGTCCTGCCGGACATCTCCCCCTCAAGGGGGGAGATTGGATATCGCTTTGGTTTTCGCCAATCTCCAACTTCATGGAAAGAGGCGTCGAGGCAGAAGCTGCCGATCTCCCCCCTTGAGGGGGAGATGTCCGGTAGGACAGAGGGGGGCGCGAAGGATCACAGCCAAGGAAATCTTCTCATCCCGGTGCGAAGGTGTTCCGCATGACCGTGGTTCTCGAACGACCCGCAATCACCGCCGCCAGCCCGATGAGACGCCGGCGCTTCTCCATCAGTGCCGTCACGCCCTACCTCCAATCGGCGCCGCTGGCGCTCATCCTCGGTGCGTTCCTGCTCTTGCCAATCATCATGATCGTCGTCGTCTCCTTCTGGGATTATGACTTCGCCGCCATGTATCCGGATTTCCTGACGACGAACTATTCCGACGTGCTGGGATCATGGGTCACCTGGAAGACCTATCTCAACACCATCAAATTCGCTGCTATCGTCTGGGCGCTGACCTTGTTCATCGGCTTCTGGGTCGCCTATTTCCTCGCCTTCCATATCCGCACCAGCGCCATGCAGATGGTGCTGTTCCTTGTCTGCACGGTGCCGTTCCTGACCTCCAACATCATCCGCATGATCTCGTGGATCCCGGTGCTTGGCCGCAACGGGTTGATCAACTCGACGCTGGTGCAATTGGGGCTGGTGCCAAAACCCATCGAATGGCTTCTCTATTCGGAATTCGCCGTGGTGCTGGCCATGGTGCATCTCTACACGCTGTTCATGGTAACGCCGATCTTCAACACGCTGATGCGCATCGACCGCTCGCTGGTCGAGGCCGCGCGCGATGCCGGCGCGTCCGGCTGGCAGGTCTTGTGGAACGTCGTCATCCCGCTGGCCAAGCCCGGCATGGCGATCGGCACCATCTTCGTCGTCACGCTGGTGATGGCCGATTTCTCCACCGTGCAGGTGATGTCGGGCGGCCAGAGCGCGTCGGTCGCACTGATGATGAAGAACCAGATGTCGCTGCTGCAGTATCCCGCAGCCGCCGCGAATGCCGTGGTGTTGCTGGTGTTGGTGCTCTTGATGGTCGCCGGCATCCTGCGCATCGTCGACATCCGCAAGGAGCTTTGAGGTGAGCCACGAAAAACGCACCCTCGAATTCTATGTGCTTGCGGCCTTCTTCACTCTGTTCGTGCTGTTCCTCTACGGCCCGCTATCGGCGATCCTGATCCTTTCTTTCCAAGGCGAGACCGGCGGCCTCACCTTCCCGCTCAATGGCGTGTCGCTGCACTGGTTCGCCAATCTGTTCGAGCGCCAGGCGGTCGGCGATTTCGGCGGCAGCTTCAAGCGCTCGCTCGTGCTCGGCCTCATGGTGATGATCGTCACCGTCGTCGTGTCGCTGCTGGCAGGGCTCGCTTTCCGGCAAAAATTTCGCGGCGCCACCGCTTTGTTCTACCTGGCGGTCGCCAGCCTCGTCGTACCCTCGATCATCATTTCGCTCGGCATCGGCGTCGTCTTCCAGCAGGTCGGCTTCCGCCCGGCCTGGTACACATCGGCCTTCGGCGCGCACCTAACCTGGACCTTGCCCTTCGGCGTGCTCATCATGTTCGCCGTCTTCAACCGCTTCTCGCCCGCCTATGAGGAAGCCGCGCGTGACCTGGGCGCCAACTCCTGGCAGACCTTCGCCCATGTCGTGCTGCCGATGATCGCGCCGAGCCTGATCGGCGTCGGCCTGTTCGGCTTCACGCTGTCCTATGACGAGTTCGCCCGCACGCTGATGACGTCGGGCACCTTCAACACGCTGCCGCTCGAGATCTACGGCATGACCACCAATGTCACGACGCCGGTGCTCTACGCGCTGGGCACGGTGACCACCGTGTTCTCCTTCCTGGTGATCCTGGCCACACTGGGCGCCATCCTCTATGTCGGCCGCAGGCGGGCCAGGGTTTGATTGTGCAGATACTGGTGGTGAACCCCAACACGACGGCGAGCATGACCGAGACGATCGCGGCGGCGGCGCGCGGCGTTGCCGGCGCCGGGACCGAGGTGATCGCGGTCACCTCCTCGATGGGCCCGGCCTCGATCGAGGGCTATTATGACGAGGCATTGGCCGTGCCCGGCCTTTTGATGGAGATCGCCGCCGGCGAACGTGCCGGGGCTCAGGCCGCCATCATCGCCTGCTTCGACGATACCGGCCTAGATGCGGCACGCGCCATGGCCTCCATTCCGGTCATCGGCATCTGCGAGGCCGCACTCGGTGTCGCCTCCTACATTGCCCAGCGATTCACAGTGGTGACGACCACCGAACGCTCGCGTGTCCCTGTCGAGGGGCTGGTGCAGCGCTATGGCATGGCCGGGCGTGCCCGCGTGCGCGCCGCCGACATTCCCGTACTCTCGCTTGAAGACGCTGCTTCCGGCGCTGTCGAGAAACTGCGCGCCGAGATCGCCCGCGCCATAGCGGAAGACCGCGCCGAGGCCATCGTGCTCGGCTGCGCCGGCATGGCCGACCTGGCACACCGGTTGCAGCAAGAGTTCGACCTGCCCGTCATCGACGGCGTCGGCGCCGCCCTCAAACAGGCCGAGGCGCTGATCGCATTGGGCCTGTCGACCTCGAAGCGCGGCTCCTATGCCAGTCCGCTGGCCAAGCCCTATCGCGGCGTGCTGAAATCCTTCTCGCCGGGGGTGGTCGCCGCGGAGTGAACGCTATGAAGCCTACCGTCCGCGCATTGTCTCCGCCGGAACTGACCGTTCTCATCGACTGGGCGGCGGCTGAAGGCTGGAACCCTGGCCTTGATGATGCCGCCGCGTTCCGGCCAACCGATCCTGAAGGGTTCATCGGCGCTTTTGTCGACAACGAGATGACCGCCGCCATCTCGGCTGTCGCCTATGGCGGCAACTTCGGTTTCATCGGTCTCTACATCTGCCGACCAGACATGCGCGGCAAAGGCCATGGCAAAGCAGTCTGGAATGCGGGCATGGCCAGGCTGGCCGGCCGAACGGTCGGCCTCGACGGGGTCGCCGCGCAGCTGGCGAATTATCGCCGCACGGGATTCAGCTCGGCGTACGAAACCATCCGCTTCAGCGGCCGTATCGCGACCCCGCCCGTCCGAAGCGAAGGGGTGCGCATGATAACCACGCAACTCGTGCCCGACATCATCGCCTATGACGCCCGCTGTTTCCCCGCGCCTCGACGAGCCTTCCTGCACCGCTGGGCGCAGCCGCCGCATTGCGGGTTCGCCGCGATCAGTTCACTCGGCACCATAGGCTACGCCGTGGCTCGTCCCTGCCGTTCGGGTTACAAGATCGGCCCGCTGTTTGCCGACGACACCGAGACGGCGATGCAGCTCATGGGCAGTCTGGCTGCCGCATGCGAAGGTGGCGACCTGCATATCGACGTTCCTGCCGAAAATTTCGATTTCACCACGGCGCTTTCAGCAATTGGTTTCAGGCCGACCTTCACCACCACGCGCATGTACAAGGGCCCGCCTCCGAAGGTCGACTCGCGCCGAATATTTGGCGTGACGACCCTGGAGTTGGGGTAGATCCCGGCGCCGACTGACAGGCTTGGTTTTTCGGGAGCCGGCGGGCGATGGACGAGCCGATCCGTAGTAGCGCCGCCTAAGTCGAATTGTCTGATGTCTCAGGCGGCGCTACGTCGTCCCGGCACGGGGTTACCCGGCGTCTCGTGGCCGATCGGCGTCACCAGAGTGAGGTCGGGATAGCCGCTTTCGATCAGCTCGACGGCGGCCTGCGCCACCTCATCGTCCGCCTGCAGCATGGACATGAAGACCTCAGTGCTGTCGCCGACCAGTCGGCTGATGCCTTGCGCATCGGCCGGTCCGCATTCGACAATGACCAGATCATAGGCGGTGGTCAGCGACTGCATGATGATCGGCAGCCGGTCGGCGGCGCGCATGGCGCGAACCGGATCGGCGGTGCCGACGGGAACGACATGGCAGTCGGAATAGAGGTCAGCGTGAATGACGTCGCTGAACTGCGCTTCCGAAGCCAGCAGATTGGTGATGCCGGGGAAAAGTCCGCTGTCCAGCATCGGCCGCGAGGCGGCACCTGACGCCGTGAGATCGAGCAGCAGCACACGCAGGCCAGCGTCGGAGACTTCGCGCGCTACCAGCACTGCCGATGCAGCCGCCTCATCGCCTTCGGGCGACACGAAGATGGCGCGCGCAGCACCGCTGGCGATCAGCTTTTCCGCCGCCTTCTCGACATCGATCTCGCCAAGGCTGGAGCGTACCCGCTCGGGTTCGGATTGCGGTTCTGGATCGGCAGCCGCTGCTCCTTCCAGCACTGAAGGAGCCGGCTCCTGCTCCGGCTCGGGCGCCAGTTCAGACTCCATGGCCGTCCGCTGATCGACCACCTCCTCGGCCACGACTGCGGCCGGTTCCGGGTCGACGACCGGCGCCGACATTGCCGGCATCGCAACCTGTTCGATGCGGTCCAAGCGGGCGCCGGGCGCCGGGCGCATGGCGCGGCCGGAAAACAGCTCCTGCAGAAGCGTGATGACCGACATCAGCAGCAGCGAGCCGACGAAGGCAGCGCCGACGATCGGGACGAGTTTGGGGAAATAGGGCTCCGATGGCACGCGCGCCTCGGAAAACACGCTGGCATCGACCGGCAGATAGTTTTTGCGCGAGGACACTTCGCGAAAGCTCGCCATGTAGGATTCGAGCTGCTGGCGCCGGACGTTCGCCTCACGCTGCAGCGCATCCAGCTGGACCTGCTCCTCGCCGGCGCGCGACGACGCCGCTTTCAGCTTGTTGACGTCCGATATCAGCTGGTTTTCGCGCGCCTGGGCGGTCTGCGCCTGCGTCAGCAACGCGCGCATGATTTTTTGCGCTTCGTTGCGGATCTGGCCGTCGAGATCGGCAAGCTGCGACCTCATCGCCCGCAGGCGGGGATGGTTGTCGAGCAAGGTGGTGGAAAGATCGGCGATGTTGGTTCTGAGCTCGATCTGACGCTCACGCAGCCGCTGGATCAGATCGGAAGACAGCACTTCGGGTACAGCGTCCAGCGAGCCGCCATTCTGCAAAGCCTGGCGCACCCTTTCGGCCGTCGCCTCGGCCGAAGCGCGGCTGGCGCGCACACGCGACAGTTCGGTCGATAGCTCGGACAATTGCTGTGTCGCCAGCACCGAATTGTTGCCGCCCATCAACAGGTCCGACTGGGCGGAACGGAAGGCCGCGACCTTGGCCTCTGCATCCCTGACCTGCTTCTGCAGCTCGTCGATCTCCGGCCCGAGGAAGGCTGTCGCGGCCGCGTTCGACGTGGTCTTGGCATCCGCCTGATAGGCCATGTAGGCCTTGGCGATGGCATTCGGAATATCGGCGGCAAGCTGGCGGTCTTCCGAGGAAAATTCGACGGCGATGGCACGCGTCTTCTCCACTCCATAGACGTTTAGCTTGTCGCGCATTTTAGTCAGCACGCGCTCTTCGAGCGGAATCTCTGCCGGATCACTTTTCAGTCCGGCAATGACAAGAAGTCGGGCTACCGGCGACATGCCGAGCGCATCGTTGAACTCGGGCTTGTCGCCCAGGTTCAGATTGCCAGCCACCTTATTGAGAATGTCGGACGAGGAAATGACCTGAACCTCGGTTGCTACACCTTCCGCATCGAGCACAGGTTTATCGTCTTCATTGGTGCCGGCAGGCCGCGTATAGGCCGATTCGCTCAACTGGATTTTCAGCTGCGTCGTGGCCTTATAATGCGGCGTGGCAAGCCACGCGAACGCGAAGGCGAGACCAGTGACGAGAAGCGTGATCACAAGAATGCGCAGCCAGTTCCGCGCCAGGCTGGCGAAGAGCTGTCTCAGGTCGACATCGACATCTGCGGCCGCGGACTGGTCGGACATGCATTCCTGCTCCGGACATGAGGCTAGATGGTAGCGTAAACAACTATGGTAACTCAGCCGTTAAGATCGCGGTAAGCAGCTGTTAGGGTTTGCTGACATCCGGTAAACAAAGCCAGCAAAACTATACGGCTTTTTGTCGATTGCCGCCAAATCGGCCGCGTCCCTTTACCGGCCATTAACCCTAACAGGATGATAACGAACCCAGATCCTTAAGGTTTGCCGCCGTGTCCTGGCGGCCATAGCGACGAAGGTGTGTGTCCGATCATGAAAAGCGCTGCTGGTCTGTTTCGCGCTCTGCTGGCCGTGTCGATGCTCGCCGGTTGCTCCAGCTACCGGCCGACGCCGGCGGCCTTCCACGAGGTACTCGACCAGCCGTATCGGCTCGGCGCCGGCGACCGTGTCCGCGTCACGGTGTTCGAACAGGACGGTCTGACCAACACCTACAGTGTCGATCAGTCCGGCTACATGTCCTTCCCGCTGGTCGGCGCGGTGCCGGCGCGCGGCCACACGGCCCAGCAGCTGGAAAAAGCGCTCGCCGACAAACTGCGCCAAGGCTATCTGCGCGACCCCGACGTGTCGGTCGAGATCGATCGCTACCGGCCGATCTTCGTCATGGGCGAAGTGGGCGCCGCCGGCCAGTATTCCTACGTGCCGGGCCTCACCGTGCAGAAGGCCATCGCGATTGCTGGCGGTTTCTCGCCGCGCGCCAACCAGGAAAGCGTCGACATCACCCGCGACATCAACGGCAAGGTGATGACAGGCCGGGTGGTTACCTCCGATCCGCTGCTGCCGGGCGACACGGTCTACGTTCGCGAACGCCTGTTCTGACATCAACGTGGCGGACCAGCTCAGGATCGTCCACTGCTTTCGCTCACCCGTCGGCGGGATCTTCCGGCATGTGCGCGACCTGACCGAGGCCCAGCTCGCCGCCGGACATGCTGTCGGCATCGTCTGCGATTCGACCACCGGCGGCCAATACGAGGAACGCCTGTTCGACCAGATGAAGGACAGCCTGGCGCTCGGTATCCATCGCACGCCGATGCAGCGCCATGTCGGACCGGGCGACCTCGCCTCCGCTTGGCGTACCTATCGAATCATCAAGGAATTGCGGCCGGACGTGTTGCACGGGCACGGCGCCAAAGGTGGCGCCTATGCCCGTCTGTTCGGCTCATTGTTGCGGGTATCAAGGTCTCGCGTAGCCCGCCTTTATTCGCCGCATGGCGGCTCCCTCCATTACGACGAAACGACGACCACCGGAAAGCTGTTCTTCGCGCTCGAGCGCTTCATGGCGCGCTTCACCGACTGCCTGCTGTTCGTCTCCGACTATGAGCGGCGCACCTATCGCAGGAAGGTCGGCGAACCGCCTATCCCGAACACGCTGGTCTATAACGGCCTGCGCGCCGCCGAGTTCGAACCGGTGGTCGCACAGCCCGACGCAGCCGACCTGCTCTACATCGGCATGATGCGCGACCTCAAAGGACCTGACATTTTCATCGACGCGCTGGTGCTGGCCGGGTCCCAGCTTGAGCGCCGCTTGACCGCGGTCATGGTCGGCGATGGCGACGACCTGCCGCGCTACCATGCGCAGGTGAAACGGCTGGGCCTCGAAAAACAGGTCCGCTTCTTGCCGCCTATGCCAGCCAGGGAGGCCTTTGCACTGGCCGACCTCGTGGTTGTGCCGTCGCGCGCGGAAGCCATGCCCTATATCGTGCTGGAGACGCTGGCGGCCGGCAGGCCGATGATCGCCACGGCCGTCGGCGGCATTCCCGAAATCTTCGGGGAGGGATCCCCTGCCCTGATCCGTCCCGATCCGCGCCAACTCGGCGACAAGATGGGTGAGGCGCTGCGCGATCTCGACGCCTACCGGCGCGCCATGCCCGATACGGCCAGCCTCAGGGCGCGATTCGGCGCCGATGTGATGGCCGCCGAAATCGAAAAGGCCTATTTCGCCGCGCTCAACAGATAGACGACCCTCCAAAACCACAAGTTGTCTCAAGGTTTTTTTAGCTCTCTTTCTGCTATCGTCATCGCGGAAGCTTGTGGGAAACCCGATGAACGAGACCGACCCCACGCGCCGCTTTTCGGCCGATGCGGTGCGCAAATTCGACAGTCCTGCCGAGAGCCCCACGCCCGGCGGCATGAACAGTGTTGCCCGCCAGGTCGCCTCGCAATACCGGCGCGATACGATGTCGCCGGTCATGGTCAGCGGCGTATTGCGCATCGTCGAATTCGGCTTGCTGTTCCTGTCGGGGCTCGCGCTCTACTTCCACTTTGTCGGCTTCTTCAACTATCTCGCCTGGCAATATCCGCTGACCATTGCCGCGGCGTCATTCGTGGCCGTGGTGCTGCTCGACGTCAGCGATTGCTACCAGATCTCCGCCTTGATGCGACCGATCTCCAATCTCGGCCGCGTGCTGATGGTCTGGGCCGGCACCTTCGCGCTGATGGCGCTGACGGCCTTCATCATGAAAATGTCGGAGGATTATTCGCGTCTGCTGTTCGGCACCTGGTTTGTCGTCGGCCTGCTTCTGCTGTTCGGCCTCAGGCTGGTGATGTCGAAGCTGATCCGGCGCTGGGCGCGCAACGGCCGCATGGAACGCCGCGCCGTCATCGTCGGCGGCGGCAAGGCGGCCGAGATGCTGATCCGCTCGGTCGAGAAGCAGCCAGACAACGACATCCGCATCTGCGGCATCTTCGATGACCGCGGCGACAAGCGCTCGCCGCCGATCGTGGCCGGCTATCCCAAGCTCGGCACCATTTCGGAGCTGATGGAATTCGCTCGCATCGCGCGCATCGACATGCTGATCGTGTCGCTGCCGCTGACTGCCGAAACGCGCGTGCTGCAGCTGCTGAAGAAGCTCTGGGTGCTGCCGGTCGACATCCGGCTCTCGGCGCATTCGAACGCTTTGCAGTTTCGCCCGCGCGCCTATTCCTACATCGGCTCGGTGCCGATGCTCGATATCTTCGACAGGCCGATCAACGACTGGGATTCGGTCGCCAAGCGCGCCTTCGACATCGTCTTCTCGCTGATCGGCATCATCCTGTTCTCACCGGTGATGCTGGCGACTGCCATCGCCATCAAGCTCGACAGCAAGGGGCCGGTGCTATTCAAGCAGAAGCGGCACGGCTTCAACAACGAGATCGTCGAAGTCTACAAATTCCGCTCCATGTACACCGACCGCTCGGACCCGACCGCCAAGCAGACGGTGACCAAGAACGATCCGCGCGTCACCCGCGTCGGCCGCTTCATCCGCAAGAGCTCGATCGACGAGCTGCCGCAGTTCTTCAACTCGCTGTTCGGCACGCTGTCACTGGTTGGCCCGCGCCCGCATGCGATTGCCGCGCAGTCGCACAACCTTCTCTACAATGAGGTGGTCGACGGCTATTTCGCCCGCCACAAGGTCAAGCCCGGCGTTACCGGCTGGGCGCAGATCAATGGCTGGCGCGGCGAGATGGACACCAATGAGAAGATCCGCATGCGCACGGAATATGACCTCTATTACATCGAGAACTGGTCGATGCTGTTCGATCTGCGCATCCTGCTCATGACGCCGCTGCGGCTGCTCAATACGGAAAACGCCTATTGAGCGCGATTTCCCATGATTTGCCGCAGGCTGCGGTCAATGCCAAGCTGATCGCGCTGATATCGTCGGGGGCGGTGTTTTTTGGCGTCTTCCTGTCGGGCTTCGTCATCGACGAACCGGCGCCCTACGATCTTTTCATGCTCGGGCTGATCGGGGTGTGGGTGCTGTTTGGCCTGCGCATATCGCGCGCGGCCGTGCCGCTGCTCGTGCTGCTGATCACGATGAACATCGGCGGCATGATTGCCATGACGCAGATGGCCGTTCTCGCCAACACACCGCTCTATCTCGCCGTCTCGCTGTTTCTCGCGTTCACCGCGGTGTTCTTCTCGTCGGTGACGGCGGTGCAGCCCGGCCTCTACCGGCTGATCTTCATCGCCTATGTCGTCTCCGCGGTGGTGACCTCGCTGCTCGGCATTGCCGGCTATTTCCACGCTTTCCCGGGCGCTGAAATCTTCACCAGATACGACCGCGCCCAGGGCGCCTTCCAGGATCCGAACGTGTTCGGACCATTCCTGGTGCTGCCCGGCATCTATCTGCTCTATCTCCTGTTGACCGGCTCGATCGCGCGCATGCCGCTTCTGGCGGTGCCGCTGCTGATCATCACCGCTGGCATTTTCTTCTCCTTCTCGCGCGGCGCCTGGGGCATGTTCGCCGTCTCGGCCATCCTGCTCACCGGCGCCCTGTTCCTGCAAAGCAACAGCGGCAAGTTCCGGCTGCGCGTCATCATCATGAGCATTGCCGCCGTCACCCTGCTGGTGGTCGCCATGATCGTCATCCTGCAGCTGCCCGGCGTCGGCGAGATGTTTTCCAGCCGCGCCCAGCTCGAACAGAGCTACGACACGGCGCGCCTTGGCCGCTTTGCCCGCTACACGATCGGCTTCGAGATGGCGCTCGAACATCCGCTCGGCATCGGCCCGCTGGTGTTCGGCACCATTTTCGGCGAAGACACGCACGACATCTGGCTGAAGACGCTGATGGATTATGGCTGGCTCGGCTTCGTCTCGTTCCTGTCGCTGACGCTGTGGACGATCGCGGCCGGCTTCCGCATCCTTTTGCGCGACCGGCCGTGGCAGCCCTATCTGCTCTGCGCCTACGTCGCTTTCATTGGCAATATCGGGCTCGGCACCTTCATCGACATCGACCACTGGCGCCATGTCTACCTGCTGCTCGGCCTGATCTGGGGCGCGATCGCGCTGGAATACAGGCATCAGAGCGGGTTGCGGGCGGTGGCGCAACCGAGGTAGCCGAGTAATCCTAAAGGACAGGAACAGCCGCGCACGCCAATACCGGGGTTGTGCAGGCCCTCGCAGGCTTTGATCTGCTTGCTCCAACCCTGGTCGAATTGAGCACGGTTGCCGGCGGCGCATTTATGTTGTGATGGTGGGAAAACGTCGCTAAACGCGACTGACAAAATTCCAATTGAGTTGGCGTGCTTGCCGGGCTGGATAATATTCCGGGTTGGTGGGCGCCACTAATCTGACGGGCGTGGTTATGCTGAGGGAAAGCTATTTCGAATTCATGCTGCGCTGGTACGCGTATCGCCGATGGCACAGGCCCCCGCGGCGTGTGCGGCAGGCCGAATACGACTTCCATCAGCTTATGAAAAAGCTTCCCGCCGATAGTCTGTTCATCGATCTCGGCGCCAATATTGGCGACGTCACGGGACATGTACTAGCCTATGGGATGCGGGTGATTGCTTTCGAGCCTGACCCTGTTGCTCGCCAGATTTTGACGAAAAGGTTTGGCAACAACGACCGGGTGACGATCATTCCGAAGGCTGTTGGTGGATCAGCGCGAGCGGCCACATTCCATCAGAGGCCGGACGTCAGCGATCTCCGCAGGACCGAATCGTCGTCCCTGATCCAGACACACGAACACACGAACGGGAAAAGCTTTGAAGTTGAGGTGGTTGACCTGGTGCAGTTCCTGCAAGGTCTCCATGAGCCGATCGCCATCGTCAAGATGGACATAGAAGGGGCCGAAGCGGAATGCATCGAAGCCATGCTGGACGCCAGCATTCACCGTTCGATTGGACAAATCCTGGTCGAGACACATGAACGGTTCTCGCCAGACCTGGCCGACCGGATCGGCAAGCTGCGGGGCCGGATCGCGCAGGAAGGCATCCGCAACATCAATCTGGATTGGAGCTAAGTATCGGCTCGGCCTTGAGCGTGCTAGCCGGAGGGCATCAACCAGCGAGGCAATAGACTTATCGAGGAAGATTGGCGGGAGGAACCGCGTCCGGCGGAGCGTCAAGTTCTATCTGGCTATGCCAGCTACCCGTTCGGGGTATTGCACGGCCAACATCGAAGTGTCCGCATGGCTGGCAAAGATGGCGCTGACCTTTTCGGCGTCGAACCGCGCCCGTCGCTTGCGCTTCTCGTCGTTCAGCAAAATCCCGCTGATGGCGTCGAACTTGCGGCCGAGGTTTTTCAATATGCCTCTCTTGATCGGCCAGTTGCTGTTGAAACGGCCGGCCCAGGGCGTGCCTTTCGCCAGATCACGATAGATCGCCATGGCGCCGACCTCGACACCGATCGGCGGACGGTCCCAGGGCTTGCCCCAGGCGAAGTGGCGGGCGTGGCAGCGGCTGAAAGAAATCTGGCTGGTGTAGTTGGTCATCACGTTCCAGAACGGGTGCATCGTCTGCCACCTGCCCTCGAAAGCCACGTTCAATGCACCTTGATCCATCCCGTAAACCTGCTCGGAGGCCAACTGCCGGGTACGCTCCAGAAGCCCCTCCTGCCTGACCAGTGGCATGTTGAACACCAGCACGCCGGCATTGAACTTCGGCGCGCCTGGCTGCATCGGTAAATGCTGTCGATACTTTACGTCGAAATAGGTCTGCTCATCGTGTGCGGCCAGCAGCGGAGCGTTGAGCGGGACGTTGCAGAGGTCTTCTATCGATCTGTTGAAAAGCACATCGGCGTCGGAATAGGCGATGCGGTCATATGGTTCGAACTCCGGCAATTGATCGGCAAACAGCCTGATGTAGGTCGCAAGGGTTGGGTGCGTTCCGCGGTTGAAGTTTGTCGCTTCCATGAATTTCGTGACATCCAGGATGCGGATCTTCCCACCGAGCAGACGCTCTCCGATAGCTCGGTCTTCGTTGGAGATGACACCGGTGTGCAAAATAAAGCCGTCGAGGTGGTCCGACACATCCAGCACGCGGCGCGCCGCCAGGCAGGCATACGGGAAATACCTCTGGTCGGTGGCGAAAAAGAAACAAGATTTTTGCGGCATGCTACAACCTGTTGCCTGACCCATTCGCGAGAGCTCCGTTGCGGGTCTCAGGCGAAACCACCGAGTACTTCCGGAAACTGCACAGCCATCGCCCCGGCGTCAGCATGCTCGGCATATATCTTATGCACCTTGCTGCCGTCGTACCGTGCGCGCCGCCGATACCGGTCCTTGTTCGGCAACATCCCCATGATACCGTCGAACCTGCGGGCGAACCGCCTCATGACGCCCCGCTCGAAGGGAATACGCTGCCGGAAGGGCTCAAGCCACGGCGTATCCCTTGCCAGATCGCGCCAGACGGCAAGCGCCTCAGGCTCCACATCGACCTGGCTCCCCCATGGCTTGCCGCCGGCGAAATGCCGCGCATAGGCTTGGGCGAACCGAAACTCCTTCGTATCGTTGGACATCAAATTCCAGTTCGGGTGCATCGTCTGCCACTTGCCCTCGAAGACGATGTTCAGCGCGTTCTGATCGTTCATTTGCCCGGCAACGGCAACATCTCTGGCGCGGTGCAAAAGTCCCTGTTGACGCACCGGCGGCATGTTGAAGACGATGATGCCGGCGTTGAAATAAGGCGCCCCCGGCTGCATCGACAGTTTGTTCCGATAGCCCGGGCGGAAATACATGTAATCGTCGTGAGCGGCCAACAACGGAGCATGAAGTGTCTGGCCCACGAGATCCGCGATATCTCGATTGAACAGAACATCGCAATCGACATGGGCGATGCGGTCATAGTCCGCGAACTGAGGCAGTTGGTCGGCGAAAAGCCGAACAAAAGTGCCGACATTGCTTGGCCGGAAAGTATGGCCAGCCTCCGCAAACAGCCCCGAAACGTCCATTATGCGAAGACGGTTCTTCAGCAGGCGTTCAGCAACACGCATATCGGCATCACGTGCGCCGACATGCAGGATGAAGCCTGGCGTTGCGTCTCCCGAAACCTCCAGAATTCTGCGCGCCGCCAAGCATGCATACGGAAAATAATTGGCGTCGGCCGCCAGAAAAAAACAGGAATTTGCCACGCGCAATCCTTCGTATCGATACTGCGCGAGCCATATCGCCTTGGCGTTGCGGCGACAAGGCCGAATGCTGGCGACTTTCAGGCCCGGCGCGCCGTTTTAGCGCTTGCACCATACCCCTTGAAAATATATGGCTTTGCGCGGTCCGGAGTGTAGCGCAGCCCGGTAGCGCACTTGACTGGGGGTCAAGGGGTCGTCGGTTCGAATCCGGCCACTCCGACCATTTTTAGACAGGACTTGCCCCCAAAGGTCCTGCTTCTCAAATCACCAACATTCATCCTTGGCAGACGTCGACCCATTCGGCGCCGACGATGTCGGCCATGCGCTGCGGGCTGAGCCTTACAGCGGCGTTGGTGGCGCCGGCCGCGGGCACGACTTCATCGAAGGCGCGCAGCGAGACGTCGCAATAGACCGGCAGCGGCGCCGGCAGGCCGAATGGGCAGACGCCGCCGACGGGATGGCTGGTAATCGCGACAACCTCGTCGGCGTCAAGCATGCGCGGCTTGCCGCGGAAACGGTCCTTGAATTTGCGGTTGTCGAGCCTCGACATGCCGCCGGCAACGATCAGCATGGTCTCACCGCCGACGCGCAGGCAGATGGTCTTGGCGATCTGCGCCGGCTCCACGCCATGCGCCTCAGCCGCCAACGCCACCGTCGCGGAACTCGCTTCGGTGACGAGCACTTCGACATCGGGCGCATGGGCAGCCAGGAAGGCGCGCACGGATTCAAGGCTCATCTCGGCATAGTCCCATTCGAAAATGCGGTTAGTGGTCACACTGGATAGCTTCACGCTCGATCGCCGGCAACTCCCCGCCCCCTCGACGGCCGCAGCGATGCCAAGCCAGCCGGGTCGCGCCGCATGTCAGCAACGCAAGGCGCATCCCCCGTGCGGGAGATGTGTTCGGGCTACTGCCTTGGTAGGTCGCAATGGACCAGGGCCGGCGCTGATGCTGTGCTCCCACGACCAACCGGAGAGATCATCATGCTCAAGCTCGCCTCGGCTCTGGCGCTGCTGCTTATCGGGACGGCGCCGCTGCTTGCCGACGACATGCCGATAAACGCGGACGCCATCAAATGGGGCCCTGCTCCTGCTGTCCTGCCCGCCGGCGCGGACATGACTGTCATCGCCGGGGACCCCTCGAAGGATGGCATCTACGTGCTGCGGTTGAAGCTGCCGGCCGGCTACAGGATTGCCGCGCACAACCATCCCACCTCGGAATATGTGACGGTGATTTCCGGCAATTTTCATATCGGCATGGGCGACAAGCTCGACGAGACCAAGGGCATCGAACTGACCGCCGGCGGCTTCGGCGTAGCCCCACAGGGAATGAACCATTACGCCTGGACGACAAGCGCTACGATCGTCCAGGTTCATGGCGAGGGGCCGTTCGCGATCACCTACGTCAACCCGGCGGACGATCCGAGCAAGAAGTGACATTCGCCGTTGGGCGAATGCAACAAGCCCGCCAGGGCAAACCATGGCGGGCTTGTTGAACGACGCTTGGCCGTTGTTTATGAAACGGACCGGTTTTCCACAGGCGCCGTGGGCGCCGGGGCATCGATCAGGGCCGTTTCCGGCAATTGCAATGCTGCGGCGATCCGGCGAAGTTTCGTCGGATCGGTGTCCTTGCCGCTCTCTATGTCGGCAATCTCGCTGGTCGACAGACCGCAGGTCAGGGAAAGCTCTTCAATACTGTATCCCTTTGTCTCCCGGATGGCTTTGAGGCCGGGGTGCTCGAGCGCAACGTCGGCCGCAACGTCGGCCGCCAGCCTGGAGAAGGGTTCGTGTTTTGCAGTTTCGGGCATTGGCAACTCCATGGGGCTAAAGAGTTTTGGATCAAATGATAGGGTGTTGCCTGAGAGCCGGGACAATGCCCGCTTGACGGCGATTTGCCAAGGCCCAAACCGACCGTCACAGCATCGTGAACCGGCGTCAAAACCGCAGGCGCCAGGGCACATATAGGATCTCCGCCCCGATCTCCCAATCAAGTTCTTTTGAAGGGCCGCACGCCGAAGTGTTCAGCGGTTTTGCGCCGCTCGCGCGTTAGCCTGATGTTGCTGGCAGCCGCATCGGGCCAGATTTTCCCAAGAGGATCAGATCCATGACATTCAAGACATCGGCCATCGTGCTCGCCACGATTTCAGGCCTCGCTGGCGCGAGCATGGTCGCGGCGCAAGCCGCCGAGGCCGTGCGCATTCGCGGCACGGTGACCGCCTTTGCCGGAGCGACGCTGACGGTGAAGACCCGCGAAGGCGCTACCGACGCCATCGCGCTGGCTGAAGGGTGGAAGATTTCCGGCGTCGCCAAGGCGGATGCCGGGGATATCAAGCAAGGCGATTTCCTCGGCATTGCCTCTGTTTCGAAGGCCGATGGCGGCAGCGGCGCGCTTGAGGTGGTGATCTTCCCGGCCGCGCTGAAGGGCGCCGGCGAAGGCGACCGCCCGTGGGATCTCGAGCCCAACAGCCGGATGACCAACGGCACGGTCGCCGATGTCACCGAGATTGCAGGTCGCACGGTGACGCTGACCTACGACAATGGCCAGAAAAAGCAGATCGCGATCCCGCAGACGACGCCGGTGGTGACCTTCGCGCCGGCGACGCCCGCCGACCTCAAGCCTGGCGCTGTGGTGTTCGTCAACGCCGAGCGCGGCAGCGACGGCAAGCTGACCGCGGGCCGGGTCGTTGTCGGCACCAACGGCGTCATTCCGCCGATGTAGGTTGCCGACGAAGCCGCCAGACACAATCCAGAAACAAAATTCTACAGTCCGGAAAAACTGTCGAAAAGTTCGGAGGCGATAGTCATGACTGCGGGGTTCACCGGCACCGATCTTGCTCGGTGACGGCCAAATTCAGCCCGCGCAGAAAAGGAAACGAAGTCATGAAGAAGTCCCTCCTGTCGGCTCTAGGGCTGGCTTTTGCCCTGGCTGTCTCTCTGCCCCTCATCGGCGCCAGCAGCGCCGACGCAGCACCGCTGCACAAGAAGCATCACCACCATCATCATCATCACAACAAGCATCACCGCCATCACCATCACCACCGCCACCACCACAAGGTGGAGGCCAAGAAGGCCTGACACGGCCGACTTGCCCAACGGGAAGGCTGGCCCTGGAGTCCTCGTCAAGGCCGCCTTCCCGTTGGTTTTTGCCAGGCGACACGTGGAAAAGCTGAAGGCAGGATTCGATGGCGCCCATGCGCCAGAATGCGAGCAACCACAGCGCACCCAACGAACGTATCAGGCGCAAGGCCGACAACACAGCGGTAGCCAGCTGCAGGACACCCCGGGTCTCTCAATGCCGTCGGAACCCGCTAGGACGGCGCCGCGAACGCGAGCACTATTGCGATCAAAATCAAAAGCGGCCCCATCCATTTGAAATGCTTCGCGACCTGCAGCCACCATGGCTGCTGACCTTGCTGGGCCTGAAAAGGACTTTGGAGCAGCCCAAAACCAACGCCTGTCATCCACAACCCAGCGCAGAACATGATGAACTCGTCGATGTAATTTGCGACCACGCCCGTCTCCTCCGCCGGTACCTTTGGACTGGCGTTATAGTCGCAGCCGGGAGTGGCAGAAAGCGCGGTGCCAAGTGGCGGCAATGACTGCTGCCGCCACCTGACAAGAGCCGGGGGCGGACTCGGTCTTGGCTGGCCATTTGGGCACGCCACCGTGTGACCTTCGCATGGGATGCCGCGCTGCTACGTCAGCGCCCTTCACGCGAAATGCATGATCGATGCCCGCCCCGCCAGGCGCCGTCCGTTGGCGAAGGCTAAAAATCGACGTCGCAAAAAAAGGCGAAGAAAATTCGAACCACGCATGAACCTTTGCTTTGGAGGCCGCACTAACCGGCATGGACGCCGAGAAGGCGATCCCAACACAGAAGGACGCCATGGTGGCGATCCTCGATCCAGAGAAGGAAATGCTCAAATGACCAACTTCAAGCGCATCACGCTCGCCGCGGCCCTCATGGTCTCGGCCTTCGGTTCGGCTTCCGTTCCGACCTCGGCTTTCGCCAACGGCACGCATCCCACGGGCGACGGCGGCGCGGTTTGCAAGGGCTCCGGTCATTGCCTGGTGCTCTCGATCGAGTGCAAAGGCACCTATACCGACGCCACGGACAAGAATGGCACTGTCTATGGCAAGTGCAGCCAGACCGCGCAGGTTTCGCCGCAGGCCAAGATCAAGCTCGCCAAGTAATCGGCCGCAGATCAGGGAAATGGCGGTCGTCCGCGGGACGGCCGCCATTTTCTTTTTGTTTTCGTGAATTGTTTTAGCGCCGGCTGAGCAACAGGCTGGCGAGAAGGCCGACCACGACCAACCCAACAGCAGCGGCTGTTGCCGGACGATCGCGCGCCGTCTTTTCGATCGCCCTGCCCTGCTTCCTGATCGCCGGCAACGCATCGCTGACAAGGTCGGCAAGCTGCCCATAATAGTCCGAAGCGGCATCGCGCCCGTCCTCGTAGTAAGCACCGCCGCGTTTGGCCACGACTTTGCGCAACGCGGCGAGCTCTTTGGAAAGGGTCGCGACCTGCTTTTCGAGATCGAGATCGGAGAGGGTCGAAAGCGATACCATGATTGTTTTCCTTCTTTTTGAGAGAAGGCCAAACGCATGGCCGCAGAACCGGTTCCGGTCTGCTTGCCCGAGACAGCGGAAAGGTTAGCGCACCTGGTCGAGCAGGCGCTTGCACTCCAGGAGGTCAAACAGCGCCTCCTGCAGCAAGGCCCGGTTGTCGCGCGACAGTTTCGATGCGCCGGGCTGGACCGGACCTTCCTCCTCGGTCTTGCCCAGGCCGAAAAAGCGGCGGCTGGGTTTTACCTTGGGCTGACCGACCAGCATCTCGTCATCCATGCCGCGCGGCTGGGCGGCTGGCGTCAGCGGCACCTGATCGGCCTGCCTGCGCTGCGAGATCGCTTCGACGGCAGCCATGTCGCCATTGCCGATGGCGACCAGGAAATGGTTGCCGTTCTCGCGCAGCAGTTTCTGCACGCCCTTGATCGTGTAACCCTGGTCGTAGAGCATGTGGCGGATGCCCTTGATCAGTTCGACATCCTGCGGCCGGTAGTAGCGGCGGCCGCCGCCGCGCTTCATCGGCTTGATCTGGTTGAAACGGGTTTCCCAGAAGCGCAGCACGTGCTGCGGCAGATCGAGATCCTCCGCGACCTCGCTGATGGTGCGGAAAGCGTCGGGGCTCTTGTCCATGGGCGAAATCCTCACGCTGGACGGCGATCCGGCCCAGTCTGCCGAATCGGGTATCATTTCAGCGGTTTATGAAACAATATTCAAGCCCGGCGTCAAAACGACCCGGCGTTTTCAACCGAAGCCTGCGGCAGAACCTATTTGCCGCCCTTGGCCTTGCTGTTCTGGTGCGAGCGCAGGATACGGCTTTTCAGCACGTTCGACGACTTGAAGGTCATCACCCGGCGCGGCAGGATCGGCACTTCCTCGCCGGTCTTGGGATTGCGGCCGATGCGTTCGTTCTTGGAACGGACGTGGAAGGTGGCGAAGGACGACAGCTTCACCGTCTCGCCGCGTACGATGGCTTCACAGATTTCGTCCAGCACCGCTTCGACGAGTTCTGCCGATTCAGTGCGTGACAAGCCGACCTTACGGTAAACAGCTTCGGCAAGGTCGGCGCGCGTAAGTGTCTTTCCCCCCATGCGACCGTCCCATCAGTTCAAAAACCATAAATCGATACAGGTAAAGGCAGAGCCTAAGTAATTGATCCGGCAAGGTCAAGGACCGAAACCGGACCGTTCGGCACTTACCAGCGAACGAGAACCGCGCCCCAGGTGAAGCCGCCGCCCATCGCTTCCAGGAGCACGAGATCACCCTTCTTGATGCGACCGTCGGCGACAGCCACCGAAAGCGCCAGCGGCACGGAAGCAGCCGAGGTGTTACCGTGCAAATCGACGGTGACCACCACCTTTTGCTCAGCAATCCCGAGCTTCTTGGCCGAAGCGTCAATAATGCGTTTATTGGCCTGATGCGGCACGAACCAGTCGAGGTCGTCGGCGGTTATGCCGGCCTGCGAAAACGTCGCCTCGATAACGTCGGTGATCATGCCGACGGCGTGCTTGAACACCTCGCGGCCTTCCATCCTGAGATGGCCGACCGTGCCGGTGGTCGAGGGACCGCCATCGACGAAAAGCTTGTCCTTGTGGGCGCCGTCGGAGCGCAGGCTCATCGCCAGCACGCCACGGTCGGCAATGCCGCCGGTGCCCTCATCCGCTTCCAGCACCAGCGCGCCGGCGCCGTCGCCGAACAACACGCAGGTCGAGCGGTCGCTCCAGTCGAGGATGCGCGAAAAGGTCTCCGCGCCGATCACCAGCACGCGCTTGGCGAGGCCGCCTCTGATGTAGAGGTCGGCGGTGGTCACCGCATAGACGAAGCCCGAGCACACCGCCTGCAGGTCGAAGGCAAAGCCGTGATGCATGCCGAGCCGGTTCTGGATCTCGACGGCGGTCGCCGGAAAGGTGTTGTTGGGCGTCGAGGTCGCCAGCACGATCAGGTCGATGTCGGCAGGCGTAAGACCAGCATTGTCGAGTGCTGCGCGCGCCGCCGCCTCGCCCAGGGATGCCGTCGTCTCGTCATCGGCGGCGATATGGCGCTGGCGGATGCCGGTGCGCTGGGCGATCCACTCGTCCGAGGTCTCGACCATGCCTTCGAAATCGGCATTCTTCATGATGCGGCGGGGCAGCGCAGCACCGGTGCCGCGCACGACTGATCTGATCAAAGCTCTTTCCTATTCCTTTTCGTCGACGGTGGCGTCGGATTTTCTGCTTGCCTGGGCATGCGGGTTGCGCGCATGGAACAGGTCGAGATCGGCCTCGATGCGGTCGATCAGATTGTTGCGCACCATATCGTAGCCAAGCTCGATCGCTGCCGCGAAACCGTCCGAATCGGCGCCGCCATGGCTCTTTACCACGATGCCGTTCAGACCCAGGAAAACGCCGCCATTGGAGCGGCCCGGATCGAGCTTTTCGCGCAGGCGGTCAAAAGCGCCCTTGGCGAAGACATAGCCGATCCTGGCCATCAGCGTGCGGTTCATCGCGGCGCGCAGATAGCCTGAGATCTGGCGCACAGTGCCTTCTGCCGTCTTGAGCGCGATGTTGCCGGCAAATCCTTCGGTGACGACCACGTCGACCGTGCCCTTGCCGATGTCGTCACCCTCGACGAAGCCATGATAATTCATCGAGGCCATGTTGGCCTCGCGCAGCATGCGCCCGGCTTCCTTGACCTCTTCCTGTCCCTTGATCTCCTCGACGCCGACATTGAGCAGGCCGACTTTCGGCCGGTCGATGCCGAACACCGAGCGCGCCATGCCGGTGCCGAGAATGGCAAAGTCGATCAGCTGGTGCGCATCGGCGCCGATGGTGGCGCCGACATCCAGCACCACGCTCTCGCCGCGCATCGTGGGCCAGATCGCCGCGATCGCCGGACGGTCGATGGTCGCCATCGTGCGCAGGCAGAATTTCGACATCGCCATCAGCGCGCCGGTATTGCCGGCCGAAATGCAGGCCTGCGCGCTGCCACTCTTGACTGCTTCGACAGCCTTCCACATCGACGACTTCCAGCGGCCGTGGCGCAGCGCCTGGCTCGGCTTGTCGTCCATCCTGACCGCGACTTCGCAATGGTGGAACTCGCTGACCTCGGCCAGTTTGGGGAATTTGGCGAGTTCGGGGCGCACCAATTCCTCGCGCCCATATATGACGAAGCGGATGTCGGGACGCCTGACGGCGACCGTCATGAGTGCCGGGATGACCACGTTTGGCCCGTGATCGCCACCCATGGCATCGATGGAAATCCTGATCACGCGGTCTTTATCTCACTAGCTTGGGCCAGGGCACATGGCCCGCGAAAGAAATACTAAACTCGCGAAATTCGGGGGCTCGCGAAGGTTCGGCGAAAATAGCGGTTTTGGGCTGCCGCACAACCGGCTTTTCTCCGATCGCTTCGTGTTTTAGGATTTTCCAAGCAAGGATCGCAGCTTTTGCTGGAATTCATTCTCGACGGGCTCGTTCGGGCCGGCGGCATCGAGCGAGGCGCCTGCCTTGCGCGGATAAGGATCGATCGCCAGCCCGAAGAACTGTTCGGCGAGCGCGCCGACGTCGATCGTGTCGCCGGAGAATGTTTCCGGGCCGTCTGGCCCGTCGGCGTCGAGCAGGATCTCGCCGCCGCCTTCGAACCCTTGCCGTCCGAGCTTGGATTGCTCCGGCAGGAACAGCGCCTCGACCTCTTCGTCGATATGGGCCGCGACCGGCTCAAGGGTGACGATGCAGGCCTGGGTGATATCAGCCTCGACGCGGCCGCTGACCTTGACGCCATTGCGCTTCCACGGCGCCACCAAAAGCTCAGCACGGTAGTTTTCGACAGAAAGCAGCTCGTGCTCGCGCGCAAGCATTGCGCGCTGCGCGGCGTCGGCGTCGATCACCACCTGCAAACCTTTGTGGGGCAGGCGGCCGACATTGGCCGCGAATGAGACCGGGCTAGGCGTGTCCACATGTTTCATCTTGGTCTCCCCTCCTCACTCCGCTTTCGCGACGGGAAACGCCACGGCACCGGAAACGATCGATTCGGACGGCTGTGCTTCAAGCTGCCTTGCGGCATCGATTACATAGGACGCCAGCGGCAAGGCTTGCGGCCAGGCGCCGGCATCGGGTCTGACATTGCGCGCCAGGGCGGCAGCAAGCGCGTCGCGATCGCTGCGTTCCAGCGCGTCGTCATAGGCGGCGGTACGGCCGTAGAACATTTTGGCCAGCCTCTTCATGCGCTTGGGCACGCCGACATCGCCAACGCCCAGTTCCCGCAGCGAATGCTCCACATCGAGAAAGAACTCGTCGATCAGCACCTGCGCGACCTCATGCGCGACGCCCTCTTCGCCGCGGAGCCGGTGCTGAAACAGGAACATGTGCAGCGACAGCATCTCGAAACGGCCGAGCGGCGTATCCGGCACATTCCAGTGGGAATAAAACACGGTCTGCCGCGCCGCCGCCACGATTTGTGCGTAAAGCGCCTCGGTGATAGCGCGGTTGGCGTTGCGTTCGCGGCCAAAAAGGCGCTGGAACATTGAGGGTGGTCTCCTGGGGACCGATTGTTTGAATGGGCCTTGTTGCATCGGCAAGCAAGCTGGTTTACCGGTTTTGCCGCCCAGCGCAAGTTGCGGTCAGCTAATGGAGTTGTTGTTGCGCGCGCTGAAATTCAATTCGACTTTTCTGCCCGGGGCCACCGCCGCGGTTTCGCTGGTGCTGGTGGCTTCCGCGCTGTCGGGCTGCAATTCGTCCAAGATGTTCGGCGACCTTAACCCTAGCGAGACGCTGACGCAGGGCTATGTTATCGACCAGCAGGCGGTCGATTCAGTGCCGGTGGGCTCCAGCCGCGAACAGGTGCTTCTGGCGCTCGGCACGCCGTCGACGAAAGCCACCTTCGACAATGAGGCGTTCTATTACATTTCGCAGACGCGCAAGCGCTATGTCGCTTTCGACAAGCCGCGCCTGGTCGACCAGAAAGTGCTCGCGGTCTATTTTGGCGAGGACGGGCGCGTCACCCAGATTGCCAATTACGGTCTGAAGGACGGCAAGATTTTCGACTTCATCTCGCGCACCACGCCGACCGGCGGCAAGGACCAGAACTTCCTCAGCCAGATCATCAAAGGCGCCAGCAAGCTGGCGCCCCCCATTCCTGGCGGCGGCGCCTAAGAAGCGACCGCCTTCCTTAGATTTTTGCTTCCCCCGAAGCGACACCATCTCAGGCGACCAAAAGCCCGCGGGAGCGATCCTGCGGGCTTTTGTTTTGAGGTCATGCGGCCGCAACACCCGTCGCGCTTTGCCGCGCGTGGCCTGTTCGGCCGCCGGGCTCCAGCGAGGCGCGGTGCACAGCCGCACTCTGCCGCGCTTCCGAAGGCGTCATGCCGAAATGCCGGCGGAAGGCGTGGTTGAAGGTCGAGAGATCGCCGAAGCCGGCGTCGAAGGCGATGGCGCCGATGGTGCGGTGTGCCAGGCGCAGGTCGGATAGCTTGCTGCAAACCAGCGCCAGCCGCCGGCCAAGCACGAACTGCGACAGCGAGGTACCCTCACCCTCGAACAGCTTTCTGATATAGCGCGCGCTGACGCGGTGGCGCCCGGCCAGGGCGTCCGACCCGACATCGCCGGAAGCCAGATTGCTTTCGATATCGGCTTTGATGGCGCGCAGCCGCGCGGCGCGTATGCCGCGGCCTGCGGCGACCTCGGTGGCGTCCTGCGTTGCCCCGACCACGACCGCGACAAGGTCCTGTATGTGCTTGGCGGCAAGCCAGCGCAATTCGGACGCGGCCAGGTTCGGCTCCTGCATCAGCAGACGGACATAGCTGGTCAGCAGCAAGAACTTTTCGCCCACGCATGACATCGGCGTCATCAGGGCGGCGTCCGCATTCGCAGCCATGGGCCCGAGCGCTGCCTTGGGGATGGTGATGAAGAGATGATGCGACATCGCCCGCTCGATCACATGCGGATCAGAGGAGGACAGAAGGATTGCCTGGCCGGCCTCGATGCTGGCCTCGCGGCCGAGATGCGAGAAGGTGGCAGCGCCCTCCAGACACATGAAGAAAATGTAATCATCGGTCCCCTTGGCCATGGCGCGGGAACGGATGGTGCGGAAGGCGGTGGTCCTCGAATCGGCAATGCCGACGCCCGGCAGCCGCAGGATGGTCGCGTCGACGGAGAGCTTTTCCTCCGTGACGTTAAAATCCATGTCGGTCACCATCCGGCGCAAGGTCGCAATAGACGTTTCTCCATTCGGCTCGGGGCCACATGGCGGTCGAAAAGCGCGCATGCGCAAACTCGGGGGGTCGAATAGTCATGGGGTACTCCCAAGCGATTGTCTTCATTTCACTGTCGTTCGTAGTCGAGGCTCGTTCCATGAACGGCCTCTCATTCCGACGGCGGCAATCGGGGGGCAGTGGATGGCTACAATGATTTGCGCACTTGGACAAAAGACTATTTACGAAGCTATGGATGAGCTTAGTTCATTCATGCTAAGGAACCCAGGGGCAGGATAGGGTAACGGCAAATGACAAGACGGCTTCCACAACTGGAATCCATTCGGGCTTTCGAGGTCATTGCCCGGCTGGGCAGCTTCAAGCGCGCCGGCGATGAGCTGAATGTTACGCCAAGCGCGCTCAGCCACCGCATCGCCGATCTCGAAGCCGATCTCGGCGTGCTTCTGTTCACCCGCCATGTCCGCCGCGTCGAACTCACGCTTGAAGGCGAAAGATTGTCCGCAGGCGTGCGACGCGCATTGCTGGAAATCCAGAGCACGATCGCGAGTGTCGCGCGCAACGAGCGCACGAGGCTGAGGGTCACCGCCATTCCTTCGCATGCCGTACGCTGGCTGGCCCCGCGCCTGCACAGGTTTCGCAAAAAGCATCCCGAAACAGAGATCGACATCAATGCGGATCTTGCAGTCGTCGACCTTTCGCAGCGAACAGTCGACATCGCATTGCGCTTCGGCGGCGGACACTATCCGGCCGTCGAGACCGAATGGCTGATGGCAGATGCGATCTTTCCTGTCGTCAGTCCCGACTATCTCGCCGCCAACGGCCCGGTCAGAGACCAGCACGATGTGCTGCGACTGTTTCGCATCCTCGACACGACGGCCGAAAATGACGAGAGCGGCGCCAATTGGCGCCACTGGTTCGAGAGAAACAATCTGCCGCTGGATACGGTTGGCGACGGCATGAATCTGAACGGCACCTTGCTGGCGGTCGAAGCGGCGGCGAGCGGTCTGGGCGTCGCCATCGCGAGGAAGTCGCTGGTCGAGAGCGATTTGCGCACCGGCAGGCTCGTCCGCCTCCTGACAACGGACATACCGACGAACTGGAACCACTACGTCGTCGTCCACCCGTCCATCTCCGCCTGGGAGCCTGCCAGATCGTTCATCAACTGGCTGAAGGCGGAAGCCGGCGACAGCGCCGGCGCCGGTTGACCTCGGCGGCCGTTTGGGAACTCTCCTCGGGAGGTCAGCAGAAGGCGCCCCCCGGTGCTCACGGACTCATTGCACCGGCCGGTTGGTCATCCTTGCGGCCCGACTGGTTCGCGGCCTTGGCGGCAAGCGCTGCCGCCATCTGGCTCTCCAGCTCGCGCAGCTTGGCGTCGAGTGTCGCCATGCCGCCCCAGCCGAATGTCGCGCGGTACAGCGGTGCGATCTCGGGCGTCAGGAATTCGACGAGGGTTTCGTCCTCGACCCAGACCTTGAGCACCTTGAACAGGCGCGCATCGATCAGCTCGCTATGCCAGCCCATGCGGGCGGCAATGCCCTGGATGGTTTCGGTCGAATTGGGCGTGCTGAGCAGCACATGCGAGCCGGAGCGCAGGCGCATGTTCGGGTCGAAGCCGATGCCGAGCGGCGCTTGCTGGTCCAGAACCGTGCCGCACGGCAGGATTTCGATCAGCGAGCCGAAATCGTCGCCGAGGCAGACGAACCATGCTCCCTCAGGAAATGGCGGCGACGGCGCACGAACCGCGGTGGCGACAAGCATTTCGGCAAGGACGCTGGCGACGGCCTGCGGATCGCGGGCGTTGAATGAAGCGTGGTGCAGCATGGCAATACTCCTGTTTTCAACGGCGGCGGCCGGCAGAAGTGCCGACCCATGCCGCGGCGTTCCGCGAAAACTGAATCACCGGCTGAGCGTCAGGATGACCGCGGCAAACAGGCAGGCGTATTCGGCCAGTCCAAGCACAAGGCGCAGATTGTGGTTGGCCGCCCAGCTGTCGCGCGTCTGCGCCCAATCATCGGGGATGGTCACCGGCGTCCAGCTCTGCACCTGTTTGTTGAGCGGCACCTGACGGCTGACGGTGAAGCCAATGTCGATCACCACCAGCGCCGCGGCGACGATCGTCAGGATGCGCGGCAGGCCGGCATCGACCGCAAACATCGCCGTCGCCGCGATCAGCACCAGCGTCGTCAGCCTGACGACCGGCATCACCCGGGTAAACGTCCGGTCGCGCATCTGATGCATGGCCATGTACTGGCCGGCGGTAAGATCATCGATGCGAAAATCGTGGATTACGCCCGAGACGTAGATGCCGGCAATAATTCCAGCCAGCGCAAGCGAAGCCGTCATCAAAAACATGTCCATGTCTTTTCCTGCCGAAATGCCTTTCCCTGCCCGAAATCGCCGCGAGGGCGAGCAGACACCGCGTCGATCGCAATGTCCTGGCCATGGCCGGGGTATTAAAGCAGGCGAACGGTCCGGGCTTGGGCAGAACGGAACGATGTTTTGGGCAATGCGGCCCTCCGATTGCATCAAAACATCAAGTGCCGTGAGATCGAAACCCATCAGCAAACCTTGACGCGTACTTGCCAGCGACCGGTCAAATTCGTATCAGACCGTGCTGGCCAATGGCGCATCACGCTGAATTGGGAGGAGCATCCGTGCCGGAAAAAACCCGGACAAAACCGACAGGCTGGATGGCGACCGGAACGGCTGACGGCCAGGTGGTCACGCCTGACTGGATGCCCATCGAGCCGGTGGCGATCGATGGCGTGAGGGTCAAGGAGATAAGGCCGGTCGCAACCTCCACCGGCTATCTGACCGAGATCTTTCGCGAGGAGTGGGAGCTCGATTCGGAGCCGGTCGGCCAGGTCTTCCAACGCACCTTGTATCCCGGCGCGGTGACGGGCTGGCATGCCCATGCGGTGACGACCGACCGGCTGTTCTGCTGCGTCGGCAGCGTTCGCATTTCGCTGTTTGACGGACGCAAGGCCTCGCCGACCTTCGGCGCCGTCTGGCACAAGATTATCGGCCCGCTGCGCCCGGCGGTCGTCATCATTCCGCCCGGCATATGGCATGGTGTTGTCTCGCTCGGAGCGGAGACGGCGGTGCTGCTCAATCTCGTCGACAAGGCCTATGCCTACGATCAGCCCGACCATTGGCGCCTGCCGCCAGACACCGACCACATTCCCTACAGACTGGTGTAGCGTGGAAGCATCGGCGCAGCGCGACCAGGCCGGCGGCGAACCGCTGGTCTCGATCGTGATCGCGACGCACAACCGGCCGGCAGCGCTGCGGCAGGCATTGACCAGCGTCATGCGCCAGACGTTGCAAGACTGGGAAGCCTTGGTCATCGGCGACGATTGCAGGCCGGATACGGCGGCCGTTGTCGCTGAATTTGACGATGCCCGCATCGTCTACATCGATCTTCCCGTCAATTTCGGCGAACAGTCCGGTCCCAACAATATCGGCTTTGCCAGGGCGCGTGGCCGCTTCGTCGCCTTGCTCAACCACGACGATCTGTGGTTTCCCGACCATTTGGCGGCGACGACCGGCTGGATCGACGCCACAGGCGCCGACGTGGTGCTGGCGCGCGGCGCCGTCATTGGGCCGCCATCGGCGGCAGGCGATCTCGTCAATTCGATCTTCGGGTCGGGCAAGGACGGTTTTTACGATCCGGTAACGACGGAAGGATTTGGCTCGGCACACATGTTTCGCCGCGCTTCGTTCAGCCTGCTCGGACCTTGGCGACCCGCCAGCCAGTGCTTTTGCGAAAGCTCGCAGGACTGGCTGTTTCGGGCATGGCGAAAAGGCGCGGTGATCGCGACGATGCCGCACCTCACGGTGATCAAGCTGCATTCCGGCATACGCAAGGGTTCCTATCTCGGCGACAATGCGCAGGAACAGAAGGATCTTCTGGACGCCATGCAGACGCCGGACGCCTTGCGCGTGAAAATCCTTGGCTGCGCGGGCGAACCCATTCGCCTGGCGGCATCGAGTTATCTCAGGCGCAGGCTGATGGCGGCTCTTGGCATCCATCCCCGCGCCCGCGCCTTCCGCCGCAAGTATAAGCGAGGCGCCTTCCTTGCCAAGCTGCGGCGCCTGCGTGGCCTGGCGCCGATGCCTGAGCGCGAGCCCGGCGTGAGCGAATTGCTCGATCGCTACAGCAAGCGCGGCGATGCCGGCACCGAGCCGGATGAGGGTTGACTGCCACCAGCGTAAATCTCAAACAAAAACCCGCGGGATCGCTCCCGCGGGTTTGTTCCTGAAGCAGTGGCGTTGCCTTAGCCGTGCGCGAGCACGGCCAGCAGCAGAAGCGCCACGATGTTGGTGATCTTGATTGCCGGGTTGACCGCCGGGCCGGCGGTGTCCTTGTAGGGATCGCCAACCGTGTCGCCGGTGACCGAAGCCTTGTGCGCTTCGGAGCCCTTGAGGTGCTTGACGCCGTCCTTGTCGACAAAACCGTCCTCGAACGACTTCTTGGCATTGTCCCAGGCGCCGCCGCCCGAAGTCATCGAGATGGCGACGAACAGGCCGTTGACGATGACGCCGAGCAACGAGGCGCCGAGTGCCGCAAAGGCGGACGCCTTGGAGCCCGAGATCAGCTGCACGCCGAAATAGACGACGAGCGGCGCCAGCACCGGCAGCAGCGAGGGGATGATCATTTCCCGGATCGCCGCCTTGGTCAAAAGGTCGACGGCCCGGGCATAGTTCGGCTTGGAGGTGCCGGCCATGATGCCCGGATCCTCGCGGAACTGCTTGCGCACTTCCTCGACGATGGCGCCGGCCGCACGGCCGACCGCCGTCATGGCGATGCCGCCGAACAGATACGGGATCAGACCGCCGAAGATCAGGCCGGCTACGACGTAGGGATTGGAGAGGTCGAAGGAGACATCGCCCATGCCCTGGAAGTACGGATATTTGTCGCCATTGGCGGCAAAGAACTTCAAATCGTTCGAATAGGCCGCAAACAGCACCAGCGCGCCGAGGCCGGCCGAACCGATGGCATAGCCCTTGGTCACCGCCTTGGTGGTGTTGCCGACCGCGTCGAGCGCGTCGGTGGAGTGGCGCACTTCCTTGGGCAGGCCGGCCATTTCGGCAATGCCGCCGGCATTGTCGGTGACCGGGCCGAAGGCGTCGAGGGCGACGATCATGCCGGCAAGGCCGAGCATGGTGGTGACCGCGATCGCCGTGCCGAACAGGCCGGCGAGCTGGTAGGTCGAGATGATGCCGCCGACGATGACGATTGCCGGCAGTGCGGTCGATTCGAGCGACACCGCAAGTCCCTGGATGACGTTGGTGCCGTGACCGGTCACCGAGGCCTGAGCGATGGAGTTCACCGGGCGCTTGTTGGTGCCGGTATAGTATTCGGTGATCACCACGATAAGACCGGTCACAACGAGACCGATCAGGCCGCAGATGAACAGGTTCTTGCCGATGATGGTCATGCCGGCGACGGTGCCGACCTCGCCCCAGCCGACGGTTGCCGAGGTAGCGACACCGAGACCGACGATCGACAGCAGGCCGGTGACGATCAGGCCTTTGTAGAGGGCGCCCATGATCGAGCCGTTGGAACCGAGCTTGACGAAGAAGGTGCCGACGATCGAGGTCAGGATACAGGCGCCGCAGATGGCGAGCGGATAGAGCATCGCCGCACCCAGAGCGGCGGTTCCGCCGAAGAAGATGGCAGCCAGCACCATGGTGGCAACGACGGTCACCGCATAGGTCTCGAAGAGGTCGGCGGCCATGCCGGCGCAATCACCGACATTATCGCCGACATTGTCGGCGATGGTGGCCGGGTTGCGCGGATCGTCTTCGGGAATACCGGCTTCGACCTTGCCCACGAGATCGCCGCCGACGTCGGCGCCCTTGGTGAAGATGCCGCCGCCCAGACGGGCGAAGATCGAGATCAGCGAAGCGCCGAAGCCGAGCGAAACCAGCGCATCGATGACGATGCGGTCATTGGGCTGCAGGCCCATCGGGCCGGTCAGAATATAGTAGTAAATCGACACGCCGAGCAGCGCCAGGCCAGCCACCAGCATACCGGTGATGGCGCCCGACTTGAAGGCGATGTCGAGACCGGCGGCGAGGCTGTTGGACGCCGCCTGCGCGGTGCGCACATTGGCGCGCACCGAGACGTGCATGCCGATGAAACCGGCGGCGCCCGAAAGCACGGCGCCGATCAGGAAGCCGACCGCGGCGGTGATCGAGAGCAGCCACCAGGCGAGCACGAGCACGACCACGCCGACGATGGCGATGGTGGTGTACTGGCGCGCCAGATAGGCCTGCGCGCCTTCGCGGATGGCGGCGGAGATTTCCTGCATGCGTGCATTGCCCTGATCGGCTGCAAGAACCGATCGTGTCGCCCAGATGGCGTAAAGGATTGAAAGCAAGCCGCAGGCGATGACGGCAGAAATGATGGTCATTGCCGAATTTTCCTCGATTGATGGCCCAAAAGAACCCCTCCCTGGGCCGTTGGTGCGGGGAGCGGATAAGCCTAGGCGGAATCCGTCCTTCGCAGCGGTGTATGCGAAACAGGGCTCGGAACGTCAAGATATTGTTCGGTTTTTGCCCCGCTTTCAGCCAAAAGGTTTAGGCCACAACATTCCCATTGCCGATGCCCTGCTATTAGATCGATTGAAATGACGCCGCGTCAGTCAATGCTTTGCCCGCAGTCCAGCGACGGTCAGTCGCCAGTCTCCTGCCCCATCTTGCGCGCGGTGTAGCGCTCGATGGCGGACAGTCCGTCATAGATCAGCACCGCCAGCGCCGCGACGATCAGGCCGCCTTGCAGGACGAAGGCGAGATTGTTGGACAGCAGGCCGGCGATGATCACCTCGCCCAGCGTCTTGGCGGCAACCGTCGAACCGATCGTCGCCGTGGCCAGGCTGATCACCACCGACAGCCTTATGCCGCCCAGAATGATCGGCGCGCTCAGCGGCAATTCGACCTTGATCAGCCTTTGCCAGCCGGTCATGCCGGCGCCGCGCGCGGCCTCCATGATGTTGCCCGGCAGCGTCGTGAGGCCGGTCAGCGCGTTCTCGAAGATCGGCAGCAGGCCGTAGAGAAACAGCGCAATCAGCGTCGGCTTCTCGCCGAAACCGACGGCGGGCACCGCCAGCGCCAGCACCGCCACCGGCGGAAAGGTCTGGCCGATGTTCACCAGACTGCGCGACAGCGGCAGGAATTCGGCGCCCGCCGGCCTGGTCACCAGGATGGCAAGCGCCACGGCAACGATGGTTGCGGCGACGGTAGCGATCAGCACGGTCCTGAGATGCAGCAGGGTCAGCGTCAGCAGGCTGCCCTGATTGTAGATCGCCGGCGCATTGTTTTCGGTCAGCGGCTTCAACAGCGGCTCGAACCAGCCGGGATTGGTGACGAAGGCTATGAGAAGCACCACCAGTGCAAGCCTGAGCAGCGAAGGCAGCCAGGCTTTTAGACCGGCCCCTTTCATGCCGGCCTCGCCGCGCGCTTCACCAGCCCGTCGACGGTGACGCGGCCGAGCGGCTTGCCGTCTTCGCCCTTGACCGGCAGCGCGGGCCGGCCCGACCACAGAAGCTCGGCCAGCGCGTCGCGCTGGCTGGCGTCGCCTGGGATCGCCTCGCCTTCGGCAGACCCCTTTTCCACGGCCTCGCGCACGCGGCCGAGCGACAAGAGCCGGAACGGCTTTTCGCTGGCGCCGACCAGGGTTTCGACGAAGGCGTTCGCCGGCCGCGCCAGGATCTCTTCCGGCTTGGCGTATTGCACCAGCTTTCCGGCATCCATGACGGCGATCTTGTCGCCCATGTGGACCGCCTCCTCCATGTCGTGGGTGACGAGGATGATGGTGGTACCGAAGCGCTTCTGGATTGCCAGCAGGTCCTCCTGCGCCTTGGTGCGGATGATCGGGTCGAGTGCGCCGAACGGCTCGTCCATCAGAAGCACATTGGGCTCGGCGGCGAGCGCGCGGGCGACGCCGACACGCTGCTGTTGCCCGCCGGACAGTTCGTGCGGGTAGCGCGGGCCATAAGCCTCGGGGTCGAGCTGGTAGAGTGTCATCAACTCATCGACGCGGGCCTTGATGCGGTCCTTGTCCCAGCCCAGCAGGACCGGCACGGTGGCGATGTTCTGCGCAACGGTGCGGTGCGGGAACAGGCCGTGGCCCTGGATGGCGTAGCCGATGCTGCGGCGCAGTTCGTAGCCGGGCAGCGAGCGGTTGTCGTTGCCGTCGAGCTTGATGACGCCGGCGGTCGGCTCGACCAGCCGGTTGATCATTCGCAGCAGCGTCGTCTTGCCGGAACCGGAGGTACCGACAATGACGCAAACCGTGCGCGGCTCGACGACCATGGACACGTCGTTGACCACGGTCGTCGCGTCATAGCGCTTGGTAATGCCTTCGATCTCGATCATGCCGTTTCAACCCTGCGCCTGGTGGCGGTCATCTCGATTACTGCGTCGAGGATGATGGCCGCGGCAAAAGCCAGCGCCACCGTCGGCACGGCGCCCAGCAGCACCAGGTCCATCGCCGTCTGGCCAACGCCCTGAAACACAAACACACCGAAGCCGCCGCCGCCGATGAGTGCTGCGATGGTGGCCAGGCCGATGTTCTGCACCAGCACGATGCGGATGCCGGTGAGGATCACCGGAAAGGCCAACGGAAACTCGACGCCGAACAGGCGCTGGCCATCGGTCATGCCCATGCCGCGCGCTGCATCATTGGCCGCGCGGGGTACGCCGGCAAGCCCGACCACGGTGTTGGCCACCACCGGCAGCAGCGAATAGAGGAACAAGGCAACGAAGGCGGGCGCGGTGCCGATGCCTCTGATACCGAGCGCTGCGGCACCCGGAACATGCGCGGCAACCCAGCCGAGCGGCGCGATCAGCAGGCCGAACAGCGCGATCGAGGGTATGGTCTGGACGATGTTGAGCACATTGAGCACGCCGGCCCGCAACCGTTCGACGCGGTGGCACAGGATGCCGAGCGGCAGGCCGACGATCACCGCCGCCGCCAGCGACCCCAGCGCCAGTGTGATGTGCTTGGAGCCTTCGGCCCAGAAACTATCGGCGCGGTTTGCATATTCCTTGAGGATCGACAGGCTGTCCCACTGCCCCGATATCAGCAACAAGCCGATGGCCAGCGCCGCGAGGACGAGCACGCCGATGCGGGCCGGTGGCGACAGGTTGAGCCTGGTCAGCACGTCGGCGAGCAACAATGTGAAGGCAAAGATCAACAGCCAGAAGCCGGAAGCCGGCGAGATGCGGGCGAAGGTGTTGCCGGCCGGCGTCAGGAAGGTGCCGGCGACACCGATCAGGATGGCAAGGGCGGCGAGCGCCACGACGCTTGCAGCCAGGCGCAGGACAAGCGGGGTTTTCAGCAACGCAACAATTGCGGCCACGACGACGACCGCCAGCAGCAGCGGCCCGACTGTGGCCGGCAGCGCCTCGAGGATCGAGCGCGCCTGACCGGGAACGATACGATTGGCGCGGAAGGTGGCGAACGGGGCCAGAAACGCCGCATAGGCAACGATCGCCGCGATAACCATGCCGAGCTTGTCGAAACGCAGGGTCATGGATGCCCCTCATGAGGAGCGATTTTCCACGTTGCGCAGACTACGCCGGTGATCGGCGAAAGCCGACGCGAAATCCGATCTCCCCCCTTGCGGGGGAGATGGCCGGCAGGCCAGAGGGGGGTGTGAAGGATCGCCAGCTTTCGAGCGTCGGCTTGTTCAGAAGCAACCCTGTCGAGGCACGCACCTGCTACCGGTTGTGAGGTCGGCGGGACAGCACCCCCCTCTGTCCTGCCGGACATCTCCCCCGCAAGGGGGGAGATCAGCAGCTTCCAGAGAGGGGTGTCTCGCACCAGCGTCACGATCAGCTATGCGCTGACTACTTCAAAAACCCGTTCTTCTTCAAAAAGTCCTCGGCGACACCCTTGACCGGCTCGCCGCCGACCTGGACGCGGCCGTTGAGTTCCTGCAGCGTGACGAGGTCGAGCTTGGCGAACACCGGCTTCAACAGCGTCTCGATCTCCGGATGCTCTTTCAGCACCGCTTCGCGGATGATCGGCGCCGGCTGGTAGACCGGCTGCACGCCCTTGTCGTCGGCGAGCACGACCAGGCCGGACGGCGCGATGCCGCCGTCGGTGCCGTAGACCATGGCGGCGTTGGCGCCGTTGGTCTGGTTGGCGGCAGCACCGATCGTCGCGGCGGTGTCGCCGCCCGAAAGCGTGATCAACTGCTCGGGCTTCAGCGTGAAGCCGTAAGTGGTCTGGAACGCCGGCAGGGCTGCCGCCGAATTGACGAACTCGGCTGAGGCCGCCAAAACCACCGTGCCGCCACCGGCGACATATTTGCCGAAGTCGGTCAGGGTCGCCAGCTTGTTGGTCTCGGCAACCTCCTTGCGCAGCGCGATCGCCCAGGTGTTGTTGGCCGGTGACGGCGACAGCCAGACGATCTTGTTGGCATCATAGTCGAGCTTCTTGGCGGTCTCATAGGCCTTGGCGGCATCCTTCCAGACCGGATCGTCGGCCTTCTCGAAGAAGAAAGCGGCATTGCCGGTGTACTCGGGATAGATGTCGATCTCGCCGGCAGTGATCGCCTTGCGTACCACCGGCGTGCCGCCGAGCTGGATGCGGTCGGTGGTCTTGATGTTGTTGGCGTTGAGCACAAGCTGGATGATGTTGCCGAGCACGCCGCCCTCGGTGTCGATCTTCGAGGAGACGACCACCTGGGCATTGGCGGAGGCGGCCGTGATGCCGAGCGCCAACGCCGCGCCGGCCAGAATCTTGACTGAAAACATTGTGAAAACCCCTTGCTTTGGACCGAAATGCGGTGGCCGCATATGAGCATGGCTTCAACGCCCCGTCGGGGCACACGGTTTCATAACAATGGGTACAGACGCAATAATTTTGTGCGGTCGCCGCGATTCGGTCGGCGCCATGCTGACACGTCGTGCCAAGCCAAAGATAGAACCGGATCAGGCGCGCGCTTTGCGCGATCCGGTCAGTTTGAGCGCGCCAAGGGCGACGAAGCAGAGGGCGACGACCGGGAAAACCAGCCAGTTCAGCATCTCCCAGCCCCACGCATTGTAGATGGCGCCCGACATTAGCGAGGCGAAGGCGACGGAGCCGAACAGGACGAAGTCGTGGAAGCCCTGCACCTTGCTCTTTTCGGACGGATGGTAGCTGTCGGCGACCATGGAGGTGGCGCCGATGAAGGCAAAATTCCAGCCGAGGCCAAGCAGGATCAGCGCCGTCCAGAACTGCCACAAATGCAGGCCGGACAATGCCACCGCGGCGCAGCCGATGAGCAGGACCAGGCCGGTGGCGACGATGCGTTCGGCGCCGAAGCGATGGATCAGCGATCCGGTGAAGAAGCTCGGCGCAAACATCGCCATCACATGCCAGGAAATGCCGAGCGTGGCGTCGTCCGTCGACAGGCCGCAGCCGACCATGGCCAGCGGCGCGCCGGTCATGACGAAACTCATCAGCGCATAGCTGCCGACGGCGCAAAACAGTGCCGCGACGAAACGCGGCCGGGTGACGATCTCGGACAGCGGCCGGGCGTCGCTTGACGCGACTTGCGCGTGGCCGGGAGCCCTGGCCGGGATGCGCAGGAATGACAGGATGATGGCGCCGGCCGCCGCCAGAACCGGAATGGCCACGAACGAGCCGGCAAACATCACCGGCGCCAGCAATTCGCGGGTGAAGATGACGATCTGCGGCCCGAGAATCGCGGTGATGACGCCGCCGGCCAGCACGAAGGAAATGGCGCGCGCCTTGAATTCGGGCGGAGCATTATCGGCGGCGGCGAAGCGGAACTGCTGGACGAAGGCGCCGCCGACGCCGATCACCAGCAGCGCGAAAGCGAACAGCCAGAAGCTGGCGTGGAACAGAGCCAACGTGGAGATGACGCCGCCAAGCGCGGTGACGATGGTGCCGGTCATGAAGCCGCCGCGCTGGCCGAGCCAACGGATGATGGCCGCGGCCGGCAACGCGCCGAGCGCCACGCCGATGTTGAAGCCGGTGATTGGCGCCGTTGCCAGCGACTTATCGGGGCCAAGCAGATATTGCCCGGCCAGCCCGCCCATGGAAATGGCAATCGGCGCGGCCGAACCGATAATCGCCTGCGACGTCGCCAGGATGATCGCCGTGCGGCGCGCTTCCCTTGCTGCGCCGGCGACGGTGCCGGTCACAATGCGTCCTTGCCGCGCCCCTCGCCCCGCACCCGGCGCGACACACGGTCGAGCACGGCGTTGGTCAGCTTCGGCTCGTCTTCCTCGTAGAAGGCCTTGGCGATGTCGACATATTCCGAAACGATGACGGCCACCGGCACGTCGTCGCGCTTCATCAGTTCGTAGACGCCAGCGCGCAGGATGGCGCGCAACGTCGAATCGAGTCTGGACAGCGGCCAGTCTTCCGTCAGCGCCTGGCGTATGATCGGATCGATGGTCGTCTGGTTCTCGACGACGCCGGCCAGGATGGCGCGGAACCACTGCGCGTCGGCCTCCCGATAAAGCGCGCCGTCGACTTCCTTGCCGAGCCGGAACGCCTCGTATTCGGCGGTGATCTCGAAGACGCCGCTGCCGGCCACGTCCATCTGGTAAAGCGCCTGCACGGCGGCCAGACGGGCGGCGCCACGCTTATTGGCATGGCGTGTCGCGGGCTGGCCGGGCGAAGCGGGTTCGCTCACGATTGCGCTCCCAGCTTCTCCTTGAGCGCGATCATGGTCAGCGCCGCGCGCGCGGCAAAGCCGCCCTTGTCGCCCTCCGAGCGCTTGGCGCGCGTCCAGGCCTGCGCGTCGTTCTCGGTGGTCAGGATGCCGTTGCCGATCGCAATCGCTTCCTGCACCGAGAGATCCATCAGCGCGCGGCTCGATTCATTGGCGACGATGTCGAAATGATAAGTGTCGCCACGAATGATGGTGCCGAGCGCGACAAAACCATCATAGTCCTTGCCGCCCTCGCCCATGCCGTCGAGCGCAAAAGTGATCACTGCTGGAATTTCCAGCGAACCGGGAACGGTGATGACGTCATAGGTCGCGCCGGCTTCGTCGAGCGCGCTCGTCGCGCCGTCGAGCAGCGCGTCGGCAAGATCGTCATGAAAGCGCGCCTCGATAATCAGAAGGTGGGCCTTCTTCTTCGGGCGAATGAACGCTTTGCCGTGTTGGGATGTGCCTGCCATGAATGTCTCCGGGGGTACCGGTGACTTAGGCTGAAGCGGTCACATTCGCAAGCTTTGTCCGACGCTCAGGCCCGGTCTAATTTCCCAGGGGGGCTCAAAGCCCCTCTTTCACTGCCTCGACCAGTCGCGCGGCGTAGCGGGCCATGGTGTCGATCTCGAGGTTGACCTTGTCGCCCACCTTGCGCTCGCCCCAAGTCGTCACGGTCAGCGAATGGTGGATCAACAGCACATCGAAACGGGCGCCTTCGACCTTGTTGACGGTAAGCGAGGTGCCGTCGAGTGCGACGGAGCCTTTTGGGGCAATGAATTTTGCCAGTTCGCGCGGCGCCTCCAGCGTGAAGCGAACGGCATCGCCTTCATCCTTCCGCTCGGCGATTTCGGCCATGCCGTCGACATGACCCGACACGATGTGGCCGCCGAGTTCGTCGCCGATCTTCAGTGCCCGCTCGAGATTGACCTTGGTGCCTGATTTCCAGCCCGACGCCGTGGTCAGCCTCAGTGCCTCTTCCCAGGCTTCGACCTCGAACCAGCGGGCGTTCGAGCCGCCATCTGGCAGCGCCGTCACCGTCAGGCAGACGCCGCCGCAGGAGATCGAGGCACCGATGGCGATCGTCGCGGGGTCATAGGCGGTGTCGATGCGCAGGCCGACGCCTTCGCTCAGCGGCTTGACGGCCGCGACGGTGCCGATATCGGTGACAATTCCAGTGAACATTTCAGATATCTCTCACCCATTCGGCATAGCTGTCTTCCCCGAAGCGCATCTCGCGCAATTTGCGGAAGCCTGCCGGGATATGGTTGGCGTCGATGGGCGATGCAATGCCGCCCTCGCCGATCGCTTCCGGTCCCTGGAACAGCACGATGCGGTCGACCAGTCCTTCGGCGAGGAAGGCGCTGGCCACCTTGGCGCCGCCTTCGACCAGAACGCTGGCCATGCCGAGCGCGCCGAGATCCTCGAGCAGCTCCGGCAAGGCAATGCCGCCTTCATGGGTTTCGGTGCCGATGAAGCGCACACCGGCACGCTCCAGCACCGACCGCCGCAGCGGGTCGGCCTCCAGGCTCGCGGCGATATAGAGCGGCACCCGGTCGATGCCGGAGACCAGCTTCGAGGCTTCGGGCAGCCTGATCTGGCGGTCGAGCACGATGCGCGCCGGCGAGCGGTTCTCCAGCCCCGGCAGCCGCACGGTGAGCGCGGGATCATCCTCCAGCGCCGTGCCGATGCCGACCAGTATGCCATCGGCTTCGGCGCGCATCAGATAGACTTCGCGGCGGGCGACATCGCCGGTGATCGCAACCTGGCCGGCGCCATGCCTGCCGATCTTGCCGTCGCTGGAAAGCGCAAGCTTCAGAGTCACTTCCGGGCGCTTTTTCAGGGATCGAATCAAATAGCCGGCCATCTGCTCGGCGGCTTCCTCGACCAGCACCTTTTCGACCACTTCGATGCCGGCGGCGCGCAGGATGGCATAGCCTTTGCCGGAGACGCGCGGATCGGGATCGCTGGCGGCGCCGACGACCCGCGCCACTCCGGCATTGACCAGCGCGTTGGCGCAAGGCGGGGTGCGGCCATGGTGGGCGCAGGGCTCCAGCGTGACATAGGCCGTGGCGCCGCGCGCCAACTCGCCGGCTTCAGCCAGCGCCTCGGTCTCGGCATGCGGCCGGCCGCCAACAGCGGTGACGCCGGTGCCGACGATCGTCGGCCCGGCGCCATCGTCGCGAACGATGATGGTGCCGACGGAAGGGTTGGTCGACGTGCGGCCGGCATTTCTGCGCGAGAGCCTCAGCGCTGCGGCCATGAAGCGGCGATCGAGGGCCTGCTGATCGGCCTTCCCTGACGTTTGGCTTGCCATGCTCAGCCGGCGTCCTCTTCGCTCTTCAGCTCGTCGCCTTTGAGTTCGTCACCTTTGAGCTCACCCAGCACATCGTGGAAATCCTTGGCCTCGCGGAAATTGCGATAGACAGAGGCGAAGCGGACATAGGCGACGTCGTCGAGCGACTTCAGCGCTTCCATGACGAGCCGGCCGACCTCGCCCGAGGCGATTTCCGTCTCGCCGGAGCTTTCGAGCTGGCGCACGATGCCGGTGACGGCGCGGTCGATGCGCTCGGGATCGACATTGCGCTTGCGCACCGCGATCTCCACCGAACGCAAGAGCTTGTCGCGGTCGAACGGCACCTTTCTGCCGGACTTCTTCACCACCACGAGGTCGCGCAACTGGACGCGCTCGAAGGTGGTGAAACGGCCACCGCAATCGGGACAGACGCGCCGCCGGCGGATCGCCGCGCCATCCTCGGCGGGGCGCGAATCCTTCACCTGCGTATCTTCGGACTGGCAATAGGGACAGCGCATGGAGAGCCTTCAGGTTGGCGATTCTGGCGGAACGATAGGCTTAGAGGTTTTTGCCGGGACGGCAAAGGTTCGGCAACGGCCGCTCGCGCCCTCAGAGATAGCGAGGCGGGAGGAAAATTGCCAGCCGCGCCAGATATGTCAGGGGGCGACGTCCTTGGTCGGGAAGCCGCAGGACGTTCCGAGGTTGCGGTAGGCCTTGGTGAAGCCATCCATCGGGATGCTGGCGACAGCCTGCTTGCCGAACGTCACATCGAGCGAGATGACCTGGCGCATGGCCCGCAACAAAGCGAGACTGGTCTTGACCTGGTTGTCGACGGTCCAGCTCGGGCGGCCGGCATCATTGGAATAGACGGTCGCGGAAACCTTGACGCCGGGGTCGCCAAAGGTCGCGGCGATCTTCTTGCCGGTCGGCAGGTCCTTGTTGGCGATCGTGAACATGATCGCCGGATAGGCATCGGGCGGCAGGGCGTCGCCAGTCGAGATCGAAAGCGTCAGCGTGCCGGCATTGCCGTTGCCGTCGAGAAAGGCCGTGGAGGCCGCACAGGTCTTGTGCGAATCCTGGCCGGTGTCGAGCGCATCAATGATGGTGGTCCACCTGCCAAAGGTGTTGGTGCCCGGGATATCCGTGCCCGGCTGCGTCTGCTCCTGGGCGATCGCGCCCGACACGGCGACAGCGGCAAGCGAGCCGAGAAAGGCCAGAACGGCAGGATGGAACATGCGCATCGTCAGATCTCCAACAGGCCGCGCCGCCCGAACAGCAACCGGCGCAGAGCGCGGGATAAAAGACGAAGCGCCGCTGGCGGTCAACCGAGATAGGGATAGAGCGGGAAACGATCGGTCAGCGCCACGACCTTGGCCTTCACCGCCGCCTCGACCGCCGCATTGCCTTCGTCGGAATTGGCGACCTTCAGCCCGTCCAGCACTTCGGCGATCAGCTTGCCGATCTCGCGGAACTCGGCCTGGCCGAAGCCGCGCGTGGTGCCGGCCGGCGTGCCCAGACGCACGCCAGAGGTGACGAAAGGCTTTTCCGGATCGAACGGGATGCCGTTCTTGTTGCAGGTGATGTTGGCGCGGCCGAGCGCTGCCTCGGCGCGCTTGCCGGTGGCGTTCTTGGGCCTGAGATCGACCAGCATCAGATGATTGTCGGTGCCGCCGGAGACGATGTCGAGGCCGGTTTCCTTGAGGCTCGACGCCAGCGCCTTGGCGTTGGCGGCGACGCTCTCGGCATAGAGTTTGAAACTCGGCTTCAGCGCCTCGCCAAAGGCGACCGCCTTGGCGGCGATGACATGCATCAGCGGCCCGCCCTGCAGGCCGGGGAAAACCGCCGAGTTCATCTTCTTGGCGATGTCCTCGTCATTGCACAGGATCATGCCGCCGCGCGGGCCGCGCAGCGACTTGTGCGTGGTTGTGGTGACCACATGGGCGTGCGGCAGCGGTGACGGATGCACGCCGCCGGCAACCAGGCCGGCGATATGGGCCATGTCGACCATCAGATAGGCGCCGACCGCATCGGCGATCTCGCGAAAGCGCTTCCAGTCCCAGATGCGCGAATAGGCGGTGCCGCCGGCCAGGATCAGCTTCGGCTTGGTCTCATGCGCGGTCTTTTCGATCGCGTCCATGTCGAGCAGATGGTCGTCCTTGCGCACGCCATAGGAAACGACCTTGAACCATTTGCCGCTCATATTGACGGGCGAGCCGTGCGTGAGGTGGCCGCCCGAGTTCAGGTCGAGGCCCATGAAGGTATCGCCCGGCTGCAGCAGCGCCAGGAAGACCGCCTGGTTCATCTGGCTGCCGGAATTCGGCTGGACATTGGCGAAGTTGCAGCCGAACAGCTTTTTGGCGCGCTCGATGGCGAGTTCTTCGGCGACGTCGACGAACTGGCAGCCGCCATAATAGCGCTTGCCCGGATAACCCTCGGCGTATTTGTTGGTCATGATCGAGCCCTGCGCTTCGAGCACGGCGCGCGAAACGATGTTTTCCGAGGCGATCAGCTCGATCTCATGGCGCTGGCGGCCAAGCTCGTTGCGGATCGAGCCGAAGATCTCCGGATCGGCATCTTCCAGCGTGGTTTCGAAGAAGGATTCGAATTTGTTCGACGCTGCCGCTGCAGTTGCCATGGCCTGAAATCCTTCGGTTCGGGGCAATTATCTATGCATATCCTTGCCCCGAAACCGCTGCACGGTTCCGGGCGACATGCATTGCCGCGCCATTAACACAGTTGTTTTCGCCTCGCCACGTTTGCAGCGCGAAATTTGCTGGCCGGATTGCGCCAGAGCGGCCCTGAACCGCTATTTTCGCTCCTGCCGCCCCTGCAGCAAGGCTTCGGTGAGCGTGATCTCGGTAAACAACGCCCTCGCCGTGTGGTCGTTGATCGCACCGCTGCTTAACATGTCGCGCACGGCGGTGCGCTCGGGGTCGATGCCGGCCGCATTTCGAGCTTCAGCCGCCCGGCCTCGCGGGCCTCTGCCCGGGCGTCGTCGGCCTCGTCCGAACTGGCGATCCGGCGCCGGTAGCCGGCGACGATGTTTTCGGCGGCGGCAAGCCTGGCGCCGGGCACCTCGCCGTGGTCGTCGTCGCTGGCGCCCGCCATGCTTTCGACGCGGGCGATGGCCGCCTTGGCGGCGCCGATGCGGGCGAGACGCTCCTCGATGGCGCTGCCATCCTCGCCCGGCTCGACCAGCCCGCGCGCTATCTTCGGCAGCGCCACGCTGGCGATGGCGAGCGAACAGATGATGACGCCGGCGGCGAGGAAGATCACCAGGTCGCGCGCGGGAAAAGGCGAGCCGTCCGGCATGGCGAGCGGGAGCGACAGGATGCCGGCCAGCGTGATCGCGCCGCGCACGCCCGCCACCGAGCCGGCAAGCCGCACACGCATGCCAAACGGCTCGGCCTTGCGCTTTCCCCATTTTGCCTTGAGGCCTGCCGCGATATCGCCGACCCAGATCCAGAGGAAGCGCAGCGCGATCAGGCACAGCGTCAGCGCTATCACCGTCGCGACCGGCTGGATGATCGGGTAATGGCCGGTCAGTTCGGGCGGCACGCGGCGAATGATTTCGGGAAGCTGCATGCCGAGCACGATGAACAGCGCGCCATTGTAGACGAAGGACAAGGTCGTCCACAGCGAGATCGTCTGCATGCGCGCCGAGACGCCGAGGAAGCGGAAGACGCCGGAGCCGCCGGTCAAAAGCCCGGCGGTGACCGCCGCCAGAATGCCTGAGGCATGCAGATGTTCGGCGACGAGATAGGCAATGAAGGGCAGCAGGACCATGACCAGAACCTGCGCCTCGGCCGGAACGCCGCCGATGCGATTCAGAAGCTGCAGCAGCCTGGCGGCGATGAACAACGCGGCGATGCCGGCCAGGATGCCGATGGCGACGGCATAGACGAAGGACAGCGATGCATCGGCGAAGGAAAAGCTGCCGGTCACGGCGGCGGCGACGGCGAAGCGGAACATGACCAGGCCCGAGGCGTCGTTGAGCAGCGCCTCGCCTTCCAGAATATGCATCAGCCGCGCCGGCACCAGGCTTCTGTCGACGATCGAGGACACCGCCACGGCGTCGGTCGGGGACAGCACGGCGGCGAGCGCGAAGGCGACGACCAGCGGGATGCTCGGCACCAACCAGTGCAAGGCATAACCGAAGCCGACAATGGTAAAGAAGACCAGCCCGATGGCCAGATCGAGGATCGGTCCGCGCAGCGCGATCAGCTCGCGTTTGGGCGCTCCATAGGCATCGCCGAACAAAAGCGGCGGAATGAACACCAGCAGGAAGAGTTCGGGGTCGATCTCGACATGGATGCCTTTCACCGGCCAGGCGAGCGCGGCGCCGATGGCAATCTGCAGCACCGGCAGCGGCACCCGAACCAACCGCACCAGTGCGCCGGAAAGAGCGACGAAGACCAGCACGGCGAGGATGAAGATTGCGACCTGCATGGCGCGATTCCGGCTGTTTTGAGGACCATGCGCAATTGCCGTTAGTCCGTCCAGATGGGCCTGCGGCGCAACGTCCGGCAGTGTTCATGGCCTGCATGGCTGGCGGCCACCAGTCTTCTTCTGTTGGGATGTCGAACGGAAAAGGCCACCTTGCGGTGGCCTTTCCTAAATGAGATCAGCCGCTTAGAGCGAAGAGGTGATCTGCAGTTCGCTGGCGCCATCGAGCGCGTAGACGTCGTCGCGGAACTGCACGACGCCCGGACCCGTCGACCAGGCCGACACATAGAGGAAGTGGACCGGAACCGGGTTGACGACCTGCACCGGCGTGTTCTCGCCGGTCTTGATGGTAGCCTCGAAATGCTGGCGGTCCCAGCCGGGTGTGTCGCGCAGGATCCATGTGACGAGGTCGCGCACGTTCTGGACACGCACGCAGCCCGAGGAATCGAAGCGCATCATCTTGCCAAACAGGCTTTGCTGCGGCGTATCGTGCATGTAGACGCCGTCGGGGCTGGGGAAGTTGATCTTCACCGAGGCCATGGCGTTGCCGGAACCCGGATCCTGGCGGAAGCGGTATTTCGCGGCATCATCCGTCGACCAGTCGACAGTCATCGGATCGACTTCGCTGCCATCAGGCGCAAACAGCCGGATGTGGCTGTCCTTGAGATAGTCGGGGTTCTTCCGCATCAGCGGAATGATGTCCTTGCGCACGATCGAGACCGGCGCGTTCCAGTAAGGATTGACGATGATCTCGTTGATCTTGGAATTGACCACCGGGGTCTGGCGGTCGATCTTGCCGACGATTGCGGTGTGGCGCAGCACGACGCGATCGTTCTCGACCGCCTCGATCTGTGCCGCCGGGATATCGACCAGCACATAACGGCTGCCCAGCGTGCCGGCCTTTTCGCGCAGGCGCTCCAGATTGGTCTGCAGCTGACCGAGGCGGATCTGCGCCGAAACGTTCATCGCCGCATAGGTGTATTTGCCCATGGCGCCGTCGGCCGGCAGGCCATGGCGCGCCTGGAAGCGCTTGACCGCGGCGTCGACATAGGAATCGAACGACGTCGAAATGCCGGCGCTCTGCGCCAGGTCGCCCGAAACCATCAGCCGCTTGCGCAGCGGCACCACGTCCGGATCGTCGACGCCAAGCTGCAGCTTCTTTGTCGCCGGCACCTCGCCCCAGCCGCCCTGGGCGACGATGTTCTGATACTGCGCCACAGCCTGTTCGGTGAAGGCGACCGTCTGTAGGCTGAAGATCGGCAGCGTCGAGGCGACCTTGCCGCCTTCGGAGGCGCGGGCGTCGAACTGGTCGTCCCAATTGCCACGGTTCGAAGACTTCAGGATGTCGTCGATCACATCCTGCGCGCTGGCGGCATTGGCAACCATGGCAACGGCGAGCGCGGAAGCTCCGGAAAGGAAAAAGCGGCGGCTGGTTCTCATGGACGTTCCAGACATTCCTGTCGTGTTTGGCTTGTAGCGTTTGGCTGTTGCAGCGTTCGGCTACGTGCTCGATCTTGGGCGATATCGCCCGCACTCTAAAGTTGGCACTGTTAACAATTAGCCAACCATGACCTGCATCACTTAGCCGTGAAAAGCGGACCGCAATGCGACATTACAGGCGCGCCTATGGCTTTCGCCGCCGCATCACCCGCACCCTCGCTTCCACCGCGAATATGGCGGCAACGTGGCTTTGCGCCGAATTTGGACGCGCAGGCGGCTCGAAAAAGAAAAGGCCGGTGCTTTTCGGCACCGGCCTGTTGACTGAGACTTTCCTCCGGCCGCGCTTCTTCCGGCGCAGCTGCTATTCAGTGCCGCGTCTTACATCCGATAAGCGATGGTGTCGTTCCAGAAGCGGTCGAGGCGCTGCAGCGCGCGGTTCATCTGCTTGAACTCTTCGCTGTTGATGCCGCCGACCTGTTCGATCGAGCCGACATGGCGCTCATAGAGACCGGCGACGACTTCCGCCACTTCATTGCCCTTCGGCGTCAGCGAAACGCGGACCGAACGGCGGTCGATGCGCGAGCGCTGGTGGTTGATGAAGCCGAGATCGACCAGCTTCTTCAGATTGTAGGAGACGTTCGAGCCGAGATAGTAGCCACGCGAGCGCAGCTCGCCGGCGGTCAATTCGGAATTGCCGATATTGAACAGAAGCAGCGCCTGGATGGCATTGATGTCGGAACGGCCGTTGCGGTCGAACTCGTCCTTGATCACGTCAAGCAGACGGCGATGCAAACGCTCCACCAGCTGAAGCGATTCCATGTAAAGCGAACGGATAGCCTCGCGGCGATCGTCGGATACGTTGGCGGTCTTCGCCGCCGGACGCGAATTGATCATTGTCTTTGCCTCTCGTTTGTCGCCCTGGTGATTTTTTGTTTTTCACCTTGATTGCGACACTATCGAATACTCATAAAATTCGACTTAAACGCTAGGGCTAACAAGAGCTTACCGGTAATAGGTTTCGCAAGACGCTTAACGAACGGTCACCCGAGCAAGGATAATTAACCTAAAGATTTAGCCAATGGCTGCGGGGCGGCGTTTCAGGCGCGCGCGGGGCGCTTGCGCATCCAGATGACGATGCGGAAGGCGATGTAGAGCAGCGCGACCGCGGCATGCGAGAAGACGATCAGCGGCCGGTGGCCGTACAGATCGGGGAAGCCGGCATACATGATGGTCTCGGTCACCGCGCAGATGAACCAGATCACCGGGCCCCACGACGCCAGCATCCAGAGGCCGGCGGCGGCGAAGGGGAAGAACACGGCCAGCATCACCGCCACGACCTGCCAGTGCACCGGCATCAGGTCGAAGCGCCACAGCGGGCCGGGATAAAAGCCGATCAGCCGGATCCAGTACAGGATGCCGAACAGCAGGCAATAGCCCGCTATGACGCGCTGGAACCAGGCGAAGATGATCTCGACACCCGAGGGCTGCAGCACGATGCGCCGCGACGTGACCTCGCTCACAGTTCGAGCTCCCGTTCGAGCGGCGCGAAATAGGCGTCCACCGAAGCAGCGTCGACCTCGGCCAGGCTTGCCGGCCGCCACTGCGGCGTCGAACCCTTGTCGACGAGGACGGCGCGGATGCCTTCATAGAAGTCGTGCCCGGCCAGCATGCGGTTGAGGATGCGGAACTCCATCTTCATGCAGGCTTCCATCGACAGCGTCAGCCCGGCGCTGATCTGGCGCCAGGCGACATTGAGGCTGGTGGGCGAGCGGGTGCGGATGGTGGCCAGCGTCTTGGCGGCAAACTCGTCGGCGCCGGCCGCCCGCTCCAGGCTATCGAGGATTTCGGCGAGCGAGGGTTGGGAAAAATGCCGGGCGATGGCTTCCAGCACCGGCTGGGCGGTTTCGCGCCGGGCCGGCACGAAGAAGCCGCGCAGCACCGATTCCGGATCGCCATTGGCGCAGAGCCGATCGAGAAAGGCGGATTGGTCGGCGGCCTTTATGGTGTGGGTGGCCAGGCCAGACCACAGCGCATCGCCATAGCGGATGCGGTTGCCGGTCAGCGCCAGATACATGCCGAAACTGCCGCCAAGGTCGGGCAGAAGATGGCTGCCGCCGACATCGGGGAAGAAACCGATGCCGACTTCGGGCATGGCGAACTGGGCGTTCTCGGTCAGCACGCGCTGCGAGCCGTGGAACGAGATGCCGACGCCGCCGCCCATCACGATCCCGTCGATCAGCGCGACGTACGGCTTTTTGTAACTGTTAATGCGGGCGTTAAGCCGGTATTCGTCGGCGAAGAACTCGACCGGCGGCTTTCCGGCGCGGGCCTCGTAGACGTGCATGATGTCGCCGCCGGCGCAAAACGCCCTGCCCTCGGCCTTGACGACGACGACATCGATGCCGGCGTCGCGCTCAAAAGCGTCGAGCGCCTTGTCCAGCGCCTTGATCATGCGATGTGTCAGCGCATTGAGCGCCTGCGGCCGCGTCAGCGTGACGACGCCCGCCTTGCCCAACCGTTCGAAGCGGATCTCGTCGCCGCCGCCAAAATCCATCGTCAGAGAATCCCTCCCCGCGCCTGCGGGACTGAAGTGCTAAAGGTGGCGCATGGGTGCGTCAACCGGCGGGCGCGGTTTGGATGTTCGCAAGGGAACGCGACCGTGCTTTGCCCCCGGCAGAAATGCGCGCAAAATTGCCGGGCAAAACAGCCTTTCTTCTGATGCAGGGACAAACGCATGACGCTTGAAACCGCAGCGCCGAGCCGTGGCTGGGGGATGCCGAAAAAGTTCGACCCGGATGATGTTCTCAGCCGCCCGCTGATGGCCAATCTGGCGACCGTGACCGCTGACGGCGCGCCGCGCAACGCGCCGATGTGGTTCATCTGGGAGGACGCTGCGATCTGGCTGCTCGCGACCGGCGCAAGTGCTGTCAAACACCTCGAACGTGACCCGCGCTGCGCCGTGGAGATCGTCCATTTCGACAATGAGGCCGGCATCCTGCTGCATCTCGGCCTGCGCGGCTCCGCCACCATCGAGCCGATGGCGCCGAACCGCTTCGAACGGCTGCTGCACAAATATCTCGGCCCGGAGGCGACCTGGAACCGCTGGTTCATCGACAATGTCGCCGACATCGGCCATCCGGACGGGCGCCTGATCCGGCTTGCCCCGAAGAGCATCTTCACCAACAATGTGTCGTTCTTCAAAACCGGCCCCGAGCTGGCGTGGCCGCCGAAGCCGTAAGCAGCGCGTTATCGACTGGCACAATCGTGTCGCATTGGTCAGCGGCAAGGCCTCGTGGTAAAAGCCGCCCCGACCCGGAGTTTTTGCGATGAACAAATTCACCCCCGCGACGAGCAACAAATTCGCACCGGCAAAGCCCGCCGGTGCGCGCAGCGTCGACGAGATCACCGGCAGCCGCCGCTTGCGGCGCATGCGCAAGGCCGACTGGTCGCGCCGCCTGGTGCAGGAAAACCGGCTTACGGTGAACGATCTGATCTGGCCGATCTTCGTGATCGACGGCAAGAACACGCGCGAGCCGATCGCCGCCATGCCCGGCGTCTTCCGCCTGTCGCTGGACCTCGCCGTCAAGGAGGCCGAGCGGGCCGCTAAGCTCGGCATTCCGGCGATCGCCACCTTCCCCAATGTTGAACTCAGCCTGCGCGACCAGACGGGATCGCACATCCTCGACCCGGAAAACATAATCAACCGCGCCACCCGCGCCATCAAGGACGCGGTGCCCGAGATCGGCATCATCACCGATGCCGCGCTCGATCCGTTCACCTCGCACGGCCATGACGGCATCTTGCGCGACGGCATCATCGTCAATGACGAGACAGTGGAACAGGTGACCGCCGCGGCCGTCATCCAGGCAGCGGCCGGCGCCGACATCATCGCGCCGTCCGACATGATGGACGGCCGCATCGGCGCCATCCGCGACGCACTCGACGCCAACGGTTTTTCGGATGTGGCGATCATGTCCTATGCGACGAAATTCGCCTCCGCCTTCTACGGCCCCTACCGCGAGGCGGTCGGCACCGCCGGCCTGCTCAAGGGCGACAAGAAGACCTACTATCTCGACCACGCCAATTCCGACGAAGCGGTGCGCGAGGCCGAGCAGGATATCGCCGAGGGCGCCGACATGCTGATGGTCAAGCCCGGCATGCCCTATCTCGACATCATCCGCCGGCTGAAGGACGAGTTCCAGATGCCGACCTTCGCCTACCAGGTTTCGGGCGAATATTCGATGATCAAGGCGGCGGCCGCCAATGGCTGGATCGACGGCGAGAAAGCGATGCTGGAATCGCTGCTCGCCTTCAAGCGCGCCGGCTGCGACGGCATCCTGACTTACTTCGCGCCGGAAGTGGCGCAGATGCTGAAGGGTTAGCCGGAACCTGGATGCTCCGGGTTCCGGCTTTTCCTCACGCCTTTGGCAAATAAGGAATCGTTCCGGCGAGATCGGTATCGTCGATCAGCTGGAAGCGGCTGTCGCTGCCCTTCCGGCGCTCCGCCACAAACGGGGCGTATTGCGGATCGTTGGTGAAGGCCTCGGCTGCCTTTGCCGACGGAAACGCCATGATGGCGATCAGGCTGGTGTCGAGCGGCTTGCCCTCGAGCGTCTTCACGTTGCCGCTGCGGGCGAGGTATTTGCCGCCATGCCTGTGCACGAGGTCGTGCACCGAAGCGGCATAGGCCGGCACCCATTTGTCGTCCTTCACCTTGATGTCTGCGATCACGTAGGCGGTCATTTCAAAACTCCTCATGGATCGGCACCGGACTGCCCGGCGACGTACCGCTGCCTCGCATGGCAGCGCCGGACCGCTCCAGTCACAGAACTGTACCGGGGGTGCCAGTACAGCTTCTGTACTGGCTGAACTCAGGTTTTCTGAATAAGGTCCGGCAACATCTTTTGGAGCTCACCACATGACACAAGCCGGTTACAAGCAATTCTGCCCGCTCTCCATGGCCGCCGAGCTGCTCTGCACACGCTGGACCATGGTGCTGCTGCGCGAACTGGTGGCGGGATCGACCCGCTTCAACGATTTGCGCCGCGGCGTGCCGAAAATGTCGCCAACCCTTCTGTCGCAACGGCTCAAGGACCTCGAGGCCGGCGGCATCGTCGAGCGGACCGAGATCGCGACCGAGAAGGGCGTGTTCGAATACCGGCTGACCGAGGCGGGCCGGGATTTGCGCCCGGTTGTCGAGGCGATGGGGTTTTGGGGCCAGAAATGGGTCGAGGCCAGGCTGTCGCTCAAAAACCTCGATCCGTCGCTGCTGATGTGGGACATGCGGCGCAATCTGAACCCCAGTCCGCTGCCGGACGGGCGCACCGTGATACAATTCCTGTACCATGACCTGCCGGCGTCAAAACGATCGTGGTGGCTGATCGTCGAAAAGCAGGGCGAGGTCGATCTTTGCTGGTACGATCCGGGCTTCGACGTCGATCTCTACGTCTCGACCGATCTGTGCACCATGACCTCGATCTGGATGGGGCTGACGACAGTTCACAAGGAACGCGACAAGATCAGCCTGACCGGCGATCTCGACGTCGCCGGCAAGATGCAGATCTGGCTTGGGCTCAGCCCGTTTGCGGTGATGCCGAAGCGCGTGGCGGCTTGAGGTCCCTGCGCATTCCACAGATCGGCTTGCCTCTAAAAATACTAGTTGCAAAATGCAATCAGTTTGAATACTGATTGCAAATCACAACTGGTCACCAAAGGGAGTCTTCCATGTCCAAACTGCGCGTCAATGCCTTCACCTTGTCGCTCGACGGTTTCGGCGCCGGTCCTGACCAGGACCTGCAAAATCCGCTCGGCGTTGGTGGCGAAGATCTGCACAAATGGATGACCGGCACCCGCACCTTCCACGAGATGGTCGGCAAGGATGGCGGCAGCACCGACGTCGACGACCGGTTCACCGTCCGCAGCTTCGACAATGTCGGCGCCTGGATCCTCGGCCGCAACATGTTCGGCCCGATCCGCGGCGAATGGCCGGATGAGAACTGGAAGGGCTGGTGGGGCAACAACCCGCCCTATCACGTGCCGACCTTCGTGCTGACCCATCACAAGCGCGACCCCATTGTGATGGAAGGCGGCACCATTTTCCGCTTCGTTACCGGCGGCATCCACGCCGCGCTCGAACAAGCAAAGGCTGCGGCCGGCGGCAAGGATGTCCGCGTCGGCGGCGGCGTTTCCACTATCCGGCAATATCTCAAGGAGAAGCTCATCGACGAGTTGCATCTGGCTGTGTCGCCAGTGTTGCTCGGGAGGGGCGAGAGCCTGTTTGCCGGGCTGGATATGCTGAAGCTGGGTTACCAGTGCACCGAGCAGGTGGCGACAGCGCTCGCCACGCATGTGACGATCAAGCGGGTGTAGTGGCGAAGTGATAGGCGCAGGCTTCTTTCTCCCCGTTCTACGGGGAGAAATGCCCGGCAGGCAATGAGGGGCAGCGCTGCTTTTGGAGGTTAGCAGCGTCCGACGACTGTGAATTCGCCGATGCCGGCGCTGCCCCTCATCCGCCCTTCGGGCACCTTCTCCCCGTGAAACGGGGAGAAGGAAAAGTGCTCAATACTTCTCCGGCACGTAAAGCTCGCGCGGCAGGACCTGGCGCTCGTACTCCGGGTTGAACACCCGCTCGGGCAGCGTGATTTCTTCGTGCGGCACGTCCTCATAGGGCAGTTGTTTGAGGAGATGGTCGATGCAGTTCAGCCGCGCCCGCTTCTTGTCGTTGCCTTCGACGATGTACCACGGTGCCTCTGGGATGTTGGTGCGGGCAAACGTCTCTTCCTTGGCCTTGGTGTATTGCTCCCAGCGCACGCGCGACTGCAGGTCCATCGGCGACAGCTTCCACTGCTTCATCGGATCGTGGATGCGCATCATGAAGCGCATCTGCTGTTCCTCGTCGGTGATCGAGAACCAGTATTTGACCAGCGTGACGCCGGAGCGGACCAGCATGCGCTCGAACTCCGGCACGTCGCGGAAGAACTCTTCGACCTGATCGGGTTCGGCAAAGCCCATCACCCGCTCGACGCCGGAGCGGTTGTACCAGGAGCGGTCGAACAGCACGATCTCGCCGCCGGCCGGCAGATGCGGCACGTAGCGCTGGAAATACCATTGTGACTTTTCGCGCTCGGTCGGCGCCGGCAGCGCCACGACGCGGCAGATGCGCGGGTTGAGGCGCTGGGTGATGCGCTTGATGACGCCGCCCTTGCCGGCGGAATCACGGCCCTCGAAAACCACCACCAGCTTCTTCTTGTGGTAGGCAACCCAGGACTGCAGCTTGATCAGTTCCGACTGCAAGCCGATCAGGTCGCGGAAATACTGCATGCGATCGATCGACGGCGGATGCGCGTTCTTGTAGATCTTGGCGATCTCCAACGACAGCGCCGGCTCCGAGATTTCCAGCTCATAGTCCTCGTCGAGCGTGTCGGCGAGTTCGGCTTCCAGCCAATCCCTGGCCGCAGAATTCTGCTTTAGCTCATTCATTTCCACTGCTCCGCTTGCCGGCTGACATGAAACCCTGAGCCGACTTGATATAGGCCGGCAATGACGGTTTTATTGCAAGCCGCCGGCCAGCCGGTCTTCACTGCAAAGCAGCGAGGCATTGCCGATCCAGCGCCCTGGCATGGCGACAAGCCGCTCAAATTGTCCTACAAATAGCGGACCCGTTCGGGCTTCCCCGCCCTTTCCTGCTAAAACCGCCTCCCCACCAAAACTACGAGGATCAGACATGGAATACCGCACGCTTGGCCGTTCCGGCTTGAAAGTTTCGGCGCTGACCTTGGGAACCATGACCTTCGGCGGCAGCGGGCCGTTCGCTGCCGTCGGCAATTCCGATCTCGCGGAGGCCTCGCGCATCATCGACACTTGCATCGATGCCGGCATCAATCTCATCGACACCGCCAATGTCTATTCCAACGGTCTGTCGGAAGAGATCATCGGCGAGGCGCTCGGCGGCAAGCGCAAGAACGACGTGCTGATCGCCTCCAAAGCGCGCATGCGGATCGGCAAGGGCCCCAATGACGAAGGCCTGTCGCGCCATCATCTGATCCGCGAATGCGAGAAGAGCCTGAAGCGCCTCAGGACCGATGTCATCGACATCTATTTCCTGCACGAATGGGACGGCGCGACGCCGCTCGAGGAAACCATCGCCGCGCTCGACACGCTGGTTGCCCAGGGCAAGATCCGCTATGTCGGCTGCTCCAACTATTCCGGCTGGCAGGTCATGAAGGCGCTCGGCATCTGCGACAGCCAGCACCAGCCGCGCTTCGTCACCCAGCAGATCCACTACACGCTGGAAGCACGCGAGGCCGAGTATGAGCTCTTGCCGATCTCGGTCGACCAGGGCCTTGGCGTTTTGGTGTGGAGCCCGCTCGCCGGCGGCCTGCTGTCGGGAAAATACCGCCGCGACAGTCCGACGGCGCGCCAGATCGGCGGCTGGTCGGAACCACCGATCCGCGACGAGGGCCGGCTGTGGCGGATCGTCGACGTGCTGGTCGACATCGGCGCCACTCGCGGCGTCTCGGCGGCGCAGGTGGCGCTGGCCTGGCTGCTCGGCCGACCAGCCGTCAGTTCGCTGGTGATTGGCGCACGCAACGAGGCCCAGTTGAAAGACAATCTCGCCGCGGCAAGCCTGACGCTGTCCTTTGATGAACGCCAGCGCCTCGATGCCGTCAGCCGGCCGCCGGTGCTCTATCCCTACTGGCACCAGCAGTTTACGGCGAAGGACCGCTTCGGCCCGGCCGATCTGGTTATGGACCGCAGCGTTATCTGACTTAAGGGCGCCGGAAGCGGCTAGCCCGCGATAAACCGCCAGACCTGCGGATCGGGCTCGATCTGGCCGCTGAGCACGAAATATTTGTAGAGCACGAGCAGGCAGATCGCCTGCTCGGCCCGCTCGTCGGCGAATTTGCGGCAATAGGCGTTGGCCGCCGCAACGATGCGCTGGGCCTCGGCCGGATGCTGCTCGAGATGATGCACCCGCTCGGCCAGATCGCTGAAGTCGGGCGCCAGCGGCACATAATGGACATCGGGCTCGAGTTGCCCCTCGGCGAACCAGGTCTCGTAAGTCGGCGGCGGCATCAGGCAGAGCGAGTTCGAGCTCATGATCCATTTCAGATTGGTCGCGACATCATTGCCTTCGAGCGAGATGATGTAGCGGTAGCGGCGCTGCTGATCGATGCTGAGATAGGGCTTGCGGTATTCCGCAAGTGCTGTCGCCCTCGGCGTGCCGACATCGCAGAACGGCAGATTGCGGGCTGCATCCAGCAACAAGGTGCGGATCGGATTGTTGAGTTCGCCGCGCCAAACGACGAGCGGATGCTTGTCGGCGAAGGCGACATCGTCGGCCGGCATGTAGAAATGACGGAACTTGTTCAGCTTGAACAGGACGCCGTTGCCGTTGTCGCCCGCTATCGGCCGGTCCTTGACGATCGACGGCATCTTCGGCACTTCGATGACGTCGCCGAATTCCAGGTCGATGCGCAGATCTGGGTCGAAATAACGGGTGAACTCCTTCAGATCGTAATAGTACATGCTGCGGTCCGACGGCAGCCGGCTGACCGGCACGGCCTCGGGGCTGGGGCTAAAAGGCTCCCGCAGCGTGTTGTAGTAATTGAGCCGCTGGCGGACCGATGCGTCGGAAAGCCTGGCCTGATCGAGCAGCCGGCCGAGCCGGCGCCGGAAAAGAACCGGCGGCGCGATGTCGCGCATGGCGTTGCGCGCATAGTAGATCAGCTTCTGTGCGTTTCTTTGAAGCGTGGCCATCGGTCGTTTTGATTCGAAATCGGTCGGCGGCGGCTCCAGCAACTGTCCCGCAGCCTTTTCTAAACCATTGTGTTCGCCATCACGCAAGTCCAGAACCGCTGGCATCTGCCCTCGCGGCGCTGTTGTGTTTGCCGGCCAATGCTTCTAGGCAGGATCAGGCACAGCGAAAGGAAACGATATGGCTCGACCACCGAATTACGGTCAGGAACGCAAAGAGCGCGACCGGCAGAAGGCCGCCAAGAAGGCGGAGAAGCTCGCCGCCAAGGTCGCGGCCAAGGAGCGCGCCGAGCCTGAGAACGAGGCAAGTTCGAAAACCGACACCGAAACAGAAAAATAGGCAAGACAGGATCACCGGCCCACGAAACGGGCCGGATCCTGGCAAAATGCCGGTCTGATCAGGCCGATGTGATCAGGCCGGGGCCTTGTCGCTGACGAAGACGTTGACCTCGCGCGCGGCGGCGATGAAGGCGCGTCTTGCGATCATCGCCGGCTTGTCGCCGGCCAGCGCGTCATGGCAGGCCTGCAGCGCTTCGCGGTGCTTGGGGCTGCGCTTGCCGGGCCAGCTGTTGAGCAGGTAATCGGAAGCCTCGCGCACCGTACGCAAGAGCTGAGTGCTTCCCTCCGTGCCCGACTTAACGGTCACGGGTGTTTCAAATCGGTTGTTTTCCATGGCCGCCTCTTACGCCATCGGCGTCCGCGAAGCGAGGCCGAAAGCGGATCGCGACGGCGTTCTTTCGTTTTCGTGACCAGTATCAAGCGGCGACGACGGCAAAACCCCTGGCGCGCAGGCCGCGCCGGTCATTGTGCAACGACGTCACCAGGCGGGCGCGGCTGCCGGCGATATGGGCGGAAAGTCGCGCCGCCGCCGCATCGGCATCGCCGGCCCGCACCGCCGCCAGAATGGCGTGATGCTCGCTCCAGGCGCGGCCAAGGGCCGCCTCGTCGCGCACCTCCAGCCAGCGCGCCCGCGACAGCCGCGTCATGGCATCGCGCACGGCCCGAAACAGGAACTCGTTGCCGGAGAGCCGCGCCAGTTCGATATGGAAATCCATGCCGACGCGGTGCCATTCCTCGCGCGGCGTGGCAGTGTCGCAGGAGTCCAGCATCGCCTCGATGACATCGGCTGCGCTCCTGTCGGCCAGCGCCGAAGTCAGCCTGACCGCCGCGACCTCGACCGCTTCGCGGTACACCGCGATCTGTTCCAGTTCGGCAAGGTTGATCGGCGACACGGTCCAGCCGCGCCCGTCGCGGCAGATCAGCCCTTCCGTCTCCAGCCGCAGCAGGGCTGCCCTGACCGGCGTGCGCGAGGCGCCGAAGCGGCTCTCGATCCAGCGCTCCGTCAGCCGCTCGCCAGGACCGACCTCAAGGCCAAGGATCATCTCGCGAAGCGCTTTTTCGACGATCTGCATCTGCGACATATTTGCTTCCATTGCTGGCGATCGGCCTTGCCCGTTGGTCTTGCCGATCACATTGAGAGCGCCTGATTGACAGCAGCCGGGCTTTGCGTCCATGAGGTACCAAGTTGGTATCCCAAAATGGTATCCGCAGCAAGCGGACAGGACAGGACATGCCGCAGGACAGTGCAGCGCAGGCCGCCGAAGCGCCTTCCACCTACAACATTCATTGGCGGCGCAACCTGCTCGTGTGCTTTGCCGGATCGTTCAGCACGCTTGTGGCGATGACGCTGTTGCTGCCGTTCCTGCCGCTCTATGTCGAACAGCTGGGCGCCGTGGGCCACGCGGCGATCGTGCAATGGTCCGGCATCGCCTTCGGCGCCACCTTCCTTGCCGCGGCCCTTGTCGCACCGCTGTGGGGGCGGCTCGGCGACCGCTACGGCCGCAAGGTGATGCTGGTGCGCGCCAGTTTCGGCATGGCGATCTGCATGTCGCTGACCGGCATGGTTCAGACCGTCTGGCAATTGGTGCTTTTGCGCCTGCTGATCGGCTTTGCCGGCGGTTATTCCTCAGGCTCGACGATACTTGTCGCCATGCAGACGCCGAAGGAGCGCTCCGGCTGGGCGCTTGGCGTGCTGTCGGCCGGCATCACCGCAGGCTCCCTGGTCGGCCCGTTGCTTGGCGGCGCGCTGCCGCCATTGATCGGTATTCGCGCCACCTTCCTCATCGCGGGCGGCGTCATTTTCCTGGCGGCGCTGGCGACGACGTTCCTGATCAAGGAGATGCCTCGCCCGCCAATGCAGGCACAACCCAAGGAGAAACCAAAGGGCGGTTGGGCGCAGATCCCCGACAAACGCCCTGTCGTGGCGATGCTGGCAACCGGCATGCTGTTCACCTTCGCCAACATGTCGATCGAGCCGATCATCACCGTCTACGTCCAGCAACTGGTCGCGGACGCAAGCCGGGTGACGCTGGTCTCCGGTGTCGTCATGTCGTCGGCGGCGCTAGGCGCCATCCTGTCGGCGTCACGGCTGGGCAAACTCGCCGACCGCATCGGCCACTGGAACGTCATCGTCGCATCGCTGGCCGTCTCGGCGCTGCTGTTGATACCGCAGGCCTTCGTCACCGAGAGCTGGCAGTTGGTCGGGCTGCGGTTCCTTATGGGTCTGGTGCTGGGCGGGCTGTTGCCCTGCATCACCAGCGTCATCCGCCACAATGTTCCCGATGGGGTCGGCGGCAATGTGCTGGGCCTGGCAATCTCGGCGCAATATGTCGGCCAGGTTGCGGGGCCGCTGCTGGGCGGCTTCGTCGGCGGCCATTTCGGCATGCGCGCGGCGTTTCTCGGCACGTCGGTGCTGATGGCGGGCGGTGCCGCGTATAATTGGCTGGCCCAGGCGCGCCGCACGCGCGACATGCTGGCGATATCGGAAAAATCCTGACAGACAGGTCGCGCCGCCTATCGTCAATCACGGAGCCCGAGAAATGAGCATCGCCGAGTCAGCACCAGCAAACAGCGCGCGCATCCTCGTTTTCGCCGGCGGCATTGCCGGCGCGGCGGGCGTGGCGCTGTCGGCGGCTTCAGCGCATCTCGGCGGCGCGTTCGTCGGCACGGCCGCATCCTTCCTGCTCATGCATGCGCCGGTGTTTTTGGCCGTCGGCCTCGCCGGCGCAAACCGGATCTTGCGGATCGGCAGCCTGGTGCTGCTCGTCGGGCTTGTTCTGTTCTGCGGCGATCTGCTGGCACGGGATTTCGTGGGATCGCGGCTGTTCCCGATGTCGGCGCCGATCGGCGGCACCTTGCTCATCGCGGGCTGGCTGGTGATCGCGGCCTCGGCGCTCGTGCGGCAACGGTCCTGACGAGCCAAGAACCCTGCCCCATCAGATATCACACGAGGCTTAATCCTGCCGGTTTTGCGGCAGCAGGTCGCGGTTGCGCTTGGCAGACTTGGTCGGCCGCCGCCTTTCCGGCTGCTCCGTGGCAGGCGAGATACCCCAGTAGTTGCGATAAATGTCTTCGAACAGATGCTTCACGGGATGCATGTTCGTCTCCTCTTTAAGAACTTGACTCGATCCAATCAGCTGGCACGAAAATGCCGGGGCCGATCAGCTGCGCTTGCGTTTCACAAGGTATTGCAGGTCACGCCTCCACGGCCCGACCTTGTCGCGGCGCTTGCGTGTGGCGGCGTCGGAGACTATGCCCCAATCATTGCCGTAGATGTCTTCGAACAGATAATTCACGGGATGCATGGCACCCTCCTCTTGAATCGATCCAAGTTGTACTTGGTAAATCCCTTGGATCGATTCAAATATAGACCCTCTCCGCCGTCCTATCAAGGGAAAATTTGAACCGATCCAACGAAAGTGCTAAACAGGCTCCGGTTCAGGAGACGAAAATGACGGCATTGACCTCCGGCAAGACGAGACCAGTGCGGCTTGCCGACATCGCCAAGGCGGCCGGGGTCTCGCACGGTACCGCGTCCAACGTGTTCGCTCGCCCGGAAATCGTGCGCGAAGAGGTCCGCGAGCGGGTCAAGGCGGCGGCGGAAGCGATGGGCTATGCCGGCCCGGATCCCAAGGGCCGGCTGCTGCGCGCCGGCAAGGTCAACGCCATCGGCGTGGCAACGGCAGAACCATTGTCCTATTTCTTCGACGATCCCTTTGCCCGCGTCATGATGGCCAGCATTTCGCAGGCCTGCGACGCCACCGGCGCCGGAATTTCGCTGGTCTCGGCCGCCAACAGCGAGCAGCTCGCCTGGAACATCCAGAGCGCCCTGGTCGACGGCTTCATCGTGTTCTGCATCGAGGGTGGGTCGCGGCTGGTCGAACTGGCGCGCGAACGCAAACTGCCTTTCGTGGCGCTTGATCTCGATTCGGAAAATGAGGCGGTCGCTGCGATCGGCGTCGACAACGTCGCCGGCGCGGGTCTGGCGGCGCGCCATCTGGCCGAGTTCGGCCATCGCAGCTTTGCCGTCCTCGCCCTGGAATCTGCCGACGCTGGCTTTGGTCCCGTCACGCAAGAGCAAGTCGAGACGACATCCCTCTACTCGGGCACACGCGACCGTCTGCGTGGCTATTTCGGCGAGCTCTCCCGCTTCGGCATCGACGTCTCGCAAGTGCCAATCTACGAAACCCTCAATGACGAGGCGAGCGTGCGGGCCGGCCTCGATCATATTTTCGCGCTGCCGCAGACGCCGACGGCAATCCTGGCCATGTCGGACAAGATCGCGCTGCATGCGCTCGACTGGCTGCGCGAGCGTAACATTGCCGTGCCGGGCGATGTGTCAATCGTCGGCTTCGACGGCGTGCCGGAAGGCGCCGACTCCGAGCCGCCACTAACCACTGTCGCCCAGCCGATCGCCGAGATGGGCCGGCTGGCCGTCAAGGCGATCCTCGAAAATGACGGCTCGCAGCACCGGCAATTGCTGCCGGTCGATCTTGTGGTGCGGGGGTCGTCCGGCCCCTCGCCTGTTAGCTAGGCGGCTGATGTGGGATCATCGGCTTAGCTTGGCATCGCGGGCATGCCGAAGGTCTGGTGAACGGCTGGCGCTTCTTTGCGAACCGGCTTTTTGCCCAAGCCGATGCCGGACAGCCACTCAAGATAGAAGGCGAGCGCGAATTGCATGGCGATGCCGGCCGAAATCAGCAAGACGTCATAGGGAAAGCCGCCCGGATTGATCAGCTTCATCACCTGCGCCGCCATGGCGATCAGCGTGCCGGCGAGGAACACCGGCAAGGAGCGCTTGCCGAGCAGGGCAAGCGGATGGTCCGGGCTGAGACGGTACAGGTTCGAGAAAGCCGGCAGGGCGACGATCAGATAGCTCACCGCCAATATGTGCAGGAGCCGCGGCAGCGACAGGAACGTCTTGTCGAAGCCGCCGATCACCACGGGCAGGTTAAACCACGTTATCTCGCCCCAGAGCGGGCTGTGCACCCAGACCGCCGCTGCCGCGACATAGGTCGCCGCGGCGCCCACCAGCCAACGATTGACGGGAATTGTGCCGCCGCGCCTGGCATGCAGCATGCCGGCAAGGCCGATGTTGAACAGGAATTGCCAGGACAGCGGGTTGAGGAACCAGAAGCCGGGCTCGGGATAGTTCGGCGGCGCGATCTGCCAGAGGCCGGCGGCAAGCCACAGCGCGCCGGAAAAGACCAGCGCCGGGAGCGGCCGGTAGCTGACGAAGAGCAGGAAAAGCGGCGCCATCAACAGCAGCGCCGCATAGACCGGCAAAATGTTGTTGTAGCCAAGCTGGTGGCCGAGCGTGACAATGCCGATCATGACCTCCGGCGTGTTCTTCATCAGCGGCTCGATGTTGATCAGCTTGAGCAGTTCCGGCCGCCGGCCGTACACCGCCGCGGCGCAGAACAACGCCATCACAACCATGGTGGTGACGATGTGGGCACTGTAAAGCACGCCGGCCCGGCGCCACATCTTCAACATCGCCAGCAGCCGGCCGCCCGGCTGGAACTTGTTGCCATAGGCGAGTGCGACCGACATGCCGGAAATCAGCACGAAGGCTTCCGCCGCGTCCGAGAATCCGAAATTCTTGTAGGTCAGCGTTTCGAAGACGGTGCCCGGCACGTGGTCGATATAGATGGTCAGGAGTGCGAGCGCACGGAACACGTCAATGCGCGTGTCGCGATCGGCGATACGCGGGGCGCGATCGGGCGGAACTGGCAGGGTCATCGACAAAAGGCCTCAAAGGAGAGCAAGGGTGCTCGCGTTGTTCATGCCGGGATGCGACCATCGGCGCACACCGCTTCGATTCCTCCCGCAGGGAGCATATCGGCGCAGAAACGGTCTGAAATGAGCCTGTTGCAATCACATTTGGCGGAGCGTGAAAATATTCCGTTTTGAAGCTGGCAAAGGACCAATGTCTCCGTGAAAACAACGAGATATGAGCGTGCATCGATATAGCGACGAGAACGCCTTTCTGCATCAGGATCTGGCGTTTCCCTACCGCCTCCTCAAGCCGGAGAATGCCGGCGGCGAGAGCCTGTTTTTACTGCACGGATCGGGTGTCGACGAAACGACGATGGTGCCGATTGCGAGGCAGATCGCCCCCAACGCCACGCTGGTCGCGGTGCGTGGCCGCATCCGCCAAGAAGACGGCTTCCGCTGGTTCGAGCGGATCACGCCGACCAGTTTTGAACAGGCGAGCATCCGTGCCGAAACATCGTACTTTGCCGCCTTCGCAAGCGAGGCCGCAAAGCGCCACGGGCTCGACCTCGCCCGGGCGACTTTCCTCGGCTATTCCAACGGCGCCAATCTGGTTTCCACCCTGATGCTGCTCAACTCCGGCCTCGTCCGAAAAGCGGCGTTGCTGAGAGCAATGCCCGTGCTTGACGATGCGCCGGCAACCGATCTGACCGGAAGGCGCGTCCTGATTGTCGCTGGTGCCGCGGACGAGACCTACGGGCCGTTTGCGCCGCCACTGGTGAGGCTGCTCAACAAACATGGCGCCGAGGTCGATGCGCGCATCGTGCCTTCAGGTCACGAAATCGGCGACCCGGATGCCGCCATCGTCCGGCAATGGCTGGCGGGACCAGCATTGGTCGCACGCCAGGCAGGCTAGGAGACCTTGGTAGACCGCATCGGCGCCCGGCGGAACGGCTGAGCAGATGCTCATCGCCTAGCCCTGTCCCATCCGGTTCCAGGCATCGAGCCCGGCGATCTTGTAGGCTTCGGCCAGCGTCGGATAGTTGAAGGTGTTGTTGACGAAGAAATCAACCGTGCCGCCGAGGTTGATCACCGCCTGGCCGATATGGATCAGTTCGGTGGCGCCTTCGCCGACGATGTGGGCGCCGAGCAGGCGGCGCGTTTCGACCGAGAACAGCAGCTTCAGAAAGCCGGAGTTGACGCCCATGATGTGGCCGCGCGAGGTTTCGCGGAACCGCGCCAGACCGACTTCATAAGCAGCGCCGCTCTCGCGCACCTGCTCCTCCGACTGACCAACGGTGGAGATTTCCGGCACGGCGTAGATGCCATAGGGGAAGGTTTCCGGCGGCGGTGGCAGTTGCACGCCGAAGGCGTGGCAGGCGGCCACCCTGCCTTGCTCCATCGATGTCGAGGCAAGGCTGGGGAAACCGATGACGTCGCCGGTTGCATAGATGTTGGGCGCACTGGTCTGGAAGGTCTGCGGATCGACCTTGATGCGGCCCCGGGAATCGGCCTCGATGCCGACCACGTCGAGGCCGAGGCTGCCGAGATTGCCGCTGCGGCCGGCGGCGTAAAGCACGATCTCGGAGCGGATGGTGCGGCCATCGGCGAGCGTCACTTCGGCATAGTCGGGTTTTGAGACGATTTCCTTGACCGTACTGCCGAGGCGAATGGTCATGCCGCGGTCGCGCATCTGGTGGATGAAGTCGTCGACGATCTCGCGGTCGACGAAATCGAGGATGGTGTTGCGCGGCTCCACCAGCGTCACCGGCACGTCGAGCGCCGAAAAGATCGTCGCATATTCAACGCCGATGACGCCGGCGCCGATCACCGTCAGCGTGCGCGGCAGATGGTCGAGTTCCAGCATCTCATCGCTGTCGAAGACGCGGAGCTTGTCGAAAGGCACGTCGCGCGGCCGGTGCGGCCTGGTGCCGACCGCGATCAGCGCATTGGTGAAACCAACCTCCGAGTAGTCGCCATTGTCTGCCGTCAGGCTGACCTTGTTTGGGCCGACGAATTTCGCCATGGCGCGCACGCTTTTGACGGCGTTGCGCATAAACTGGTGCTGCAGCACCTCGACCTCGTGGTCGAGCGTCTTGTGCAGCCGCTCGACCAGGTCGGCGATGGAGATGTCCTGCTTGACCCGGTAGCCGCGGCCGTAAAAGCCCCGCTCGCGCCAGCCGGACAGGTTCAGCACCGTCTCGCGCAGCGTCTTCGACGGGATGGTTCCGGTGTGCACCGAGACGCCGCCGAGGCGCCGGCCCCTGTCGACCACCAGCACCGATTTGCCGAGCTTGGCCGATTGCACCGCGGCGCGGCGCCCGGAAGGGCCGCTGCCGATGACCAGCATGTCGTAATCCATGTAACCCCGTCCCCTCGGCGTCTTGTTGCGCCGCAGCAAGCTAACGCCATCCGTCCACCAAATTCAATCGGCTCAACCTCGTCACACCGCCGAGCCGGACCGATGGACCAACCGATCTTGATTCCGCCCGCGGTCTTCACCATTTCAGTGGCGGCGCACCCTAGCGTGGCGCCTGTTACGAGGACATGACATGAACGCGCGCGTAGTTGACGGCGAAATCATCACCAGCAGGCTCGACGACGTCAGGGCCTATGACGGTGTGCGCACGCGGCGCATCCTGGCCTTCATCATCGACTATTGCATCGTGGCGCTGCTCACCATTCCGTTCGCGATCCTGGTGGCCGTGCTTGGCCTTTTGACATTCGGTCTTGGCTGGGCGCTGTATTCCATCCTCGTGCCGGCGGTCGCCATTCTCTACATCTGGAACACGCTGGGCGGTCGCAACCAGGCCACATCAGGCATGAAGATGATGGGCATTCGACTCGATCGTCTCGACGGCAGCCGTATCGACGGCCTCACCGCCGTTGTCCATTCGGTGCTGTTCTGGGCGAGCACGGTCATCCTGACGCCGCTCGTCCTCCTGGTGACGCTGTTTTCCGATCGCAAGCGCACACTGCACGACCTGCTGCTTGGCACGTGCGTCAGCCGCAGCGACCGTTGAACCGGCGTTCAACCGACGCCAACAGGCATTTGTGCGCAAATGTGAAGGGGTCCGTTCAACCCCGCCTTCACAATCCTGTTGAATTTTTCGCCAGCCAAGCCAAAGGTAGAGCGATTCGCAGGAGTGTTCCCAAGGTTCGATGACGCACCATCCGACCCAGTCGCCGCAGTTCTTCCTGACCGCGCCATCGCCGTGCCCGTATCTCGAGGGCCAGTTCGAACGCAAGGTGTTCACGCATCTGGTCGGCGACAAGGCGCCGGAGATGAACGACCTGTTGACGCAAGGCGGTTTCCGGCGCTCGCAGAACATCGCTTACCGTCCCGCCTGCGAGACCTGCCGCGCCTGCGTCTCGGTGCGCATCCTGGCGCAGGAGTTCACCGCCAGCCGCAACATGAAGCGGGTGATCCAGCGCAATTCCGATCTGATCGGCGCCATGCACGACGCGCAGCCGTCGACGGAGCAGTATTCGCTGTTTCGCGGCTATCTCGACGCTCGCCATCGCCGCGGCGGCATGTCCGACATGACGGTGCTCGACTACGCCATGATGGTCGAGGATACCCATGTCGACACCAAGGTGATCGAATACCGGCGCCGCGGCCCCGACACATTCATCACCGGCAAGGGCCAGGGCGAGCTGATCGCCGTGGCGCTGACCGACAAGATGGCCGATGGCCTGTCGATGGTCTATTCCTACTTCAATCCCGAGTTCGAGGACCGTTCGCTCGGCACCTTCATGATCCTCGACCATATCGCCCGCGCCCGGGCCATGGGCTTGCCCCATGTCTATCTCGGCTACTGGGTCAACGGCTCGCGCAAGATGAACTATAAAATGCGCTTCATGCCGCAGGAGCATCTCGGCCCGAAGGGCTGGGAACGCTACGACCACGAAGCGGTCACGCGCTGATTTTTCTTCTTACCAAATCCTGATCTAAACATTTTCAGCCGAGACGATGCTGGTCTTTCCGCCCGTTGGCGGGGCGATTGCGCCGACCGGCATCTGCTCAAATCATTGCGAAAGCCGTTGCATGTCCTCTCACAATGCCCACACCAAAGGACTTCTGCTCACCGCGCTTGGCGGGCTGGCGCTGACCATCGACATTCCCCTGATCCGGCTCGCCCATGGCGAAGCCTGGACGATCCTTTTGCTGCGCACCGGCTGCACCTTCGTGGCAGGGCTGATCGTATGGGCCATCTGGCGCTCGTTCAGCAAGAATGCTCCGCAGCTGATACCCGGCTGGTCGGGGCTCGTCGTCGCCACCCTCTACGGGCTCGGCGCAATCGCCTTCATCACTGCCGTCTACAACACCTCGACCGCCAATCTGGTTTTCATCCTGGCCTTCTCCACCATGTTCTCGGCGCTGCTGTCGTGGCTGTTCCTGAAGGAGCGACCAAAGCCGCTGACGCTTGCGGCAATGGCGCTGATGATCGTCGGCATCGCGATCATCGTCGGCGATTCCGTCGGCACGGGAAATCTGTTCGGCGATGTGATGGCGCTGTGTTCGGCCTTGGCGATTGCCTGCGCCATCACCGTTTCACGCGCCAGCGGCAGGGATATGGGATTCACCGCGCTGACCGGCGTCCTGCTGCCGTTCGGGCTGGCGGCGCTCATGGTCTCCAAGACCGGTTTTCAGGTGGAGGCGCCATGGTGGATCGTTTTCAACGGCGCCGTCATCATGCCGTTCGCCTTCTTCTGCCTAGCCAACGGGCCGAAATACATTTCAGGCCCGGAAGTGGCGATGTTCTATCTCCTGGAAACGGTTCTGGCGCCGGTCTGGATATGGATGATCTTTGCCGAGACGCCGTCGCGCAACAGCTTGATCGGCGGCGTGATCCTGATCGTCACGCTGGTTGCCCATTCCCTGTGGCAGTTGCATGAAGGGCGCAAGCGCCGGGCAGCGCTCGCCGTCGCTTACCCAGCCTGACTTTTCTTCGCCGGGCCGGCGACAATCTCGATCTGCGGCGGCCCGCCTTCGAGCTCGGCCGCCGCGTCGGGAACGGTGTCTTCGGCCAGTTCCACCTCGCGCAGCCATTCGCGCCATATCGCCACCAGCAGCGCCATCAGCACGGGGCCGATGAACAGGCCGAGAAAGCCCATCGTCTTGACGCCGCCGATCAGGCCGAAAAAGGTGGGCAGGAAGGGCAATTTGATCGGTCCGCCGACCAGCTTCGGGCGCAAGGTCTTGTCGACGATGAACAGCTCCACCGCGCCCCAGATGAACAGCGCCAGACCCGCCATCGGCGAGCCGCTGGCGGCGAGGTAGATCGACACAAGCGTAAACGACAGCGGCGCGCCGCCGGGGATCAGCGCCATGACGCCGGTGAGCGCGCCGAGCGTCACCGGCGAGGGCACCCCGGCCAGCCAGTAGGCGATGCCCAGCACCAGCCCCTCGCCGATGGCGATCACGGTCATTCCGGTAACGGTCGAGGAAATGGTCGCCGGCACGACGCGCGAAATCCGCTCCCAGCGCGTCGGCAGGATGCGTTCGCCGAGCCGGTCGATCTGGCTGGCAAAGTGTTCGCCGTCGCGGTAGGCGAAGAACAGCGCGATCATCATGAACAGCAGCGTCAGCAACAGGCCGAAGGCGCTGCCGCCGGCAGCCAGCACGCCGCGATAGATGCTGCCGATATTGGCGCCGCTGACCAGCTGGATCAGCTCGCCGATGCCGCCGGGATGGCCGAAATTGTCGATCCACTGTTCGTTCAGCCACTCGCCGACGACAGGCAGCGAGGTGATCCAGTGCGGTGTGACCGCGCCGTGCCTGTTGGTCTCGATCGCCCAGCCCACCCATTCGCGGACCTCGTTGATGGCGTAGGTGCCGGCGAGCGCTATCGGCACCACCAGGAAGGCGAGGATGAACAGGATGGCGAGCGTCGCGGCGACGGTGCGGTTACCGCCGACACCGGCAAGCAGCCGGCGGTAGAGCGGCCAGCTGGCAAAAGCAATGACGAGGGCTGCCAGCACGGGAAACAGGAACCCGTGGAAGAAATAGACGCCGGCGGCGACGATCAGCACCAACAGCCAGCGCGCAGCCGACAGCGGCGGAATGACGGCGGATCGCAACGGTGTCGACAGGCCGAACAGGCGCTGCTGACGTTCCGGCTTCTGGATCTTCGCTTCCTTCAAACGGTCAATTCTCCCCAGCCTACACAGCGTTTATGCACTGTTATAGTGCCGCAATCGTGACGATAGTCCAAATGGTTGGTGAAGCTGCCAATCTCCCCCCTTGTGGGGGAGATGTCCGGCAGGACAGAGGGGGGCGCGAAGGATCGCCAGCCTGGCACCCGACATTGAAGACCCAAGAGTTGCGACCGAGTGGCGAGCCATGACCATTTGATGCGCTGGCGGGACAGCGCCCCCCTCTGGCCTGCCGGCCATCTCCCCCACTTGGGGGGAGATCAGCAGCTTCAACCAAATTTCCCGGTCCGCGGGAATCCCTTCGGCACCATGCGACCGGCCGACGCTCTCGCGCCGATCCATTCCGCCAGCTCCTCGCGCGACCTGACGAAGGTGCGGTCTGCGGAATCCTGCCACGACAGGCCGCTCGCCAGCGTGAAGGGTTTCAGGTCGAGCAGACCGCCATCCTTGTATTTCTGCAGGCGAACGCCCTTGCCGCGGCCCATCTCCGGAATTTCGGAGAGCGCAAACACCAGCATCTTGCGGTTCTCGCCGACAATGGCGAGATGATCGCCTGACACGGGGACGCAGGCCTTGGCCTCGTCGGGCGCCTTGACGTTCATCACCTGCTTGCCCTTTCGGGTGTTGGCGACGACCTCCTCCTCCGGCACGACGAAACCATTGGCATCGTAGGAGACGAGCAGCAGCTTGCGCTTCGGGTCGTGGACGAAGGCGGTGACGATGTCCTGGTCGTTGTCCATGTCGACGATGATGCGGATCGGTTCGCCATGGCCGCGGCCGCCCGGCAGCCGGTCGGCGCCGATGGTGTAGAATTTTCCGCCGGTGGTGAAGACCAGGATCTTGTCGGTGGTCTGGGCATGGAAGGCGAGCTTGAGGCTGTCGCCTTCCTTGAAGGTGAGCGTGGAATGGTCGGCCAGATGGCCTTTCATCGCCCGCAGCCAGCCCTTTTCCGAGACCACCACGGTGACCGGCTCGCGCTCGATCATGGCGTGCGCAATGTCGGTCAGATCATGCTCCGGCGCGTCGGCGAACTGGGTGCGGCGCTTGCCGAGTTCGGTCTCGGGGCCGAACTTGTCGCGAACCTGCGTGACTTCCCATTTGATCGTCGACCATTGCTTGGCGTCGGATGCGAGCAATGCCTCGATCTGCTTCTTCTCGGTGGTGAGACCGTCGAACTCCTTGCGGATCTCGAACTCTTCCAGCTTGCGCAAGGCCCGCAGCCGCATGTTGAGGATGGCTTCGGCCTGGGTGTCGGTGAGCGACCAACGGGCCATCATTACCTGCTTGGGCTCATCCTCCTCGCGGATGATCCTGATGACCTCGTCGATGTTGAGATAGGCGATCAGGTAGCCGGCAAGGATTTCCAGCCGCTTCTCGATCTCGCCAAGCCGATGCTTCGAGCGGCGGATCAGCACATCGCGCCGATGGTCGAGCCACTCCTTCAGCACTCCCTTCAGCGACAGGACGTTAGGCACCTTGCCCCGCGACAAAACGTTCATGTTGAGGGGAAATCGGCTTTCGAGCTCGGTCAGCTTGAACAGCGATTCCATCAGAATGCCGGGATCAACCGAACGGCTCTTCGGTACGAGCACGATGCGGACGTCCTCGGCGCTTTCATCTCTGACATCCTCGAGCAGCGGTAATTTGCGCGCGATCAAAAGCTCGGCGATCTTTTCGATCAGCCTGGCCTTCTGGATGCCGTAGGGGATTTCGGTGACGACGATGCTCCAGGTGCCCCTGCCCTGATCCTCCTGGCCCCATTTGGCGCGCACGCGAAAACCGCCGCGGCCGGTCTCATAGGCCTCCAGGATGGAAGCGCGGCTGTCGACGATGATGCCGCCGGTCGGAAAATCCGGCCCCTGGACGAACTCCATCAGCTTTGTCACCGGCGCGTCCGGCTGCTCGATCAACTGCAGCGCTGCGTTGCAAAGCTCGGCGGCATTGTGCGGCGGGATGGACGTGGCCATGCCGACCGCAATGCCGGAGGAACCGTTGGCGAGCAGATTCGGGAAGGCGCCGGGAAGCACTACGGGCTCCTCGTCCTCCTCATTGTAGGTTGGCCGGAAATCGACGGCGTCCTCGGTGATGCCGGCAAGCAAATCGCTCGCCACCTCGGTCATGCGCGCCTCGGTATAGCGCATGGCGGCGGCGTTATCGCCGTCGATATTGCCGAAATTGCCCTGCCCGTCGACGAGGGGATAGCGCATGGAGAAATCCTGCGCCAGGCGCACCAGCGCGTCGTAGATCGACTGGTCGCCATGCGGATGGAACTTGCCCATCACGTCGCCGACGATGCGGGCGCATTTGGCAAAGCCCTGGTCGGGGTTGAGCCTGAGCAGCCGCATCGCATGCATGATGCGGCGATGCACAGGCTTCAGCCCGTCGCGCACGTCAGGCAGCGCCCGGTGCATGATGGTCGAGAGCGCATAGGCAAGATAGCGCTCTTCCAGCGCCTTCTTCAGATCGACCGGTTCGATGTGGTCACCGCCGCCATTTTCAGGCGGCAAAATCCTTTTTCCCATGCGGCTGGACTAGCCGAGCGGGTGATTCGCGGCAAGGCGGGGCTGCGGAAATCCGCACTTTGCAGCCTTTGGGCTTACGAGGGCGGCTCGAGGTCCGACAATGGATGTGACGGACTTCATGTTCCCCCTTGCCGTCCCTGTGCAACAGCAACGGTAGCAGTGCTGTTGCCAACCAACATCAATCTGTTACACGCCCTCTCTAAGGCAGGAGACGGTACGCAGGGGAGCCCGACCTTCATGACATATTCACCGCGTCGGGCGAAGGCTCCCGCTCCGATTTGCCTTTCGCCGTGATTTTCGACAACTCTGCGGGAAAGCGCCTTTTTCCCGTCCAGTTCGTCACGGAATGGTGATGGCGTAGAATTGAGAAAACACTTTTTCAGGACTCTCTCAGGGAACTCGCGATGACAATCCAACGTTCGACACTCAAGAAACTTGCTTTTTCGACCTTTTTGCTGACGCTGCCGCTGAATGCCGCCTTTGCGCAAGACACGGCGGTTGCCGACCGACTGAAGGCCGCACTTGCCGTCCAGGGCGTCGATATCACCTGGACCGGCGTTACCGGCGACAATTCCAGCATGGTGCTGCAGGGCGTGTCGGTCAAACCGGCGGCCGAAAAGGAGGCGCTGCCGATCGGCGACGTCAAGCTCGAAGGAGTGACCGAAGCCAATGGCGGCTTCGATGTCGAGACCATCACGACTTCGGCCTTCGAGCACAGCAAGGACGGCGTCACGCTCAACCTCACCCCCTTCGTCATCCACGACGCCAACATCCCGGCTGAGGGCGCTACAGGCCCGCTCGGCTCGATGATGATCTACAAGTCAGCCGAACTCGAAAACCTGACGGTCAAGGTTGCCGACAAGACCGCCTTCTCGGTGGATGGGCTTGCTGTCCAGATCACGCCGCCGGCCGACGGCAAGGCGATGGAGTTTTCCGCCACGACGGAAAAGTTCAACGCCGACCTGACCCTGGTCGACGATGCGAAATCCAAGGAAGCCATCGAGGCCCTCGGCTACCAGAACATAACGGGCAATATCGAGATCGGCGGCACCTGGCAGCCGAGCGACGGCAAGATGGACCTGTCGAAATACGATATCTCGGTCGAGAATGCCGGCACGCTCGGCATGACCTTCGGCCTCGGCGGCTACACGGTCGACTTCGTCAAGTCGCTGCAGGAGATGCAGAAGAAGATGGCGGCGCAGCCCGAAGGCGCCGACAATTCGGCGCAAGGCATGGCCCTGCTCGGCCTTTTGCAGCAGCTTTCCTTCAACAGCGCCTCGATCCGCTTCGACGACGATTCGCTGACCGGCAAGGTGCTTGAATATGTCGGCAAGCAGCAGGGCATGTCGGGCAAGGACATCGCCAACCAGGCCAAGGCGATCGTGCCGTTCGGCATGGCACAGCTCAACAATCCCGAACTGACCGCCGAAGTGACGGCGGCGGTGAGCAAGTACCTCGACGATCCGAAGAGCCTCGAGATTTCGGCCGAGCCGCCGGCAGCGGTGCCGTTCGCGCTGATCATGGCCGGTGCCATGTCCAACCCGGCCGACCTGACCAAGACGCTCGGCGTCCATGTCAAGGCCAACGAAGACTGATCGAAGTTCGCTCCCTTCTCCCCGTCACTATACGGGGAGAAGGTGCCGGCAGGCAGATGAGGGGCGGCGCCAACGCCTGCAAATTGTAGTTCGATGCTGAACCGATTGTCAGAAGGCGCCAACTGCTAAGGCCGTTCGCCAATCGCCTGCATGCGTGCTGCCCCTCATTGTCCTGCCGGACATTTCTCCCCGTATAGAGACGGGGAGAAAGGGCAGTTGCAACGCTGCCGTCAGTCCCTCTTCACTGCCGCGACACGCAGCGACAGATCACGCAACTGCTGCGGCGAGGCTTCCGAAGGCGCGTTCATCAACAAATCGTAGGCCTGCTGGTTCATCGGGAACATGGTGATCTCGCGCAGGTTCTTGGCGCCGACCAGCAGCATGACCACGCGGTCGACGCCGGCCGCCATGCCGCCATGCGGCGGGGCGCCATACTGGAAGGCGCGGTAGAGGCCACCAAAGCGTTCTTCCACCGTGGCGCGGTCGAGGCCAACCGTCTCGAACGCCTTGACCATGGTTTCCGGCAAATGGTTGCGGATACCGCCAGAGGCGATCTCGAAGCCGTTGCAGACCATGTCGTACTGGAAGGCCTTGATGCCGAGCAGGTCGTCGCCGTTGAGCGCGTCGATACCGCCTTGCGGCATCGAGAACGGGTTGTGGGCGAAGTCGATCTTCTTCTCCTCCTCGCTCCATTCGAAGAACGGGAAGTCGACGATCCAGCACAATTCGAAGCGCTCGCGGTCGACAAGGTTCAGTTCTTCGCCGGCACGCGTACGCGCGGCACCGGCGAAGGTAACGAACTTCTTCGGATCGCCGGCGACGAAGAAGGCGGCGTCGCCATCGGCAAGGCCGAGCTGCTGACGGATCGCCTCGGTGCGCTCCTCGCCGATGTTCTTGGCCAATGGACCGGCGCCTTCAAGCTTGTCGCCTTCCTTGCGCCAGAAGATGTAACCCAGTCCCGGCTGGCCCTCGCCCTGCGCCCACGAGTTCATGCGGTCGCAGAAGGCGCGGCTGCCGCCGGTCTTGGCCGGAATGCCCCACACTTCGGCCTTCGGATCGTTGGCCAGGATGTTGGCGAAGACCTTGAAGCCGGAATCGCGAAAATGGTCGGAGACGGCCTGCATCTCGATCGGGTTGCGCAGGTCCGGCTTGTCGGAGCCATATTTGCGCATCGCGACATCGTACGGGATGCGCTGGAATGTCTGCGTCACCGGCTTGCCGTTGGCGAAGGTCTCGAAGACGCCGCGCATCACCGGTTCCATGGTCGACAGCACGTCGTCCTGCTCGACGAAGCTCATTTCGAGGTCGAGCTGGTAGAATTCGCCGGGCAGACGGTCGGCGCGCGGGTCCTCGTCGCGGAAGCAGGGCGCGATCTGGAAATAGCGGTCGAAGCCGGAGACCATGATCAGCTGCTTGTACTGTTGCGGCGCCTGCGGCAGCGCGTAAAAGGTGCCGGGATGGATCCGCGACGGCACCAGGAAGTCGCGCGCACCTTCCGGCGACGAGGCCGTCAGGATCGGCGTCGAGAATTCGGTGAAGCCGACGTCGGTCATACGCTTGCGCATCTCGGCGATGATTTTCGTGCGCGCCACGATGTTCCTGTGCAGCGTCTCGCGGCGCAGGTCGAGGAAACGGTACTTCAGGCGGATGTCTTCGGGATAGTCGGGCTCGCCGAACACCGGCAGCGGCAATTCCTTGGCTGCCGACAGCACCTCGATCTCGCGCGCAAAAATCTCGATCTCGCCGGTCGGCAGGTTGGCGTTGGTGGTGTCCGGCAGGCGCGCCTTGACCTCGCCGTCGACGCGGATCACCCATTCGCCACGCAGCGTCTCGGCCACCTTGAAGGCGGGCGAATCCGGATCGGCGACGATCTGGGTCAGGCCGTAATGGTCGCGCAGATCGATGAACAGCAGGCCGCCATGATCGCGCACGCGATGCACCCAGCCCGACAGGCGAACCGAAGAGCCGACATCGCTCTTTCTCAACTGGGCACAGGTGTGGCTGCGGTACCGATGCATTGTCATGTCAAAAGTCCGGGGTGCTGGGTTGTGGGCCGAGCGTCAAAGCCCGGTCCAAAATTTGCGCGAAAAGCGCATGGGAGGCCCGATTTGTCAAGGCAAGCCGGGTTTGGCAAGCGCCCTTTCTGACTTCGCTCGTTTGCAGGGCCCTGTGCCGATATGGTCGCCTCAGTCACGGCGCCTCAGAAGGGACCGCCTTGCGGCAAGAAAGAGGCTAGCTGCCGAACCTGGCCTGCATCCTGTTGAAGATCTGGACGACATCATCATGCGCCGCCGTGTCGAAGTCGCGGTCGTCGTATTTCGGGCCGGCCACGAGCAGTGGCCCGTCGCCGCGCCAGCGATCCTGTGCGAAATCCTCGCCAAACGACCTTGCCACCTTGCGGCCGCCCTGTTCGATGACGATCGTTTCGCGCGCGCTGGTACGGTTGGTAAGGCAGGCGTAGATGATCTTGTCGATAGCCACCAGCCGCGCGCGCGTATCCTCGCCCGGCTTTTCCATGAAATCACGCATGTAGTTCCGGGCGACGTTGCAGCCACTGACCTGATGGCCGGCTGTAGCGCCTTCGAGAAGCCACTGATCCGACGTCCGCCGCATCACCTCGTCAGCCACCGGTCCTTTCTCCAGGCGGTCGGCATATTTGTCACGCATGGTTGCAAGACCATAGAATGCAGCCGCATCTTCATCGCGTGCGGCGAGCAGTATCTTCGCTGCCATATTGAGCAGACGGTTCTTCACGGCGTGGTCGGCGGCTATGGATTCCAGTGTTCCAAGGATCGAGTCATCGGAGGCTTCTATGAGCGTCCATGCGAACTTGATCTTTTCCTTGCCGTCTCCGGTCGCGCCGACCTCGGCCAACTTCAGGAAACGTTCGCCCCAAGGCGCGAAGTCGCGCTGTGCGGCGCTGCTGCGGCCGAAACATTCCGCCGCAAAAGACGCCGCGGTGACATCGCCCGTCAGCGCCATCTTTTCCAGCATTGCGAAAACAGCGGTGTCTGCCCCGTCGATACGGCAGCGCGATTTTTGTACCAGAGCGAGATTGAGTTGTGCGCGCGGCAGACCGGATTCGGCAGCAGCAGACAGAAGACGCGCGGCCTCGGCAGGGTCTTCTTCGGTTCCCGTACCGCGATAGAGCAGAACGCCGAGATCGTTCATCGCTTTCGGATCGCCGAAGCCAGCGGCCGGCTTCAGGACGGCGACCGCGAGCGACGGCATGCCGGCGTTAAGGGCGCTACGGGTGAGCGTGGTATTGGCGAAAACCCCAATGGCCACCAACGATAGAACGGCAACCGAACCGAGGATCATGAGAAGTTTGCGCATTGTTGCCTTTAAGATGTCGGTTCCTTGAGCCGTGCCGCCGCGTCCTGGAACAAAAGACGCCGCAGCGCATCCGCCGCCCGACCGATGTCAAAGGTGGGATAACTCGAAGCAACCGGATGCGGTTTCACGGCAGGGTATTCCACCGCGTCGTACCATTCCAACGATGCGGCGCTGTCTTCCTGCCGGTCGATGCATGCATGCGCCCGCGCAACCACCGCGTTGAATTCAGAACGGCTGTAGCGGCCAACACGATGCAGCAGGTCTTCCATGGCAAATGAGGCGGTGCGGCAGATCATCGCCCAGTCACCGTTGACAGCGCCGGCTTGCATCCACTCTTCAAATGTCTTCTTGCCAAGCCGGTCACCCAATTGGAGGCGCGGCAACAGCCTGTTGAACTGGTGGCGTGCCACGCCCAGCCATTCGTAGGCCTGCGGCTGACCGAGTTCCGTCGCGGCGAAAAGATCCAGGCTGGCGCGGTCGATGAGCCGAACCACACGGTTGTCATACTCCTGCTGTGTCGGGCTGCCCCGATAGCCTGGAAGCTGGATCGAACGGGCTGCGTTGACCAGCGCCCTGCCCGATTTGAAGCGGCCCGGTCCATCGCCGGAAGCGATCGCAAGCGATGCCGCGATCATCGCACCGTCAGGATCCTCCAGGCGGTTCTTGGCAGCATTGAAATAGAGGCAGTCTATCGTCTGCTTTGCGGCTGCCGCATTTCCGTCAGCGGCGGCGGTCTCCAGTTGTCCCACCGTTTGGGCGCTGCGGGCGCTGTCGAGACCGCAGCCGCCACCTCGTATAAGAGCGAGGTTGGCAACTGCTTGCGACGAGCCGAGCGCTGCGGCTTGCGTGAACAGCCCCCGCGCCGCCTCGAGGTCGGTCGAGACGCCGACGCCTCGATAGTGCAACACGCCGAGATTGTTCTTGGCTGTTGCGTCGCCGGATGATGCGACAGCCAGATAAACCTTGGCTCCGGCGGCAGTGAAACCCTCGGCGACCAACCAGTGCGCCAAGGCGTTGCGTTGCTTCTGCAAAATGGGGAGCGGTGATGCGATCAGGGCGAAGGCCGCGAAGACCAGCGCAACAACCCAGATAATTAAATGCCTCACGACGCAGCCCTCAGCCGCAAGTGCAGTTACGCGATCCTATGGGCCGAGGCCAGCGAAAAACAGATGTGCGGTTAACAGGTAGTCTCCAACGGGTACAATTGTTTGCCGCTATTTCGGTGATATATTGTTCGGTTTGATAAGAATACTTCATCCAGGAAACGGCCATCAATCAAGCCATATATGGATAAGCCGCCTCCAAGTACTCGACTTTTCTGGCAAAGCCAGGAGGCTATCCCGGACGCACCCTTCGTTCAAGCAAAGTGGATTTCAGCGCCCTGGCGTTCGAAGTCGGCGAGGATTGCGGCCGGCGCGGTCTTTTCGACCACGAGATGGCGGATCGCCTCTGGCCTGGCGACCCGGTAGGGTGCGGCTGTGGCTAGCTTGTCGTTGGTTACAGCGATGACGATGCCTGCGCTGTTCTTGGCCATCGCCCGCTTTACCTCGGCCTCAGCCGAATCGAAGGCCGTGACGCCGCGCGACGCATCGAGACCGCAGGATCCGAGAACAAACAGGTCCGCGCCAAGTTGCGCGACAGCGGCAAGCGTGTCGGCGCCAACGCAGGCGCCGAGATGGCGGTCGAACCGCCCGCCCAGCACAATCAGTTCGACCAAAGCGTGGTCTGACAGGACGGAGGCAATTTCGAGCGAATTGGTGGCGACGGTCAGATCGATGTCGCGCGGGATGGCCCTGGCGATCGCGCCATTGGTCGAGCCGCTGTCGATGAACAGGGTCTGTCCGCGCGAAAGCAGTGCCACGGTCGCGCGGGCCAGCCGCGTCTTTTCTTCGACCGCATGGCCGGCGCGCAGGCCGACCGGCGTGGCCGCGAAGGGTGCGGCCGCGAAGGGTGCGGCCGCGACCGCGCCGCCATAGACGCGGCGGCACTGCCCGGCCTTGGCCAACTCCCTGAGGTCGCGGCGAACCGTGTCTTCCGAAACGCCGAAGCGGCCTGCCAGCTCGCCGGCCAGCACCCTTCCCTCGACGGCCAGGCGATCGCGAATAATTTGATGCCGCTCATCGGTCAGCATTGCATGATCCTGTTTTTTCATGCACGTTCTTGCACGATTTGCATGTTTGTGCAAGATGTCGGCATGTCAAACAGTGACAACCGTCGACTCTCTTGCCTTGAAAGCATCTTCATGACCTTTGGCCTCCGCCTCGCTCCGCAACACCGGGTCTACGCCGGTTTTGCGATCTATTCGTTCGCCATGGGTCAAATCTTCCCGCGGCTGCCCGACATCAAGCACGCCATGGGCATCGGGGACGGCACGCTCGGGCTAAGCCTGATCGGGACGCCAATCGGCACCTTGACCGCGCTGACGCTGGCGGCGCCGATCCTGGAGCGCATCGGCTTCCGCCGCGCGCTGCTCGGGCTGGTGCCGCTTTTGTCGGTTGTCTTTGCCATTGCCGTGCATGCGCCTGGGCCGCTTGCGCTGTTCCTGATGCTGTTTCCGGTCGGCCTGATGATCGGCAGCGTCGAGATCATTCTCAACGTCGAGGCCGACAGAACCGAATTCCTGCTCAAGCGCCGGATCATGAACCGGGCGCATTCGTTCTGGAGCATTGGCTTTTTCGGCGCTGGCCTGTTCGGCGCCGCGCTTGCGCATCTCGGCATATCGCCGCAACTGCACCTGGCGATTGTCGTACCGATGGTTGCGACAGGAATCGCGCTGTTTCTCGGCGGTTACGAACCGGCGCCGAGCCGCTTCGCCGGCAATGACGAGACGGCGCCAAGGCTGGCGCGGCCGACGCTGCCTATCCTCGTCCTCGTCGCGGTGACGCTGTCGGCGATGCTGATGGAAGGCGCCAGCATCGACTGGTCGGCAATCTACATGCGCACCGTGTTCGATGCGGGCCCTTTCGTCGCCGGTTTCACGGTGGCGCTGTTTGCATTCTCGCAAGCGGCCACGCGCTTCTTTGCCGACTCCTTTGTCGACCGCCACTCGCCTAGCGGCGTGGCGCGGGTGCTGCTGGCGACGATGGCGGTCGGCGTGCTGCTCGTCTTCTTCTCGCCTGCCCCGCTCGTATCGATGCTGGGCTTTGCGCTACTTGGCATTGGCAGCAGCGCGATCTTTCCGCTGGCGATCTCGGCGGCGGCCCAACGCACGGACCGCTCCGCGGCAATCAATGTCGCGGCGCTGTCGCAGATCTCCTTCGTCGCCTTCCTGCTCGGCCCGCCGTTGCTCGGCTTCGTCTCCGACCATTGGGGCATCCGCTCGGCCTTCGGTATCGGCATTCCGTTCATCATGCTCAGCCTGCTGACCGCCGGCTCGCTTGGCCGAAGGGCGTCCCGCCCGGCCGCACAAGCGGATGAAGCTTTGACGAGGGCTCACGAAGCCTGAACGGCCCTACCTGAAAGCCACACACCTGTTAGCGGCGGGATAAGCCACTGGCATTGGCCACATCGATGGTTCAGAACTGTGGAGCCACCTAAGCAACGGTTTCGTATGTCCTCCATCCGCCCGCTGATCCCGCTCCTCATCGCCGCCGGCATCCTGCTTGGCGGCAACGGGCTGCAGGGCACGCTGATCGCGCTGCGCGGCGCGCAGGAAGGATTTTCGGCCTCCGACATCGGCCTGATGGGTACGTTCTATTTCGCCGGCTTCCTGTTGGGGTGCTTGGCCGTCACCCGTATCCTCAAGGCAGTCGGCCATGTCCGGACGTTTTCAGCGCTCGCCGCCATCGCCGCTGCCAGTACGCTGCTCCTGGTGCTGGTGATCGATCCGGTGATGTGGTGCGCGGTGCGCTTTGCCGGCGGTTTCTGCTTTGCCGGCCTGTTCACCGTCATGGAAGCCTGGCTGAACTCCGGCGTCGAAAACAAGGATCGTGCGCGGGTGCTCGCCGTCTACCGCATGGTCGATATCGGCTCGGTGACCGGCGCACAGTTCCTGATCCCGATCTTCGGCCCCGGCGGCTTTGCCATCTTCGCCATCATGTCGATGATGATCACGCTGTCGCTGGTTCCGGTGTCGCTCGGCGACCGCTCCAACCCGACGCCGCCGGAAGACGTCAAGCTCGATCTCGCCCGCGTCTGGCGGATTTCGCCGCTCGGCTGCTTCGGCTGCATCTGCGTCGGCGTCACCAACAGCGCCTTCCGCACGCTGTCGCCGGTCTATGCCGAACAGATCGGCATGTCGGTCGCCGATGTCGTCACCTTCGTCAGCGTCGGCATCTTCGGCGGCGCCCTCATCCAGTATCCGCTGGGCTACCTCTCCGACCGCTGGGACCGGCGCGCGGTGCTTTTGGCCACGACATGCGGCGCCATGTTCGCGGCGCTGGCGCTGGCCTTCGTCGCCGGCGCCGATCCGACCCTCAATTTGATCATCGTCTTCATCTTCGGCAGCTTCGCCATGCCGCTCTATTCGCTGTCGGCGGCGCATTCCAACGACCGCGCCGACAAGGGCGAGTTCGTGCTGATCAATGCCGCCTTGATGCTGTTCTATTCCTTCGGCGCCATCGGTGGCCCCTTCGCGGCCTCGACGGCTATGCCATATTTCGGACCGGGCGCCCTGTTTGTCTTCAGCGCAGTCGTCTACGCCACCCTCATCGCCGTCATTCTCTACCGCATGCAGGTGCGCGGCAGCGTGCCGGCGGGCAAGCGCAGCCGTTTCACGGCGCTGCTGCGCACGTCAACCGTCTTCGCGCGGCTGGCGCGCAGAAATGGCGATTCCGACGGATCGGCGGATACTTGACCGAAGGGCGGCTTGACGAAAGCGCCCATGGCTGAAATTGAAAGAGAACCTTACCCGTTACTAAAAAAGCGATTTGATGCACGTCATCACCACCCAAAATGAGCTCGAGTCCGTTCTCGCCGCTTTTGAAAAGTCGGATTTCGTCACCGTCGACACCGAATTCATCCGCGAAACGACATTCTGGCCGATTCTGTGCCTGATCCAGATGGCGGCGCCAGGCGTCACCGCGCTGATCGACCCGCTGGCGCCCGACATCAACCTCGCCCCATTGTTCCGGCTGATGGCCAATGAAGCGGTGGTCAAGGTTTTCCATGCCGCGCGCCAGGACATTGAAATCATCGTCCATCTCGGCGATCTGGTGCCGCATCCGGTGTTCGACACCCAGGTCGCGGCCATGGTCTGCGGCTTCGGCGACAGCGTCTCCTACGATCAGCTGGTGCAGCGCATCACCGGCGCACGGCTCGACAAATCCTCGCGTTTCACCGACTGGCGCCACCGGCCGCTGTCGGACAAGCAGCTCGACTATGCGCTGGCCGACGTCACCCATCTGATCGACGTCTACAAGCATCTCAGCGCCGAACTGGAGCGGGAAAACCGCGCCCATTGGCTGAACGAGGAAATGGAGGTGCTGACTTCGCGCGAAACCTACGATCCGCACCCCGAAGACGCCTGGAAGCGGCTGAAGATGCGGCTGCGCAAGCCCCAGGAGCTGGCGATCGTGCAGGCGGTGGCGGCATGGCGCGAACGCGAGGCGCGCGAGCGTGACGTGCCGCGCGGCCGGGTGCTCAAGGACGACGCCATATACGAGGTCGCCCAGCAGGCGCCGCGCGATGCGGCAGCCCTTGGCAAGCTGCGCACGACGCCGAAAGGCTGGGAGCGTTCGTCGACGGCTACCGCATTGCTCGGCGCGGTCAACACGGCGCTCGCTTTGCCCCGCGAAGAGATGCCGAAGCTGCCCAAGAGCTTTCAGCCGCCCGAGGGCTCCAATGCCGCCTCCGAGCTGTTGAAAGTGCTGTTGCGGATCGTCGCCGAGAAGGAAGGCGTCGCCTCGAAAGTGCTGGCGTCCAGCGACGACATCGACCGCATCGCCGCCGAGGGCGAGGATGCCGACGTGCCGGCCCTGCAGGGCTGGCGACGCGCCGTGTTCGGCGAAGCCGCACTGAAGCTGGTGCGCGGCGAAATCGGCATCAAGTTCGACAAGCGCAAGATCGCGGTGTTCGATTTGTAGACCCCCACCCCGCTCCGCTGCGCGGAGCGACCCTCCCCACGAGGGGGAGGGTAAACGACTGCCCTACACCGCTCCGAGCAGGTGTAGCGCGAACCAGATCCATGCCAACAAGAGAATGATCGCGCCGACGTAGAAGGCGCGGCTGCGAAACCGCAGATTGTTGCTGGTGAGGTGGACCCAGGCGTGGCCATAGCGGGAAATCACGAAAATCCACATCAACGCCAGGGTCAGATAATTGACGCCATTGGTCGCGTGCAGCGCCAGGCAAAGCACATAGAACAGCACCGGCAGTTCGAACTGGTTGATGAGATTGTTGGCAACCGTGACGCTCGACCCGGGCTCGGTCGTGCGCACCTTGTATTGACCGACCTTGGCCTCGCCCGATTTGACCGCGCCGTAGCGGCGCCGGCCCATCACGACATAGACGATATAGACGAGCAACACCTGCGCCAGCATCGGCCAGAAAATCGCGGTCTGGCTCATGGCGTTGCCCCTGCTCTGTCGTTCATGCCTGTGGACGCCGCTGGGCGGCAAGGATCAAAAACGCGATGACGATGACGGGGATCGCCAGCAGCGCGAATTTGGTGACGATCAGCGACGAGGCGAAAGACAGAGAATCCGGGTTGGCCGACAGCGCATCGGACAGAAGCCGCGCCACCGCAATGTTCTGGGCGTAGTCGGCGCACGTGTAGGGCAGCACGATGACCAGCGCGAACAGTGCCTGAAGCTGCACCGGCATGGCACGAAAACTCTTCAGCCGCCGTCCGGTTGCCAGGATCAGGCTGACCATGGTCAGCGACAGCAGCGCCGGGAAGAGAAGGTCGAAAGTCAAATAGTGCCAGACCAGTATGATCTCGCTGCCGCGCCGGCCGAGTGCCGTCAGCCAGGCCATGCCCTCGTCGGGCGTGAACCCGCCAAGGCGCACGTCGAGCGACGGCAGGCCACCGCTCAGCCGGCGGAAATAGAAGAATTCCAGCAGCGTCATGATGATGAAAACCGCCGCGGCGGCAAAGCACAGCGCGCCGGCATGGCGCGCCAGCCGCAGCACGATCGTCGCCTGGTGGCGCCAGAGCATGTACCGCTCTGGCTGCCGGTCAGGCTCCGCCAGGATAGTTCGGGCTTTCGCGGGTAATCGTGACGTCATGGGCGTGGCTTTCACGAAGTCCGGCGTTGGATATGCGCACAAAGGTGGCGCGTTCGCGAAAATCGGCAAGGTCGCGGCCACCGACATAACCCATAGCGGCTTTTAGCCCGCCCGCAAGCTGGTGCAGCACGCCAGACACAGGTCCCTTGTAGGGCACCTGCCCTTCAATGCCTTCCGGGACCAGTTTCAGCGTGTCGCGAACCTCGGCCTGGAAGTAGCGATCGGCCGAGCCGCGCGCCATTGCGCCGACAGAGCCCATGCCGCGATAGGCCTTGAAGGAGCGGCCCTGGTGCAGATAGACCTCGCCCGGGCTTTCATCGGTCCCGGCGAGCAGCGAGCCGATCATGGCCGCACTGGCGCCGGCGGCAAGCGCCTTGGCCAGATCGCCCGAATATTTGATGCCGCCGTCGGCGATGACCGACACGCCGGATCTATGCGCCGTCTCGACCGCCGACATGATCGCCGAAAGCTGCGGCACGCCGACGCCGGCGACGATGCGCGTGGTGCAGATCGAGCCCGGGCCGATGCCGACCTTGACGGCATCGGCGCCGGCGTCGATCAGCGCCTGCGTGCCTTCGGCGGTGGCGACGTTGCCGGCCAGGATGCGGACGGAATTGGAAAGCTTCTTGGCCCGCGTCACCGCATCGAGCACGCGCTGCGAATGGCCATGCGCGGTGTCGATGACCAGGAGGTCGACACCGGCATCGATCAACCGCTCGGCGCGCTCGAAGCCGTCATCGCCGACGCTGGTGGCGGCCGCCGCCCGCAGGCGCCCCTGGGCATCCTTGGTGGCGTGCGGGTTGAGCTGCGACTTCTCGATGTCCTTGACGGTGATCAGGCCGACGCAATTGCCGGACTTGTCCACGACGACGAGCTTTTCGATGCGGTGCTGGTGCAGCAGCCGCTTGGCCTCGTCCTGGTCGACATTCTCCTTGACCGTGATCAGGTTCTCACGGGTCATCAATTCGTAAACTTTCTGCCCCGGATCGGAGGCGAAGCGCACGTCGCGGTTGGTCAGGATACCAACCAGGCGGCCGATCTTCTGGCCGCCGGTGCCGCCATTCTCGACAACCGGAATGCCCGAGATGGAATAGGTGCGCATCAGCGCCAGCGCGTCGGCGAGCGTGGCGTCGGGGCCGATGGTGACCGGATTGATGACCATGCCCGATTCGAACTTCTTGACCTGGCGAACCTGCTCGGCCTGTTCGGCCGGCGAGAAATTGCGGTGGATGACGCCGATGCCGCCGGCCTGCGCCATGGCGATGGCGAGCCGCGCCTCGGTGACGGTGTCCATGGCGGCCGACAGGATCGGCACGTTGAGGTCGATGTCGGTGGCGATGCGGGTGCGGATGTCGGTCTCACCGGGCATGACCTCGGAATGACCGGGCTGCAACAGCACGTCGTCAAAGGTCAGCGCCAGCGCGCCGGTGGACGTTTCGATGATTTTTGCCATGGCCAGTCCTCGGATACGAAAAGCGCTGGGAGAATACAAAAAAGCGCTGGACCGAAATGGACAGCGCCGACTCGTTTCTTCCCTTTCAGGATTGGCGCTGGCTGGTAACACGTCGCGGCGTGGTTGAAAAGCCGGTCGTGGCCTATTCGGCGGACTTGCCCAACAGGGCATCGAGCAAGACATGGCGCGGTGACGCGAAAGGATTGACGACCGTTACGCCGCCCCAGGTGAAGCCGTCCTGCAGATCTTCCGACAGCAGCAGCCGGCAACCGGTTTGCGAGGCAACAGACAGGATGGTCGCATCCCAGATGCCGAAATGGTGATCGGTCGCAAGATCAGCCGCGACCGTCATCACCTCCGGCGTCGTGCCGACAACCGGAAACGCGTCGCGCCAGCTCAACAGGGCGTCGCGCGCTTGTGCACGTGATCGTCCGGCCTTGCGTGTGAGAACGGTGAACAATTCGCCGAGCACTTGGACTGGAATGACGGCTGCCTCTTGCGCAATGTCGTGCAGCAGGCCGAAAACGATGTCGCGCTTCTCGGCTCCGTTGATCCCCTCGGCATAAACAAGGATGTTGGTATCGAGCGCGACCTTCACCGCTCGTCCTCGTAAAGCTCGTCGCGGCTCCAGCGCCCGGCTTCTACAACAGGCTGGCGTTCGAGGCGCGACAGCAGCGCTGTGCGCGAACGAGACGCCGCAGGGTCGGGCTGCCCTGCAGGCACGATCCGCGCCACGGGACGCCCATGGCTGGTCACGACATAGCTCTGTCCTTCGCGGACACCGCGCAGGAGGAGCGAGAATTTGCGGTTGGCGTCGGCTGCGGAAACGGCTTCTTCCATGGCATTGTCCATATAGTAGTTATATTCACTACAGCATAGTGAACCCGGTCAATTTTCGCAAGTTCATTCAATGTGGCGAAACGCAGCGACGCCTCTTGTCCGCGCGGGGTCGCACAAAGTGACAGCAAATTAATGCGACATCGCGCCTGAGGCGTGATAACCGCCCGTTTTGTATCGGCTTGCCCGCCTTTTCATTGTTTGGATTGGCCGGCAAGCACATTTAGACCAGTTCGGACGCGTTCGTTGAACCGCATCATTCCGCTCATTCTGGCGGTCGCCTTGTTCATGGAAAACATGGATTCGACCGTCATCGCGACATCGCTGCCGGCGATCGCCGTCGACATCCACACCAGCCCGATCGCGCTCAAGCTGACGCTGACCGCCTATCTGGTGTCGCTGGCCATCTTCATTCCGATCAGCGGCTGGATGGCCGACCGGTTTGGCGCCAAGACCATTTTTCGCGCCGCGATCGGCGTGTTCATCGTCGGCTCGGTCTGCTGCGCCGTCTCCAATTCACTGCCGGCCTTCGTCGTGTCGCGCTTCCTGCAAGGCATAGGCGGCGCCATGATGACGCCGGTCGGCCGCCTGGTGCTTGTGCGCGCGACGCCGAAGAGCGAGCTGGTTGCCGCCATGTCGTGGCTGACGGTGCCGGCGCTGGCCGGGCCTCTGGTGGGACCACCGATAGGCGGTTTCATCACCACCTATTTCACCTGGCACTGGATTTTTCTGATCAACGTGCCGATCGGCCTGATCGGCATCTGGCTCGCGACACGCTTCCTGCCGCAAACCGACTCGATGGAGACGCCGCCGCTCGATTTCGTCGGTTTCGTGCTGAGCGGGCTGGCGGCCTCCGGCGTCGTCTTCGGCCTGTCGGTGGTCAGCCTGCCCTATCTGCCGCCGGCGACCGGCCTCATCACCGTGGCGGTCGGGCTGATTTCCGGCGTGCTCTATCTGCTGCATGCGCGGCGCGCCAAAAATCCCCTGCTGGCGCTGGAACTGTTCCGCAACCAGGTGTTCCGCTCCTCGGTGCTCGGCGGCTCGCTGTTTCGCATCGGCATCGGCGCGGTGCCGTTCCTGTTGCCCCTGATGTTCCAGATCGGCTTCGGGCTGACGCCGTTCCAGTCGGGCATGATCACCTTCGTCTCGGCCATCGGCGCCATTGGCATGAAGTTCGTCACCGCGCTGATCTTCCGGCTCGCCGGCTTCCGCCGGGTGCTGATCTGGGGCTCGCTGATCGCCGCCGCATCGATCGCCATCTACGGCCTGTTCACGCCGGAGACGCCTTACGCGCTGATGCTGGCCATATTGCTGGTCGGCGGGTTTATCCGCTCGATGTTCTTCACCGGCGTCAATGCGCTCTCCTATGCTGAGGTGTCGGCCGAGGACACCAGCAAGGCAACGCCGATCACGGCGGTGTTCCAGCAGCTGTCGATCGCACTCGGCGTGGCGCTGGCCGGCGGCATCCTGGAAGTCTCGACCTCGATCCATGGCGGACCGCTGGCGCTCGGCGATTTCCACATCGCCTTCTTCATCGTGGCGGCAGTGTCAGCAGCGGCGTCGGTATCGTTCATGCGGCTGGCGCCGGATGCCGGCAACGCCGTGTCGGGTCATGGCCGGATGACGACGCCGAAGACACTGGAGCCGGTGAGCACGGCTGGGAAGTAAGGGGCGAGCGCCCCTCATCGCTTCGTTCATCCTAGGGCGAAGCGACTCAAAGCGTCGCGCAGACCCTGGGATCCATGATCGAAGGATGCAGCGGCACAGAATTCTGCAGCGTTTTCAACGCGTTAACGTCACGGCATGGATCCTAGGGTCTGCGCTGCGTCGCTTCGCTCCTTGCTTCGCCCTAGGATGACGATGCCACTGGTGGCTCTCTGCCCTTAAAATCCTTCGCCAGCAAATACAGTTCCACCGACTCATCGCGCGACGCCGGCGGCTTGACGTGGTGCACCGAGCGGAAGTTCTTCTTGAGCATCGACAGCAGCTCGTTTTCGGCGCCACCCTGGAAGGTCTTGGCGAGGAAATGCCCGCCCGGCTTCAGCACCGACAGCGCGAAATCGGCGGCCACCTCGCACAAATGCATGGTGCGGATGTGGTCGGTTCGCTTATGACCCGTCGTCGGCGCGGCCATGTCCGACAACACGACATCGGGGTCGCCGCCCAGCGCCTCGGCGAGCTTTTGCGGCGCTTCCGGGTCGAGGAAATCCATCAGCAGCACCGGCGCACCCGGCACCGCATCCATTTCGAGATAGTCGATGCCGATGACATGTGGATTATCAGCCGTCGATTTCGTCCTCGCGGCCGCCACCTGGCACCAGCCGCCGGGGGCCGCACCGAGATCGATGACCTTCATGCCGGGTTTCAGCAGATGATGCTTGTCATCGATCTCGATCAGCTTGTAGGCCGCGCGCGAGCGATAGCCGTCGGCCTTGGAGCGCTGGACATAGGGATCATTGATGTGGCGCTGCAGCCAGCGGCGCGACGATTCCTTCAGGCCGCTCTTCTTCTTGATCCGCGTCTTGAGGACACGAATGCTGGCGGAGCCCGGCTTTTCCGGCTTCTTGGTCACTGTCGGCCTCGCCCACTGTTGCGCCAGACGCCGTCATCGGCCATCAGCTCGCTCAAAATGCCTTCGCGTAAGCCCCGGTCGGCGACGCGCAGCCGCTCCGACGGCCACACCGCACGGATGGCTTCCAGGATAGCACAGCCGGCCAGCACCAGGTCGGCACGGTCGGCGCCGATGCACGGGTTGGCGCAGCGCTGCTGGAAATCCCAGCCGACCAGTTTTTCGACCATGCGGTCGACGCTGTCGCGGTCCATCCACAGCCCATCGACGCGGCGGCGGTCGTAGCGTTCGAGATCGAGATGGACGCCGGCCAGCGTCGTCACCGTGCCGGATGTGCCCAGCAGATGGAATTTCGGACTGGCCAGCACATGGCTCAGCCGGTCGCGGCCATCGAAGGACTTTAGCCGCACCGCGACATCATCGACCATGGCGGCAAAGATCTCGCGCGTCACCGTGCGGCCGCCAAAGCGCTCGGCCAGCGAGACAACGCCGACCGGCAGCGACGTCCACGACACGATATGGTTGGCCAGCCGCGGCGAGCGCTGGCCGGTGAGGTCGATCAGCGCGATTTCGGACGAGCCACCGCCAATGTCGAACAGCACCACGCCTTGCGTGTCGCGCTCGACCAGCGAGCCGCAGCCGGATACAGCAAGCCGCGCCTCGGTCTGGCGATCGATGATTTCCAACTTCAACCCCGCCTCTCGTTCGACGCGCTGCAGGAATTCGACGCCATTATCGGCGGTGCGGCAAGCCTCGGTGGCGATCAGCCGGGCTTTCCTGATCTTGCGGTTGCGCAATTTGTCGCCGCAGATTTTCAGCGCCTCGACGGCGCGGTCCATCGCCGCCTGGCTAAGGTGCCCATTGGCGGTCAGCCCCTCGCCCAGCCTGACGATGCGCGAGAAGGCGTCGATGACGCGGAACTGGCCATGGCGTTGCGGCACCGCGACCAGCAGCCGGCAATTGTTGGTGCCGAGATCGAGCGCGGCAAACACCGGCAATTCCTGCATCGGCGGCCGATGCATGGGCTGTTCCGGTCGGGGTTGTGGGGCCGAGGGCAAAGGCACGGGCGCTGGAGCGGCCGGGCCGACGGAGGCCGGCGCACCGACCGCCGCGGCCGTTGCGAGAGGGCTGTCGTCGCGCGCAAAAACCTTGCGCCCACGCCGGCGCTTGCGCCGCTTTCTCGCCTTGCCGCGCTGATGCTGGGCGTCGCCGGCCTGTCCGTTGCCGGACTGGGGCCCCGCCTGGCGGGGCCGCCCGGCGGATGGGCTTGGCCCGCCTGATGGCGGCGAAGCCCTGGACACACCCACTTCCGGCGCGCCAGCGCCGGTGTCGTGGTCTTCCACTTCAGTTCCTTCCGGCGCCGCGCGAACCGGAAAACCGGACGCAGCAGGCGCTTCAATCTTTTAAGTTGCCGCCAGAGTAGCAGCGCCGGACCGGATCACCAAGAGCAAGGACTCAAATTTTGCCGGCTGCGTCCTGCCAGATCCCCGCTGCTTTGCAGCGTCCCGGCGTTCGCTAGCCTTTCATCTTGCCACTGGCACGACGAATTCGCCGTTGGCGAACCGGCTGCTCACCCTTGCCGGTTGAATAGCCGGCTTCAATGAGGCATTTCTGAAATGAGGGGGAATTGGTGAATCGCGGACGTTTTAACGCCCGCCTGGGCGATGGGCAGCAACACATGACGACAACTCCATGAATTGGGGGGCCACGAATTGGAAGCGCTATCTGTGGCCGGTCATCGGTGTCGCGGCGGTCATCGGGTCGCTGTTGTTGCTGTGGCATGAACTGCGCGGCATCTCGATCGACGATGTCTGGGACGGCATATCCGCCATCCCGACGCGCGGCTGGATGCTTGCGGCACTGAGCTCGGTGGTCGCCTATGCCTCGCTCGCCGGCTATGACCACATCGCGCTCTTGCATATCGGCAGACGAGTGTCGTGGCTGTTCGTCACCTTCTGCTCCTTCACCACCTACGCGCTGTCGCACAATATCGGCGGCTCGGTGTTTTCGGGCGCCGTGATCCGCTACCGCGCCTACGGCACCAGGGGGCTGACCGGCCAGGATGTCGGCATTCTGGTGGCGATCTGCTGGATCACCTTCGTGCTCTCCAGCATTCTGGTCGGCGGCCTGGTGCTGGTTTTCGAGCCTGCAATCATCGACCGCTTTTCCGGCGCCCCGCACCACGGCCTGGCGATCGCCGCCGGCATCGCTTTGCTGATCCTGGTCGGCGCCTACATCTTCGGCAGTTGGCTGCATCTGAAGCCGCTGAAAATCGCCGGCTTCCAGCTGCACTATCCGGCGCTGCCGATCGTGGCGCGGCAATTGCTGATCGGCCCGATCGAGCTTCTGGCAGCAGCGGCGATCATCTTCTTTGCCCTGCCCGTTGCCGGCAATCCCGGCTATTTCGCTATCCTCGGCGTGTTCCTGGTGTCGTTCTCGGTAGCGCAGATCTCGCACGCGCCGGGCGGGCTCGGCGTGTTCGAGGTCGTGTTCCTCGCCGGCCTGTCTGATATGGACCCGGTCGGCGTGCTGGCGGCACTTCTGGTGTTCCGGCTGTTCTACCTGATCATCCCGTTGCTGATCGCGCTCGGCGTGGTGCTGTTCTTCGAACATTCGCAATACAGCCGGACGGAGAGCTGAGGATCATTGGGTGCGGCGCGCCACCCGGGCGTAATTGCCCCTATGAAACGCTGTGATTGAAACGCAGCTTAGGCTTGACTATTTTCCGGCGCCGGCTACAAGGCACGCGCGGCTGCTTCGGCGGCCCACCAGCGCGACAGCGCCTGCTGGGGAATAGGTTAACGGTAGACCCACGGACTCTGACTCCGTTAGTCCTGGTTCGAATCCAGGTTCCCCAGCCAAGGCACGTCATGCCCACTGACAGCCAGTACATCCTCGAACGCATCCGCCAGGGATGCGTGGAGTTGTCCGACGACGAGTTCGCCATCGACAGGCTGGCAAAATATGTCGGCAACGGGAGAATCCGCTGGCATGTCGAGTTCCGTGGGCATCGCATCGAGCTGACAACCGGCCAGATCAAGAAGCAGCCTACCTTTCGCAGGAAAATCCTCGAACAGGCTGGCGTGCTGCCGCCGCAGCGTACCGGTGCCGACTACCGGCGATGGGCACTCGATCTGAGGCGAAATGCCATCGAGCTTCCCTGGCGCGACAGGCCGGTCGATGCGGGTTTTGCCATCGACCGGCTGACCAGCCATGGGGATGGGCGCTGGACGGTGGAATACCAGGGCAAGGCGATAAAGTTCACGACGACCAAACTGCGCCGGCAACTCAGTTTCCGCAAACGCATGCTGGCCAAGGCCAAGGTGCTGCCGCCCGAATTGGCGCCGGCTGCCTATCGCAAGTGGATGGACTCGCTCATGCAAAACGCCACAGAGGCGGTACCGCAGGCCGGCGAAGCTCCGGCGACGGAGAAGAGTTGGCTTGACGACCTGCCGGAGCTGGCCGGCTGGGAAGATGAAGCGCCGCCCGAGAATTGATTGGGTTCCAATGATCATGAAATCGGGCGATGCTTCTCCGGAACTGCGCGATTGGGCAGCGGACGTTCTGGGAATACAGACCGATATCCAAATGCCGGCCAAAACCGCCCAGCGATAACCCTCCCGCCAAGCCTCATATTTCCCCGGCAGGAACTTGGACGCCGCCCAGGCCAGCGGCCGGCGCCGCTCATCCAAGAGATTGCCTGAGGAGGCGCCGGCCAGGCGGGCATTGGGGTACCCGCCGACGCTACATTAGCATTGGTGCATAGATGCGATATGGCGCGAACGCGGAAGGTCGGCAGCCGCGGCACTACAGCAATTTTTCCCAAGACCCGGGCCCGCAACGCTGCAAGGGTTGTGGCGCCCAGCGTTTCCGCGAGGCTTGCCCTGGAGACAATCATGACGACGTTTCTCACCGCTCTCGCATCCGAAGGTCCGCCAGCCGACCGGGCGAAAGACATGGACCTCTATGGATGGTTGATTGGCAGCTGGGACATGGAGACGGTTCACCACCGCAACGACGGCACAATCCAGAAATCGGATGGCGAGTGTCACTTTGGCTGGGTGCTCGAAGGCCGCGCCATTCAGGACATCTGGATCAGGCCCAGGCGCCCTGCCCCGTCCACCATGTATGGCACGACCTTGCGCGTCTTCGATCCCGGGATCGGTGGCTGGCACATTATCTGGAGCGATCCGCTCAACCAGGATTACTCGCGCCAGATCGGGCGGGCCGAAGGCAAGGACATCGTCCAGATGGGCGCCGACTCGCGCGGCCTGCAGGCGCGGTGGCGGTTCACCGAGATCACCGCCGCCAGCTTTCACTGGATCGGTGAGGAGAGACGAGCGGAGAGCGACCCCTGGCGCGTGACATATGAACATTTCGCGCGCCGGACGGGTTCCTGAAGCACGCTTGCGCATTCAGCCCCTCGTACCTACGGGCGAGGTACGACCATAGATTAGCGATAGCTCAATTAACACCAAACCAGTATCTCAAAACCCGCCGGTACAAGCGCGCCCAAGAACCTTCATATGTACCGAGCGCGAACTGAGGCTAGACAAGTGAAGATTCCAATAGCATTGTTGGCACTGGGACGGGGCTCGACCGGCAAGCGCAAACGATGCTTGTCGGTGGTTGGCAACTGCTAAACCGTACAGCCGTAATTGCCACGGCTGCGAGACCAAGGAGTCCCAAGGATGCCGAACTCAAGCCAAACCAGCGATCAATGGTGGGTCAACGACCAGACGCCGGACAACCCGTACGGCAAAAGCGAAGATTACGGGGCCTTCCTCACCTACCTTGGAGCGCTGGACCGGTCGATAACGCCGGCGATCGCGGCGGGAACGCTGAGGATCAATGTCTCCGAGCTCAATGACCATCCCGAATACAAGGCCGCCGCGATCGGCGCCTTGCAGATGTGGGCCAGTGTCACCCCTTTGAAGTTCGAAATCGTCGACAATGCACCATACAACAGCGCAACGGACTGGATGCAGGTTGTCAGCCCCGAACTGGGCGAAGAGGACGACGGCAGCGCCTATTCCAACGACCGCTATGTCAGCATCGGCCAGCGTTTCCACGACACCGAGGTCAACAAGACGGATATTGGCGGCTATGTCTTCGATTCCTTCATCCATGAATTCGGTCATGAGTTCGGGCTGAACCACCCCGGGCTCTACAATTACAGCGGCCCAGGCGGCGTACAGATCAATTACCTGAACAATGCGACCTGGACCTACGACCGTCAGCAATACAGCGTCATGTCCTATTTCGACGGGATCGATGTCGGTGAAACCAGCCGCTGGTCGGCGTCAACGCCGATGATGGCCGACATCGAGGCTGTCATCCGCCGCTTTTTCTCCACCGTCGACGAGAACGGCGTGCGCACCTATCAGCATATCGATCTCAACACGGGCGACAACGTCTACGGCTTCGGCAGTGCCGTGGACGGCTACCGGCTGACCTCCTCGGGCATGCAGCACGATATCGGTTTTGTCATCCATGACACCGGAGGAACCGACACGATCGACTTCTCCGGCTCGACGGCCGGCACGATCCTCGATCTGCGCGCCGGGCAGTTCTCCAGCGTCAACGGCCATAGCAACAATGTGTCGATCTTTGCCGGGCACAACGCCGACGGCACGGACTATTACATCGAGAACGGCATCGGCAGCAGCTATGACGACGTCCTGATCGGCAATGACGGAGCCAACGTGCTGGATGGCCGCGGCGGCGGCGACCGCATGGCCGGCAATGGCGGCGACGACACCTACTTCGTCGATTCTCTCGACGACATCGTGCGCGAGGAAGCGAATGGCGGGAATGACACGGTCGTTCTGCTGAACCGGAACTTGAATATCCGGAAAATCGCCAACGTCGAACACATCATCTACGCCGACGAGTCGACACTCCAGCCTGGAGACGGCGGCACCGAAACCGCACCGACCATCGGCGACAACACGATGACCAGCGTCATCTTCGGCGACAATGGCAACAATACGCTCGACGGCGGCGCCGGCGACGACACGATCTTCGGTCAGGGCGGCGATGATCTCATCATCGGCGGCCGCGACTCGCTCGCCAGCCGCGACATCAACAACACCATCGATGTCGCCGACCTTCCAGACCAGACCGAGAGCGACGACGGCAATGACACGCTCTATGGCGGCCGCGGCAACGATACGATCCTCGGCGGCCAGGGCAACGACATCCTCGACGGCGGCGACGGCGACGATACGCTGAGCGGCCAAGATGGCGTCGATATATTCAGGGGCGGCGCCGGCGTCGACACGGTAGACTTCAGCAAGGAGAGCCCCTTCCAACTGCTCGTCAACCTCGAGACGAACGTTGCCAATGGCGGCACCGCCACCGGCGACACCTTCTACAGCATCGAAAACCTGATCGGCTCCGATGACCGCATCGACCGTTTCATCGGTACGTCGGCGGCAAATCATTTCTGGGGCCGGGGCGGCGGCGACTATTTCAACGGCGGCGGCGGCAACGACATACTGGATGGCGGCAATGACGGCGACATCCTGTACGGTGAAGCCGGCAACGACACGATCATCGGCGGCGCCGGCCAGGACTATCTGGATGGCGGCGCCGGCATTGATACGGTCGTCTACGAAGGCAGTTCCGCCGGCGTGACGATCGACCTCGCCAATGGCACGGCCAATGGCGGCGACGGCGATGGCCCGGTGCAGATCGTCGGGCGCGGCACCGTTATCCGGCACGACATCCTGGTCGGCTTCGAAAACGCCGTCGGGTCGTTCTTCGACGACCATCTCATCGGCAACGCCCAGGCCAACAAACTTTCCGGCGGCGCCGGCAACGACACGCTGACCGGCGGTGGCGGCGCCGATATATTGAATGGCGGCGCCGGCAGCGACACGGCGGACTACGCCGACGCGGCCAGCGGGCAAAACCTCAAACTGGGTGGCGGCAAATCCGGCGGCGACACCTATATCTCGATCGAAAATCTGGCTGGCTCGGGCTTCAACGATCACCTGACCGGCGATGGCGCGGCCAATGTGCTGACCGGCCAGGGCGGCGCCGACAAGATCGACGGCGGCGGCGGCGATGACACCCTGCTCGGCGATTTCGCCTATCAGGGCGATGCTCCGCCACGCCCGGGCATGGGCACCGGCTACGCCACGCTCGGACCGGACGCGACCAACAATTCGGTCTCGACCGCCTTCGACATCTCGAACAACTTCTCGCTGACCGCCGACCCCGACATCTTCGATTCGACGACCACCCTTCACACCACCGTCAATGCCACCGGAAACGGCTTGGGCGGATATTACAGCATCAACCTGGCGGCCGGCACGATCATCACCATCGACATCGATGGCATTGCCGACCCCAATGTCCATGACAGCATCGTCAGGGTGCTGGACAGCGATGGCAATATCGTCGCCCAGAACGACGATGGCGGCAACGACCCCGGCTCCAACAACGGCCGCGATTCGAGCACCAGCTTCATCGTTCAGGAAACCGGAACCTACTATATTGTGGAGGGCGAATGGTCGGACTCGGCTCCTGGCGATGGCTGGGTCGAATCCGTGCCGGAGGGCTCGACTTACAAGCTGAACGTGTCGGTCGAATTCCCGCCGGCACCAGCTCAGCCGGGCGTTACGGGCGCCGATACGCTCAACGGCGGCGGCGGCAGCGACCTTTTGGATGGCGGGCTGGCTGCCGATACGCTGACCGGCGGCGCCGGCGACGACTATTTCCGCTTCTCGACAGAACTCGGGAACGGCAATATCGACTGGATCAAGGACTTCAAGGTCGCCGACGATACGATCCTGCTGGACAACCTCATCTTTGCCAGCGTTGGCGGCGACGGCGCCCTCGCCCTGGGCTCATTCTACAAGAGCGCAGCCGGCGCTGCTCATGATGCCGACGACCGCATCATCTACGACACCGACAGTGGAATATTGTCTTACGACGCCGATGGTTCCGGACAGGGAGCGGCCGTTCAGTTTGCACACCTGAACACAAATCTGGATCTTTCGGCTGCAGACTTCATTGTCATCTAACGCGTTGCCGGGAGGGGTGCCGTCAGGCTCTCCTCCCGCATACCCCAGCGCAGTGAAAAGGGAGAGGACGCGATGACCGACCGCCGCACAGTGTTAATGGCCGCCGGAGTTGCGGCAGTCGCCGCGGCCACCGGGGCGGCGGCAGCGCAATCGCCAGATATTCGCGCAACCGATATTCGCGGCGCCGTCACCTTTGTGGGCGGCAAGTCTATCCCGGAAGGTCATCTCGAGATCTATCTCGATGATCCCGCCATCCACGACAGTGGGCGACGCCGCGCCGCCAAAACCAGCCTCAAGAGCGAGGGCGGCTCAAAGACGATAGAATTTTCCTTGCCCCTGCCCGCAAGCTCGACCGCTTCACCAACGCTGCAGGTCATTGCGCGCCTGGAGCGTGCGGACGGCTGGCTGGTGGCGCGGGGCAGCGCGCAGTTCCAGGCCGGCCTGCCCGTCCATGTCACACTCAAGGCAGTTATCTATTGAAGGGCGAGATGCCATATCCTGATTGCGAGCCTGCATGCAGCTGACGCCATCGACGCCGCTTACGCTGGTCGGAATCCTGGCGTCCTTTCGACGTGCGTTTTCGGGCATCGTCCTGATGAGCGGGGTCGTCAACGTGCTGACCCTGACCGGCTCGTTCTTCATGCTGCAAGTCTATGACCGCGTCGTTCCGGGTCGCAGCGTGCCGACGCTGGTCGGCCTGGCGGTGCTTGCGGGAACATTGTTCGTGTTTCAGGGCGTGCTGGAGTTGATCCGCTCTCGCCTCATGGTTCGGCTGGGACAGGGGCTGGACGCAAAGCTGAGCCCGTCGGTCTATTCGGCGCTGATGCGCCTGCCGCTGCGCGCCAAGCCTTCCGGCGACGGGCTGCAACCCCTACGGGATCTCGATCAGGTCCGCTCCTTTATCGGCAGTGCCGGACCGACCGCTTTGTTCGACCTGCCATGGATGCCGCTCTACATCGGCATCTGTTTCATTTTTCATTTCTGGATCGGCGTTACCGCGCTTGCCGGCGCCGTTGTCCTGTTTGCACTGACGCTTCTGGCCGAATTCCGGACCCGCGGCCCGACAAGGATCGCCGGACAGCACGCGGCCGTTCGCAGCACGTTGGCCGAGGCGACAAGGCGCAATGCCGAAGCCATGCAGGCCATGGGTTTTGGCGGGCGTATCGCCGAGCGGTGGTCTGCCGTCAATGCCGAGTACCTGAACGCCCATGCGGCGGCCAGCGATGTCGCGGGAACGCTTGGCACGATTTCCAAGATCCTGCGGTTGATGCTGCAATCGGCAATGCTGGCGATCGGCGCTTATCTGGTCATCAAGCAAGAGGCGACCGGCGGCATCATGATCGCAAGCTCGATCATGATGGGCAGGGCGCTGGCTCCGATCGAACTGGCGATAGCGCATTGGAAGGGTTTCATTTCGGCGCGGCAAAGCTGGGCACGCCTGAAGCAGCTTCTGTCCGCGCTGCCGGAAGGCGCAACCGGCGTGACCCTGCCCGCGCCTGTCAGCGCGCTGGCGGTCGAGAATGTCAGTGTCGCGCCGCCGGGCGAACGCACGCCGGTGGTGTGGGATGCAAGTTTTTCACTGGCCAAGGGAGCAGGCCTGGGGGTCATCGGCCCGAGTGCTTCCGGCAAATCATCGCTGGTGCGTACGCTTGCAGGTGTCTGGCTGCCGGCGCGCGGCGCCGTGCGGCTGGACGGAGCGACGCTTGACCAGTGGCCGGCCGACGAGTTGGGCAAACATATCGGCTACCTGCCGCAGGATGTGCAGTTGTTCGACGGCACGATTGCGCAGAACATCGCCCGCTTCGACCCGGATGCGTCATCCGACATGGTGCTTGCGGCAGCCAAGGCCGCCGGCGTGCATGATCTCGTCGTGCATCTGGCCGACGGTTACGACACGAAGGTTGGCGAAGCCGGCGCCTCGCTGTCGGCGGGGCAACGGCAGCGTGTCGCCCTTGCCCGCTCTCTCTATGGCGATCCGTTCATGGTCATCCTGGACGAGCCGAATTCCAATCTCGACTCGGAGGGTGAAGTGGCCTTGTCCGCAGCGATCCAGGGCATCAGGGACCGCGGCGGCATCGTTATCGTCGTCGCGCACCGGTCCAGTGTGCTGGCCAATGTCGATACGGTGCTGGTGATGGCCAATGGCCATGTGCAGGCCTTCGGTCCGAAGGACGAGGTGCTGAACAAGGTCTTCCGATCGGCAGCGCCGCTCAAGGTCGTTGCCGCCACGGAGCGAGGCGTTCCGGCATGAGCGAGGACAGAAGCGCTTTGCATCACCGGCAGGTCCGCCGCTATCTCGTGGCTGGCGTTGCTACCTGTCTGCTGCTTGTCGGAGGTGTTGGCGGCCTGGCGGCAGTGACCAAGATGTCGGGTGCGGTGATCGCAGCTGGCCGGCTGGTGGTCGATTCCAATGTAAAGAAGGTTCAGCATCCGACGGGCGGCGTGGTCGGCGAGATCAGGGTGCGTGAAGGCGACCGGGTCAAGGCGGGCGATATTCTGGTGCGGCTGGACGAGACGACAACGCGCGCCAATCTGGCGATCGTCTCAAAAGGTCTGGATGAGTTTTATGCACGGTTGGCGCGCCTGGAGGCGGAGCGTGACGGCAAGGACACGATCAGCTTTCCGGACGTTTTAACATCGCGGCGCGACGAAGCCGGTGTCGCCGCATCGATGGCCGGAGAACAATCGCTGTTCGATTTCCGGCACCAGGCGCGATCCGGCCAGCGATCTCAATTGCGCGAACGGATCGCCCAGTTGACGCAGGAGACCGCCGGCCTGACCGAGCAGCGGCAGGCGAAACGCCGCGAGATCGAGCTGATAGGGATCGAGCTGGAAGGGGTGCGGTCGCTCTGGCGTCGCAAGCTGATAGGGATCGAGCGGATGACGGCGCTGGAACGGGACGCGGTGCGGCTCGAAGGCGAGCATGGCCAGTTGACCGCCGGAATTGCCCAGGTGAAAGGCAAGGCGTCCGAGATCGAACTGCAGATTATCCAGATCGACCAGGACCTTCGCAGCGAGGTCGCAACCGACTTACGCGAAACCCAAGGGAAGATCTCCGAGTTCGTCGAACGCAAGGTGGCGGCCGAGGACCAGTTGAAGCGCATCGATCTGCGCAGCCCGCAGGATGGCGTGGTGCTGCAGTTGGCCGTGCATACGATCGGCGGGGTGATCACCCCCGGCGAACAGGTGATGCAGATCGTACCGGTGACGGACGACCTGACCGTTGAAGCGCATATCGCACCGCAGGATATCGACCAGGTGACGATGGGCCAGAATGCGATTTTGCGCCTGTCGGCCTTCAATCGGCAAACCACGCCGGAGCTGACCGGGACGCTGTCGCGGATCTCGGCGGATCTCACCATCGAAGAGCGCACCGGAGCAGCCTTCTATGTGGCGCGGGTGACGCTGCCCAAAACCGAGGTCGCCAAGCTGCGCGGGCTGGCGCTGGCGCCAGGCATGCCGGCCGAAGTGTTCTTCCCGACGGGCGACCGGACGATGCTTTCCTATCTGGTGAAGCCGCTGTCGGATCAGATCCAGAAAGCTTTCCGGGAAGAGTGAAGCCGCACCTTTGAGAGCTGAAGCCTCGGGACCGGCTGGTTGCCGGTCCCCAAGGGGTAGCCCCTACTCCGCTGCCTTATACCCCGCGATGCCCTTGATCTCGAGGAAATCCTCCAGCCCGTATTCGGCGTATTCGCGGCCGTTGCCGGATTGCTTGTAGCCGCCGAATGGCAGGCCGGCGTCCCATTGCGGATAGTTGATGTAGACAGTGCCGGTGCGCATGCGGGCGGCGACTTCGCGGGCCTTCTCGATATCCTTGGCCTGGATGTAGGACGCCAGCCCATAGACAGTGTCGTTGGCGGTGCCGATCGCCTCTTCCACTGTGTCGTAAGGCATGATCGCCAGCACCGGCCCGAAGATTTCCTCGCGCGCGATGCGCATGTCTGATGTGACGTCGGCGAACACGGTGGGGCGGACATAGTAGCCGCGGTTGAGCTCGGCCGGACGCCCCGGTCCACCCGCGACCAGCGTGGCGCCTTCATCTATGCCGGCCTGGATCAGGTCCTGGATCTTGTCGAACTGGATCTGGCTGACCACCGGGCCGAGCTTGGTGCCGGCCGCATCGGCCGGGCCGACGGTCAATTTTTCGGCCGCCGTCTTGGCGTAGCCGGTCGCCTCGTCATGGCGGTCGCGCGGCACGAACATGCGGGTCGGCGCGTTGCAGGACTGGCCCGAGTTGCTGAAGCAGCCGGCGACGCCCTTGCTGACGGCCTTTTCGAGATCGACATCGGGAAACAGGATGTTGGCCGACTTGCCGCCGAGTTCCTGATGCACGCGCTTGACCGTGTCGGCGGCCGCCTTGGCGACCAGGATGCCGGCGCGGGTCGACCCGGTGAACGACATCATGTCGACATCGGGATGGCTGGACAGCGCCTGGCCGACGCCCGGGCCGTCGCCGTTGACGAGGTTGAAGACGCCCTTGGGAACGCCTGCCTCGTCGATGATTTCGGCAAAGATGATGGCGTCGAGCGGGGCGATTTCCGAGGGCTTCAGAACCATGGTGCAGCCGGCGGCAAGGGCGGGGCCGACCTTGCAGGTGATCTGGTTCAGCGGCCAGTTCCACGGCGTGATCAGGCCGACGACCCCGATCGGCTCCTTGACGATCAGCGACGAGCCCTTGACGTGGCGGAATTCGAACGACTTCAGCACCTCGGCCATCTTCCGCAGATGTGCCAGGCCAATGCCGACCTGGCTGTCGAGTGCCATCTGGCGCGGCGCGCCCATCTCGCGCGATACGGCCAGCGCCAGATCGGCGCTGCGCTTCTTGTAGACCTCGATTATGCGGTTGAGGATATCGAGGCGCTCCTCGACCGAAGTGAAGCCGAATGTCTCGAAGGCGCGCTTGGCGGCCGCAACCGCCTTGTCGACATCGGCCTTTGAGCCGAGCGAAATCTGCGCGAAAGCATCTTCGTTTGACGGGTCGATGACGTCGAGTGTGCTGGGCACGACAGGATCGACCCACACGCCGTCGATATAGAACTGCAGATTGTGTGACACGGGCTTCTCCTCGGGGGATTTCTGAATTGATGGGGGCGATCGCCAGATCGTCGTATCGGGGATAACGATGGGGCAAGAGCGATGTCAAACGCAAGGGCGGGCGATTGAGCCTACGGCTACAGAAGCGTGTGCCCCGCCGCGACCAGAAGCCCCCTTGCCGCGGCTTCATCCTTGGCTTTGACGAGCAGATGGTCACCATCGAAGGTGGATACCAGAAAAATGCCGAGTTCGCTTTCCGACAATGGCTTTATCACCGACAGGACGATGCCGGTTTCGTCGAAGGCAAAGGGACCTTGGAGTTTCAGGGCGACCCAGTCCCTGTCATGCTTCACCCCGTCCGGCACCCGATCCTGCAGGCAGACGACCGAAAGCTCGTCCTCTGTCCTGGTGATGCTGACGAAGCCCGGCCCGTCCGCCCAGCCGGGAATGCTGTCTTTTGCTTCGAGGCGCGAAACCGCATACCGCCCCGTGAGCGGCTTCAACCGGACCCTGACTGCCATCCGATCCTCCCTGTTATCGGCCATCACCCAGTTTCTTGCTCATATAGACCGTCATGCCGTTCATGAACGGCTCCTCCCGGTCGATCGTATAGCCATGCCGTTTGTACAACAACACATTGGCCATGAAGGCGCCGTTGGTCAGCAGGCGCAGCTCGAAGCAGCTGGCCTCCAGCGCCTTCTGCTCCGCCCGTTCCAGCAACAGCCGGCCGATGCCCCTGCCCTGCGCCTGTGGCGCGACGCAGACATTCTCGATCCAGAGATGATCGTCGGCCAGGATGGTCTCGATCATGCCGACGATGCGGCCATTTTCGATGGCGAGATCGAACGGATGTTCGGCGACCGCCTTGTCATAGTCGGCGCGCATCGGCAGCGGCTCGCGGCCGATCAGAGGCACCCATTTGGCATAGGCGGCACGCACAATGTCCCTGATGGCGGCAGCGTCCGCCGGTTGGGCCGGCCGAAACAGGATGGAAGAATTGGACATGGCAAAGGCTCCAGACATGAAAACCCCGCCGGCAGACGTCGCGGGCGGGGCTGGAACGAACGAACCGACTTAGTGTGCCGGTCTTTGTCGTCGCGCCTTGCCGCTCCGCACTGTGCAGAGGCGACGTCGCTGGGCGATGGCGAGCGAGAAAATGGACATGACGCCACGCTGGAGTGCAAGACGCAGAGCGTCAAGCTGCATAACCGAGCCAGTCATCATGTTTGCATGGCACAGGCAAGATTGAAGGCATTGCCGACCGTTCGCAAAGATCGATCATTTCAATAAGAACAATTCGTTGGAAAGATCGATTCTGGAATGACATTCTCCTGAGGTACTTGCCTGGAGAATTGCATTGTCTGCCGCCGCCCAACTAGCGAACGATATTCCGATCAGCATGATTTCCGCCGACCTGCCCGTGGGCCGGAAGCGGCTCGATTCCGTGTGGAATGGCGTCATCCCCGGGATCGTGCTGGTAGCGATGATCACGGCTGTGGCCTTCTCGGCCCATAATGTCTCCGGCTTCGCGCTGTTCAGCCCGATGATCCTCGCCGTCGTCGCCGGCATGATCTATTCCAACGTGCTCGGCACGCCCGCCCATGCCAAGGCCGGCATTGCATTCTCGCAGAAGCGCCTGCTGCGCTTTGCCGTCGTGCTGCTCGGCTTCCAGCTGACGCTTGGCCAGGTCGTCTCCATCGGCGCCGGCGGCGTCGGCATCGTGGCAGCCACCCTTGGCGCCACCTTCGTCTTCACCATCACGCTTGGCCGGCTGATCGGCGTCGACGCCAAGCTGGCGCAGCTGATTGCCGCCGGCACCTCGATCTGCGGCGCTTCGGCGATCGTTGCCACCAACATCGTCACCGATGCGCGCGACGAGGACGTCACTTATGCCGTCGCCTCGATCACGCTGTTCGGCACCGTCGCCATGCTCGGCTTTCCGCTGCTGGCGCCGGTGCTCGGCCTCGACCAGCACGCATTCGGCCTGTGGGCCGGCGCCTCGATCCACGAGGTGGCGCAGGTCATCGGCGCCGGCTTCCAGAACGGCGCCCAGTCCGGCGAAATCGCCACCGTCGCCAAGCTTACCCGCGTCGCCATGCTGGCGCCGATGGTGATCGCGCTCGGCCTGATGGCGCGCCGCAAGAGCAATGGCGATCGCCCAAGCGACCAATCCGGTGCGCGGCCGCCGATACCGTGGTTCGTCGCCGCTTTCGTCGCCGTCGTGGCGCTGAACAGCCTGGTTGCCGTGCCGGCCGAAGTGAAGTCGGCCATGGCGTTCGCCACCACCATCATGCTGACCATGGGGCTCGCCGCCATGGGTCTGCAGGCCAACATTTCGCAACTGCGCTCGCGCGGCCTTCGCCCGCTGGCGCTCGCCTTCTGCGCCTTCCTGTTCATCGGAGGCTTCAGCCTGATGCTGGTGAAGTTCGCCTAGTCCTCGAACGAACTCGCCGCGACATAGATCGCGGCCAGCGCTTCGATGCCGGCCTGGTCGTCCTTGTCGAAGCGGCCGGGCGTCGGGCTGTCGAGGTCGATCAGGCCGAAGACGCCGTCATTGTCGCTCAGCAGCACGACGAGCTCCGAGCGCGAGTCGGCGTCGCAAGCGATGTGGCCGGCAAATTCATGCACATCCTTGACCAGCATCGACATTTCGAGATCGATGGCGGTGCCGCACACGCCCTTGCCGACGGCGATGCGCACGCAGGCCGGCTTGCCCTGGAACGGTCCAAGCACCAGCTCCTCGTCCGACGCCAGGAAATAGAAGCCGGCCCAGTTGAGATCGGGCACCATCTGGAAGATCAGCGCCGATGTGTTGGCGGCGTTGGCGACGGAGTCGCTCTCGCCTTCCAGCAGCGCCTTCAACTGGGTGGCCAGTTCGCGGTAGAAGGCTGGCTTGTCGGTGCTGTCGATGGTCTGGGCCGCAAACATGGCGTCGTCTCCATTGCCGGCGGGGCAAAAAGCCCCTTACATTTCCTGTCTGCCACCAATGACGCTCCCAGGAAATACACAATTGTGAATACCGACCGTGCCAGCCAAACACACGACCGGGCGCAACCCGCAGCGAGCGAAGGTCCCCTCACCTTCGCCGTGCTGGTCTTTCCCGGCTTTCCGATGATGGCGTTCAGTTCGGTGATCGAGCCGCTGCGCGCCGCCAATGTGCTGGCCAAACGCGATTGTTACCGCTGGGTGATCGTCGGCGCCGACCAGGGAACGGTCGAGGCGTCCAACGGGGTTGTCATACAACCGGGATTCTCAGCCTCCAGCGCACCGAAGGTCGACCGCATCGTCGTCTGCTCCGGCGGCAATGCGGACTTGCTTGTCGCGGAGTATGCGGTTGCCTGGATCCGCAGGAGCCTGCGCGCCGGCGCCCATATCGGCGCGGTGGCCGACGCCGCCTTCTTCCTCGCCAGGGCCGGCTTGCTCGACGGCCATGCCTGCACCTTGCACTGGACCAGCCAGGCGGCCTTCACGGAGGCCTTCCCGGATATCGAGCTTCGGCGCGATCTCTATGTCATCGACCGCAAGCGCTTCACCTCGGCCGGTGGCGTCGGCAGCCTCGACATGATGCTGGAGATCATCACCAACGATTATGGCGGCGAGCTCGCGGCGGGCGTTGCCGAATGGTTCGTGCACAGCCCCTTGCGTTCGAGCGTCGACCGCAAGCTGATGCCGCTCAGGCTGCGCACCGGCGTCCAGAACGAACTGGTGCTGTCGGCCATCGCCATCATGGAGGATGCGGTGGAAGAGCGGCTCGGCATGACGGAGCTGGCGGCAAGGCTCGGTGTCTCCTCCGACAAGTTGGAGCGCAATTTCCGCGCCCAGCTCAGCATTTCGCCCAATGCATATTACCGGCGGCTCCGGCTGCGGCGCGCCGCCGACCTGTTGGCCCATTCGACGCTGATGGTGCGAGACGTGGCGCTGGCCTGCGGCTTCGCGTCGATGTCAAGTTTTGCCCGAGCGTTTCGCGAGGAGCATGGGCACGCGCCGAAGGCGATGCGGCGGCATTAGAGGGCGCTGCGCGCTAACGCGGTGAGATGCTGGCGGGACAGCGCCCCCCACTGTCCTGCCGGACATCTCCCCCACACGGGGGGAGATCAGATGTCGCCTCGGCTTTCGCCAATCACCGAGCGGGACGCGAAAGCTGCTAATCTCCCTCCTTGTGGGGGAGATGTCCGGCAGGACAGAGGGGGGCGCGAAGGATCGCCACATTGCCCTTTGTATCCATGCCCTTCTTGCGGCATTTCGCACGACATCTGCGGATTCTCGCACAGACATACTGCGGTTCGTAGCTATGTTCAGGCCTTCAGGAGGCGCACCATGAGCATCGTCGTTTTCGACCCCGACAGCACCGAGGATGTGGATTTCAAGGACCGCATGCGCCACCCGGTCGCGGCTGACTCCGCCGGCGGCATGTGGCTGTCGGACACCGAGCCGTCCTTCATCGATGCCGACGCCTTGCGCAAAGGGCGGCTGGCGAAACTGCGCGGCTGGATGCGCGAGGCGGGCTATGGGGGCGTCGTTTTGTTCGACCCCTACAACCAGCGCTATGCCACCGGCTCGCGCAACATGTTCGGCTATTTCCTGCGCAACTCGACGCGGTATTTCTTCATCCCGACCGACGGGCCGATCGTTCTGTTCGAATACCCGCAGAGCTACCATGTCTCGATGGTGCTCGACACGATCGACGAGGCGCGCCCGTCCAAGCTGGTATGGTCTTCGGTGTCGGGCCGCGACGACGAAACCGCCGGCCCCTTCGCCGACGAGATCGCCGAGCTTTTGAAGAAACATGGCGGCGGCTCGATGAAGCTCGGGCTCGACCGCTGCAGCCATTTGCAGGCGCTGGCGCTGGAAAAGCGCGGCTGCGACGTCAGGGATTGTCAGGGCGAGATCCTGGCCGTGCGCGCGGTGAAAACACCCGAGGAAGTCAAATGCCTGCAGGTATCGATGGCTGGCGCGGAAGCCGCTGTTTATGCCGTGCGCGAGGCGATCAAGCCCGGCGTCTCCGAAAACGAGCTGTTCGCCATCATGTATGGCGAGGTGATCCGCCAGGGCGGCGAGTTTATCGAGACGCGGTTGCTCACCTCGGGACAGCGCACCAATCCGTGGTTCAACGAGGCCAGCGGCCGCAAGATCCGGCCGGGCGAGCTTCTGGCGCTCGATACCGACACGATCGGCTGCTATGGCTATTATTCCGATTTTTCGCGCACCTTCCGCTGCGGGCCTGGCAAGCCGACCGACTATCAGAAATCGCTCTACCGCATGGCGCACGACCAGGTTCAGCACAACATTTCGATTGTCAAACCTGGCATGGCGTTTCGCGAGATCGCCGAAAGAGCGTGGAAAATCCCGGACCGTTTCGTCGACCAGCGCTATACCTCGGTGATGCATGGCGTCGGCATGCATGGCGAGACGCCGTTCATCGCGCATGCCATGGACTATGAGACCTATGGCCGCGACGGTGTTGTCGTGCCCGGCATGGTGGTGAGCGTGGAAAGCTATATCGGCGAGAAAGGCGGCCGCGAGGGCGTCAAGCTGGAGGACGAAATCCTGATAACCGACACCGGCACCGAGCTTCTGTCGCGCTTTCCCTACGAGGATGAGTTTCTGGAGAAGCAGGTTTGATGGTCGTTTCGCATCCCTTGGCAACCAGCGCGAACGCCAATCCCGTCGTCATCCTAGGGCGAAGCAAGGAGCGCAGCGACGCGGCGCAGACCCTAGGATCCATGCCGGGACTCATCCGCGCCGCAACGGTGCAAGTTCTGCTCCGCCGCATTCCTTGGCCAATGTCACGGCATGGACTCCAGAGCGCCGCAACGGTGCAGATCCTGCACAGTTGCACTCCACGGTCGACGTCACGGAACGGATCCCAGGGTCTCCGCGACGCCGCTGCGCGGCTGCTTCGCCCTGGGAGGACGAAGTTCGGAGGACGCCGACCAATCTCCACCGCTTGCGCTGCCCTTGCGAGAAGAGCGGCGGCGTTGGTCGCGAACCAAGGCCTATCCGCATGAAAAGCCCCATCTCCATCAAACGCGGCACGGTCGCCGCGGCGTTCATCGACCTCCAGGAAGAGCATCGGCAGGACAAGCGCTATCTGGTCGAAGGTTATGGCGAGGTGCTGGCCAACGTCCAACGCCTGCAGGCGGCGGCGCGGCGCAACTTCGTGCCGCTCTACCACTGGGCCTATATCGTCGATGCCGCCAAGGCGCATCCCTTCCATCCGCTCGACGCCGACGGCAAGTCCGCCTTTTCCGACAAGAGCGATCCTCTGACGGAAATCTGCCCGGAAGTGGCGCCCGCGGCCGGCGAGACGATGCTGGTCAAGACGCAGGCCAGCGCCTTCGGCGGCGGGCCTGCCGCAACCGAACTCAAGGCGCGCGGCATCGAATGGCTGATCGTCGCCGGCGACTGTCTGTCAGCAGGCTCCGATCGATCGAGCCGAGCGGCGCTCTGGCCGAAGCGGACCCGTCGTCACCTCCCAATCGTCGTCACCTGCCGATATAGGCGGCCAGTTCGTCCGGCGTCCCGTTTGGGAAAGCCTGTTTCAGAAAATCCAGGAACGCCGACACGCGCGCGCTGAGCAGCCGCCGCGACGGGTAGAGCGTCCATAGAGAAATTTCGGGGCCGTCAATATCCCCCCAATTCACCAGTGTGCCGTCAGCCAGGTCGTGGGCCACCAACGAAATGGGAAGCCGTCCTGCGCCGACGCCGGCTCGCACCGCATCGCGGACCATGATCAGCGTCGACAAGGCGAGGACCGGCTCGATTCTAAGTGTTGCCCGGCCACCTGGTGTCTTCACCTGCCATGTTTGCCGCTCGCCTGTCCCGCGCGCAACGCCAGGAGCGGCGAGCCCATCGGTCGGGCGAGGAAGGTCCGGGCTCGCCACAACGACCAGGCGGTCGCGGAGAAACGCCCGTCCGACCAGGCTTTCATCGGGATCCGGATTGACCCGGATTACCAGATCGTAGCCTTCCTCGATCATGTCGACATGCCGGTCTTCGGTGGTCACTTCAAGCCTCACCTCAGGATACCTCAGGGCAAATCCCGCAGCGATCCTCCCCATTGCAGTCTGCGAAAAATGCAAAGGCGCGCTGATCCGCAATCTGCCCTTGGGTCTCTGACCGCCCGAGGCAATCGCCGATGCCGTCTCGTCCAGCTCGGCAAGCAACGCCCCCGTCCGCTCGAAGAGCGCCCGTCCTTCTTCGGTCAGCTTCAGGTTACGCGCACCCCGTTCGAACAGACGCAGATCGAGACTGCTTTCCAATTCGCCAACGCGCCGGGACAATGTTGCTTTGGGCCGGCCGGTGGACCTTGCCGCTTTGCCGAAGCCGCCATGGCGAGCCACGAGGTTAAAATCGGCAAGGGCTAAAAGGTCCATGACTGTCCCACCAGTGAGACGACGTGTCTAAAATTGCCGTCTACTGGGCTCTTTGTGAGCCACACATATTGGGACTGTCAAGCAACCCAACAGGAGAAATTCCATGACCATTCTCGTTACCGGCGCCACCGGCAATATCGGCCGCCAAGTCGTCGAACAGCTCGCCAAGCGCGGCGCCGATGTGCGTGCTCTCGTGCGCGATCCGTCGAAAGCCAGTTTTCCGGCAGGCGTATCGGTCGTGCAAGGCGACTTTCTCGATGTCGATTCGCTGCGCAAAGCCATGTCTGGCGTTTCCACGCTGTTTCTCTTGAACGCCGTGGTGCCGGACGAATTCACCCAGGCTTTGATCGCCTTGAACGTCGCCCGATCGGCCGGCATCGAGCGGATCGTCTATCTCTCGGTGATCCACGCTGACGTCTATGTGAACGTGCCGCATTTCGCGGGCAAGTTCGGCGTCGAGCGAATGATCGAACACATGGACTTCAAAGCTACGATCTTGCGCCCGGCCTACTTCATCCAGAACGATCTGACGGTCGAAGACGTCATCACCGGCTACGGCACCTACCCAATGCCGATCGGCCCCAAGGGTCTCGCCATGATCGACGCCCGCGATATCGCCGAGATCGCCGCCCTTGAGCTGCTGCGTCGCGAACAGTCCAAGGAGCCGCTTGCGTTCGAGCGGATCAACCTCGTCGGTCCGCAGACACTGACCGGGACGGATATTGCCGCAATCTGGTCAGACGTACTCGCCCGCCCGATCAGCTACAGCGGCGACAATACGGAGGGTTTTGAGCAAAATCTCAAGCAGTTCCTGCCCGCCTGGATGGCCTACGACATGCGCCTGATGGGCGAGCGTTTCTTCACCGACGGGATGCTGCCCGAGGCCGGCGACGTCGAGCGCCTGACGGCACTTCTGGGTCGCCCACTGCGCCCGTATCGCGACTTCGCCTCGGCACTCGCTGCTTCCGTCTGACGCAAGCGCCTTCAGCACCACCAAGGCCGGCCTTCCGATGAGAACTGCCAACAGAACTCAGTAGGAACGCGGTGGCACGAACAGGCAGATCGTCTTGCCTGCGTCGAGGCCGGCCTGATGCGCGCACCAGTGGAAATCGCCGTCGGGTGAGTCCTTGACCCGCTTGTCGCTCATCGGAACGACCTCCCCCGTTCCGGCGATGACATAGCCCTCCGGCTTTTCCAGCACCTCGCCGGTATGGGTGGTGCGGCAGTCGTAGTTTGCGCAGCAGGCGAAGGGATAACTCCAGCCTTGCGGCTTCGCCGCCGTAGGCTTGGCGTCATGGGCGAAGGCGGGTGCGGTCAGCACCGCCGCAAGCATCGCAATTGCAAAGATCGGGGTCACGAACAAGGAAAACAGGAGTCGGCCAGCCGGTTGAACGGCTCTGGCCGATCGGAGAGTGGCAGCAGACATGGAAGCGTTCCTTTCAAACGAGCATCAAGCGTTTCGCTTGCCCGTTCCCGGAACGTGTCTTCCCAGTGGCCGGATCGTCAGGTCGCAGATATGCCGCGTCCGGCCATAAATGCTTTTTCTCTTCCAGCCCTCGGATGCTGGGCTGATTCCTAGGCTGGCGCAAGAAGTTGCTGCGCGAGGCCGCACATCTACGCCGCTATCTGCAACCGCTGACGAGATCCAAGCCAGGCTCAACTCCCGGCAGACGGGCAACGAAACAACGGGATTGGCCGTATGTGGTTCCAGCCTATACGTCGCCTGGACCGGCGATCACATGCCCTTCATATTGCGGCAAGTCGTCGGCGATGGTGAACCATGGCGCTTTGGAGCCGACGAAGATGTGCGCGGTCGGCCGGATCGTCGGATCGTCGACCAGCGTGCCCATGGCGACATGGACATAGGCGCCGTCGCGGACCAGCGAATACAGCAACGAGCCGCAGCGGCTGCAATGCGCATCGTGGCCGCTGTCATCGCCGAAATGGATGAGCCCGTGATGCCCTTCGGCAAGGGCAAGTTTCTCGCGCTCGATGCCGGCGAAGGGCTTGAAGGCGGAACCTGTGGTGCGCCGGCAGTTCGAACAATGGCAGTTGGCGGCATAGACGAACTCGTCCGCCACTTCATACTGGACCGCGCCGCAAAAGCATTTGCCGGTGAGCCTGCGAGTCATTGTTCCTCCTTCGCTCCCCCGCCCAGGGATGTTCTTATTCAAGTCAGCCGAGCCGAAAGTGGCGGAAGCGTAGGAATCAGCCATTCGCAGGCCGGCCTCACCTGAATATGGACATATCCTAGTCGAGGTCGGCCACGGCTTCACCGGCACCGCCCTCGATGCGCTGCGACAACGAAGCTTCCATGAAGTCGTCGAGGTCGCCGTCGAGCACGCTCGACGGGCTGGTGCTCTCGACGCCGGTGCGCAGGTCCTTCACCAACTGGTAGGGCTGCAGCACATAGGAACGGATCTGGTGACCCCAGCCGATGTCGCTCTTCGACGCTTCTGTGGCATTGGCCACCGCTTCGCGCTTCTTCAGCTCTTCCTCGTAAAGGCGCGAGCGCAGCATTTCCCAGGCCTTCGCCTTGTTCTTGTGCTGCGAGCGTTCGGCCTGGCAGGCAACCGCGATGCCGGTGGCGATATGGGTGATGCGAACCGCCGAGTCCGTGGTGTTGACGTGCTGGCCGCCCGAACCGGATGAGCGGTAGGTGTCGATGCGTACATCCGATTCCGAGACGTCGATCTCGATCCTGTCATCGACGACCGGGTAGACCCAGACGCTGGAGAAGGACGTGTGGCGGCGCGCATTGCTGTCATAGGGTGAAATGCGGACCAGGCGATGAACGCCCGACTCGGTCTTCAGCCAGCCATAGGCATTGTGGCCCTTGATCAGGAGCGTGGCGGACTTGATGCCGGCTTCTTCGCCATCATGGACTTCCAGCACCTCGACCTTGAAACGGCGACGCTCGGCCCAGCGCGTGTACATGCGCAGAAGCATCGAGGCCCAGTCCTGGCTCTCGGTGCCGCCGGCGCCGGCATGGACTTCGAGATAGGTGTCGTTGGCGTCTGCCTCGCCCGACAGCAGCGTCTCGACCTGGCGGGCCTTGGCCTCGCCCTGCATCGAGCGGAGGGCCGCTTCCGCCTCGGCGATCACGCTCTGGTCGCCCTCTTCCTCACCCAGTTCGATCAGGCCGATATTGTCTTCCAGCGCCTGGGTCAGGCTTTTGACGCCGGCGATCCCGTCTTCGAGGCCCTGGCGCTCGCGCATCAGCTTCTGCGCTTCCAGCGGATCATTCCAGAGGCTTGAATCCTCGGCGCGCACGTTCAGGTATTCAAGCCGTTTTATGGCCTGATCCCAGTCAAAGATGCCTCCTCAGCAGGGTGATCGCCTGCCTGATCTCGTCGACAATGTTCTGCGTTTCCGCGCGCATGGCTGGTTGTTCTGTCCTGTTTTTGAAGTGGCGCTTGGGTCGGCGCGATACATAGGCACGGCATTGCTGCCTGTAAAGCGAAATGGGCCGGCTCAACAAGCCAGCCCATTCAGCTTAAGAAATCAGGTCGTCAGTAAAGCCCGCCGCCGGGTGCCTGGATGGCTTCCGTAGCCTGCGGCGATAGCGGTCCGCCGGCGCCGTTGGACCCGTCGGCGCCCATGCCGATCACCCAATAGCTGTCGGCCGGGCCGGTGCCGGGCTTGAAGGCTTCGATGATGGTGCCGGGATCGCCCGACGCGGCACGCATGCCGGTCTTGCGGTTGATCGCGACCAGGTTCATGCCTTCCGGCACCTTGAAGTCGACATTGGGCGTGCCGTCCAGCGCAACGCGCATGAAGTCCTTGAAGATAGGCGCCGCCAGACCACCGCCGGTGGCGCCATGGCCGAGACCGCGCGGCGTGTCGTAACCCATGTAGAGGCCGACGACGAGGTTCGGCGTATAGCCGATGAACCAGGCGTCCTTCTCGTCATTGGTCGTTCCGGTCTTGCCGGCGATGTGGCGGCCAAGCTCGGCGATGGTGGCGCCGGTGCCGCGCTGGACCACGCCTTCCATCATCGAGGTGATCTGGTAGGCCGTCATCGGATCGAGCACCTGCTCGGAATTGTCGACCAGTTCCGGTTCGGGCTGGTTGTTCCATTCGGGCGCGTTGCAGCCTTCGCAGCCGCGCTCGTCCTGCTTGAACACGGTCTTGCCGTAGCGGTCCTGGATGCGGTCGATGAGCGAGGGTTTGATCGACTTGCCGCCATTGGCCATGATCGAATAGGCCGACACCATGCGCATCACCGTCGTCTCGCCGGAGCCCAGCGCCATCGGCAGATACGGCGCCAGATGGTCGTAGACGCCGAACCTCTCGGCATATTCCACCACCAGCTTCATTCCCATGTCGTTGGCCAGCCGCACCGTCATCAAATTGCGCGACTTTTCGATGCCGGAGCGCAAGGTCGCGGGGCCTGCCACCGTGCCGTCATAGTTCTTCGGCGTCCAGGTCGTGGTGCCGCTCTGGATGGTGATCGGTCCGTCCATGATCACCGAGGCCGGCGTATAGCCATTGTCGAGCGCGGCCGAATAGACGATCGGCTTGAAGGACGATCCCGGCTGGCGCATCGCCTGCGTGGCACGGTTGAACTCCGACTGCGCATAGGAGAAGCCGCCGACCATGGCCAGCACGCGGCCGGTATGTGGATCCATGGCGATCAGGCCGCCCTCCACTTCCGGCACCTGGCGCAGCGTGTAGGCGCCTTCCGACCCTTCGTTCTTCTGCACGAAGATGACGTCGCCGGGCTGCAGTACATCGGCCGGAGACTTGGCCTTGACCGTCTTGCCATCGACCACATGGCGCATGGCAAAGCTCATGTCTTCCTTGCTGACGGCGCCTTCGATGCGTTCCTTGACGATATCGCCCGAAATCTGCCGCGTCGGCTGCAGGCCGATGGAAAGGCCGGTCGCCGAGCTGTCGAGCACGACGGCAAGCGACCATTCCGGCACGTCTTCCAGCCCCTTGACGTTGCCCAGCGCCACGCCCCAGTCGCCGGAGGCATCGATATGCGTCACCGGTCCGCGATAGCCGCGCAGCGTGTCGTATTTGAGCAAGCCGTTCTGCATCGACTTGCGGGCGATGAGCTGGATCTTCGGATCGAGCGTCGTGCGCACCGAAAGGCCGCCCTCATAGAGCGCGTTCTCGCCATAGCGCGAGATGATCTGGCGGCGCACTTCCTCGGTGAAATATTCACCCGCAAACAGATAGGAGCCATTGCGGCGCGGCGTCACGCCAAGCGGCTCGGCCTTGGCCTTGTCGCCTTCCTCGCGCGTCACGTAGCCGTTCTCGACCATCTGGTCGATGACCCAGTTGCGGCGCTCGATGGCGCGGTCGGCATGCTTGAAGGGATGGTAGTTGTTGGGCCCCTTCGGCAGCGACGCCAGATAGGCGGCTTCCGCGACCGTGAGTTCGTTGACCGACTTGTCGAAATAGGTCAGTGCCGCGCCCGCAACGCCATAGGCGCCGAAGCCGAAGAAGATTTCGTTGAGATAGAGCTCAAGGATGCGGTCCTTCGAATAAGCCTGCTCGATGCGGAAGGCCAGGATCATCTCCTTGATCTTGCGCTCGTAGGTCTGGTCCGAGGACAAGAGGAAGTTCTTCGCCACCTGCTGGGTGATGGTCGAGGCGCCGACCTGGCGCCTGCCCGAACCCAGATTCTGCAGGTTGACGTAGATGGCGCGGCCAAGCCCGGTGATGTCGATGCCGGGATGGTTGTAGAAATTCTTGTCCTCGGCCGACAGGAACGCCGCCTTGACCCGGTCCGGAACCGCCTGGATCGGCAGATAGAGCCGCCGTTCGCGCGCATATTCGGCCATCAGCGAGCCGTCGGAAGCATGGATGCGGGTCGTCACCGGCGGCTCGTACTTGGCCAGAACCTCGTAGTCGGGCAGGTCTTTCGATAGATGGCTGATGTATATCGCCACGCCCGCGGCGACGATAAGCGCCAGCGTCGTGCCGATACCAAAGAAATAGCCGATAAGACGAATCATGCCCGCTCCAGTCCGAGGTCCGGGAATTTCCTAGACGAAGCCGCCTTCCGCGCAAGCCTTCGCAACTGTCCCGATCCGTGATGGAAAACCCATGTCGCCACCATGTGGGCAAAATACGGCAGTGCCCGGTTTAGGCATCCCCCACCTGAAATAAAAGCGCCTGGTGTTGTCGTCGTGCAACGCTGCCTCCGGTCGTGGGCGGCGGCGACCATCTCAGCCTCCGGTTCCCGTTCCCATCTTGGCGGAGGCAAACAGGGCGACGGCGTTGGTGATGCTCTGCGCCGCCTTGCCGCGCCAGTCGGCGTCGAGCAGTTGCGCTTCATCCTTGGCGTTGGAGAGATAGCCAAGTTCCACCAGCACCGACGGCACATCGGGCGCTTTCAGCACTTTGAAGCCGGCCGAACGCTGCGGATTATTGATCAGGCCGACGCTGGTGGACAACTGGCCGACCAGAGTGTGGGCAAAGCTCATCGAGAAATTATGCGTCTCGCGGCGGATCAGGTCGATCAGTATGTCGGTGACTTCCTTGTTGTCGTCCTTGATCACCATGCCGGCGAACTGGTCGGAGAGGTTTTCACGGTCGGCAAGCGCCTGCGCTTGCGGATCGGACGCCTTGTCGGAGACGGTATAGACGGTGGCGCCTCTGATACCCTTGACGCTGATCGTGTCGGCATGGATCGAGATCAAAAGGTCGGCCTCGTGCTGCCGGGCGATGCGCACGCGGTCATCGAGCCGCAGGAACTCGTCGGTATCGCGCGTCATGAACACGTCGTAGTTGGCGACGGCGGCGAGCTTGTCGCGCAATTCGGTGGCGAAGGCCAGCGTCACGTTCTTCTCGATGGTGCCGTTGAGGCCTTCGGCGCCACCGTCGATGCCGCCATGGCCGGGATCGATGACGATGGTGAAGCGATGCCCGGGATTGGAGATCGGCCCTGTGCCGACCCTGGAGCCCTTGTCGGTGGAGACGGTCGAGCCAGTGGTCAGCGCCTGGTTGGCAAGGGCTTCGTCGAACTCGCGGTCGGAGGCTGCCGACATGTCGATGGCGATGCGATAGCCTGCGCCGTCCTCGTTCTTGAGCACCTCGAGCTTGTCGACCGAGAACGGCCCCTTGCCGGTCAGGATCAGCCGCGATCCCTCGCCCTGATCGCCATAACGCACCGCTTTGACCAGGCCGCGGGCCTTGGCGTCCTTCGCGCCAATGGCGAATCGGGTGCGCGGCAGGTCCACGACCAGCCGGTTGGGGCCGCGCAGCAGGAACCATTTGATGTCGGGCTCGCGGTCGAAATCGATGACGATGCGCATCTTGGTTGCGTCGCCGGCCATCTTGTAGGCGGTGGCGCCGAGTGGCGCATCGGCGGCGCGTGAAACCGGCGCAAAAGCAAGGCAAAGCGCCAGCAGCAACAGCACACCGGCAGCGCGCAGGAAACGGCCTGCACGGCCATGGCCCTTGTCTGTGATGCCCGCCAGTCCCATTTCTTTGCAGTCGCTCCCGATTTGGCGCTTGCGCCCGCGTGGTTGGTCGAAATGCCGGTCAGGCCGCAGACTCGATTAACGATTGGTATCCAGAGAAGGTTAACCAAGCCTTTTCATTGAGGATTAAGGCCTGTGCTTCCGTTACGGCACTGCTTTTTGCCGGCATCCGAAATCGGGGTTGCCTTCCACCCCGTCAAATCATAAAAGCGATGGTGGATCACTGCAATCCTGGAACCGCTTCTCCCGCAGCTTCCTGCTACAGGTCAGATGAAAGGCGGCTCCTTTCGCTCCAGCGAAAAGGCTTCAGGTGATCGCGACGAATTTCGCAGGTGTGCGCCCGTGGCGGGGGAATCGCCTGCGTGAGGAAAACGGCCGGGTTTGTTCCCGTGCCGGCTCTGTATGAGCAAACAAGCTGGTCCGGTTCGTCCGGGCTTTGGTTCAAAAGGTTCTGCTGGTGACGATGGCTTCAAGCGCAATCATGGAAAGGTCCGCATCAAACCGCGCCATTGTGGCTGCGGGCGGCACCGCCATGGCGCTCAAGCGGCGTCCGGCGGACATTCAGACATCCGGCACCCACATCCCAGACACGCAGCAGCGGGCTTTGCCTCGCAAGCTGCGGCTGACGGCTGCCGGGAGGAAACGAAATAATGCCCAACAAAATGCTGATAGACGCCTCCCACCCGGAGGAAACACGCGTTGTCGTTATCCGCGGTAACCGTATTGAAGAATTCGACTTTGAATCTCAGGACAAGAAGCAGCTCAAAGGAAACATCTATCTCGCCCGCGTAACGCGTGTCGAACCTTCCCTCCAGGCAGCCTTTGTCGAATATGGCGGCAACCGTCACGGTTTCCTCGCCTTCAGTGAAATTCACCCCGACTATTACCAGATCCCGGTCGCCGATCGTCAGGCTTTGCTGCGCGCTGAAGCGCAGGAAGCGGAGGAAGAGGAGAACGAGGACAATGACGGCGACGACCGCCAGAGTCGCGATCGCGGGCGGCGCGGCCGCCGGCGCGGCGGCAAGGGTCGTGAGCGCGGCGAACACAAGCGCGACGCCGGCGCCGATGATGAGAACGGCGAACATGGCGATGCCGGCAGCGATGCCGTCTCCGAAGCGCCTGCTTCCGAGCATGCCGCGGCCAATACCGCCGGGCATGACGATCATGCCGGGCATGGCGACAGCGAAGCCTCCGACGCCGAGACATCCGGGACCGAACCGTCGGAAGGCGGCCCGACATCGATCGCGGCAAGCGTCGAAGCGGATGTGATCTCCGAAGCTGTCCCTGCGGCGGAGCCGGGTGACGAAAGGTCGTCCAGCGAGGCAAGTGGCGAAGCCACCTCCGAGGACAATGATCGCGGCATGCTGGAAGAGGTGCAGTCCTCGCATCCGGACGACCACGAGATCGAATCCGTAGGCGCCGAGGATGCGCTGGAAGAGGTGCGCAGCCGCCGCAAGCCGGTGCGCCGCCAGTACAAGATTCAGGAAGTCATCAAGCGCCGGCAGATCCTGCTGGTGCAGGTGGTCAAGGAAGAGCGCGGCAACAAGGGCGCTGCACTCACCACCTATCTGTCGCTTGCCGGCCGCTATTCCGTGCTGATGCCCAACACCGCACGCGGCGGCGGCATTTCGCGCAAGATCACCAGTGCGGTCGACCGCAAGCGCCTCAAGGAGGTCGTTGCCGATCTCGAAGTGCCGCAGGGCATGGGCGTCATCCTGCGCACCGCCGGCGAAAGCCGCACCAAGGCGGAAATCAAGCGCGACTACGAATATCTGATGCGGCTTTGGGAAAACGTCCGCAATCTGACGCTGCAATCCACCGCCCCTGCCCTCGTCTATGAGGAAGGCAGCCTGATCAAGCGCTCGGTGCGCGACCTCTACAACAAGGATATTGACGAGATTCTTGTCTCCGGCGAGGAAGGCTACCGCGAGGCCAAGGATTTCATGCGCATGCTGATGCCGAGCCACGCCAAGGTGGTTCAGCCGTTCCGCGACACGACGCCGATCTTCGTGCGCAACGGGATCGAGGCGCAGCTCGACCGCATGCTGCAGCCGCAGGTGACGCTGAAGAGCGGCGGCTACATCATCATCAACCAAACCGAGGCGCTGGTCGCCATCGACGTCAATTCGGGCCGCTCCACCAAGGAGCACTCGATCGAGGACACCGCTCTCCACACCAACCTTGAAGCGGCGGAAGAGGTCGCCAGGCAATTGAGGCTGCGCGATCTCGCCGGCCTGATCGTCATCGACTTCATCGACATGGAGGAGAACCGCAACAACCGCTCCGTCGAGAAGCGGCTGAAGGATCACCTCAAGAACGACCGAGCCCGCATCCAGGTCGGCCGCATCTCACATTTCGGTCTGATGGAGATGTCGCGCCAGCGCATCCGCGCCAGCGTGCTGGAATCGACCATGAAGCCGTGCCCGCATTGCGGCGGCACCGGCCATGTGCGCTCCGATTCGTCGGTGGCGCTGATGGTGGTACGGGCGATCGAGGAATTCCTGCTCAAGGATTCGCGCAGCCACATCACGGTGCGCACCCCGGCGGCGACCGCTCTCTATGTGCTCAATCACAAGCGCGGCACGCTGGTGGAACTCGAAAGCCGCTTTGGCCTGACCATCACCGTCGAGGCCGATGACACGGTCGGTGTCCAGCACTACGCGATTTTCCGCGGCGCCATTGCCGAAAAGCCGGAAGGCTTTGTCGAAGCGCGAACCTTCCCGGCCTATGTCGAGCCGGAAGAGCCCGAGGACGAGATCGTCATCGAGGAGGAAGACGACGAGGTTGTGGTACAGGCCGAGCAGCCGCGCCAGGCGCAGCCGCAGTCGCAGCAGCAGCCGAGATCGGCTGAGGACGGCGAAGGCCGCGACCGCAAGCGTCGCAAGCGCCGCAGGCGGCGCGGCGGCAAGGATCGCGAACGCGAACATGGCGATCGCGAGCATGGCGCCGAAGGTGCTTCGGTTTCGGCGGCAAGCGACGACTTTGCCGCTGAACCAGGCGCTGACGATGCAACACAGCAAGACGAAGCCCAGGTTGGCGCCGTCGAAACGGTGGAAGCATCAGATGACGCCCAGGGCAAGAAGCGCCGTCGCGGCAAGCGCGGCGGCAAGCGCAATCGTCGCGAAGACGGCACGGAGACCGAAGCCGGCGAAACCGCCTCGGTGGCCGAGGCCGCTGAACTCGGAACGGCCGCAAGCGAGCCCGTAGCAGCCGTAGCGGTTGAAGAAGCAGCGGCTCCCGCCGCGGCGAACGACGACGCTCCAGCCGAAAAGCCGAAGAAGAAGCGCGCTTCAAGGGCAAAGAAGGCTGTGGTGGAAGTCGCCGATGAGACGGCGGCCGAGGCTGCACCGGAAGCTGCCGTCGAAGCAGCCGCCCCCGCTGCGGCCGATGCCGCCACGGAAACGACCGTCGACGACGAGCCCGCCAAGGCTCGCCCGTCACGGCGCAAAGCCGTGGCCGCGGATACCTCCGCGGTGCCGGTGGTTTCCTCCAGCGTTGCCGACGAGGCAAAGGCCGAGGAAAAGCCGAAGCGCGCCGGCTGGTGGCAGCGGAAGGGCTTTTTCTAAGCTATTCAGCCGATTAAGATAGGTTCCTGACAAAAATCCCGCGCCGTTCAAACCACGGCGCGGGATTTTTGCATGCGCGAATGACGGAAGGCGTCAGGGGGCGAAAATCGACCAGTTCATCATCCTGGCCAGTTTTTCCAAGGCGATCGACCCCAGCTTGGAATTGCCGTTGGCGTTCAAGCCCGGCGACCATACGGCGAGCGAAGCAACACCCGGCACGATCCCCAATATGCCACCGCCGACGCCGCTTTTGCCGGGAATGCCGACACGGAAGGCGAAATCGCCGGAACCGTCATAGTGGCCGCAGGTCAGCATCATGGCGCCGATGCGCCGCGCCCGCTCGGCAGACACCACGGAGTGCCCGGTTGCCGGGTTTCTGCCGCCATTGGCGAGGAAGCGGCCGGCCAGCGCCAATTGCCGGCAGCTCATGGCGATCGCGCAATGGTGGAAGTACACGCCCAGCGCCAGCTCGGGTGCATGGTTGAGATTGCCGAAGGATTTCATGTAGTTGGCAAGCGCGAAGTTGCGATAGCCGGTGGCGCGTTCGGAAGCCGCGACCTCGCGGTCGATGATGATGGTTTCGTCATCGGCAAGGAACTGGATGAAGCGCAGGATTTCGCCGATCGCCTCGCGCGGCTGGTGGCCGGCAAGCAGTATGTCGGAGATCACGATGGCGCCGGCATTGATGAACGGATTGCGCGGAATGCCGTTCTCATGCTCGAGCTGCACGATCGAGTTGAACGGATTGCCCGACGGCTCGCGTCCGACACGCTGCCACAGCGCGTCGCCGACATTGCCAAGCGCCAGCGTGAGCGTAAACACCTTGGAGATGCTCTGGATCGAAAACGCCTGATGGGCGTCGCCGGCGACCAGCACGCGGCCGTCATTGGTCACGGCGGCAATGCCGAATTTCTTCGGATCGACCTTGCCGAGCTGCGGAATGTAGGTGGCGACGTCACCCCGATCGGTGCGCTCGGCCATCTCGGCGGCGACATCGGCCAGCGCTTGTTCAAGATCCGGCATGCCCGTCCCCGCTATTTCAGCCAGCGCTCGATGCGCGCCATCGCCTCGACCATGTCGTCATGGCTGCCGCCATAGGAAAAGCGCATCGTGCGGTGTCCTGCCAGCGGATCGAAATCGCGACCGGGCGTCGCCGCCACATGCGCTTCGGCCAGCATTTTGCGCGCAAAGGCCATGCTGTCATTGGTATGCCGGGTGACATCGCAGAAAGCGTAGAAGGCACCGTCCATCGGCGCCGCCAAGGGAAATCCGAGTTCCGGAAGGCGCCGCATCAACAGCTCGCGGTTCCAGGCATAGCGCGCCTTCACCTCTTCCAGCTCTTCCGCCGCCTTGAAGGCTTCGATCGCCGCGATCTGCGACAGTTCCGGCGGCGAGATGTAGAGGCTCTGGGCGATGCGCTCGATCGGCCTCACCAGAGCTTCCGGCAGCACCATCCAGCCGATGCGCCATCCGGTCATGCAATAATATTTCGAGAAGGAATTGATCACCGTCACGCCTGAGCCATAGGCCAGCGCCGTGGTGTCGGGCGCGGCATAGGCCAGCCGGTGATAGATTTCGTCCGATATCACCCCGATGCCGAGTTCTTCGGCTGTCCCCACCAGTCCCGACAACTGGTCGACGGGAATGACCGCACCTGTCGGATTAGCCGGGCTGGCGAACAACACGCCCTTCAGCGGTTTTTCCCGGTGCGCCGATGTCAAATGTTCGGCATGAAGATAGGCGTCGCTGCCGAGCTCGATCTCGACGATCTCGATGCCGAGCGCGGCCATGATGTTGCGGTAGGCGGGATAGCCGGGTGCTGCGATGGCGACGCGGTCGCCGGGATCGAACATCGCCAGGAATGCCAGATTGAAGGCGGCCGAAGATCCCGTGGTCACGGCGATCCGGTTCGGCGCGACATCGATCCCGTAATGGTCGCCATAATGCGTGGCGATCGCCTTGCGCAGATCCGCCAGACCGAGCGTGTCGGTATAGCCGATGCGTCCGATCCTCAGCGCATTTGCGGCTGCTTCCCTCACGCCCACGGGCGCCGGATCGGATGGCTGGCCGACGGCCATGGAGACGACAGGCACGCCCGTCGCCTTCAGCCGGTTGGCTTCGGCCAGAATGTCCATGGCGTGAAACGGCTCGACTTCACCGCGGCGCGACAGCGAAACTACCATTTGACCTAAATCTTTCCGTCCGGCCCGCCGCTCAAAGCCATCAACCGGCGGCAGCGCCGCACAAATGCCCGATTGATGTGAGGATCACAAGTTCGCCTAGTTTCGGTGCCGTGACTTTTCATCGTTCGCCCGCTCGTTTACCAGTGGACCTCATGCTGAGCCGACCCAAATCGACGATGTCCAAATCTTCCATCGGGAAGACAGCGCGCGGCTTCGCGACGCTTTTGCTTGCCGCCGCCGTCGCTGTCACCGGCTCGGTGACGGCCTTCGCGCAGGCGGTGCCGGTCGTGCGCGATGCCGAGATCGAGGCGCTGGTGCGCGACTATGCGCGGCCGATCTTCAAGGCGGCCGGTCTTGCCAATGACGGTGTCGATATCGTTCTGGTCAACGATCAGAGCTTCAACGCGTTCGTCACCGGGCGCCGGCTGTTCATCAACACCGGCGCGCTGATGCAGGCAGAAACGCCCAACGAGATCATCGGCGTCATCGCCCATGAGGCCGGCCACATCGCAGGCGGCCATCAGCAGAAATTGCGCGACCAGCTCGAGCGCGCCAAGACCATGGCCATCATCGCCACGCTGCTTGGCGCCGGCGCCATCGTTGCCGGCGCCACCACCAACAGCCGCGGCCTTGCCGGCGCCGGCATGGGCGTGGCTGCGGGCGGCGGCGAGATGGCGCAGCGCAGCATTCTTGCCTACCAGCGCACCGAAGAGTCGACCGCCGACCGCTCTGCCATCACCTATCTCAATGCCACCGGCCAGTCCGGCATGGGCATGCTGAAGACCTTCGCCCGCTTCCAGAGCGCGCTGTCGCTTTCCGGCACGCAGGTCGATCCCTACCGCATCAGCCACCCGATGCCGCAGGAGCGCATCGCCAATCTCGAAGTGCTGGTCAAGCAGAGCCCTAACGTCGACAAGGTCGATCCGCCGGCACTGCAGCAGCGGCACGACATGATGCGCATCAAGATCGCCGCCTATATGGGCGGCCAGGCCGCCGCCACGCGGCTGATCCGCAAGGCCCCGGGCAGCCTCGCCTCGCGCTATGGCGAAGCGCAGATGGCCTATCTCTACGGCAATCTGGGTGCAGCACTGACCAAGGCCAATGGATTGATCAAGGAACAGCCGAAGAACCCCTACTTCCAGGAAATGCGCGGCGACATACTGATGAAGGCCAACAAGCCCAAGGACGCCGCGGACGCCTATGCCAAGGCGGTCAGCCTCGATCCGGTGAGGTCGGGCCTGTTGCCCGTTTCCCTCGGCCAGGCGCTGATGGCCATCGGCACGCCCGACTCGCTGAAGAAGGCGGTGGTGCAGATCAACAACGGTCTCGGGCGCGACAAGGAAAACACGGTCGGATACCGCTATCTCGCCCAGGCCTATGGCGAGCTTGGCAACATTCCGGCGGCGGAACTCGCCACCGCCGAGGGCCACTTTTATTCCGGCGATTACACGAATGCGAAAATTTTCGCCATGCGCGCGCAAAAAGACTTGAAGCGCGGCGAGCCCGGCTGGATTCGGGCGCAGGACATCATAAACTACAACCCTTCAGGCAAACTCAAGAAATGAACCTTCCGGTCGCCCGCGGCGACTAGGATAGACCGGAACCGGCAAGAGGATCAGACGATGAACAAGGCAATATTGCTCGGCACGACGGGAGTGGCGGCTGCTCTTGCCATGCTGGCGTTCGGGTTCGTCGCCGGCAATCCGCAGGTGGCCAAGGCCGGCACGGCGCAGGCCGTGCAGACCGCCTCGGCCGACACCAAGATCGATCGCACCGAGGTCGAGGGCATTATCCGCGACTATCTCCTGAAGAACCCCGAAGTGCTGCTCGAAGTGCAGGAGGCGCTCGAGGCCAAGCAGAAGGAAGAGCAGCGCATCGCCAGCCTCGGCGTCATCGAGAAGGCCAAGTCCGAGATTTTCAACTCGACCTTCGACGGTGTCGTCGGCAACCCGAAGGGCAAGGTCACCATCGTCGAATTCTACGACTACAATTGCGGCTTCTGCAAACGCGCCATCGAGGACATGCAGGCTCTGACAAAGGCCGATCCGGAGCTGCGCTTCGTGCTCAAGGAATTCCCGATCCTCGGGCCGGATTCGCAAAAGGCCAGCGTCGTCTCGATGGCTTTCCACCTGATGCATCCGGAGAAATACGGCGAGTTCCACAACGCCCTGCTCGGCGGCCAGGGCCGCGCCACCGAGGCGGCGGCCATCAAGGTTGCGCTGTCGCTAGGCGCCGATGAGGCGAAATTGCGCGAGAAGATGAAGGATCCGACCATCACCGAGGCTTTCTCCAAGACCTTCGACCTCGCCAACAAGCTGGCCATCACCGGAACGCCTTCCTACGTGGTCGGCAATGAGGTGGTGTTCGGGGCGCTCGGCCAGGAAGTGCTGGCTGAAAAGATCGAGGCGGCGAAAGCCGCGCTCTGATCTTGCACGCGAGCCTATTTCTCACGGGCACATTTCCGCCTGTTGTGGACAGTGAAAGATCGCACTTGTGCTCTTTCCGCGGGCGGCTATGCCCATTATAGAAGGCCCTGCGCGCCGGCTTGAGGCCGGCGTCGGAAAAGGTCGGCATTTTTGAAAACGATTTTCGTCCTGAACGGCCCCAACCTGAACGCGCTCGGCAAGCGCGAGCCGGGCATCTATGGCGGCCAGACGCTTGCCGCGATCGCCGACGACTGCAAGCAGGCGGGCGCCGCGCTTGGCCTCGAGATTGATTTTCGCCAGTCGAACCATGAGGGCGACCTCGTCGACTGGATCCAGGAAGCCGGCGACAAGGCAGCCGGCATCGTCATCAATCCGGGTGCCTACAGCCACACCTCGATTGCCATTCACGACGCCATCCGCGCTGTCGCGCCGCTGCCCGTCGCCGAAGTTCACCTCTCCAACATCCACGCGCGGGAACCATTCCGCCACGTCTCCATGGTCGCGCCGGTCGCTGTCGGCATGATCTGCGGGTTCGGGCCGCTTGGCTACTCGCTGGCGCTGCAGGCGCTGGCGGCACGCCTATGACCGGCCCACAAACAGAAGGCTCGAAAATGTCGATAAAGAAGACCGGTGTTGACCAGCAACTGATCCGCGATCTCGCGGGCATACTGAACGACACCAATCTCACCGAGATCGAAGTCGAGCTCGGCGACCTGAAGGTGCGCGTGTCGCGCCAAGCGCCGGCCGTCCACGCCATCGCCGCCCCGCAGGCCAGTTATGCTCCGGCAGCGCAGCAGCCCGCGGCGGGCGCAGCTGCCGCACCAGCAGTGGCCGACCCGTCCAAGAACGCGGTCCCCTCGCCGATGGTCGGCACCGCCTATCTCGCGCCCTCGCCCGACGCCAAGGCCTTCATCGAAGTCGGCCAGAAGGTCAAGGAAGGCCAGACGCTGCTGATCATCGAAGCGATGAAGACGATGAACCAGATCCCTTCGCCGCGCGCCGGCACGGTGACGGCGATCCTGTTCGAGGACGGCCAGCCGGTCGAGTACGGCATGCCGCTCGTCGTGATCGAGTAGAGCGGGCCGGATGTTCCAGAAGATCCTCATCGCCAACCGCGGCGAAATCGCGCTTCGGGTGCTGCGCGCCTGCAAGGAACTCGGCATCCAGACCGTGGTCGTGCATTCGACCGCCGACGCTGACGCCATGCATGTCAGGCTCGCCGACGAAAGCGTGTGCATCGGTCCGCCGCCGTCGCGCGACAGCTATCTCAACATCCACCAGATCGTCGCAGCCTGCGAGATCACAGGCGCCGATGCCGTGCATCCGGGCTATGGCTTCCTGTCGGAAAACGCCAAGTTCGCCGACATTCTCGCCGCCCACAACATCACCTTCATCGGCCCGTCGGGCGACCACATCCGCATCATGGGCGACAAGATCGAGGCCAAGCGCACCGCAAAGCGGCTCGGCATTCCGGTTGTGCCGGGCTCCGACGGCGCCGTCACCGACCAGAAGGAAGCCAGGCGCATTGCCGCCGAGATCGGCTATCCCGTGATCATCAAGGCTTCGGCGGGCGGTGGCGGGCGCGGTATGAAGGTCGCCCTTACCGAAGCCGATCTCGAGATCGCCTTGCAGACAGCCAGCACGGAGGCCGGCGCGGCCTTCGGCGACGATGCCGTCTACATCGAGAAATACCTGGAAAAGCCGCGCCACATCGAGGTCCAGGTGTTCGGCGACGGCGCCGGCCGCGGCGTGCATTTCGGCGAGCGCGACTGTTCGCTGCAACGCCGTCACCAGAAAGTCTGGGAAGAGGCGCCCTCGCCGGCGCTCAACGCCGAGGAGCGCGCCCGTATCGGCAATATCTGTGCCAAAGCCATCGCCGACCTCGGCTACTCCGGCGCAGGCACCATCGAATTCCTATACGAGAATGGCGAGTTCTACTTCATCGAGATGAACACGCGGCTGCAGGTCGAGCATCCGGTGACGGAGGCGATCACCGGCATCGATCTCGTGCACGAACAGATCCGCGTCGCCTCCGGCGGCGGGCTTTCAGTGCGCCAGGAGGACATAAAGTTCAACGGCCACGCCATCGAATGCCGCATCAATGCCGAGGATCCGCGTACCTTCACGCCTTCGCCCGGCACGATCACGCATTTCCACACGCCTGGCGGTCTCGGCATTCGCGTCGATTCCGGTGTCTATTCCGGCTACAAGATCCCGCCCTATTATGACAGCCTGATCGGCAAGCTGATCGTGCACGGCCGCAACCGCGTCGAATGCATGATGCGGCTGCGCCGGGCGCTCGACGAATTCGTCGTTGACGGGATCAAAACGACGCTGCCGCTGTTTCGCGACCTGGTCGGCAATGCCGATATCGCCAATGGCGACTACGACATCCACTGGCTGGAAAAGTATCTGGCCAAAGAGGAATAGCGCCCGAATTGCCGCTATGATGCCGCGATGACCCGCCCTTACGCACCCGGCTATCGCATTCCGACCGACCTCTTGCTCAAGGCCTATGCCTCGGGCGTCTTCCCGATGGCGGAGAGCGCTTCCGACCCGGAAGTGTTCTGGGTGCGGCCGGAGACGCGCGGCATCATCCCGCTCGACGGCTTCCACACGCCGAAGAGCCTGCGGAAGACGATCCGCAAGCACCCGTTCGACATCCGCTTCGATTTCGATTTCGAGGCGACGATCGACGGCTGCGCCGAAAAGCGCGAGGAGCGCCGCTCGACCTGGATCAACGCGCCGATCCGCGAAGCCTATATCGAGCTGCACCGTCTTGGGCACTGCCATTCGGTCGAGGCATGGCGCGAGGAACGGCTGGTCGGCGGCCTCTATGGCGTCTCGCTCGGTCGCGTGTTCTTCGGCGAAAGCATGTTCGCCCGGGAAACCGACGCGTCCAAGACCTGCCTGTATCATCTGGTCGAGCGGCTGAAGGCGCGCGGCTTTGCCCTGCTCGACACGCAATTCACCACCGAGCATCTCAAACGCTTCGGCGCGGTCGACGTGCCGCGCGTCAAATACGAGAAGATGTTGGCCGACGCGCTGAAGGGCGAAGCCGTTTTTTATCCCTGACCGGAGACCGAGCGGCCGAGCCGGCTCGACAGGTGAAAGGGGTCAGCCCTTCGCGGTTTCCATCGGCGTCTGCGAATGGAACATCATCTTCCAGCCGTTGACACGATGAACATAGCCAGTGCTGACCAGCGCCGCGTAGGGCTCGCCGTTTTCCCGTGTCGCATGAGCCTCATAGGTCAGCATGATAATGTCGCTGCCGGGCTCGATGATACCCTTGAGGTCGATCTGAAGGTCGCGCCAGCGGTTGGGCTTGGTCGCGGTCTTGGCCAGATCGGCATTGTTCATTGCCTGTGCCATCTCAGGAAATGCCACCAGGCATTCTGTGTCGACATTGGCGGCGTAGTAAGCTTCGTCGCCCGTCCAGAACCCCTTTTCGAGTTCGAGCAGGTCGTCTTTGCTGGCCGTGATCCGTTTGCTGTCCGACATCAGAATATCCTCCAAGCGCGCAAATGCGCGGTCGTCCATGGCCCAACGCATGGTGGCCATGACGGTTCCGGAGGATCAGTTGGTGTTGGTCGCGTCAGGCTCCGTGGGGTCCGGCTGTTCGGCGGCCGGAGCAGCGGCGGGCTTTGGCTTGGACGTGTCGACCTTGGGCGTCTCGGCATTGGCCGCGTCGGGCGGCGGCACATCCGACTTCTGCTTGCATCCCTTTAGCCAGACGTCATAGACGGCGTGCTCGACGGCGTTTAGGCCGGGGCTCTCGGCGAACATCCAGCCGGTGAAGATGCGGCGGATCTTGCGGTCGAGCGTGATTTCGTCGACTTCGACGAAGGAATCGGTCTTCGGCTCTTCATTCTCCGGCCGCGAATAGCAGATGCGCGGCGTCACCTGCAAAGCGCCGAACTGCACGGTTTCGTCGATGTAGACATCGAAGGTGATGATACGGCCGGTGATCTTGTCGATGCCGGCAAATTCGGCGACCGGATTGGTGATGCGATCGGAGATTGCGGGTGCTGCCGCAGGCGCCTGCGCCGCGGCAAACGCTGTCGGGAACATGGCGATAGCGCCAATTGCCGCCAGTCCGGCCATCGATGTCAGGCTGAAAATGTTCATGCGGAGATACCGGTGGTTTGGGCCCGGGTGATTCTGTCACGCCCAAGGCTATTCGCCGTTGTCATATCAGCAAGCAGCTAAACGCCAATTGTGGCGACATAGGACCGGCCGGCGGTCAAGAACCAGGCGTCCACGCATCGTAGTCGCCCGTCACCTGCGGACGGTGCTGATTGGTGAGCACGGAACCCTTTGGGCGATAAGCCGCCGGTGTTCCCGTGAGGTTCGGCTCATGCGCCTTTTCCCATTCGCGCGGCCGATAGTCGTCGCTTGGCGGCGCCACATCGACGCGGTGATGCATCCAGCCGTGCCAGCCCGGGGGGATCGCCGACGCCTCCGAATAATTGGCGTAGATGACCCAGCGGCGGGTGCGGCCTTCCGAATCAACGCCGCCTTCGTAGTAGACGTTGCCGGCCCCATCCTGGCCGACCTTGTTGCCGTGGCGCCAGGTGTGAAAACGGGTTCCCAGCGTCTGGCGGTTCCACCAGGTGAAAAACTGCAGAAGGAAAGTTTTCATTCAGATCCTCGCGGGCGCGCGGCGGTGGCTGTCCCTGCTTATGGCGTCAGGCCTTGGCGAAGGCAAGGGTTTTGCGGCGCCTGCGGCACTGACGGCATGCCGAAACGCTCGGTCATTGGCCGATCCATTTCGCACCTGCGAACCGACGCTTGCCAAGCCGGCTGCGTCTTCCTAAAGCTCTCATCGCCCGGCGCTGCCGCATGACCCCGAAAATCGAAATCGATTTTCGGAAAGGATCATGCGCAAACCCAAGTGCTACAGCGTCCTTTGCGCGTCCACGGGACGCGCGGCGCTGTAGTCAACGCCGGCTGCGGGAGGTGAGGAATGGCCTTAGCTGTCGCCAGGATCAGTGCGGAGACAATACGCGCCCGCAAGGGCGGCGTGCCGATCGTATGCCTTACCGCTTACACCTATCCCGTCGCCCGCCTGCTCGACGATCATGTTGACCTTCTCCTGGTCGGCGACAGCGTTGCCATGGTGCTGCATGGCCACAAGACCACGCTCGGCGCCTCGCTGGAGATGATGATCGCCCATGGCCAGGCCGTGATGCGCGGTTCATCAAAGGCCTGCGTGGTGGTCGATATGCCGGCCGGCAGCTACGAGACTTCGGCCGCGCAAGCCCTTGCCTCGGCGCGCCGCATCTCTGAGGAAACCGGCTGCCAGGCGGTGAAGCTGGAAGGCGGCGTCGAAGTCGCCCTCCAGATTGCGGCAATCGTCGCGGCCGGCATTCCAGTGATGGGCCATATCGGCTTGCAGCCGCAATCGGTGGAAAAGGACGGTGGCTACAAGATCAAGGGCCGCACGCCGGAGAATGTGGCCGCGCTCATGCGCGACGCCGACGCGGTCGAGAAAGCCGGCACGTTTTCGCTGGTCATCGAGGGCACGGTCGAGACCGTTGCCGCCGACCTCACCCGGCGCATTGCCATTCCCACCATTGGCATCGGCGCCAGCCGCGATTGCGACGGCCAGATCCTGGTCATCGACGACATGGTCGGCCTGACGGTCGACCGGGTGCCGAAATTCGTCAAGGAATACGCCGATTTGCGCAGCGCGGTCGCCGATGCCGCGGCGCGCTACGCAGCGGAGGTGCGCAGCCGCACCTTCCCCGGGCCGGGCCACGTCTTTTCAGCCGCGAGCGACAAGGACAAGGCATGAACCGGCCCCCCATCAGCCAGCCGCTCGTCGTCGACACCGTGCCCGGCCTTCGCGCGCAGATCCGCGAATGGCGGCGCGAAGGCCTGAGCGTCGCCATGGTGCCGACCATGGGCGCTTTGCATGACGGCCATATCTCGCTGGTCGGGGCCGCGCTCGCAACCGCCGATCGCTGCGTCGTCTCGATCTTCGTCAACCCGGCCCAGTTCGCCCCCACTGAAGATCTCGACAAGTATCCGCGTCAGCTGGCCCGCGATCTCGACCGGCTGACCGAGGCCGGCGCACAGCTTGCCTTCACGCCTACGGTTTCCGAGATGTATCCGGCAGGCTTTGCGACGAAGATTTCGGTCGGCGGCCCGTCTTCTGGCCTGGAATCGGATTTCAGGCCGACCTTCTTCGAGGGCGTCGCCACGGTCGTGGCCAAGCTCTTTCTGCAAGCCCTGCCCGACTACGCCATCTTCGGCGAAAAAGACTACCAGCAGCTTTGCGTCGTCCGAAAGCTCTGCCGCGATCTCGACTTGCCGGTGGACATCGTCGGCGCGCCAACCGTGCGCGATGCGCATGGCCTGGCAATGTCGTCGCGCAACTCCTATCTCGACGCCGCCGAGCTCGACGTCGCGCGACAGCTCAATGTCATCTTGCGCCAGACGGCGGCAGCGCTCGCGGCCGGTGCCGATGAAAACGGCGTTACCGGTAAAGCCACTGCCGCGCTTCTCGAGGCAGGCTTCGACAGCGTCGACTACGTCGCCGCACGCGAGAGCCTGACGCTCACCTCGTGGCGGCGTGACGGCGATGGCCGCCTGCTTGCCGCAGCGTGGCTTGGCAGAACCAGGTTGATCGACAATGTGGAAGTTTCCTCATTTATTCCCTGAAAAATTCCAATTCCGTTCACTTTGATTTGTATCGCAGACCGGCCCGAGCGCTCTTAGACAACGGCTCATCAGGCACGTTCTGGCCATCCCGTAAGCGCTCACAATACACCGAACGCCGCTGTGAGACGTTTCACAGACTTAACCAAGCCGGCTATGTTGTGTGCGACCCCACGCAGAGACAGTGTGTTACCTGCCACTACGCTGCAATACTTACGAGGCTCTACGTGTCTGTCCAAGCCAACGTATTCGGTCGCGCCCTGCCGCAGATCGTCGAAGCGATTTACGATTCGATTGCCGATGTCGGCCGTTGGCCATCGACGCTCGAATCAATCTGCAAATTGGCGCTCGGCCGGCTTGCCATGCTGGCGGTCGTCGATACGGCGAGAAACTCGGCCCGGTTTTCGACTTCCTGCGGCGATCCGGTCCTGCTTGAGCCGCTGCAGCGCGACTACGCCTGCGAGGTGCCCTTCTTCAAGGCGGTGCCGAAGATGGAAATCGACATGCCGTTCACCGTCGATAGCGTCTACGCCCTGCAAGGCCCCGACGCCCGCCAGAACTGGCTCGAAAGCCGCATCGTGCGCGAGTGGGTGGAACCCAACCGTCTCGACGATTTCTTCTGGGTAGCGCTGATGAAGCAGCCGGCGCGCACCGGCACGCTGATGGTGGTTACCGACAAGGACAGGCCCCAGATTTCAGCCAGGGATATCGACCTGATGTCCAGGCTCGCCCCCCATGTCCGGCGTGCGGTGACCATCGGCGACCTGTTCGAGGCCGAGCGGCGCAAGGCCGACATCTTTCGCTCGATCCTTGAGAGCCTCGACCATCCAGTGCTGATCGTCGCCGACGATATGCAGATCATTTTCGCCAATCCGGCAGCCGAAGCCCTGCTCACCGAAACCGCCTCAGTGTCCTCGGTGCGCGGCCAGCTGTCCTTCGCTTATGCCAACGCCAACACCGCCATCGGTCGCGCCGTCCAGCTCGGCACGCGCGACGAATTCGCGCTCGGACCGTCCGGCATCAACATTCCGCTGGTGAAGGCCATGTCTCCGGCGGTGGCGCATGTCATGCCTCTGGCGCGACGCGACATTTCGGCCCGCATATCGCCGCGCGCCGCCGCGGCCATTTTCATTGCCGCCGCCGGCGCCGCATCAGTGCCGGCGCTGGAAGCGATCGCTGCGCTGTTCGGACTGACCGCAGCGGAAAAGCGTGTCGCCGGCCATGTCGCCGCCGGGCTGACACGGCGTGAAATCGCGGCTGCCAGCGGCGTCTCGGACGGCACCGTCAAATCACAGCTGGCAACCATCTTCGACAAGACCGCCACCGGCGACCAGCGAGAGCTGGAACTCCTGATGCGCGAATTGACGCCGCCGCTGCGCTCGGCCTGAGCAATAATCGGAGCCAATCGTCAAATTTTTCAACTATTTGCCGGTACGCAGGCGTAATCCACAATACCAAGCCGGCATCGTTGCAATTCGGCCAAAATCATGGTGCGGTTCTGCTCCGGTCCGGAGACGGTGCATCGTGCATGACCGGACGTGGAAACCATTTCCTGGGCGGTCCCCGAACTTGATACCGACACGAATTGAACGGCTGCTGCCTTACCTCTTCCTGCTGGCCCTGCTTTGGATCGCGCTCGCTTTCCGTCCGCTACTGCCGGTCGATGAGACGCGCTATCTCAGCGTCGCCTGGGAGATGTATCTCGGTGGACATGTCTTCGTACCGACGATGAACTTTGCGCCCTATCTGCAGAAGCCGCCGCTGTTGTTCTGGCTCATCGATCTCTCTTGGAACATCTTCGGTGTGAGCCGCGCGGCGGCGATGCTCGTCATCTTCGCCGCCTCGTCGCTGGTCATCTGGCTGACGACGCTTCTGGCCAAAACCCTGTTTCCCGAGCGCCCGGACATCGCCAGTCGCATCCCCTGGCTGGTGGCCGGCAGCACCGTCTTTGTCATCTATTCGACCCTGATCCTGTTCGACATGCTTTTGACGGCCTGTGTGGTCGCCGCACTGCTGGCGCTGCTGGGCTTCGCCAGGACCGGCAACCGCTGGCAGGCGGTGCTGGCGGGTCTCTTCATCGGGCTCGGCGTGCTGGCCAAAGGCCCGGTGGTGCTCATTCACATCGGCGCGCCCGTCCTGCTCTATCCCCTCTGGCGTGACCGGCGAGCCGGCCTTGCCCCTTTGCAGTTCTTTGCCGGAGCCGGCCTGGCAATTCTCGCCGCCCTTGTCCCGGTCGCCATATGGCTGGCGCCCGCGACCATCCTGACCAAGGGCAGTTTCGTCTACGATCTCGTGTGGAACCAGTCGGCAGGTCGGGTTACCGGAAGCCTGCACAATTCGCATGGCCGGCCGTTTTACTTTTACCTGATGCTGTTGCCGCTCATGTTCGTGCCCTGGGCCTTTATCCCCCCGGTGTGGCGGCTGAGGCCGGTTGCCCGGATACGCAGCCTGATCGATACCAAATCCCCGGATCTGCGTGCCCTGCGCCTGCTGTCGTTCTCGTTCATTGCGGTGCTGCTGGTCTTCAGCGCCATATCCGGCAAGCAGCCGCACTATGTCGTGCCGGCACTACCGTTCGCGACCATTCTGCTGGGCTACTTCATGGCCGAGATTTCAGTCGCCAGACTGAGGGCGACGGCCTTTGTCATGCTTGCCCTTTTCGGCATCGGCCACGCCGCCGCCTCGGCGACCGTGTTCAAACGCTACGATCTCGCGCCGCTGGCGAGCTTCATCGACGAACGAAAGGACGCGGACTGGGCCGTCGCTTACGACTATCAGGGCGAGGTCGGTTTCCTTGGGCGAATAGAGAAGCCATTCGAGAACGCCGACAAGCCTGAGGAATGGCTCAAGTCTCATCCCGGCGGCTACGTCATCGAAAAGCAATCGAAAGATCCGGGCACATCCGAACAGATCGCCTTCCGGCAGCCGGTGGAACGCGGCTATCTGGTCGTCCTGAAAGGACAGCACTGAACGTTTCGTCGGACGCCTATCCCAGCGGTTTCTCGAAGATCAGCGCCGGCAACCCCGAACCGCCGCCGCAATCGGCGGTGCTGCCGGCCGGCAAAAATCCCTTCGAACGGTAGAAGGCGATGGCCGGCACGTTGGCCTCTTCCACCTCGACGCGCAAAGTGTTTGCCTCGGGAAAGCTGGCTTCGACCTCGTCCAGCAAGGCCTGGCCGATGCCTTGCCGCTGGCAGGCCGGCAGTACATAGAGCTGGTTCAGCAGCACGATCTTCGCATCCGCCGTTGCGGCGGCAAAAGCCATGCCGCCGATACGCTTGCCGTCATCGGCGACCAGGAATTCCGAGTTCGGCCTTGTCAGCCGCGCCTTGAGCGAGGCGATCGAATGCCAGTCGTCGGTAATTTCGATCACCCGCTGGGCGCCATAGATCGCGTCGTAGGTTGCGTGCCAGGTTTCGACCAGCAGCGCGCGGACGGCGGCAAGGTCACGTTCGCTGGCGGTGCGGACGAACATTGTTCTATTCGATACCGAGCTTGGCCTTGACCAGATCGTTGACCGCCTGCGGGTTGGCCTTGCCGCCGGTGGCTTTCATCACCTGGCCGACGAACCAGCCGGCCATGGTCGGCTTGGCGCGAGCCTGCTCGACCTTGTCGGGGTTGGCGGCGATCACCTCGTCCACCGCTTTCTCGATGGCGCCGGTGTCGGTAACCTGCTTCATGCCGCGGCTTTCGACCAGCTGGCGCGGATCGCCGCCCTCGTTCCAGACGATCTCGAACAGATCCTTGGCGATCTTGCCGGAGATGGTGCCTTCCTTGATCAGGTCGATCACGGCACCGAGCTGCTCCGGTGTTACAGGAGCATTTTCAATGTCCTTGCCGGCCTTGTTAAGCTGGCCGAGCAGGTCATTGATGACCCAGTTGGCGGCAAGCTTGCCGTCGCGGCCCGAGGCCACCTGCTCGAAATAGTCGGCGATCGGCTTTTCCGACACCAGGATCGAGGCGTCGTAGGTCGACAGGCCAAGTGAAGAGATCAGGCGCGCCTTCTTGTCGTCGGGCAGTTCCGGCAACTCCTTGGCCAGCGCGTCGACATAGGCCTGATCGAATTCCAGCGGCAAAAGGTCGGGATCGGGGAAGTAGCGGTAGTCATGCGCCTCTTCCTTGCTGCGCATCGAGCGCGTCTCGCCTTTGACGGCGTCGAACAGCCTGGTTTCCTGATCGATCTTGCCGCCATCCTCGAGGATGGCGATCTGGCGGCGCGCCTCGAACTCGATGGCCTGGCCGATGAAGCGGATCGAATTGACGTTCTTGATCTCACAGCGCGTACCGAATTCGCCGCCGGGCTTGCGAACGGAGACGTTGACGTCGGCGCGCATCGAGCCTTCGTCCATGTTGCCGTCGCAAGTGCCGAGATAGCGCACGATGGTGCGCAGCTTGGTGACATACGCCTTGGCCTCGTCGGCGGAGCGCATGTCCGGCTTGGAGACAATCTCCATCAGCGCCACGCCGGAGCGGTTGAGATCGACATAGGACATGGTCGGATGCTGGTCGTGCATCGATTTGCCGGCGTCCTGCTCCAGGTGCAGGCGCTCGATGCCGATCTCGATGTCCTCGAACTCGCCCTGCCGGTCGGGACCGACCGAAATGACGATCGTGCCTTCGCCAACGATCGGCTGCTTGAACTGCGATATCTGGTAGCCCTGCGGCAGGTCGGGATAGAAATAGTTTTTCCGGTCGAACACCGACTTGTGGTTGATCTGCGCCTTCAATCCGAGGCCGGTGCGGATCGCCTGCTTGACGCATTCCTCATTGATGACCGGCAGCATGCCGGGCATGGCCGCGTCGACGAGGCTGACATTGGCGTTGGACGCCGCGCCGAAAGTCGTCGACGCCCCGGAAAACAGCTTTGCTTCCGAGGTCACCTGCGCATGAACCTCGAGGCCGATGATGATCTCCCAATCGCCGGTAGCGCCGGGAATAAAACGTTTGGCATCGGGCGTGCGGGTATCGATAAGGGTCATGGTGGCCTGCGCTTTTGGCTCGCGAAAACTGCGATTTTCGCGAATTTGGGTATCGGTCTTCGCTAGTGCAAACCGCTTCGCGAGACAAGCGCCCAAAGCAGCGCAGAGCAGCGGGCTGGCCTTTTCAGCCCTTTTCGGCCGCTCGGCAACCGATGAATGAACGCCGCCGGCCGGTATTCGGTCGGCGGTCTCTTCGTCAGGTCAGGCCGTTGCGATATAGGCCCTGATCTCGTCGGCCTCGCGCTCGACATCCTCGATGCGGCGCTTGACCACGTCGCCGATCGACACGATACCGTCGAGCAGCCCGTCCTTTTCCACCGGCAGATGGCGGAAACGGCCTTTGGTCATGATCTCCATCACCTCGTTGACCGTGTGGTTCTCGTTGCAGATCTTCACTTTCGGCGTCATCGCCGAGCGTACCGTTATATCAAGTGCGGCAGCGCCTTCCCTGGCAACGACCCGCACGATGTCACGCTCGGAAAGGATGCCGACGATCTTGCGATCGCCATTGGTGATGACCAGTGCACCGATCTTGTGGTCGGCCAGGATTCGAATGGCTTCGCTGAGCTTTACATTCGGCCCGAGCGTGAACACGTCATGGCCTTTTCTCTCGAGAATTGCCTTAACCGTCATGGCGTCCTCCTCCTCCTGCTTGGCTAGCCAGCTCCCGCCCTGACCGGGTTCACATAAGAGTGAACATCGTGCGCCGTGATCGGTTGCTTTTCAAGTGTGCAGTGGGTTGCGCCAATAGAGTGCGCTAGTCGGGGGTGCGCTGGTAGTCGGGGATCTCCCATTCAGGCGCCCGCCAGCGCCGGTCGAACCAGCGCAACCCGAAGAAGCCTGCGACGAGGCCGCCAATGTGCGCTTCCCAGGCGATCTGGCCGGGTTCTCCGAGCCCGAGACCGTAAAGGCCGGTGGCGAGATTGATGACCATCCAGGCGCCGAGAAAATTGACGACGCCGCGCATGCGCAAAACGATTGCGATCGGCAGCACGGGACCGGCAAATGCCGCCCTGCCGGAGGAGCGGTCGGTACGGAACCCGAAGCGAGCCGCCGCACCCATCATGCCCGATATCGCCCCGGAAGCGCCGACCAGCGGTGCTTCGCCGTATGGATGGACCGCCCAGAACAGCACCACCGCAGCCAGCCCGGTGGCGGCGAAAAACAAGGCGAACCAGAACCAGCCGAGACGGTTGGCCAGCGGCGACCCGAAGGCGGCCAGCGCAACCATGTTGATGGCAATGTGGGCAACGCCACCATGCATGAAGGCATAGGTGAAAGGACGGGTGAAGAGGAACCAGTCGAAACCGTATTGGCCGGTGTAGAGGACCGGAATGAAGGCGCCGTCGGTGAGCAATGTTATCTGCTGCTCTTCGGTCAGCACATATTGCTGCAGCAGGAAGACGGCAACGCAGATGCCGATCACCGCCAGCACCGCCGGTGGCAGGTTGAACACCGGCTCGCGCCGCGGCGGCGGCGCCTCCGCGGTCTGTTCGGTCTCCAGGGGGCCGGCCGGTTCGCTCATATGCTCTGATCCAGGGATTTGCGTGTCGCGAGCATCTAGGCCATGCCCGGACAAATCACAAACTACGAATCACAAAGCGCGAATCACAAACCGCGAATCAAAAAGAAGCCGTCCAAGGTTTCCCTTGAACGGCTGGTCGAGCCCCCTGCTCCCCTAAAACTATTGACCGAAGTGCTGTCGGTCGTCGCGAAACGACCGCTTCTGGAGTGGTTTTGGTGTGCCATGGCGAGCCTGTGCGCGCAACGTAAACCATTTGTTAACCTTAACGTCCCCGACCCGTGAACAAGTCTTAACGACGCTGGCACGCATCCTGCTCCGGAACGCATGTAGGTCATCGGAGGGCGCCCTTTCTGTTCACCGATGGAACCATCAGACGGCAGAATGCGCGGAGTTTCATAGCATGAACCAGAACGGATCAATCGCGCTGTTCCATTATTGGAATCGCCTGCGTCATGGACGTCCTGCCCCAAAGCGTTCGGAAGTCGAACCAGCCGATATCAAGGCGCTTTTGGCCGACACCTTCATCCTGGAAAGGGATACGCGCGGCGAAGCGGTGTTCCGGCTTGCCGGCACCAGGCTTTGCGCCGGCTACGGCCGCGAGCTCAAGGGTTTTTCGTTCCCCTCGCTATGGCGCGAGAAGGACCAGCGGCTGGTGTCGCGCCTCATTCACGGCGTTTTCGAGCAGAAATCCGTGGTGCTGATCACTTATGAGGGGTTCAGCCGCAGCGGCCGGTCCAACCACTTCGAGTTGCTTGCGCTGCCGCTCGACGGCGGCGTCGAGAACCCGCGCTGCCTCGGCGTCATCAGCGCCGTAGAAAAGCCGTTCTGGCTGGGCGCCGACCCGATCACCGACGCGCTGATCGACGCCATCCGGGTCATCGATCCCGACAAGGAACCGATGTTCCTGAAAAACCGGCCGGAAATATCCGTTCCGTCGTTGGCTCCCGAACTCGAAGCGCCGGAGACCATCTCGGCGCTCGGTCGGTCGCGCCGTATCCGCCACCTCGTCGTGTTCGACGGCGGGCGCGAGCAATAGTCTCCAAGCCGGCGCTAATCTTAACTATCGGCGACCCGCTTTTCTCCTTTGTTAACCTGCTTGGCTGTAGTTTTGGCCGAGATTCCACGCACGACGCGGGAATGCCAACGGGGTGTAGGCAGTCATGAGGTCAGCGGCGGTCGAATACGCGCCGTCCCGCGCCGAAAGGCGTAATTTTCAGCGCGTCCGGGTCAAGATCTACGGGCGCTTCATGCTGGAGGACCGCACCGAGCACCCCTGCCAGGTCGTCGATATGTCGCCGGGCAATGTCGCGTTGCGCACCGAGCGCGTCGGCATGCCGGGCGAAAAAATCATTGCCTATATCGATCATATCGGCCGCATCGAGGGCGTGGTGACGCGCACTTCGCAGGACGGCTTTGCCATGACCGTCATTGCCTCGGATCGCAAGAAGGACAAACTGGCCGCGCAGTTGACCTGGCTCGCCAACAAGCATGAACTCGACCTGCCGGAAGACCGTCGCCACGAACGCGTGGCGCCGCGCAACCCGACAAGCGTCCTGCAGCTCACCGACGGGCGCCAGTATCAGTGCCGCATCATCGACCTGTCGCTGTCGGGCGCGGCGGTCGAGATCGACGTCAAGCCGGCGCTCGGCATCCAGGTCATGCTGGGCACCATGCGTGGCCAGGTGGTGCGTCATTTCGAGGATGGCGTTGCCATCGAATTCGCCGTCATCCAACGCCCGGAAACGCTCGATTCCGAGTTCAACGCCCCGCGCGCCTGAACGATCGGCAACAGGCAGCAAAAACGAACCGGCCCTGCGCGGCCGGTTTTTTGTTGCCGGCGTTCCGCCTGCCTCTCCAGCTTGTAGCGGCACGCAGCAAATCCACGGCTCCACCCGGAAATCCGCGCCCCGACACCGCGGTTTTACGCCGAGACCCTGAACGATTTTATACTCAAATAGATCAAATTTTACGCGTATTCTATTGAGGTTTTACTCAATGTCTACTTCGGGTTTTTGCGTCAAATAAATCCAACGCTGTCATTGTCTCCTCAAACGGGGAGACTGACGAATGGCAAAGACGTGGGGCAAGCTGTTGCTCTTGGCAATGGCGATGCAGCTTTCCGCTTGGGGAACGGCGCAAGCAGCAGGACCGGCCTACATGCACACTGGCGGCCGCACGACACAGCCGGTCGGTCACTACGAATTCTGCCAGAAGCTGCCGCAGGAGTGCGCTCAGCGCACGCCGAAGCAGGCGCCCGTCGAACTGACCCGCAAGCTGTGGGCGGCGATCGTCGACGTCAACAATTCGGTCAACACCCGGATCGTGCCGCGCACCGATATGGAAATGTGGGGTAAGGAAGAGGTCTGGTCCTATCCCGACAGCGGCTTCGGCGATTGCGAGGACTATGCGCTGGAGAAGCGCCGCGAATTGATGGCGCTCGGCGTTCCCGCCGGCAATCTCTTGATGACCGTGGCGCGCCAACAAAATGGCGACGGCCACGCGGTGCTGACCGTGCGCACCAGCCTCGGCGAGTTCATCCTCGACAATCTGGAGTCCAAGGTGCTGTCCTGGACCGACACCGACTATACCTACCTGAAGCGCCAGTCCGACCAGAATTCCGGCGTGTGGGTGACGATCAACGACGGTCGCGCCGACGCGGTTGCCAGCGTCCGCTAGGACGCCATCACAGAGGTCAAGCACATCGAATAATGCGACGTGCCTAACGAGAAAGCCCGGTCGAGTCCCCACCCTCCCCGTCCCCAACGACCGGGTTTTAAGGAGCCGGCCCCGTCCCCGGGCCGGCTCCACCATTTCAGACCATGATCCCGAGCCGAAGGACCGCGTCAGCGAAAGCGAGAAACGATTTTTGCTGCGCTGACCTGCCGTTCGGAAAAGATCAACGTCAAACATTAATAGAGTTCAGGCCTTCTTCAGCCCGGCCTTGAAGCGCTTGCCATTGGCGACATAGTGCGCGGCCGAGACGCGCAGCCTGGCAACCGCGGCATCGTCCAGCGTCCTGATCACCCGCGCGGGCGAGCCGACGATCAGGCAATTGTTGGGGAACTCCTTGCCCTCGGTGACCAGTGCGCCGGCGCCGACCAGCGAGTTCTTGCCGATCCTGGCGCCGTTGAGCACTATGGCGCCCATGCCGATCAGGCTGTTGTCGCCGATCGTGCAGCCATGCAGCAAGGCGCGGTGGCCGATCGTGCAGCCCGGCCCGATCGTCAGGGGAAAACCGGGATCGGTGTGCATCACCGTATGTTCCTGGACATTGCTGTCGGCGCCGATGACGATCGCCTCGTTGTCGCCGCGGATGACCACGCCAAACCAGAAGCCGGCATTGCGACCGACGCTGATGTCGCCGATCAACGTCGCGTCCGGCGCGATCCAGTTGCTGTCGGGATCCTCGAAACGGGGCGCTTTTCCGTCGATTGCATAGGTCGGCATTTGCAGTCTCCGATTCGTCGCAGGCCAGGACAAACCCTAGAACAATCCTGGGAAAACCGCGTAGCGGTTTCCCCCAGCAATTGCCTCAAGGCAAATACCGCGCCAGCGATTCCACCAAAAGCTGAAGCGCACCAGGAGAGCCAATGCCCCAGGAGGCAATGGCGATCAGCACGATGCCCAGCGTCAGCGCCCAGGCGATCACCGTGCAGCCGCAGGACATCAGCATCAGCGTCGAAATGCGGCCCTCGCGCCGCGCATCGAGCGCATCGTTGGCGAGCATGAACGGCCCGGCGCAAGCGGTCGCGGCCAGCGAGCGCAGGATGTACGCCGGCGACACATAAGGCTCGGCAAAGGCAAGCCGGCGGCCCGCCGCCAGTTCCATCACGGACCCAGTAAGCCCGCAGGCGGTGAGGCCGACGGCGAAAGCGAAGAGAACGGGCAGTAGCAGGCTCATCTTTACCTTCCGTTTACCATGAAATCGCACAGTCGCGTCCAGCGCAGCAAGAGCCATGCCGCGGCATGTGTGCCGCCCAGGGACAGAGGGCGGCGACTATGGGGATTGCGATGAAGCAGGCAGCGACCGCAGAAGAGTTCAACGTCGTCGATTCCGTGCTGATGAAGCGGGTGTTCTATGCTTTTGCCGCATTGGCGCTGCTGTCGCTGGCGATCAGCCTTGGCGGAAAATGGTTCGGCCGCTCGATCGCCATGGCCGGCTACACCGACGACACCACGGTCCACAGGGTAGTGATCGGCAACAATGTCATTGCCGTGCCGGCCAACGCCATCCGCTTCCTGCAGGCGCGGCGCGACGGCATCGCTTCGCGCCTCGACCTCTATCTGCGCTATCCCCAGATGGACGGCTACAGCGAAGCCGCCCGCGACGATTTCAACCACACGGGGGCCGCCAAAAACATCATCTTCCTGTCGTTTGAACCGCAGATGATGTCGCGCGACATGAGCGGCCGTTTCGCGCCGATCTATAGCGCGCTCATCAGCCAGCCCGGCGCGCCCGGCCCCGGCGGCACGACGATTTACGGTTTTACGGAAAAATCAGGCTATCTCAACGAGGTGCTCGCGGTCGCCGGCCGGGCCGGCAAGGACCCGTTCGTCGCCCGCTGCCTGAGCGGACCGAGCGCTGAGGAATCGCTGGCGCCCTGCGAGCGCGACATCCAGGTCGGCGACAGCCTCAGCCTGACCTACCGCTTTCCCCGGGAGTTGCTGGGCAACTGGCCGGCGCTTGACGCCGCTATCGTCGCCGAGGCCACGCGCGTCTTAAAGACCGCACGGTAGCGGCCCTCTGCTTTTGTCATACACGGGCGCGAAGCCGCGCGGACCCGAGGATCCGTTCCATGCCCTTAAGGCAGCGAAGCGGTGCAGAATTACTGTTGGGAAGCAGCAGAGGCAGTTCTGGACCGCCACATTCCTGAGCCGAGGCCCGGAATGTATCCCAGGGTCTCAGCGACGCCGCTGTGCGGCTGCTTCTCCCCGGGATGACGATGGCGCAGGTGGCTGCCGCCAATCGCCGAAGTCCGTAGCCCTCTGGGCTCAGGCCAGATCGATGTCGAGGATCGCCATCGAGAAATTATAGTCGCCGTCGTCCTCGTCCTTGAAGACGATGCCGAGGAACTCGTCGCCGACATAGACCTCGGCCGAATCTTCCTTGCGCGGCCGCGCCTTCACCTCGAGTTTGGGATTCTGGAAGACGCGCTTGAAATAGGCGTCCAGCTTTCTGATTTCGTCCGGCTTCAAAAGTCTTCTCCGATCGTCGGGCTTGCTCGTTGGAACGCGCTTCTGGCACGTCGACAATGGCGATGTAAAGGCACCCTGGGGCCGGATGATTTCAGGTCGAATCCAAATCCGCCTCTAAATCAAGGAGGTAGAGCATGATGTCGTCCGAAAACCGCCTCACACTTTTCGGCATCATGCTTCAGAGGCAACGGCGCCGGCAACCGGACTTCAGTCCGGCGCGCCGGGTGTTGCAAATCAGATGTCGAAGCTGACGACCTGGTCCATCGACTGCGACGGCAAAAGCTGGTCCATCTGCCGCGAAGGCTGGTCGCAGCCGGTCTCGCCGACGACGCGGGCCGGTACGCCGGCAACCGTCTTGTTGTGCGGCACCGGCGACAGCACGACCGAGCCTGCCGCGATCTTCGAGCAATGGCCGATCTCGATATTGCCGAGAATCTTGGCGCCGGCGCCGATCAGTACGCCGTAACGGATCTTGGGGTGGCGGTCGCCGCCGGCCTTGCCCGTGCCGCCCAGCGTCACGCCGTGCAGGATCGACACATCGTCCTCGATCACCGCCGTCTCGCCCACGACGAGGCCGGTGGCGTGGTCGATGAAGATGCCCTTGCCGATGCGGGCGGCCGGGTTGATGTCGGTCTGGAACACCGAGGACGAGCGGCTCTGCAGATAGAGCGCGAAATCCTTGCGGCCCTGATTCCACAGCCAATGTGCCAGCCTGTGCGTCTGGATGGCATGGAAACCCTTGAAATAGAGCACTGGCATGATGAAGCGGTCGCAGGCCGGATCGCGGTCGTAATAGGCCTGGATGTCGACACGAACGATCGACGACCATTCCTTGTCGTCGGCCAGCATCGACTTGAACGTCTGGCGGATGAGGTCGGAGCCGATGTCCTGATGCGCGAGCCGCTCGGCGAGCCGATGGATGACAGCTTCCTCCAGGCTCTCCTGGTTGAGGATGGTCGAATAGAGGAACGCCGCCAGAAGCGGGTCGCGGTTGACCGCTTCCATCGCCTCGTCGCGGACCGAACGCCAGATCGGATCGACCGGCTGCACCTTTGTGGGGCGGGAAATGCTGATGCTGTTCATCGACGTCTTGTCCTGCGTCCTGGCCGCTTGCCTATTCTCCGGCGGCACATATAAGCCAGATCATAGCACGATTGAACTCAATTTTCCTTAGTGCTCGGTGAAATGGATTTGGTTCACGGAAATTCAAGCCGCCATGGAAAACGAACCCTTGATCGACGCCCCGCTGAAACGCGCGCTTTGCCGGCTCTATCAAGCTCCGGATCGCCACTATCACAACCTCGCCCATATAGAGGCGTTGCTGGCGCTGGCGGACGAATATCGAGCATCGCTGCATGATTCCGGCGCCGTCGAAGCCGCAATCTGGTTCCATGACGCCATCTATGACAGCCGCGCCAAGGACAACGAGGCCAGGAGTGCGGCACTTGCTCAGGACAAACTTGGCGCCCGCACCGATCCGGAGCGCCTCGGCCGCATAGCGGCGATGATCGTCGCCACCGCCACGCATGAGCTGCCCAGCCTTCAACCACGGGGCCTTGCCGATGAGAACGCCCTCCGCGACGCAGCGCTTTTCCTCGACATGGACCTGGCGATCCTGGGTGCGTCACCCGACGCTTTCGACGCCTACGAACAAGCGGTCCGCCGCGAATATGGCTGGGTCGAGGAGCCGATGTGGCGCGCCGGCCGCGGCGTGATTCTCAAGACTTTCCTCGCGCGCCAGCATATTTTTCACTCGCAGGAATTCCGCCAGAGGTTCGAGCCCCAAGCCAGGCAAAACATGGCGCGGTCGCTCGAAACGCTCAAACCCTAATCCGGAAAGGTCTCCATGCGCTGCGCATAGGCTTTGAAACCGGCGCGCCGGTAAACCGCTTGCGCGCCAGGGTGATCGAAGGTGTCGGTGTGAAGCCAGACCCTTTGCGGCGCATGCAACCAGACGGCGCGAAGCGGCTGGTCGAGCAGGAATGGCCCAAACCTGCGGCGGTGGAAGACGGGGATCAGCCCGAAATGAACCAGCTCGACCTCAGGCTGGCCGACGCCGTTGAATTCGCACAGGCCAGCGGCGACGCCCTCGACGCGCAGCACGTGGATATGTGTCGAGGGCAGCGCCAGCAGGCGCTCGAGGTCTTCCGCCGGCATGCGCAGCCGCTGGTCCCATTGCACGGGCTCGCCGACCGCGTGGTAGAGGCTGATGTAGTCGGCCACATCAAGTGTTTCACGCGCCACCGTGGCGCCCGATAGCGGGCAGTCGAAAGCCGGCGCCGAATTCGGTTCGCGCATGTCCATATAGGTGACAAAAGCGGCACCGCCTCCGGCTGCAAGCCAGACGAAGATCGATCACCTGAAGGCGCCAACGGACTTGGTGGCCGCCCAAACAAAGAACAGGCCGATCACCAACGACAGCCCGTTGAGGATGATACCAACGATGCCGAGGACACGATTGTCGTTTGAACGTCCCAGTGCCATCAAGCCAAAAACCACGCCGGTGATGTGCGCCAGCGGCGCCGCAACGAGAAACACCACCAGAAAAACCCCGCCGAGGACGTTTTGAGCGGCCAGCGACGCCTCGCCTGGCATCAACGCCAGCGTGACCACCGCCGCAAAATCCATTGCGAACGCCAGCAGGGCCAGGATCACCGAGCGTTTGCCCAAGCTGCTCCGCCCCGCCACGCCGGGCATTGCTATCGTGCTTCTTCCCCATCCGGCCATTACTCGTCCCCGATCAGGTGAAAGCGCCGATCGTCGATGCCATTGCCACAAGCAGCAGGAAGCCAACCGCCAGGGAGCCGCCGTTGAGCAGGATGCCGACGACCCCAAGCACGCGGCTATCGTTCGAACGCACCAGCGCCATCAGCCCGAAAATCAATCCGGCAATATGCGCCAACGGCCCTGCCAGCAGGAAAACCGCCATGAAGAAAGCCGTGGCGATGTTCTGGGCACGCTCGGATGCGTGGGCCGGCAGCGCCACCATTGTGGTCAGCGCTATCACACCGGCACCGAAGGCGAGCAGCGCCAGGATGACGGAACGCTTGCCGAACATGCTTGTCACGACGGCGCCCGGCAGAGCGTCGGCGCTTCTTCCCCATTGAGCCATTGTTTGCCACTCCTCGCCGGCCGCCCAATCCATATCGCCCGAAAAATCGCTTACCGGTTAAAGCGGATTTTCGGCATAAAACTCCAAAACCCGCTGCTTGAAGGTCTTGTCGCCCACAGCCAGCATATGGTCGCGGCCGTCTATGTGAAACACCTTGGCGTTCGGCATCAGCGCGGCGAGCTCGTCGGGCGAGCCGCCGATATCGTCTGTCGTCCCGACCGCAATCAGCGTCGGTTGGGCGATGCGCGTCATGTCGTGTTCGCTGAGCAGTTCGCGCGACGTGGCGATGCAGGCAGCCAATGCCCGGCGGTCGCTGCGCGTCTGATCGGCAAAGGCGCGAAAGGAGCGACCGCGCGGATGGCTGGTGGCGGCCGGATCGTCGGCCAGCAGCGCCTCGGCGATCGGATCCCAGTCGCCGACGCCGTCGACCATGCCGATGCCGAGGCCGCCGAAGACCAGCGTCGCCACCTTGTCGGGATCGGACAGCGCCAGGAACGCCGCGATGCGCGCGCCCATCGAATAGCCCATGACATGCGCGCGGCCGATGCCGAGATGGTCGAGCAGGGCCGCCGCGTCCGAAGCCATTTTGGCCGGGGTGTAGTCGGCCTCGTCATAGCTTTTCGACGACGAGCCGTGGCCGCGATTGTCGAAGGCGATGGCGCGATAGCCGGCATCGTTCAGCGTCTTGAACCAGCCGGGCGATACCCAGTTGACATAGTGGCTGGAGGCAAAGCCGTGGATCATCAGCACCGGATCGCCCGCCCCCAACGCCGGCCGGCGGTCGAGGAAGGCGAAGTCGAACCCGTCATGGGAGAAGAATTGCATCGGGAGCGGCTCAGCCGGCGCCGGGCGTGGGCGCGTTGCCCTTGTCCGATGGCGGCATGCCGGGGCCGGACACCGTGCCGACGGCCGGATGGCGCAGCAGATCGCCATGGTCGATGCCGTTTTTGGCGGCGGTGCCGGCCTTGAGCTCCAGCACGAAGCGCACTGGCACACCCGGCGAGATGACTGCATCGGACAATGGAGTGCCGTGCTTGACGGCCCGCACCTTGCCGTCCTGTCCAACAAAGATCAGGTCGAGCGGCATCGGCGTGTTGTGCATCCAGAAGCCGACCTGCTTCTGCATCTCGAAGACGAACAGCATGCCATGATTGTCGGCCATATCCTGGCGATACATCAGGCCGGCCTCGCGTTCCGAGTCGGTGTCGGCGACTTCGATCGAAAAGGATTTATCGCCCCCTTTCGTCGCCACGACCAAGGGTGTCGGATCGACGGGAAGGATCATCGCCTGACCGCCGGCGATCGTCTGCTGGGATGCGGTCGGCTGCCCGGAATAGAAGTAAGCGCCTGCGGCTACCGCAACGATGACGCAGAGCGCGCCCGCTGTCAGCCAGTTCCTGTACGCCATTGGAAATCCTCGACCAAAGACCATGATCCCTAAAAGTGGTCTCAGGTATTCGGATAAGATCGTGGTGAAACCAAGAAAAACGCCGTCCTGACTTCCTCAGGAAGGCTCGCGTCCTAATGCGCGACCGGCAAGGTGCCCATATCGGGGTGAATCTCGGCAGCCATGAGGCCCTTGTCACCGCGTCCGAATCGCACCAGCACGACCTGTCCGGGCCTGAGCTCGGTGATGCCATAGCGGCGCAGCGTCTCCATATGGACGAAGATATCCTCGGTGCCCTCGCCGCGCGTCAGAAAGCCGAAGCCCTTGGTGCGGTTGAACCACTTGACCAGCGCCCGCTCGAGCCCGCTTTCCGGCGTCACCGCCACATGGGTGCGCTGTTCCTGCATCTCGGCCGGATGGATCGCCGTAGTGGTGTCCATGGACAGCACCCGGAACGCCTGCAAACCACGGTCGCCGTGCTTGACAAGGCACACGACACGCGCGCCCTCCAATGCCGTCTGAAAACCGTCCTTTCGAAGGCAGGTGACATGGAGGAGGATGTCGCCCGAAGAACCGTCATCGGGTAGTATGAAACCGTAGCCCTTGGCCACGTCGAACCATTTGATGGCGCCGGCGATTTCGACAAGGTCGGCGCTATCGCCGCCACTGTCGCGCTTCAGGGCGCCGTCAAGGTTCTCATCCCGCCTCGTGAAAGAGGCCTTATCCCCCATAAGAACGCCCCCTTTTTTTCAAGAAAACCGCAAGTGATTCTTGACATTAGATTAACACCGCCGCTTCCGGGGTGTGCAAGACCTGCCGTGCCTTTTTTCACGGTTGAATACAGGAATAGCTGACTTGTTGTTTGCCGGCGTCGCTGCCGGCAGCAATGACGATCCATCAAGGCGGTCAACCGGTCGGCAATTTGCAAGGGATTTTGCCGAAATCGGCAACCACTTGTGTTCGACGGTTTTGTCAGAGCAATCTGATTTTTCCAAAACCGGTGACCACTTTTCCAGTCCGATGCTCGTTGCCCTTCGGCGGGGTGGACCTTATGTTGCCTCGCAACCCAAACATCCCCGAGGAAATCCCATGCGCTACCTCCACACAATGGTCCGTGTCGCCGACGTCGATGTCTCGCTTGATTTCTACTGCAACAAGCTCGGCCTTAAGGAAGTGCGCCGCTACGAAAACGAGCAGGGCCGCTTCACGCTGATCTTCCTCGCCGCCTCCGAGGATGTAGAAAGCGGCATCACTGAGAAGGCGCCGCTGATCGAACTGACCTACAATTGGGATCCGGAGGAGTACAAGGGCGGCCGCAATTTCGGCCATCTCGCCTATGAGGTCGACGACATCTACGCCACCTGCCAGCATCTGATGGACAATGGCGTCATCATCAACCGGCCGCCGCGCGACGGCAACATGGCCTTCGTCAAGTCGCCGGACGGCATCTCCTTCGAACTGCTGCAGAAGGGCCCGGCCAAGCCCAAGGCCGAGCCGTGGGCATCGATGCCGAACACCGGCACCTGGTAGCGATCACGCCATCTTGAGCGAGGCGGCCGCGCCGACAAGCCGGCCGCCTTTGCCATTTCGAGCAACGGCACCTATTTACCTGCCTGTCGCGCCAGCCAAACAAAGCCAGTGCCTCATCCAGGAGAATTCATTTATGCCGACCAGCCGTGCCGATGTCACCACCGCATATGCCAGCCGCTATTTGCAGCAGCTGTGCAAGCACTGGGCGCACAAATTTCCCGTCGAGTTCGATCCAAACCACGGCACCATCGATCTGTCGCTCGGCCGCACGGTTCTCGATGCCGATGCGGCAGCGCTGCATATCACGGTGTCGACGGATGAAAGTGGATCGCTGGAGCGCATGGAGAGCGTCGTTGCCGATCACATCAAGCGCTTCGCCTTCCGCGAGGAGCTGACTTTCGAGTGGAAGCAGGCTCCGGCGACCTGATCTGCTGTCAGCCGCAACGCCGAACGCCGGAAGCTGCCAGCCCCGGACAACGTTATGGCGTCACTTGGTTGCGACGCCATCTGAATTGTCGGAACGACGGATCGATCAGAACTTGTAGTTCAGGCCGATCTTGATCGTATGGGCGTCGATCTTCACCCTTGCGTCGTTGCCCTCGATATCTGTCAAACGGACCTTGCCGAAGTCGAAGTACTGGTATTCCAGCTTCGTGGTCCATTTGTCGGCGAAGGCCCATTCGACACCGCCACCGATCGTATAGCCGAAGCGGCCTCCGCTCCTCGATGCGCTGCTGTCCGGGTCGGGCACCCCGTCAAAATCGAAAGTATCGCCATAACTCAATTTGTAGTGAGTCGCCGCCGCGCCGCCCTTGGCGTAGATCAGCAGCCTGTCGGTGGCGTAGCCCAGACGTGCCGTCAGATCGCCATAGACGCCCAGTTTCGCCGATCCGAAATTGTCCGGCTCTTCGACGATAGTCCTGTCGCCGTCGAGGCCGAGATAGCCCAGATCGGCTTCGACGCCATAGACGAATGCTCCGGACTGCCAGTTGTAACCGGCCTGAACACCGCCGAGGAAGCCGTCGGTATCGACGTCATGGGTCTGACCAAGCTCCTCGTCGAAGAAGGAATCCGTCTGGTCGACCGCGTCACCGCGTCCCCAGCCATAGCCGGCGTTGATGCCGACATAGCCTCCCGACCAGACAAACCCTGCCGGCACGGTCTCAATCACGTCGGCGGCGAACGTCGCGCCGCAAGCCGAAATCAGGAAAGTGGATGCGAGAAGCAGACGTTTCATGAAACTCCCCAATGCAGTCGGAAAGAGCATAGCACAGACATGCAGTATTCATTAAGCTGCCCAGGCCGGAAAATCGGAAATTGTTGCAGAAAAACAACTGTTTAGCCGAGACTTAATTAGCATCGCAACCGCAACGCAGATCTAAGCGATTCAAAGCGAACGCGCCATCTGCAGCAGCGCCAGCACCGACCGCCAGTTGCGCGCGGTGCCTGGCACTTTCAGAACGCGTGGAATGAGGTTGGCAAACACTGATTTACCCAGCCCGTCTGGCGCCTTGAGGTAGAGCACGTCGCCCTTGACCTCGAAGCTTTCCGGGCCGGTGCATTTTTCGGCAAGCCTGGCGATCTCGTCCGCCGTCGGCTGGCGCTCCAGCGTGTAGGCGTGAAGCTTGGTCGGATCGCCGGCGACTTCCGGATAAGGATTCTCCTTCACCAACCGTTCGAACCAGGAGAGATCGCGCACCATGATGCGCGAGTGAAAGCCCCATTTTCTCTCGAAGGCCGCCTCTATCTGTTTGGTCAGCGTGGCGGCGTCGCCCTTCTTGGTCCGGAACACGACATTGCCGCTCTGCACATAGCTGGCGACATCGGTGAAGCCTAGCGCCTCGAATAACGCCCGCAACTCCGCCATCTGGACGATGCGGTTGCCGCCGACATTGATGCCGGAAAACAGTGCGACGAAGACAGTGCCGCTCATATGATGAACCCGGCCAGGGTCTCGTTGTCGGTGATGTCCTGATAGTGCACGCCCTCGGCCTCGAAATTCGCCCTCAGCAAATCGAAGTTTCGCCGGTCTTTGGTTTCGATGCCAATAAGCACAGAGCCGAAATTGCGCGCCGATTTCTTCAGATATTCGAAGCGCGCGATGTCGTCGTCGGGACCGAGCAGTTCGAGGAAGTCGCGCAGCGCGCCCGGCCGCTGCGGAAAGCGGATGATAAAATATTTCTTCAGCCCCTCGAAGCGCAGCGCCCGCTCCTTCACGTCGGGCAGCCGCTCGAAATCGAAATTGCCGCCCGACACCAGCGCGACGATGGTCTTGCCGCGGATTTCCTTGCGCGAAAAATCCTTCAACGCGTCGATCGCCAAGGCACCGGCCGGCTCCAGCACCACACCTTCGATGTTGAGCATCTCGATCATGGTGGCGCAGAGCCGGTTCTCAGGGATCAGCCGCACCGCCTGAGCAGCGAACTCCTTGAGGTGGCGCAACGGCTCGCGGCCGATCTCGGCCACCGCCGCGCCGTCGACGAAATTGTCGACATTGGCGAGCCGGACGCGCTTGCCGCTGGCGAGGCTCTGATGCAGGCTCGGCGCACCGGCCGGTTCGCAAAAGACGTAGCGCGCGTCACGTTGCTGATCGGCGAAATAGTGCGTCACCCCCGCGGCCAGGCCACCGCCGCCGACCGGCAGCATGATGATGTCGGGCATGCGCGCGCCTGGCATCTGGTCGGCGATCTCATAGGCGACCGTCGCCTGCCCCTCGATAATATCCTTGTGGTCGAAGGGCGGCACCATATGCGCGCCGGAACTTTCGGTGAATTCGAAGGCGGCGCGGTAGCAGTCGTCGAAGAAGTCGCCGACCAGCCTGATCTCGACGAAATCGCCGCCGAACAGCCGCGTCTTGTCGATCTTTTGCTGCGGCGTCGTCACCGGCATGAAGACCACGCCCTTCTTGCCGAAATGGCGGCAGACGAAGGCAAAGCCCTGCGCATGGTTGCCGGCCGAGGCGCAGACGAACAGCTCGGCCTCGTTGCCGGCGGCAAGCGCCTTGCGGAAAAAGTTGAAGGCGCCGCGGATCTTGTAGGAGCGCACCGGCGAAAGATCCTCGCGCTTCAACAGCACCCGAGCCCCCGTCTTCTTCGACAGATAGTCGTTTTCCTGCAGCGGCGTTTCGGGAAAGATCTCGCGGATCGCGGCTGCGGCGGTGGCGACACGGGAGGAGAAACTGTTCATGGCGCCGTCACCTCTGGATCGAATGGTTCGAAGGCGAAGCCTATTGCACAATTCGCCGTTTGCAGCCACCGATGCGGCGCGGCCGCTTTGACGCGCCAGCAGGAAATCCATTGGAGCCATCTTCATGCCTGTTTCGGCTGTCGCCCTGAAGACCGTAGACCTTCCTGAATTCGGCGAGCCAACAGTGATGCCGCTAGTTCAGCGGCGGACCTACGAAGCGCGCATCGAGGCTCTGCTGGCGCGCGGCGCCAAGGCCGGGCTCGACGCCTTTGCCGTCTATGGCGACCGCGAGCACGCGGCCAATGTCGCCTATCTCAGTGGTTACGATCCGCGTTTCGAGGAGACGTTGCTGGTCATCGTCCCCGGCAGCCAGTCAAAGCTTCTCGTCGGCAATGAGGGCTGGGGCTATGCCCAAATCTGCGACGGGCCTTACGAGCGCGTCCTCTACCAGACCTTCTCGCTGCCGGCGCAGCCACGCGACCGCTCGGCCTCTCTATCCGACACGCTTGCCGCCTGCGGCCTGAAGGCCGGCCAGAAAATCGGCGCCATCGGCTGGAAGCCGTTCGGCCCCGGCGATGGCGGCTTTGGCGAGACGACGCTCGACCTGCCGTCCTTCATCGCCGATACGCTGCGCACACTGGCCGGAGACAGAGGCGCGGTGGTCAACGCCGCCAACCTGTTGATGAACCCATCCGACGGCCTACGCGCCATCAACGAGGCAGACCAATTGGCGTCCTTCGAATTCGCCGCGACCTTTTCCTCGCAGGGCCTGCGCAACGTGCTTGGGAATATCGAGCCCGGCATGAGCGAATTGCAGGCCGCGCGGCTGATGGGGATCAACGGCCTGCCCCTGTGCTGCCACCCGATGCTGTCCGCCGGCAGGCGTGCGCCCTACGGCTTGCCTAGCCCGCGCCTCGACATCATCAAGCGCGGCGATCCCGTCACCATGGCCTATGGCATCCAGGGCTCGCTCAACGCCCGCGCTGGCTTCCTGGTCGAGAGCGCCGCGGAACTGCCGCGCGAGATAGACGATTATGTCGACAAGCTGGTCGCGCCCTATTTCGCCGCCGTCGTCGACTGGTACGAGACCATCGGCATCGGCGTTGCCGGCGGCGTGCTGTGGAAAGCCGTGCACGACCGCATAGGCGACCCGTTCTTCGGCGTCTCGCTCAACCCCGGCCATCTCGTTCACATCGACGAATGGATGCATTCGCCGGTGTTTTCGGGCTCGGACATCAAGCTGCAATCGCGCATGGCGCTGCAGGTCGACATCATTCCGGCGACCGGAACCAGCTATTTCACCACCAACATCGAAGACGGTATCGCGCTTGCCGATGAGTCCCTGCGCGAGGAGATCGCGGCCCGCTATCCCGAGGCATGGCGCCGCATCGAGGCGCGCCGCGCCTTCATGCGCGACGTGCTGGGCATCAGGCTCAAACCCGAGGTATTGCCCTTCTCCAACATTCCGGCGTTCCTGCCGCCATTCTGGCTTTCGCGCAACAGTGCGATGGCTGTGACCCGACGCTGACCACATTTCGGCTGGACACGACTTACTTCTGCCGCACTCTCACTGTCCGGGAGGTGTCGCGGAGGGTAGACGGGCCGAGGGTAGACAGGCCTTTGGGCCTCAAAGTGAATTCTAAGTGAATTCATCTTTCGATTGGAATTTTTGACGTGCGTTTGAAGACAATTTGCATTCTTGCACTTGCCCTGTTGATCGCCGGCTGCGGCGGCCGCAAAACCGAGGAACTGCTCGGCAGCGCCGTCATGTCCACGCCGGTGACCGAAATCTCGGGCAATCACTCGATCTTCATTGCCACCACACGCAAGAAATCCGACGATCCCAACAAAGTTTTCGACGGCGAACGCTCGGCGACGCTGAACTACGCCCGCGTCACCGTCACCGTTCCCGGCACCCACCAGACCGGCCAGATCGAGCGCCGCTCGCGCGGCAAGTCGAACGACCCGGCGAAATACTTCATGGCTTCCGAGGTCGTCGGCTACGATGCGCAGCCTCAATTCTCAAGCGCGCTCAACGCCGACATCGCCGCGCGCGGCGGCCGCGTCATGGTCTTCGTGCATGGCTACAACACCGGCTTCGACGACGCGGTCTACCGCCTGACCCAGATCGTCCACGATTCCGGCTATCCCGGCACGCCGGTGCTGTTTTCCTGGGCATCGGGCGCCAGAACCACCGACTATGTCTATGACAAGGAAAGCGCCAGCGCCGCCCGCGATCAGCTGGAGGTGACATTGCGCATGCTGCAGCAGTCCGGCGCGCGGCGCATCGACATCGTCGCCCACTCGCTCGGAACCTGGGTGACCATGGAAACGCTTCGCCAGATGGCCATCACCGGCGACCGCGATCTCGGCGGCAAGCTCGGCGATGTCGTGCTGGCCTCTCCCGACATCGACGTCGACGTCTTCAAGAGCCAGATGCGCCGCTACGGCAAGCCGGACAAGCCGTTCATCCTGCTGCTCTCCGACGACGACCGGGCGCTGCGGCTCTCGGGCCTGATCGCCGGCTCGCGGCCACGCGTCGGCGACTACAAGGATGCCGCCGACCTCGCCGCTTATGGCGTCACCGTGGTCGACCTCTCCAAGGTCAAGGGAGGCGACAGCTTCAACCACACCAAATTCGCCGACAATCCCGAACTGGTGAAGATGATCGGCCAGCGGCTGCGCGAGGATGACGGCTTTGCCAGCGACCAGACGGTGACCGACCGTATCAGCGCGCTCGGACAATAAGGCTGTCGCCTTGCGGCTACCGTCGCCGCGTGAGGTCGCGAATGCCGCTCGGCCCGATCACTTTCAACTGGACCGGGCCGGTCTCTGCCTCTACGACATTGAAATCGGCGCCAATGCGCCAGCGGGAGCCCGCGTGAACGAGCGTTGGAAGACTGTCCTGGTCCTTGCGTTCGCGCTCGCTGCCGCCGGCTGCGCCGGCCCGAACACCCATGACCTGTTGAACAAGACGACGGTTTCGGTGCCTGCCTCCGACATCGCGGCCACCCACGAAATTTTCGTCGCCACCACCCGCAAGCAGGCGACCAAGGACCCACGCCAGGTGTTCGATGGCGATCGCTCGCTGACCACCAGCTACGCCCGCGTCGACGTCACCGTGCCGAAGGTCCACCAGGTCGGCGCCATCGAGCGCGCCAAGGGCTCGGCCAATTCGAACCCGGCCAAGCAATTCACCGCCACCGACGTCGTCCACTATGGCGACGCCTCGCAATTCGCCAAGGCCGTCGGCGCCAACATCACCATGAATGGCGACCGCGCGCTGGTCTTCGTCCACGGCTTCAACAACGGCTTCGACGATGGGGTCTACCGGCTGACACAGATCGCCCACGACACCGAATATCCGGGTACGCCGATCTTGTTTTCGTGGGCTTCGAGCGGCAAGACCACGGGCTATATCTACGACAAGGACAGCGCCAACGCCGCGCGCGACGACCTCGAGGCGACGCTCAGGATGCTCGCCAAGACAAAGGTCAAGAGCATCGACATCATCGCGCATTCGATGGGAACCTGGGTGACGATGGAAGCGCTGCGCCAGCTCGCCATCACCGGCGACCGCGATCTCGACGGCAAGCTCGGCCGTGTCGTCCTGGCATCGCCCGATATCGATGTCGACGTCTTCAAGAAGCAGATGATCCGCTACGGCAAGCCCGACAGGCCGTTCGTCATCCTGCTTTCCGCCGACGACCGTGCTCTGCGATTGTCCAGCCTGATATCCGGCGACAAGCCGCGCGTCGGCGACTACGGCAACGCCGCCGACATTGCCAGTTACGGCGTCGTTGTGGCCGACCTCAGCCAGATCAAGGGCGGCGACCGCCTGAACCACGCCAAATTCGCCGACAACCCGTTCCTGGTGCAATTGCTCGGCGACCGTCTGCGCGCTCCAGCCGGCCTTGCATCGGACGAACCCACGCAGGGCCAGATCGACAATCTCGGCCGAGGCCTCGGCAAGGCAGTCGGATCCGTCGCCGAGATCATCATCACCACGCCATTCAAGGTGCTGACCATCGCCACCGGCGGATGAGAGCCAAGCAGCGGGCTGATCTCAGATAAAAAGATCGACCTTCTGGAACGTCGTCACGTCGATCAGGCCGACATCGGAAATCCTGAGTTCCGGGATGACGACCAGCGCCAGCAGCGAGTGCTGCATGTAGGCGTTGTTGAGCGAGCAGCCCATCTTGCGCATTGCTTCGGTGAGTTTCTCGGCCTTGGCCGCCACGATTTCGGCGCGCTCGTCCGACATCAGCCCGGCGATCGGCATTTCGACAAGCGCAAGCTCCTTGCCCTTCGAAAACAGCACCACGCCCCCGCCGACCTCGCCCAGCCGGTTGACGGCCAGCGCCATGTCTTCCTTGTTGGTGCCGACGCAGATGATGTGGTGGGCATCATGTGCGACGCTCGACGCAATGGCGCAGTCGCCCATATAGCCGAAGCCTGAGACGAAGGCATTGGTGACGCCGCCGGTGCCGCGGTGGCGCTCGACCAGCGCGATCTGGCAGATGTCGTTGCGGCGGTCCATGGCGACCAGCCCGTCCTCGACCGGCAGGTCGGCCTCCAGCGCCCGCGTCGGCGCCTGGTTTTCGATCACGCCGATGACCCGCACCCGCACCTCGTTGGCGCCCTTGGGCGCCGCAATGTCGAAGTCGCCTGGCTTCAGCTTCTTGCCGAGCTTGACGGTGTTCTTCGCCGATTTGGGGTAATCATAGGCCGGGATGTCGATCTCGAGCTTGCCGCCCTTGGCCAGCCTGATACCGCGGCCATAGACCTCGTCGATGGTCATGGCGGCAAGATCGGAGACGATCAGCAGATCGGCCAGCCGTCCCGGCGCGATCGAGCCGATCTCGCGCTCCAGCTTGAAATGCTGGGCGGTATTCAGCGTCGCCATCTGGATCGCCGTCACCGGCTTCAATCCCTGTTGGATGGCGTGGCGGACCACCCGGTCCATATGGCCTTCATGCACCAGCGTGCCGGAATGGCTGTCGTCGGTGCACAGGATGAAGTTGCGCGGGTCGAGACCGCTCTCGGTCACCGCCTTGATCTGCGAGGCAACATCGTACCAGGCCGAGCCCAGCCGCAGCATTGCCTTCATGCCCTGGCGCACACGGGCGATTGCGTCCTCGGCGCGCGTGCCTTCATGGTCGTCCTCCGGCCCGCCGGCGACATAGCCATGGAACGGCAGGCCGAGATCGCGCGACGCGTAGTGGCCGCCGACCGTCTTGCCGGCCTTGATCGTTGCGGCGATCTCGCCCGACATGACCGGATCATTGGCGATGACGCCGGGAAAATTCATGACTTCGCCGAGCCCGATGATGTTTTCCCAGGTCATCGCTTCCGCGACATCGGCGACCGTCAGTTCGGCCCCGGCATGCTCCAGCCCCGGCGCGGACGGCACGCAGGATGGCATCTGGACGTGCACGTTGATCGGCATGGCGACGGCCTCGTCATGCATCAGCCGCACGCCGGGCAGACCCAGCACATTGGCGATCTCGTGCGGATCGATGAACATCGAGGTGGTGCCGTGCGGGATGACAGCGCGGCAGAACTCGGTCACCGTCACCATGCCGCTCTCGACATGCATATGCGCGTCGCACAGGCCGGGCACGAGATAGCGGCCGCCGGCATCGACCACCTTGGTGCCCTGGCCGATGGCATGGCTGGCATTCGGCCCGCAATAGGCGAAGCGGCCGCCTGAGATTGCGATGTCGGTGCCGGCTATGATTTCGCCGGAATGCACGTTCACCCAGCGGCCGTTTCGGATGACGAGGTCGGCCGGCTTGCGCCCCGTTGCGACGTCGACCAGATGCGTCGCCATCTCGGTCCAGGGCTTGGGTTTCGTCGCCGACGGCTGCTTGGCCATGAAAGACTCCTGTTTGCCCGACTGTGCCAAGCCGGCAAGGTTTTGGCCAGCGATCACGGACGAAATCCGTCGATGAGAATTCGCCCGGGCGGATGCGCCGCACCTGCTCACCCCGAGGGCAGGCATCAGTGGTGCGGTCATTCAGTTTGGCTTGTGCCGCCACTTATGCTACCATTCTGGCTATGGTGCTGATTTGCGCCGACGACCCGCCGCGAGGCGGGTTTTTGTTGTGATGAGCCCGAAACCTCCTGAGGTGAAGTCATGATCCGGTTCCTGAAAGCACTCGCCTTCGTCACCCTGTTCCTGATCTCGGCCGGCTTTGTATCCGCCGAGGAACGTTGGCAGACCTTGCCGGAGCCGGCGGCGATGCCCAAACCGGATCAGAGCGGGTATGCGCCGGTCAACGGCATCCAGATGTACTATGCCGTTTTCGGCGCCGGTGATCCGATTCTCCTGATCCATGGCGGCCTTGGCCATGGCGACATCTGGGCAAGCCAGGTGGCGACGATGTCCAAGACGCACAAGGTGATCATTGCCGACAGCCGCGGCCATGGCCGTTCTACCCGCACCGAGCAAGCTTACGGCTATGACCTCATGGCGTCGGACTATCTTGCGCTGCTCGACTATCTCAAGATCGACAAGACCGCTCTTGTCGGCTGGAGCGACGGGGGCATTATCGGCATCGACATCGCGCTGCATCATCCGGAGCGGCTGACACGGCTCTTTGCGCAGGCCGCCAACGTCACCACCGATGGCGTCGATCCGGGTGTGCTGACCAACAAGACCTTTGCCGCCTATATCGACCGCTCGGGCCGCGACTACAAGAAACTGTCGAAGACTCCCGACCAGTACGATGCCTTCGTGGCGCAGATCAGCCACATGTGGGAGTCGGAGCCGGCCTGGACCAAGGAACAGCTCGGCAAGATAACCACGCCGACCGCGATCGTTGCCGGCGACCATGACGAGGCGATCAAGCGCGAACACACCGAATACATGGCCTCCGTCATTCCGGGCGCCAAGCTCATCATCCTGCCCAACGCCAGTCATTTCGCCATGCTGCAGGCGCCGGACGAATATAGCCAGGCGGCGCTGGACTTCATCGACGCCAAATAGCGCCCCCGAAATAGAGCACCCCAGCACAGCAACGGGTGCTTCCGATTGTTGAACAATGGGTTCCGTTTTGCGGCGAATAGGATTACCTTCCGGCAAGGCGCCTTCTTAACCGCCTTTTCGGAGAACTCGATGCGCTGTCTGACCATTGCCAGTGCCGGATTTCTGATTGCTCTGGCCGCGCCGGCATTCGCCGCCGACCCGATGGCGGTGACGATGACCGAACCAGGCTTCGACTGGACCGGCTACTATGCCGGCCTGCAGGCCGGCTACGGCTGGGGCCAGTCCGACATATCAGTGACGGAAGGCGCGCCGTTTTCCATCTCGCCCGACATTGACGGCGGTTTCGTCGGCGGCCATGTCGCCGGCCTGTGGCAGTTCGATCAGGCGGTGCTCGGCGCCGAGGCGGAGCTCAATTATTCCGCCGTCGACGGTACGGCGGTATCAGGCCTTGGAAGCACATTCCGCACGGACATCAAGTGGTTCGGATCTGTAAACGCCAAAGCGGGCTTCGCCATGGACCGCGTGCTGGTCTACGGCGTCGGCGGCGTCGCCTTTGCCGGCATCGAAACGTCGCAAGTCGCGGGCGCGTCGTTCGCCGGCACACGCACGAATATCGGCTGGACCTTGGGCGCCGGCGTTGACTATGCGCTGACCGACAAATTCATCGTCGGCGCGCAATATCGCTATTACGATTTCGGCTCCGAGCACTATGACGTGGCGGAACCCTTCAACGATCGCGATCAGGATGTGAAGATGAACGCGGTCGGTATCAATCTCAGCTACAAATTCTGAGCCTTCTCGGCGACTGAGATTTTGGCAACAACCAACTGTTTTGCCATCACGAACCACCTTTCATGAGTCCGACACTCGGCAAAAGATGGCTTGACGGGTTTTCGCTGGCGTCTGAAAAGGGCTGGCCAGCGGACGTGGTGGAAATGGCAGACACAAGGGACTTAAAATCCCTCGATCTCTGATCGTACGGGTTCGATTCCCGTCGTCCGCACCAAATTGAAATGCTTAGGATTCGTTCTGTAAGAACTCACTGGCTACCATAGAAAAGGCTGACGCGGGTAGCCGTAGAGCCGGGATACAAAGCCGGGAACTGCCATGCTGGAGTTTTGGTGTTCGGTATTGGCTGCCGTAAGAACAGTGACGGGGCTGACTGCGCAACTGCGCTGAGCCAATCCCGAACTGGAAAGTAGCCCCTTCGGTCGTAAGCTCGGCAGTTGGGGATCTACTGCATCCGAAAAACGACGGTATCCGTGTCGCTGGATTTGCATCGAATGCCGACCAAAACGCCGAGTTCATAGTCATCGACGTGCCACGGTCGGAACGTCGACCACATCGCAGCGATCAAAAGCAATATTACAAGCGTGCTGGTAGCTCTTCATACCTATGGAGCATGTCGACATCGAGGATGCCTTCCGAAGTACCGGAACTTACAATGAAGGCCGACATGAGAAATACCCGTCGTCCGGCCTTGACGGTCATTATGAGATCAGGATGTGGCCGCAGAACGGGAGCCGGCTGGGGCCGCAGCGGCCTTAACCCGGTGGGCATGCTCCGTCGCGATTTTAAGAAGAGTTGTGGCCGTTTCCTGTGGCGTCCAACCTTGCGCTTCTGACGCAGTCACCAAGGCCGCAAACGCGGCTTCTAATGCGACTTCACAGTTCACCCCACGGTCTGGGCTATCCTCTGGCAATATCGGGGGTTCGACGGATTGGGACATGGTGACTTCTTTCAAAGGGGAAAACCCGCCGCCCCAGCCTTTTGCCACTTGAAAATTTCAGCAAAGGATCATTCCAGCTATCAGCAGCGTGATTAGAACTGACAACGGCACGGCCAGAAGACCGACCAACTCAACATTTCTTGTGTTTTGTCGCTTGTCCATCTTCGTCGCCCGCATGTCGTTGGCTTTGGCATCTTGCCGTCAACGTGCAGCTGTTGGAACCAACCACAAGTGCCGCTGATCGGAGATTCGGGCGGCATCAGCCAATTGCTTTTGAATGCGCTTGCACTTGCTTCGTACGATTCCGTACAGTTCCCCCATAGGGGAGGCGGCCGATGGACCATGACGAGGAAGGCTACAGCATTGACGCCTTCGATTTCGATGTGGTGTGCGAGACCTTCAGGAGATCCGTTCGGGAGTTGAACCTGGCTGAAGAGCATTGGGTAGACCACGCGAAGGCGCTGCTACGGGAATTCACCGACAGCGCACCTGATGACGACATGATTAGCCGGATCGTCGGGCGCTAGTGGCCTATACAGCGGTAGTTGGTTAGAATCGTACCCCGGTCCTGCCACGGAAACCTTTTCCAAGGTTTGCCGCGTCATAGAGGCATCACAGAAGCTCCTGGAACAGATTGCCCAGCGCGGAGGGCCCTATAACGAAAAAGCTCGCCACCGTGAGGCAGCGGGCAGTTTTGGGAGAAACAGAAATGGGAACAATGGACCCCCGAATTGCCAACGGGCCATCGCCAATGCCGTCAGAGAGCCCTGCCTGGACGTGTGGCGTCCTGTCCGGCCCTCGCCATTGATTTCGTCGGCAAGCTTGTCTTTGGCCTCGTGATAGGTCTTGAAGTTGGCATCGGGATGGCAATCGCCGGCTGCCAAGGAGGCCGGCCGCTGGCCGACCCATCAGTTAGGCGTCCGTAGCCAGAGCGTTATAAAGCAGCAAACACGCCAGGATAGGAACGGCGCTGCCTAGCAGCTGGTCTGCCGTGAGGCCGGAAAAATAGACAAGATGAAACGTCACCATCGCTCTACCAATCACGGTTCGGAACACTGCCGAATTAACCGTTAGCCGACGCTAATGTTCCGCTCTGGACTCACTACCGCTTTGGAAGAATCCTGCATCAGCGCCCCGCCGACCTTGATCTCAACGTCCGTGCCACAAGGCTTTCCTTCGTTCGCATGGTTCGCAGAGATTAGCACGATCGCATACTCTCATCTCATCCGGCGTCGTCTCCCTCACAAAGCAGCGCCGGTAAGGCTCGGCGACCTTCTTGTTTGTCCGTGTGCCAAAGGAGGTCGCCGGGCCTGCCGTTGCTCATCTTTGCTGGTGGTTGCTCCTGATGGCTGCGCTTGGCGCCTTCGCCCTACTGCTACCTGCGGGGTAAGGCCGGCGAGCCCTCTTGTCAGGCAGTCCGGCATGTAGGATTATAGTCCTCGTTGCGGCGACCCCCCAATGGAGAGCGCCAATGGCCAGAACCAAACCTTCGGAACAACTTTCCCGGGCTGAAATCGAGCGCTTCCTGGCGGCAGCCGAAGCGCTGCACAAGAGCATCGTCGGGCCGCTCCTGGCGTACCACGGCGAGCACTACCAAGCTCTACGTAAGGTCCATGGACCCCTGTTGAAGTCGATCGAGACCATCACCGGCCAGAAGGCGAAGTTCATCCAGTGGAACGGGACAGGACCGGCACAGCCCCGGGACAAGCCTCCGGGCTAAGTCTCCTCCCGGAAATCCAGCAGCTTGGCATGGCGAAGCTTCTCCTCGCCCTTTAGGAACCGCACGCGGCCGACCAGGCCCGGCTTTAGCCATTCGGCCTTGTCACTCTTGAGCCCTTTCGGCGCCGGCCCGCCAATCTTGCCTTGCACGCGGTCCCATAGGCGCTGGCGCTTGTCCGCCTTGAAGGTGACGAAGGCGCCGCCGGCATAGTGGCCTTTGTCGGCCATCAGCACCATGGCAGGCTTGCCGGCCTCGCGCTGCACGCCGATGATGTCCATCTCCTTTTCGGCATAGCACTTGATCTTGCGCCAGTTCGTCGTCGGACCCGACCGATACTTGCTGCCCTTCCGCTTTGAAACGATACCTTCAAGCCCAGCCTGGTCGACCAGATGAAAGACGGCGTCGCCAGTGCCCGGCATCGCTTCGCTGAACTGGATTCGGCCGCCGTCCGGGATCAACGCCCGGAGGATCTCGCGACGGTCTTCCACCGGCGTGTTCCGCAAGTCATGCCCGTTCAGGTGCAAGAGGTCGAATGCTAGCAGATACAGATCGCGCGACGGCTTGCGGCTGGTCGCGGCTGATTGATGCGCATGGAAGTCGGATAGGCCAGCCTCATTGATCGTAATGGTCTCGCCGTCGATGATGAAGTCTTTCGCCTCGATCGCTTCCGCCTCACCGGCAAGTTGGATGTAGCGGCCCGTCCAATCATAACCGTTCTTGGTGATCAGCCGAATCCCGTCATCATCCTTGATGACCTGGGTGCGGTAGCCATCGAATTTGATCTCATGAATCCAATCATCGCCCATCGGCGGCGTGTCGACCAGTTCGGGTTCCATAGGCTTGATGAATTTCAGACGCATGCACTGACTCGCAGAACCACGACTTCAATTAGCTATCGCTAAATTAGTTCCGGAACATTTTAGACGAATTGGATGTTTGAAGGGCTATGAAGATCGAAGCCGACCAATGCCGGGCAGCGCTGACGCTCATCCGGCGCACAATGGAAGAGCACTGTCCTCCTGGCGTGCTGCCGAGCGAAGAGATGGTCAATGGGCTCTATGGCCCGGAACTGATCCATGAGGCGGAAGCCATTGCCGCCGGCATCGTCGCAACCATTGACCAGCTGCAATTGCCCGTGATGAAACCGCCGTCCCCTAGTATCAAATAGAGACCGACACAGGGAAGGTCGCTTGGCCGCGCGATCGTGGGCTCGCAACGACCGGCGAGGCGATGCCGGCCTCACCAAGGGTTACAGCCCCTCGACCAGCAGCGAAGGCGGCTCGCGGCAGTGCAACGCCCGAAGTGTTTCGAGACGACGATGGCCACCGAGCGTAGCCAGCGCGCGTTGTGCTGCACAAGGACCGAGGCAGCGGCACGGCCGCCCGGGCTACTCCAAAGGCGGCTCTTCGCTCTGTGGAGCCAAAACGGTGATATCCATCCTGGCGATTGTCGATGCGGCGCGCCCCTGGGCGCCAGAATCCGTGTCGCCACTTTCTGCCGCCATTGCCTTGGCGCGATGTCCTACGCTGTCTGCGCTTTTGCCTGGCGCAAATCCTTCGCCCGGTTCTGTCTTTGCGGGTTTCGGTCGAGTTTCAGCTGCCTGCCGATGTTGGTTTCCAATCGCCGAGACCATTGATACCTCCCCTTGATGAGGCCGCGACTGTACCTGTCAAGGCTGTAGCGAGGCTGATCACTTAAGTGGTCGGGTTGCGCCCGCTCGTAGTGGCCCTCCGATCACTGGGCTCTCGATGCCTTGGCGCTCGCGGACGTCTGGCCGGGTGGGAAGTTCAAACTCAGCCGCCCTTTGCGGCACCGGCTTCGCCCGACAACTAGGAACGATTTCGGCCGCCATGTGTTACGCAATCATGAATCTCGCGGATCCCGGATCAACAATGGCAACCGATCTTTTCACGATGCAACTCGCTGATGCTCAGCAGCGCATCAAACAGACCGAGTTCGCGCTGGTACTCAGCGAGAAAATGGTGGCTGAGAACCTCGCTTTATCCAGCAGGATACGATCGGCGAGGCGGCGTGTCCTGAAGGCCGGTAGGCCTCTGGCGACAGTCGACTCAACAAGCTGAAAGAGTTCTTCAAATGATCTCGACCCAGTCCGGACGTGGGAGAGCTTGCCGGTAACCTTAGCGGTAATCGGCCGAGTCGCAGCAGGAAGCGCGCCGAAAACTTGCTGGACGAAGATTGCGGCGTCGCTATGAATCCCGCCTTGTGTTGCCGAATCCGATCTGCGCAAAGGCGCATGGCCGAGACCAGGCAGCGGCTCACGAAGATTGATCCCAGCAGGACGAATTGACCGCTACGGCTCAGTTGAGACGGCACTTCGAAATCACGACTCCCTGCTGAGCTATGAGTTTCCCTCGATCTCTAATCGTATGGGTTCTGCGCACCACCCTTCGCTCTTCGAGCTTCGGGGTGGCAGGCCACCGAGTAGCCGTCAAACGACGAGATAGCCGGCGGCGACCAGCGTTGCCTTATATCGCCGGGCAAATCGGCTGGGCAAACGACTGAGGTAAGCTGACGCGCCAATATCCCAATGCGCGCCCAGTTCGCGGTCGAAGGCAGCCGGGTCGAATTGCAGCAAGCCGCTGCGTGGGTAGACCGTGAATTCTCCGAAGATCGGCTCCCCCTCCTCCTCGTAGAAATCGACACGCACCATGTCGAACTCGCTGCCAAGCGCCTCGGCTGCCTCGATCATCCGCGCCAGGCTCTTGGGACGGGGAATTTCCAGGCTCGAGTCGATCGCGCCCTGGACGATGTTCAGCGGGCGCCAATCGCGATCCAGGTGGGCGGTATTCTTGACCGTGGAACGGAAGGCAACGACGACAATGTAGGCGACGCGGCCAGCCAGCACACAGAATTTGTAGTCGACCGGGTCATAATCCTGGTCCTTGCCCACAAGTGCTTCGACGAAAACCCGCCGCTCTATGTGCGCATAGCTGCGCTCCAGCTTGCGGGCGCCATAGCTTTGGCCAAGGTATTCCGTCATCTCGGCAATGATCGCCTCCCGGTCGGCGTTGGCCGGATCGCGAACGATGACATTCATGGCGCAACCGTGGTTGCATTTGACGGCGTAGGGGATTTTCAGGTCATCGAAGGGGATCTGGCGCGGATCGTCGCCCTGCCACAGCACCTCAGGGATGGCGAGCCCGGGAAGCCGCTCCCTGACGATTTCCTTGGACTTGAGCTTGTCGAGAAGACCGGCAAAGCGAGGATCGTCATCGAAAATCTTGCGCCAGTGGATCTTTTCCGTGAACGTCACCGGGGCTGCAAAATTCGGCAGATGCCGCATCCGCTCAAGGAAACGCTGGGTCAACCGGCGGTAGCGGACAAGCAGCGCGGCGTTCAGCAACAGGAGAGATGCCCGCGCGCTGTTTCGCTTCAGCCATGCCTTTGCGCCACGCGCCATTCCGGTGTCCTTGCAACCTGCGCAACTTCATCCGCGAAGTGGACGTGCCACCCTGCCCACAGCAGTGAGGCACGTCGAGCTTCGCCGAGCTAGCCCTTCATCGGGTACAGTTTCAAATGCTGGATCAGGATGATCGTCTTGGCGTCGATGATGCGGCCGTCTGAAATGCCGGCCAGCGCTTCATCAAGAGGCATTTCCAGAACCTCGATGTCCTCGCCCTCGTCGGCCGCGCCGCCGCCGGCCGAGATGCGGCCGGCGGGTGAATAGCGCGCCACGAAGAACCACAGCCGTTCGGTGACGCTGCCCGGGCTCATATAGGGGGAAAACAGCCGCTCGATGTTCTGTAGGCGATAGCCGAGCTCTTCCTCGGCCTCCTTGAGGATGGCGGTTTCGGGATCGTTTTTGTCGAGCAGGCCGGCGCAGGCCTCGATCAGCGGTTCGCGGTGGCCGGTGACGTAGGCGGGGTAGCGGAACTGCCGCACCAGAAGCACCGTCTGACGCTCGGGATCGAAAGGCAGGATCACCGCGCCGTCGCCACGATCGTAGGTCTGGCGAATCTGCGTCTCCCACTGCCCGTCGCGCCGACGGTAATCGAGAACGGTCTTCTTCAGGACCGCCCAGTCGTCGGACAGGACTTCCTCCGAGCGGATGCGGATACGATCTTCCATGATGAGCTCCAAGCTGTCGGCGCCATGGCGTAACCGCGAACGGTTTTGCGCGCAACCGAAACGGCGAAGCTTTCACCGCCTCGTGTCTGGTGCCGGCAACTGCCATCGCCTAAATAGCTGCAGTCCCTCTCCGGAGTTTTTTTGATGACCGCAGCGCTTTTCCAGCCGATCGCCCTCGATGGCCTGACCTTTCCGAATCGTATCGCGGTGGCGCCGATGTGCCAGTATTCCGCCGAAGATGGCTCGGCCAGCGACTGGCATCTCTATCACTGGATGAACCTGGCGATGTCGGGCGCCGGCATGGTCACCGTCGAGATGACCGACGTCGAACGGCGCGGCCGCATCACCCATGGCTGCCTCGGCCTCTATTCCGACGACAACGAGGCGGCCGCCCGGCGCACGCTGGATGCAGCAAGGCGCGTCGCCGCGCCGGAAACGAAATTCGGCATTCAGCTTGCCCATGCCGGCCGCAAGGCCTCCAACCGAAAGCCCTGGGAAGGCGGCGGCCCATTGCAGCCGGGCGAGGATCCCTGGCAGACCGTCTCGGCCTCGGCCATCGCCTATGACACCGGCTGGAATGTGCCGCATGCGCTGGAGGAGGATGAAATCCTGCAGCTTATCGAGCGCTTCACTCAAGCCGCGAGGCGGGCCGAGCGCGCCGGCTTCGACTTCCTCGAGTTGCACGCCGCGCACGGCTATCTGATCTTTCAGTTCCTGTCGCCGCTTTCCAACCAGCGCACCGACCGCTGGGGCGGCTCGCTGGAAAACCGCATGCGTTTCCTCATCGAGATCGCCAAATCGGTGAGGAAGGCAGTTCCAAACCTGATGCTTGGCGCCCGCCTGTCGGTAAAGGACTGGGTCGATGGCGGCTTCGAGGTCGACGAGGCGATCGAGGTGGCCAAAGCCTTGAAGGCGCTTGATGTTGCCTATCTCTGCTGTTCGAGCGGCGGCAATTCGCCGTTGCAGAAGCTGCCGACCGGCCCCGGCTATCAGGTGCATCTGGCCGAAGCGGTGCGCAAAGGCGCCGGCATCCCGACCCGGGCTGTCGGCCTGATCGACGATCCCTCGCAGGCAGAGGCGATCGTCGCCGACGGCCGCGCCGACATGGTGGCGCTGGCCCGCGCCTTCCTCGCCGATCCGCGCTGGGGCTGGCGCGCCGCCGCCACCTTCAGCGAAAAAATCCATCCCGCGCCACAGCTCGCCCGCTCGGTGACGACGATGCAGCATTGGACGAAGGGCTGAACAGGCAGCGCCGACGGATGCGCCAAACGCATCTGCTGGACAGATTGCCGCAGCTTCGCTTTAATCCACCCGCTATAGTCCCTGGGGGCAGGCCGCCTTGGCGGCCGGATTGGGAGCAAAGTCCATGGCATCAAGGGCAATCTATCCGGCGGCAGCCGCTCTGGTGGTCGCACTGTCGTTCGCCGCGTCGTCTCCGGTCGGCGCGCAATATTGCGAAGGCACGGTGCACGGCCTGTCCAGGCACTACGATCTGGATACCGGCAGCGGGTTTCTCGCCGTGCGCGCACGGCCGAACTCGTCGTCGCGCATGATCGGGCAATTGTTCAACGGCGACCACACGGAGATTTTCGACCGCCGGGGCAACTGGTACCAGGTCGAAATCGGCGGACGGACCGGCTGGGCCAACGCCCACTGGCTGCGCAACGACTGCGGTTACTGAGACCAACGATTGCGGTTGGTGAGACGTTTGGGCGCAGGCTGACGGCCACTTTTGCAACCATATTGGCTGCTTTGCGTTGCGGCCATCATGGATAACAAACCTTTTGAAACCCCGGTCGTGGTCGAACTCGGCCATGTCGGCAAATATCGCCAGATCCGCAGCACCCAGGAAGCGGCGGAGTGTCTGATGACGGTGTGGCCGCTCAATCGCGGCCCGCGCCATCGTGATGCTCTCGACACTTGCCTCAAAGTGCTGGAAGGTTATCGTTCGACGGCCGATGCACGCAGGGCCTTGATCGAAGCGGCCAAGGAATCGGAAGTGCTGGTTCCCGAAGACCGGCTGCCAGACGCCAAGTTGCATTGAAGCCCAAATTGCAATGAAAAACGGGCCGCATTGAGCGGACGGACGAACCGGAGGATTTCATGGCGAAGCTGACTTACAAGATCGTCGAGCATGACGGGGGCTGGGCCTACAAGGTCGGTTCGACATTCTCGGAGACATTCCCGACCCACCAGGATGCGCTGCGCGCCGCCGAGATCGCCTCGGCCGAACAGCAGATCGCCGGCGCCACGGACGGCATCCAGTATGAGGATGCCGAAGGCAAGTGGCACGACGAACTGGCCGACGGCCGCGACCGGCCGCAGACCGAAGTTTCCGACTGATCCTTGCCCCTCAGCTTTCGCTGCCGGCCGTGGATGCTCGCCTAAGCAATTCCCTTGGGAATTGCGTCAAAACAAACAGGCGGGACATCCTGCCGGTCAGTCGAAGCCGCGGCTTGATCACTTGCCGCAATATTGATCGTTCACGTTGGGCCTCACATTTCCGTAGGGTCCTGACGGGTCGGAGGCGCACGGCCCCGTAGCGCCATAGCCTTGGCTGCCGTCGGCATTGATGCTGCCGGTGGTGCTCTGGTCGACGGTCGATGACTGCTCGTTGCCGAACGGCCACCAGCTGTGATCGTTGGAATACGTGCCGTCCGATGACTGCGCCATCGCCGATGTGGCAAGACCGATCGTCAGCACGGATGCTGCAAAAACTTTCCTGTACATTGAATTACTCCGTATCCGCCGCCTTGGGTGCGACACGGGGTAAACCGGATATCAGCCGAATGGTTCAGTGAAATTGTTGTGAGGCTGTGGTGAGGTCTTGGCCGGCGAATGCCCGCTCGGCAATGCGCTTGATGAAGGCGATGACGCGGTCCGGCTCGACGAGTTGCGGCATGTGGCCGAGGCCTTCGACCGTCTCGAAATCGAGCCCTTCGATCCTGTCCTTCATCGGCTCCCCATGTATGCGCATGGCGATGACGCGATCGGCTGTCCCGAAGAAAATGCCGGCCGGCATGGCGATCTCTCCATAGCGCTCTTCGATGCGGCCAAGATCCTCTTCGACCGCCACGAAATCGGTGGAGGTCGCATGGAAATGGCTTGGCCTCAGCCCGAGCCATCCGCCGCCATCGATCATGTAGTCGGCGGGAACGGCCTGCGGCGCGAAGATGAACTCCAGTGTCTGCCGCGCATATCCGAGGCTTGTCGGTATCGCGACGGTGTAGGACATGATCCAGCGCCAAAGCCGCGAACGGATATAGAGCAGGCCCGCTTTCTCGCGGGCGCCGGCTTCCAGATGCGTCAGCGGCGCCAGCAAAGCGATGCCGGAAATCGCGCCGGGATGCTCCACGGCCAGGGTCAGCGCGACGGCGCCGCCCAGGGAGTGCCCGACCACAAGCGGCCTTTCCAGCGCGAGCGTTTCGATGAAGCGCCTTATGATCTCGGCCTGCTCAGGCAAGCGGCCCGTGGCTCCTTTGGCCCGCACCGAATAGCCCGATCCCGGCCGGTCGAGCGCGATCAGCCGGCAACCGGGGCCAAAGCGCTCAAACAGCGTGTGGCGAAACTGGTGGAGCTGCGCGCCAAGTCCGTGCACGAACAGGATCGGCCGTCCCTCGCCCGTTTCGACATAATGGATGCGGCTGCCGTCGATCTCGACGAAGTTTCCGCTGGCCGGCACCAGCCTTTCGGCCTTGGCGGCAATCCAGAGCGTAGCGGCCACCAGGCAGGCCACGATGACGAGAGCCAGCACGGACAGGCCGGCGACAAGCCAAAGCAGAATCGATACCAGCATGTTTCACCCGGGAAGCGGACCGGCGCGCACCATCACCCACTGACGAACGCTCGGCAAGGCAGATGGCGGCTTGTGTCGGCATTGCCGCCAGTTCGATGGCGCGCTATCTCAGGCGACCTTCTTTCTGCCTCAGGCGACCTTGTCTGCCAATGGGCCTGTTTGCCGGAGCCTTCCATGCCTGAAATCGTCACTGCCGCCATGCTTGTCATCGGCGACGAGATTCTGTCCGGCCGCACCAAGGATAAAAATATCGGCCACCTCGCCGACATCATGACGGCCATCGGCATCGACCTGAAGGAAGTGCGGATCGTTCCCGACGAGGAGGACGAGATTGTCGCTGCGGTGAATGCCGTGCGCGCCCGCTACACCTATGTCTTCACCACCGGCGGCATTGGCCCAACGCATGACGACATCACCGCCGATTCGATTTCCAAGGCTTTTGGGGTGCCGTGCGAATACGACGCCAAGGCCTATGCCATGCTGGGCGAGAGCTATGCCGCGCGCGGCATCGAATACACCGAGGCCCGCAAGCGCATGTCGCGCATGCCGCGCGGCGCCGACCATATCGACAATCCGGTCTCCGTCGCGCCCGGCTTTCGCATCGGCAACGTCCATGTCATGGCCGGCGTACCGGCGATTTTCCAGGCCATGCTCGACAATGTCGTGCCGACGCTGAAGGCCGGCACCAAGATGCTGTCGGCCACCGTCCATTGCCCGTTCGGCGAAGGCCTGATCGGTGGTCCCCTGGGCGATATCCAGAAGGCGCATCCCGACACCATCATCGGCTCGTATCCGAAATATGGCGACGGCAAGTTCTGGACGGAGCTGGTCGTCCGCGCCCGCAGCCAGGAGGCGCTGGATTCGGCACGCAAGGACGTCGAGGCGATGGTGGCCGGCTTCACCGCCGCCAATTGACCCTGGGCTCGCGGCCCATCGCCGGGCCGGAACCAAGCACCGCACTCCCACGTTTTCCCTCGGGCGCAGCACGCGCCGGCAGATTTGAGGGATTTCGCATGCGCTTCAAGACCATCGTCGCCATATTGCAGAACGAACAGGACGCCGAACGCGTGCTCGACTGCGCCATCCCGCTTGCCGACCGGTTCGAGAGCCATCTCATCGGCATCCATGCCGAAGCGCTGCCCGTTCCCTACACCTCGGCAACCGGCTTCCCCGACACCGAGTTCCTGCAGGTCTCCGCCGACATGAACCGCGAGCGCGCCGAGAAATTGCAGGCGCTTTTCGTTCGGCAGATCGAGAATTCCGGCCTTTCCTTCGAATGGCGCAGCCTCGAGAGCTTTTCCGGCGACAGCGCGCTGACGGGTATTTCCAGCGTGCGCGCCGCCGATCTGATTATTGCCGCGCAGCGCGAGACCGGAGGCGACCAGAGCGCCGATGTCGACACGCTGGTTTACGATGCCGGCCGGCCGGTGCTGGTGGTGCCGCATGAGGGGCCGTTGGTCACCACATTCAAACATGTGCTGCTGGCCTGGAACGGCAGCAAGGAGGCGGCGCGTGCCGCCTTCGACGCGCTGCCCTTCATCATCGAGGCCGAGAAAACCGACATTCTGGTCATCGATCCGCCGGATACGCTGGATGACAACCCGGAAGCCGCCGGCGCCGAGATCGCCGCGGCACTCTCCAGGCATGGCGCAACGGTCAGCGTGTCGGTGCAAAAATCGGGTAATGCTTCGGTCGATGACGTCATCCAGACCCGGATCGCCGAGACCGGAGCCGACCTTCTGGTGCTCGGCGCCTACAGCCATTCCTGGCTGCGTCAGCTTTTGTTCGGCGGCGTCACGCGCACCGTGTTGCGCAGCGTGCCGGTTGCGGCCTTTTTGTCGCGGTAACTCCACAGACTGGCCCCGCCCTTGCCAATGCCCTGACTTTCCAGTTAATTCCGCGCGCATTCCACAATGGTGCGCGCGGAGTGCAGAATGTCCCTTCCCGAAAAAGCCTTTCCGGTCTCCTGGGACCAGTTCCACCGCGATGCCCGGGCGCTCGCCTGGCGGCTTGCCGGCGCCAACAAGGGACAGTGGAAGGCCATCGTCTGCATCACCCGTGGCGGCCTGGTTCCCGCCGCCATCATCTCGCGCGAACTCGGCATACGCGTCATCGAGACGGTCTGCGTCGCCTCTTATCACGACTACACCAGCCAGGGGCAGTTGCAGGTGCTGAAGGAGATCACCCCGGCGCTGCTCGCCGATGATGGCGCGGGCGTGCTGATCATCGACGACCTCACAGACACCGGCAAGACGGCAGGCATCGTGCGCGCCATGATGCCCAAGGCGCATTTCGCCACCGTCTACGCCAAGCCGAAAGGCCGGCCGCTGGTCGACACCTTCATCACCGAAGTCAGCCAGGACACCTGGATCTACTTTCCCTGGGACATGGGTTTCACCTACCAGAAGCCGATCGCCGACGATCACGCCGGCTGATTCGCGCCAGCCCCATTTCTGCCCAGACGGCCAAACCCGCCCCGTCTGCTATGAAAACAGACACTGGAAGGCACATTATTCTGTCGAATCGACGCCTGTTGGCGGATTGGACGGTTGGTGTGATGTTTTTTACTTTTAAGACTTACACTTGTCGGTAAGATTCATACGGCGGCTAACGATTCTGAGGGCTGGGGTAGCTTTCACTGATGCTGACGACACCGGCGACACACGACCATCTGGCTGAAAGGGTCCGCAAGCTCTTCGGCACTTCGCCTTGTCGCCTGCAGGTTGCCGCTTTGCCATGGCGCAATAACGAAGACGGCGTCGAGATCATGCTGATCACCAGCCGAGACACCGGGCGTTGGGTGCTGCCGAAGGGCTGGCCCGAGGCCAGGGAGCCGCTCTGCGAGGCAGCGGCGCGCGAGGCGGGCGAGGAAGCCGGATTGCGTGGCAAGATTTCGCTTTTCGAGGCCGGTCGTTACTTCTACGCCAAGGCCCTCGCGTCCGGCGAGGAAGTCCCTTGCGAAGTGCTGGTGTTTCCGCTGCAGGTCGAGCACGTTGCCGACCGCTGGAAGGAAAAGCGCGCGCGCACCCGCAAATGGGTCAATGGGGCCGAGGCCGTACGCATGGTCAACGAGCCGGACCTCTGCCAGATCATCGCCCATTTCTGCGCCGATCCCGACAAGTTCGTCGTTAGAGCCTAGCTCACAGCCACCGCTGCATAGTCCTGCGCGCCCGCACCGGTTCTTGCCCCGATTCCGGGCTCGGTGCTTCGTTCCGCGCGCCAGCAATCCGACACTATAAATCCCTCCCCTTCAGGCCAAGCTTAGCCACAGCTTGACATGCAGGCATTTACCTGCATATTGTGTCTTCAAGATGAGTGAGACCGATGGACGCCGACAAGGTTTTCAAAGCGCTGGGCGACCCGACCCGCAGAATGCTGCTCGATCTTCTGTGTGAGAAGAACGGCCAGACGCTCGGCGAGCTTTGCCAAAACCTCGACATGGCAAGGCAATCCGCGACCCAGCACATCGATCTTCTGGAGGCGGCCAATCTGATCAGCACGGTCAAGCGTGGCCGAGAGAAGCTGCATTTCATCAACCCCGTGCCGCTGCACGAAGTCTACGAGCGGTGGGTGCGAAAATTCGAACGGCAGCGGCTGAGCCTGCTGCACGACCTGAAACAAGAACTCGAAGGAGACGACCAATGACCCGGGAAACCACCAGTTTTGTCTACGTGACCTACATCAGATCGACGCCACAAAAGGTGTTCGAAGCCATCACCAGGCCCGATATCGCCAAGCGCTACTGGGGCCACGAAAACGTCTCCGACTGGAAGCCCGGCTCGAAATGGGAACACATCCGCGCCAATGACGAACGGACCGTCGAACTCGTTGGCAAGGTCGTCGAAATCTCGCCGCCAACCCGGCTGGTCATGAGCTGGGCCAACGCCTCGCAGGCCGACGATCCCACCAAGCACAGCCGGGTGACGTTCGCCATCGAGGAATACGACACCATGGTCAAGCTGACCGTCAGCCATGACGAGCTCGAAGCCGGCAGCGGCATGGCCAAAGGCATCAGCCAAGGCTGGCCGGCCGTGCTGTCCAGTATGAAATCCTTCCTCGAAACCGGCACGGGCATTGACCTTTTCGCCAAGCCGAAATCGGCCTGAAGCAACCGCGGAGAACGACGATGACCAAGCACTTTACCGGCGGCTGCGCCTGCGGCGCGATCCGCTATGAGGCCAGCGGCGAGCCGATCTTTCAGAACCACTGCCAATGCCTCGATTGCCAGAAGCGCAGCGGTACTGGCCATTGTTCCTATGTGACCTTCGGCCGGCGCGCTGACGTAAAGATCACCGGCGAGCCGAGCACATGGCGGATGATTGCCGACAGCGGCAATGAAAAAGCCCAGGCCTTTTGCCCGACCTGCGGCACGCCGGTCTACGTAACGTTCGTCGCCATGCCGGAGGTGACGGCGATCCAGGCCACGAGCCTCGACGATCCCGGCCAGTTCGACCCGCAGGCGGTCACCTACACCGTGCGCGGCCACGTCTGGGACACGATCGACCCAGCGCTTCAGCCATTCGAGCGAATGCCTGGATGAACCAGGCAGAGCCCTATCCCTCGGATAGGGCTCTGCGTTCAACTCAGATCACTAGGCCCTTGGTCAGTTCCAGCGCCTGCCGCTCGAACAGGCGGCGGTAGATGCCGCCCTTCAGCCGGATCAGCTCGTCATGCGAGCCTTCCTCGACGATCTTGCCACGGTCGAACACGAGCAGCCTGTCCAGCGCCCGCACCGTCGACAGACGGTGCGCGATGACCAGCGTCGTGCGGCCAACCATCAGCCGCTCCATCGCCTGCTGGATCAGCACTTCCGATTCCGAATCGAGGCTCGATGTCGCCTCGTCCAGGATCAGGATGCGCGCATCCGCCAGGAAGGCGCGCGCGATCGCCACCCGCTGGCGCTCGCCGCCCGACAGTTTCACGCCCCGTTCACCGACCAGCGTGCCGTAGCCCTTCGGCAGGCCGGTGATGAAGTCGTGCGCGCTGGCGAGCTTGGCGGCATGCTCGATCTCGGCCTGCGTGGCGTCCGGTCGGGCATAGGCGATGTTTTCCGCCAGCGAGCGGTGGAACAGGATGGGCTCCTGCTGGACGATGGCAATCTGCGCGCGCAGCGACGCCTGTGCAACCTGCGAGATGTCTTGGCCATCGATAAGGATCCTGCCGCCGCTGACATCATAGAGACGCTGGATCAGCTTCACGAAGGTCGTCTTGCCCGAGCCGGAATGACCGACCAGTCCGACCCGCTCGCCCGCCGCTATCTCCACCGAAAAGTCGCGGTAGAGCGGCAGGCGATGGCTGCCATAGTGGAAGGTGACGTTATCGAAGGCGATGTGGCCATGCGTGATCCGGATCGGCTTGGCGCCGGGCCGGTCCTCGATGCCGAGCGGTTGCGACTGGAAATCGACCAGTTCCTCCATGTCGTTGACCGAACGCTGCAAATTGCGGATATGCGTGCCGATGTCCCTGAGGTAGCCCTGCAGCACGAAGAACGAGGTCAGCACGAAGGCGACATCGCCCGCACTTGCCTGGCCCCAGGCCCACAGCATCAGCGACAGGCCGATTACTGCCGTCCGCAGCACCAGCAACATGGCGCCTTGCGTCGTGCCGTTGATGGTGCCGCGCACCCAGGTGCGGCTGGTCCGCGCGCGCCATTTGGCGACGACCTTGGCAAGACGCGTCTCCTCGCGCGTCTCGGCACCGAAACCCTTGACCACGGCATTGCAGCTCACCGCATCGGCAAGCGAGCCGCCAAGCCGCGTATCCCAGCTGTTGGCGAGCCGTGCCGCGGGCGCGACATAGCCGAGCGACAGCAGCGCCGTCACCGTGATGAACAGCAGCGAGCCGACTGCCACGACCAGCCCCATCAGTGGCCAGAACCAGCCGAGCAGCAACGTCGAGCCGACCAGCATGGCGACCGACGGCAACAACGCAATCAGGATGGTGTCATTGAGCAGGTCGAGAGCCCACATGCCGCGCGTGACCTTGCGCACCGTCGATCCGGCAAAGCTATTGGCGTGCCAGTCGGTTGAGAAGCGTTGCACGCGATGGAACGCGTCGGCGGCGATGTCGGCCATCATCTTCAGCGTCAGCTCGACAATGCCCATGAAAGCCAGGTTGCGCAGCACCACGCCGGTCATCGCCAAAGCGATGAGCGCGAAGAACGCCGCCATTGCCGCATTCCACGCGACATCGTCAGCCAACGCACTGCTGGCGACGGCGTCGACCAGCCGGCCGGAATAGAGCGGCGTCAACACGTCCGCTATGGTCGACAGCAGGAAGCTGCCCATGATCAGCGAAAGCCGCCACGGCTGGCGCCGCCAGTGGCTGAGCGTGAAGCCAAGAACGCTGCGAAAGGCGCTTGCACGCAGATCGATTCGAAAACGAGCCATGATGTCATCCGGGCGCAAATCTGCCCGGTCCCGGTAAGGTCTGAAAATTGAAAACCGCGCTGGGCAATTCGCCCGGGGCTGCGGAGGTTCGGCATGGGTGGCGGCGCGCCCCGGGTTGTCGGGTGGCGACCGGCATCGGCAGAAGCCTGTACTCGACCCGGCATCGGTGCGAAGGGCAAACCTTCGCCGGACGCCAGGTGAGACCTAGGCTTCGCGGCCTCGCATTACCATGTGAAATACTGCCATTCAGACCTCCCGCAAGACACTTGCGGAGCGGTCCTTATAGAGACGCCATGAAGGATCGCCAAGGCCGGGCACGTGGCAAAGCGTAACTGGTCCAACCAGTGAGGTTATTTTGCAACAACAGCGGGTCAACCCCTCGCTATGCCTCATTCCGGGTTGCGATCGAGGCGCATGTAGCGGCCGTCGGTCGATGCCTTGAAGCCCAGCTTCTCATAAAGGCCATGCGCGTCACTGGTCGACAGGCTCCAGTGCGAGACCGTGTTGAGTTCAGGGTGGTTGATGAGCGCCCGCACCAGTTGCGTGCCAATGCCTTGGCCGCGATGCTGCGGCCAGATGATGATGTCGGCGAGATAGGCAAACACCGTACGGTCGGTGATGGCCCGGCCAAAACCGACTTGGTTCCTATCGATATAGGCCGCGGTGCAGAACGAGTTGCCAAAGGCGCGGCGATGAAAGTCATCGCTGCGGCCGGCGCCCCAATAACTCGCCATCAACAGATCGGAGGTCGCCCGGAAATCGATCCGTGACATGTCGAAGCTGATTTCACAGTCGGGCATGGTGCCTCGCAAAGAATGGAGGGCGGCCGAATTTCGGTCCGGCCCGTGGTTTGGTTACCGACCTGACGCGCTTACGGCACCACGAAATGCCGCGCCCCTGCTCCCTGATCTTGCCGTTCTTGAAGCGCAGGATGTGATACTCAGGCGTTCCCTTGAAATAGCTGATAAACATGCGCCCCCCAAGGTTCATTGATTTAATCAGATGTTTAGCCGCGATCCCTGAAACGGTTGGTGATGGGATAGCGGCGGTCGCGGCCAAAATTCTTACGGGTGATCTTCACACCCGGCGCCGCTTGCCGGCGTTTGTACTCGGCAATGTAGAGCAAATGTTCGACGCGCGTCACCGTCGCCCGGTCGTGGCCGCGCGTGACGATGTCGTCGACGCCCATTTCGTTCTCGACCAGGCATTCCAGAATGTCGTCCAGCACCGGATAGGGCGGCAGCGAATCCTGGTCGGTCTGGTTCTCGCGCAATTCCGCCGACGGCGCCTTGTCGATGATATTCCTGGGGATCACCTCGCCTGAGGGACCGAGCGCGCCCGGCGGCACATGGCTGTTGCGCCAGCGCGACAGCGCATAGACCTGCATCTTGTAGAGGTCTTTTATCGGGTTGAAGCCGCCATTCATGTCGCCATAAAGCGTGGCGTAGCCCACCGACATCTCGCTCTTGTTGCCCGTGGTGACGACCATCGAGCCGAACTTGTTGGAGATCGCCATCAGGATCGTGCCGCGCGCGCGGCTCTGCAAATTTTCCTCGGTAATGCCTTCCTTGGTGCCCTCGAAAAGCTGCGTCAGCGTATGCAGAAAACCCTCGACCGGTTCGAAGATCGGCACGATGTCATAGCGGCAGCCAAGCGCACGGGCGCAATCCTCGGCATCCTTCAGCGAATCCTCCGAGGTATAGCGGTAGGGCATCATCACCGCCCGCAGCCGCTCCTCGCCGAGCGCATCGACGGCCAATGCGGCGCAGATCGCCGAATCGATGCCGCCGGAGAGACCCAGCACGACGTTCTTGAAGCCGTTCTTGTTGACGTAGTCGCGCAGGCCGAGCATGCAGGCGCGGTAGTCCGCCTCCTCGCGCTCGGGGATTTTCGACATCGGCCCTTCCGAGCAGACCCAGCCGTCAGAGTTTTCTGCATCTTGCGCGCCTGCGGCGACGCGGTTGCGCTTCCAGGTGGTGACGTCGACAGTTTCCTCGAACTGGCTCATCTGGAAGGCGAGCGTCTTGTCGGCGCCGATGGCAAAAGAGGCGCCGTCGAAGATCAGCTCATCCTGGCCGCCAATCTGATTGGCATAGATCATCGGCAAACCGGTCTCGATGACCTGGCGGATAACGACCTGATGGCGCACGTCCATCTTGGCGCGGTAGTAGGGCGAGCCGTTCGGCACTAGCAGGATTTCCGCGCCGCTCTCGGCCAGGGTTTCACAGATGCCAACGTCGCCCCAGATGTCCTCGCAGATCGGAATTCCGATGCGCACACCGCGGAAATTGACGGGTCCCTGAGCCTCGGGCCCGGCCTGGAAGACGCGCTTCTCGTCGAACTCGCCATAGTTTGGCAAATCGAGCTTGTAGCGCTCGGCGAGGATCTTGCCGCCATCGGCGACGATGATCGAATTGTGGGTGCCGCTCTTGCGCTTCAGCGGCGTGCCGATGATGACGCCCGGCCCGCCATCGGAGGTATCCGCGGCGAAATCCTGAGCGGCCTTCTCGCAAACCTTGAGGAAGGCCGGCTTCAGCACCAGATCCTCCGGCGGATAACCGGCAAGGAAAAGCTCGGTGTAGAGCACGATGTCGGCGCCCTGGCGGGCGGCATCCGCCCTCGCCTCGCGCGCCTTGGCAAGATTGCCGGCGACATCGCCGACCGTCGGGTTGAGCTGGGCAACGGCGATGCGCAGAATATCGGGTGCGGTCTTCTGGGTCATCTGTGCGGTTTAGCGCGGCAAATTTGCCCGAGCAATGGCGTTCGTTTGGACCAATTCGGTGATCAGTCGTCGCCCATATATTCGCGCGGCGATTGCGGCGAATGGTTCTCTCCGATCGACATCGCCAGAATGCGCGAAAGGTGCCGGCGCGGCAGGCCGGTTTCCTGCGCCCATTTGTTGATCTGCGCCTGAATCCTGTCGAGATCCCTCTTCGACGTCGGACTTTCGGCGATGTCGAGGCCGGCGTCACGCAAAGCCGCGACCATATCGGCCGAGATGACGAAGGCGTCCCATTGCAGCCAGCGCAGGAAATACTGGCCGGTGTTGCCGCCCAAGCCGGCTGCCATGCTTGCCGAGATACGCCATCAGCCCGACCTGGTCGTCGTCAGGCCACTCCGCGAGGAATTTGCCGAAACCGCCATGTTCCTTCGACACACGCTCAACGAAGGCGGCGTTGTCGCGGACGGATTTGATCTTCTGCGGGTTGCGCACAATGCGTTGATCAGCCGTCAGGTCGTGCCAGAAGTCATCAGGTTGAAACAACAGCCGTTTCGGCTCGAAATGGAGAAAGGCTTCCTCGAAGCCCGGCCATTTCTGTTCGATGACGCGCCAGACGAAGCCGGCGGCAAACACCCGCTCGGCCATCGTCGACAGGATACGATCGTCCGTAATTTCGGCAATCGCAGCATTGTCAGGCGCCGGCCCGAGCAGCGAGGTCAGCACCGCGTCGCCGCCTTTGCGTTTTGCAGCACGGGCGCGAATCTTCGCGAAATCGGGCATCCTGCATCCTCGCGCCGCGCTTTTGACGAAACGCCATCTTCCTATATGCAAACAAGGCTGCCAAGCCGACGCTTTTCCTATGGAGACATCCATGCACAAGACCGTGCCAGAACTTGCCAACCGCTGGTTGAGGCGAACGCCTGAAACCCTCAGCGAGCTCGAGCGGCGGGTGTTGCAGAGCACTGTCGACCGCAAGCCCATCTCGCAGGATATCAACGACAGCCTCACCGGCCTTCAGGGCGCCGGCGACCGGATCGCCGATGCCATTGCCCGCATCGGCGGCTCGTGGACGTTCATCCTGTCATTCATTGCTTTCCTGGTGCTGTGGATCGGCGCCAATTGGTGGCTGCTCGGGCGAGACTCGTTCGACCCCTACCCCTTCATCTTCCTCAACCTGGTGCTGTCGATGATCGCCGCCTTGCAGGCGCCGGTGATCATGATGTCGCAGAACCGACAGGCCGCGCGCGACCGCATCGACGCCGCGCATGACTATGAGGTCAACCTCAAGGCCGAGATCGAGATCATGGCTCTGCATGAAAAGCTGGACGAACTGCGCCACAGCCAGATCATCGGCGTGCGCGAGGACATCGCGCGCCTGGCCGAACAGGTGAACCGCATAGACGAAAAACTGTCGGGCCGGCAAACCTCTCAATGACCGGGATCGTCCATCACCTCATCGAGCAATATGGGTTGATCGCGGTTTTCATGGGCTGTGTCGCCGAAGGCGAAAGTGCGGCCATCCTCGGCGGCTTCTTCGCCCATCAGCATGTCTTCATCCTCTGGAAGGCTTTCCTCACGGCCGCCATTGGCGCCTTCGTCGGCGACACGTTTTTCTTCGTTCTCGGCCGCAGCTTTGCCGACCATCCCAGGGTGCTGAAACTGAAGGCGAGGCCCGGCTTCAACCACGCCTACCGTCTCGTCTCGTCCCATCCCAACATATTCGTCCTGTCCAACCGCTACATCTATGGCCTGCGCCTGGTCGGCGGCATCGCGGCCGGTTTCGCCAGCATTTCGGTAGCGCGCTTCGTTATCCTCAACGCGGTGTCGTCGCTGGTCTGGGCGGCTTTGTTCTGCGGCATCGGCTACGTCTTCGGCCTCGGCGCCGAGCAGATGATAGGCAAGGCACTGCTCCATCACGAACGGCTGCTGATCGCGCTTGCCATAGGTCTGGGTGTCGCCATCCTTGCCTGGCTCATCGCCCGCACCGTCGCCGGCAAGGAGCGCGCCAAGGACGCCCGCGACAGCGAAACCACATCGTAAGGTTCAGTCGTCGTCCTCGACCAGAGCCCGGTCGCCGCGATCGAGGATCAGCGGGATGATGAGATCTTCCTCGTCGGCCAGATGCCGCTTCAGCATGGCAATCAGCCGGCTGTTCTCGTCCGCATAGGCGTCGGCGGCGAAGCGCTGCCTGTCCTCGCTCTCCTCGAGCGTGCGGATGAAGGCGTTCGCCGTCTCGGCGTTGCGCTCCAGCCCCTCATGAATGGTGTGATGGTCGGCATCGAGGATTTCGAAGCCGCGCTTCAGGCGCGGCTCCGCCTTGGCGAAAGCCGGGAAATATTGGTAGTCCTCGACATTGTGGTGGCCGTCGAGATTGCCGAGAAAGTGGTTCAGCCGCGGCGCGAACCAGCGCGCGAAATCCGGCGCCGTCAGCCTGCCTTCGCGATAGTCGCCAATGCCGTTGGTGAGCATGCCGCCCAGCTCTCGGAACATGTCGTGCCGCTGCAGCCACATGTTTGCCATGCCGTGGATGTTGGCGTGGCCCCGCCATGTCTCGCGCGGATATTTTTCCGCCAGCCAGCGCAGGTCTTCCGGCAGGCCGGCTCTTTCAAGCAGCAGAAAATTGGCTTCCACGACGTCAGTCTCCTTTGGTGACTAACATATGGGAGCGTTCAGATCAGATCGGTAGGCCCGTGATGCGCTCGATGAGGGCGATTCCCCAGACGCCGGCGACGATAATAACCGAAATCAGCACCGCCAGCGAGCCGCAGTCCTTGGCGAGCTGGATGTCGACGTTGAACTCGCGACTGAAGGCATCGCAGGCTGCCTCGATGCCGGTGTTGAGCACTTCGACCATGATGAGCAGCAGCACCGCGCCGATCAACAGCGCGTAGCCGCGCCACGAGACCGAGACGAACCAGCCGAGCGGCAGCGCCAGCACCAGCAGCATCAGTTCCTGCTGAAATGCCCTTTCGCTGGCGGCGAGCTTGCGAAAGGCTCGCACAGAATTGAAGTAAGCACCGATCAGCCGCTGCATGCCGCATCCCCTTCGAATCACCGGCAGGGGATATCGCAATGGCTGGATCAAGGGAATAAGGCAGCCGCCGCAAAATCACTCCTCCGCAACCTTGATCGTCGGCGTCGACTTCTCGAACTGCGGCAGTCCATCGTCGATCGTATAGTAGTCGCCCTTGTCGCCGACAAAGATGTGGCATTGGCCTTCGAGCCCGGTCGGGTTGTCGAACGATCCGGCCAGAACTGAGACATAGGCATCCTGACCCGGCTTCCAGAACAGCACCGAGCCGCAGATCTTGCAAAAGCCGCGCTTGGCAAAGGAAGACGATTCGTACCAGCTGATGTTGTCGGCGCCGGTTATCGTGATGTCGCCGTCGGCGACGTTGGTCGCGGCGTAAAAATGCCCGCTCTGCTTGCGGCACTGCGAACAGTGGCAATAAATGACGCCGCGCAACGGCCCTCGCGTCTGGAAACGCACGGCTCCACACAGGCAAGATCCGCTGTGGTTGTTGCTCATCCCTACCTCCACCAGCCATCGTCCACGGCTTCGCCGCTGGCCGAGAGGATTTCAGTTTTGCCGCAGCCGGGCACCGGCAAATGCGACATGGGGTGGGCGTGTTCGGACCTGACCTCAGGATCTTTGCAAACCATTTCTGCAGCCTGCGGTAGAACGGACGCGTTACCTGGCGGCACATTAAGGAAACTTTAGCGCCGGCGCATCTATGGTCGTTGCCAAGCGAATGTCGCGATTGGGGACGTGTCTTTCGCAGGATGATCCGAAATACGGCTGGCACTCTCCGGTCGGCGGCATCTCGCACGGTCTGCGATGGTTCCCAGAGGCAGAGTGAACAGAACATGCAGCCGGCAGCCGTCCAGACCGACCGAAACAGCGACATTGCAACAGCCGTTGTGGCGACCATGCGTCAGCTCGGCGTGCTTGGCCTGCCGCGCAATTACGAAATCTTCTACGAAGCACTGAAAGGCACCAATCGCGAACTCGGCCTGGCCGTCGTCGCGCTCGGCAACCAGCCGACGCAGGACGATCTCGACCGCATCGGCCGCGCTTTCTTTGCCCAGCATCACGGTCCCGGCATTGTCGAGCAGGCGCGCGACGTGCTGGCCAGGGAACTCGAGGACATCGCCTTGCTGCTGCGCAGCGAACGTAGCCATATCGAGAAATACGGCAAGATCCTCGATGAGACATCGAGTGGCCTCGCCAACCGCAGCCTGCTTTCGCAGGATCTGCTGCAGAAGGTCGCCAGCGCCATGGCGGCGGCCACCAACTCGACCCTCGACCACGGCAAGCAGGTTGCAACCACGCTGAGCGACAAGACGGCGGAACTGGAGAGCGTCAAGTCGAAGCTTGAGGAGTACAAGCGGCTCGCCGACACCGACCCCTTGACCCATATCTGGAACCGCCGCGCCTTCGACAAGCAAATCACGGCGATTTACACCTCCAACAAGGGGATCCTGTTCAACGCCCTGATCCTTGCCGACATCGACCATTTCAAGGGTGTCAACGATCGCTACGGCCACCCGGTCGGCGACAAGATCATCCAGATCGTCGCTGAAATCTTCCAGACCAGCATCCGTGAAGACATGTTCGTTGCCCGCACCGGCGGGGAGGAATTCGCGCTGATCGTCGAGGGCGCCAGCGAGGATACCACTTACGAGATCGCCGAACGCATCCGCGTGCTGATCGAACAGACGCCGTTCACCAGCAGCCAGACCGGCGCCAATTACGGCACGGTGACCGTTTCCATGGGCATCTGCATGGCTTCCGAAGCGGAAAGCCCGGAGGATCTTTACACCAAGGCGGACCGGGCGCTCTACCGCTCCAAGGTTGGCGGGCGCAACCGCGTCACCCGGCACTCGACAATGGCCGGCCGCACGGGCAAGAACTGGCTGCTATACAAGAAAGACTGACACTTCGGCGTGCAGCCAATTCCCGGGCACAGGCAAATTTATCGGATCCCGCCTCTTTCCATATGAATTTCAGTGGACTATATTTTCCATGGAAAGAGAGAGGCCATGTCTGTTACACAACCCAATGCCGCCCCTGATCTCACCGCGACGGCGGCCGAAAACGCGGTTCTGACCAAGGCCACGCTGCGCGCCGCCGAACTCTTGGATATAACCGCCAGGGTGCTTGCGTCGATCATCGGCGTCTCGGAAGCCACGGTTTCACGCATGCGCAGGCAGGAATTCCTGCTGGAGCGCGGCACCAAGCCGTTCGAACTCGCGGTGCTGTTCGTGCGGCTGTTCCGTTCGCTCGATGCCATTGTCGGCGGTGACGAGACGATAGCCCGGGCATGGCTGAAGAACGCCAACACGGCTTTCGATGGCAGCCCGCTTGAAAAGATCCTCACCATTACCGGGCTTGTCGATGTCATTGCCTATCTGGACTCCCGACGCGCTCTCGTCTGAAGCCGTCCGGCTCGACGCCAAATACTGGCGCATGGTCGAGGCGCAGCACCGCGTCTCGACGCTGAAGATCGTCGACACGCTGGACGAACAGGCGCTGCTCGAGGATCTGATCGAGGAGACCAAGCCGCAGATCCCCATGGAATGCCGGCATCTCCACTATCTCCTGGCGACGCCCTTCCGCTACGGCTCGATCTATCCCTACGGCTCGCGCTTCCGCCGCGCTGGCCGCACCCTGGGTGTCTACTATGCCGCGGAGACGATCATGACGGCGGTCGCCGAAATGGCCTTCTACCGCTTGTTGTTCTTCGCCGATTCGCCCGACACGCCATGGCCGCACGACGCCGCCGAATACACCGCCTTCGCCGCCGCGATCCGCACCGACAAGGCTGTCGACCTCACGCGGCCGCCACTCGACCGCGATCAGGCTGAGTGGACGCATCCGACCGACTATGCCGCCAGCCAGGCGATTGCCGATGTCGCGCGTGAGGCTGGGCTGGAGGCGATCCGTTACCGTTCGGCGCGCGACCCGAAGGGCGTCAATGTGGCGCTGCTGACATGCCGCGGCTTTACCAAGGCCAAGCCGCTGGAGCCGCATACCTGGCGCATCCGGCTCGGCGCGTTCGGCGTCCAGGCCATCTCAGAATTTCCGGAGAAGCGGATCGAGTTTTCCAGAACCGCCTTTGCCAACGATCCCCGGCTCAACGGATTGCGCTGGGAACGCGGGCGTTGATCTAAACGAAAAAGCGCCGGATTTCTCCGGCGCTTATCATTTCAGTTTCTGAAAACAGGCTCTCAGCCGTTCACGGCCTGCTTGTGCTGGATCGGATGGGTCTTCTTCAAGAGGTCGGACACCAGGAACGCCAGCTCGATCGCCTGGTCGGCGTTGAGGCGCGGGTCGCAATGGGTGTGGTAGCGATCCTGCAGTTCCTCTGCGGTGATGGCGCGGGCGCCGCCGGTGCATTCGGTAACATTCTTGCCGGTCATTTCGACATGGATGCCGCCGGGATGCGTGCCTTCGGCGCGATGCACCTCGAAGAAGGTCTGGACTTCCTTGAGGATGCGGTCGAACGGCCGCGTCTTGTAGCCGGCGGCCTCGATCGTGTTGCCGTGCATCGGATCTGATGACCAGACGACGCTGCGGCCTTCCTTCTGCACCGCGCGCACCAGCTTCGGCAGATGGTCGGCGACCTTGTCGGAGCCGAAGCGTGCGATCAGCGTCAGCCGGCCCGGCTCGTTCTCCGGATTGAGCAGGTCGATCAGTTCCAGCAAGCCATCCGGCGTCAGCGACGGGCCGCATTTGAGGCCGAGCGGGTTCTTGATGCCGCGGCAATATTCGACATGGGCATGGTCGGGCTGGCGGGTTCGGTCGCCGATCCAGATCATGTGGCCAGAGGTTGCATACCAGTCGCCCGACGTCGAATCGACGCGGGTCAGCGCCTCTTCATAGCCGAGCAACAGCGCTTCGTGGCTGGTGTAGAAATCGGTCTCGCGCAAGGCGTAGTTGGTTTCCGAGGTGATGCCGACGGCCTTCATGAAGTCCATCGTCTCGGTGATGCGGTTCGCGAGCTTGCCGTATTTCTCGCCCTGCGGGCTGTCGGAGACGAAACCCAGCATCCAGCTATGCACGTTCTCAAGGCTGGCATAGCCGCCCTGGGCGAAGGCGCGCAACAAGTTGAGCGTCGCCGCCGACTGGCGGTAGGCCATCTCCTGGCGGGCCGGGTCGGGAATGCGCGACTTCGGGTCGAACTCGATGCCATTGATGATGTCGCCACGGTAGCTCGGCAGCGTCACTTCGCCCTTGGTCTCATTGTCGGACGAGCGCGGCTTGGCGAACTGGCCGGCGACGCGGCCGACCTTCACCACCGGCTGCGCGCCGGCGAAGGTCAGCACCACCGACATCTGCAAGAAGACGCGGAAGAAGTCGCGGATGTTGTCCGCGCCATGCTCGGCGAAACTCTCGGCGCAATCGCCGCCCTGCAGAAGGAATGCATCACCGGCAGCCACAGCCGCAAGCTGCTTCTTCAGCTTGCGCGCCTCACCGGCAAAAACCAGCGGCGGAAAGGTGGCGAGCTGAGCTTCGGTGTTCTTCAGCGCGGCAAGGTCCGGATAGGCAGGAACCTGCTTGATCGGCTTCGCTCTCCAAGAATTCGGCGACCATTTCGTCATCGCTGCACCCAAACGCTCTTTCCAGCAGGTCTTTTGCCCGCCATTCCCGCCCCATATGGGGATGGCGGCTCCATACACGAAGCCGATTTCCTATTCTAGACCGGAATTCAAGCGCTGGCGAATGGTAGCCGGCGGGCTATGCGGCCTTCTCCACCAGCCGCGCCAGTTGCGTCATGACGACCGCCGAGCCCGCCAGGCGCTTCTCCGCCGTCGGCCAGTCGCGGATGAAGACCACGCTGTGGTCGGCCCTGATCTTGGCCAGCGAGCCCTGTTCGCCGATGTACTTGACCAGCCCGACCGGGTTGGAAAACTCGCGCTTGCGGAAATGGATGACGACGCCCTTGGGGCCGGCATCGAGTTTTTCGACATTGGCCCTGCGGCAGAGTGCCTTGATGAAGACGATCTTGAGCAGATGCTTCACTTCCTCCGGCAGCGGGCCGAAGCGGTCGATCAGCTCGGCGCCGAAAGCATCGATCTCCTCGGTGTTTTCGAGATCGCCAAGGCGGCGGTAGAGCGCCAGCCTGAGCTGAAGGTCCGGCACGTAGCTTTCCGGGATCATGACCGCCGTGCCCACCGCGATCTGCGGCGACCAGCCGCCATCCTGCACCTCACCGGAATCCTTCACCTCGGCCACCGCCTCCTCCAGCATCTGCTGGTAGAGCTCAAAGCCGACCTCCTTGATGTGTCCGGATTGTTCTTCGCCGAGCAGATTGCCGGCGCCCCTGATGTCGAGGTCGTGGCTGGCGAGCTGGAAGCCGGCGCCAAGCGTGTCCAGCGATTGCAGCACCTTCAGCCGGCGCTCGGCGGTGTCGGTGAGCTTGCGATTGGCCGGCAGCGTGAACAACGCATATGCCCGCACCTTGGAACGGCCGACGCGGCCGCGCAGCTGGTAGAGCTGCGACAGGCCGAACATATCGGCGCGATGGATGATCAGCGTGTTGGCGGTCGGAATGTCGAGCCCGGATTCGACGATGGTGGTCGACAACAGCACGTCGTACTGGCCGTCATAGAAGGCGTTCATGATGTCGTCGAGTTCGCCCGGCGGCATCTGGCCATGGGCCACCGCCACCTTCAGCTCGGGGACGGATTCGCGCAGGAAATCATGGATTTCGGCGAGATCGCTGATGCGCGGAACGACATAGAAGGAATGGCCGCCGCGGTAGCGTTCGCGCAGCAGCGTCTCGCGGATGACCAGCGGGTCGAAAGGCGAGATGAAGGTGCGCACCGCCATGCGGTCGACCGGCGGCGTGGCGATCAGCGACAGTTCGCGCACGCCGGTCAAGGCAAGCTGCAGCGTGCGCGGGATCGGCGTCGCCGACAGCGTCAGCACGTGGACGTCGGTCTTGAGGTCCTTCAGCCGTTCCTTGTGCTTGACGCCAAAATGCTGCTCCTCGTCGATGATCAGCAGGCCGAGATTCTTGAACGAGATCGCCGACCCGAGCAGTGCATGGGTGCCGATGACGATGTCGACCTGCCCCTCGGCGATGGCTTTCTTGGTTTCCGCCAGTTCCTTGGCGCCGACCAGCCGCGAGGCCTGGCCGACGCGGATCGGCAGGCCGGAGAAGCGCTGCGAAAAAGTCTTGAAATGCTGGCGCGACAACAGCGTCGTCGGCACCACGACCGCGACCTGGAACCCTTCCATCGCCGCGATGAAGGCGGCGCGCAACGCCACTTCGGTCTTGCCGAAGCCGACATCGCCGCAGATCAGCCGGTCCATCGGCTTGCCGGCGCCGAGATCGTCCACGACGGCATCGATCGCGCCCTGCTGGTCGTCGGTCTCCTCATAGGGAAAGCGCGCCGAGAATTCGCCGTAAAGCCCTTCCGCCGGCACCATGGGCGGCGCGGTACGCATCTGGCGCTCGGCGGCAATGCGGATCAGCTGTCCGGCCATGTCGAGCAGGCGCTTCTTCAGCCGCGCCTTGCGCGACTGCCAGGCGCCGCCGCCGAGCTTGTCCAGCGTCGCCTCGGCTGTGTCAGAGCCGTAGCGCGACAGAAGCTCGATGTTTTCCACCGGCAGGAACAGCCGGTCGTCGCCGGCATAGTGGATTTCCAGGCAGTCATGCGGCGCGCCGACCGCCTCGATGGTGCGCAGGCCGATGAAGCGGCCAATGCCGTGATCGGCGTGGACGACGATGTCGCCGGCCGACAGAGACGAGGCCTCGGCAACGAAATCCGAAGCGCGCTTCTTGCGCTTCGAGCGGCGGATCAGCCGGTCGCCCAGAATGTCCTGCTCGGCGACGACAACCAGCTGTTCGGTCTCGAAGCCGGATTCCAGCGGCAGCACGGCGAGTGCCGCCTGCCCCGGCTCGAGCTTTTCCGCCTCGGCCAGCGTTGCCACCGGCACGAGATTGCCGAGATGATGCTCGGCGAGAATCTGGCCCAACCGGTCGAGCGAGCCTTCGGTCCAGCCGGCGACAATCACGCGGCGGCGCGCCGCGCGCTCGTCGGCAATATGCTTCACCACGACGTCGAAGACGTTGGCGTTGGGGTCGGCACGTTCTTCGGCGAAGCTGCGGCCATGGCGCGAGCCGCCATGGAAGACCTTCTTGGCCCCGACATCGGGCGCGTCGAAGGCGGTGAAGTCGATGGCTTCGCGCGGTCCGAGCGACGCTACGAGGTTTTCCGGTGAGAGATAGAGCAGGTCCGGCGCCACCGGCTTGTAGGGCACGGCGTCCTTCAAGGCGGCGTCGGCCTGTTTGCGGCGCGCTTCGTAGTGGTCGAGGATCAGCGTGTGACGCTCAGCCAGCGCTTCGTGCGCCAGATGGTCGAAGATGACAGGCGCATCCGGCAGATAATCAAACACTGTCTCCAGCCGCTCGTAGAACAGCGGCAGCCAGTGCTCCATGCCGGCAAAGCGCCGCCCTTCGCTCACCGCCGCATAAAGGCCGTCGTCGCGCTGCGGCGCGCCAAAGGCTTCGATATAGGAGCGGCGGAAGCGGCTGATGGTTTCGGGGGTCAGCGCCACTTCACTCATCGCCTGCAGCGCCATCGACTTGCGCTGGCCGGTGGTGCGCTGCGTGGCGGCGTCGAAGACGCGGATCGATTCCAGCGTGTCGCCGAAGAAATCGAGCCGCAGTGCTTCCGTCCAGCCGGGTGCGTAGAGGTCGAGGATGCCGCCGCGCACGGCGAATTCGCCGATACCGCGCACCGTCGGCACCCGCTCGAAGCCGGAAATCTCCAGCCGGGACACCAGCGCGTTCATGTCGATCTGGTTGCCGGGCCTTGCGTGGAAAGTCTGCGCTTCGACCAGATCGGCCGGCGGAATGCGCTGCAGCAGCGCATTGGCAGTTGTCAGGATGACGGCGCGATGCGGCTTTTTCGCCAGCGCGATCATCGCCGTCAGCGCATCGAGCCGCTTGGCAGCGGCATCGGAGCCTGGCGAAACGCGGTCATAGGGCAGGCAATCCCAGGCCGGCAACTCCAGCACCGGCAGGCCGGGGGCGGCAAAGGTCAGCGCCTCGATGATCGACGGCAGGCGCTGGCCGTCGCGCGCCACGAACAGCACCGGTTTGTCAGGCGCAATCTCATGGATCGCCTGCACCAGCGCAAAGGCTTCGTAGCCATCGGCAACGCCGTCGACGATGAACTGGCCGGCACGGCCTTTCGGCAGACCGATTTTGGGAATGAGGCTCATGGTTGCACGTTTAAAATGTCATGGTCCGGCGCGATGCCAGGATCTTTTGCAGGACGGCACAGTCGATATTCCTGGGAACCGGGCGTTCGCCGGTGACCATGGGCAGGAATTCGGTGTCGGGAATGTCGAGCAGCCTTTCATATTGGTCGATTTCATCGCCGGTCAAGGCGCCGATCTCGTTGTCGGCAAACGTACCGAGGATAAGGTCCATCTCGCGCATCCCGCGATGCCAGGAGCGGAACAACAGCTTGCGGCGCCTGATATCCAGCCCCTCGCTCGATCGTTTCGTCCCGGTCATCGTGCCGCATCCTTGCTTGGTGCGGCGCATATAGCGTGGATAGAGGGCGGTGTCAGCCTTGCAACGCACGGGTGGGCGGCTAAACATCCCGGGTGTGAAGAACACTCCTGACAACGCTGGTGCCGGACACCGCCCGCACTTCACCCTCCCCCTTTTGGGGAGGGTCGGCGAGCACGCTTCGCAAAGCGAAGCGGGTGAGACGGGGTGCGGCGCTGGTGCGCCGCCTTCTTCTGAAGTTAGACGCGCACCTACCCCCACCCCGCTCCGCTTCGCGGATCGACCCTCCCCACAGGGGGGAGGGTAAAGGCATGCGCCCCTCCCTCCTCGACCCTCTCTTCGTCCCCATCACTTCGCTTGCCGGCGTCGGCCCCAAGGTTGGCGCTCTGATCGAGAAGGTGGTGGCGGCCGATCTCGGCGAACGGCCGGCGCGCGCGGGCGACCTGTTGTTCGTGCTGCCGCACACCGTCATCGACCGCCGCAATCGTCCCGGCATCGCGCTTGCGCCGGCCGGCGCCATCGTCACGCTCGACGTGCGCATCGACCGCCACCAGCCGCCGCCGCGCGGCAACCGGTCGGTGCCTTACCGCGTCTATGCCCATGACGACACCGGCGAGATCGGCCTGATCTTTTTCCACGCCCATGCCGCCTATCTCGAAAAGGCGATGCCGGTGGGCGAGCATGTCGTCGTCTCCGGCCGCATGGATTGGTTCAACGGCCGCCCGACCATGGTCCATCCCGACCATGTCGCCCTGGTGAGCGAGGCGGAAACACTGCCGCTGGTCGAACCGGTCTATCCGCTGACCGCCGGCCTGTCGGGCAAGGTACTGCGCCGCGCCATCGGCCAGGCGCTCGGCCGGCTGCCGGAATTGCCGGAATGGCAGGACGGCGCCTTCATGCGCAAGCAGACTTTCCCCGCCTTCGCCGACGCGCTCGCCCGCATCCACTATCCCGCGGACCCGATCGATGTCGCCATCGAGGGGGTGGCATGGCGCCGCCTTGCCTATGACGAGCTTCTCGCCGGCCAGGTGTCGCTGGCATTGGTGCGGGCAAAAGTGCGCCGGCTGTCGGGGCGGCCGCTGATCGGCGACGGTCGCATCGTCGAGAAACTGCGCGCAGCCCTGCACTATTCATTGACCGGCAGCCAGGAATTCGCGCTTGCCGAAATCAATGCCGATCTGGCCGACCCCGAGCGCATGCTGCGCCTGCTGCAAGGCGATGTCGGCTCCGGCAAGACGGTGGTGGCGCTGCTGGCCATGGGGCGCGCAGTCGAGGCCGGTGGCCAGGCGGCATTGATGGCGCCGACCGAGATCCTGGCGCGCCAGCATCTGGCGACGATCACGCCTTTGGCCGAACAGGCCGGCCTGCGCGTCGCCATCCTCACCGGCCGCGAAAAGGGCCGCGAGCGCGCCGATACGCTGGCGGGCCTGGCCAGCGGCGACATCGACATCGTCGTCGGCACCCATGCGCTGTTCCAGGAAACGGTGACCTATCACGACCTCGTCTTTGCCGTGGTCGACGAGCAACACCGCTTCGGCGTCCACCAGCGGCTTGCCATCACCGCCAAGGGCGACGCCCCCGACATGCTGGTGATGACGGCGACGCCGATCCCGCGCACTCTGGTGCTGACCGCCTTCGGCGACATGGACGTCTCCAAGCTGACGGAAAAACCGATCGGCCGCCAGCCGATCCGCACCGTCACGCTGCCGCTGGAACGGCTGGACGAACTGGTCGGGCGCATGCTTGATGCCGTTGCCGACGGCCAGAAGATCTACTGGATCTGCCCGCTGGTCGAGGAATCCGAAGAGATCAAGCTGATGTCGGCCGAGGACCGTTTTGCCTCGCTGCAGCCCTTGTTCGGCGATCGCATCGGCCTCGTCCATGGCCGCATGAAGGGCGCCGAAAAGGACGAGGCGATGCGCGCCTTCAAGGCCGGCGAAACCCGCATCCTGATCGCCACCACCGTTATCGAGGTCGGCGTCGACGTGCCGGATGCAACCATCATGGTCATCGAGCATGCCGAACGTTTTGGCCTGGCGCAACTGCACCAGTTGCGCGGCCGCGTCGGCCGCGGCGACAAGCCTTCTTCCTGCGTGCTGCTTTACAAGGACCCGCTCGGCGAGACGGCAAAACGCCGGCTGTCGGTGATGCGCGAGACCGAGGACGGTTTCCTGATCGCCGAAGAGGATCTGAAGCTGCGCGGCGAAGGCGAATTGCTCGGCACCCGCCAGTCCGGCACGCCGGGCTTCCAGGTGGCGCGCATCGAGGTGCACGCCGACTTGCTCGAAGCAGCCCGCGACGATGCAAGGCTGATCCTGTCGCGCGACCCGGAACTACAGTCTGAGCGCGGCGAGGCGCTGCGCCTGCTGCTCTATTTGTTCGGCCGCGACGAGGCCGTACGGCTCTTGCGCGCCGGCTGAGCGCCCTCGGCGATCAGCCCGCCAAGCGGCGGGTTGGCGAGATCTCCGTCGATCGGCTGGCCGTTCATAGTCACCATTTTCGGCTTGACTTCGGGCGCCACCAGCCCGGCCGAGACGATCAGCCTGGCGCCGTCCTCGATCGTCATGTCGAGCAGCACGATGTCGGATTTCGGCACGTACATCAGGAAACCGGTGGTAGGGTTCGGCGTGCACGGCATGAACACGGCGATCATCGGGTCGCCTGCATGGTCGAGCTTCTGGTTGATCTCGGTTTCCTTCTCGCTGGCGACGAAGACCAGCGACCAGACGCCTTTTCGCGGATATTCGACCAGCCCGACCTGGCGGAACATATCGCCCTTGTTCGACAGCACCGTCTGGAAAATCTGCTTCAGCGAACCGTAGATGCCGCGCACCAGCGGCATACGGCCAAGCAGCCGTTCGCCGAAATTGACGATGGCGCGACCGACGATGTTGGCGGTCATGAAGCCGATCAGCGTGATCAGCACGAGCGCCACGATCAGGCCGAAGCCGGGCACCGGAAACGGCAAATAGGTGTCGGGGCTGTAGCGCGCCGGAATGTACGGCTTCACCCAGGAATCGACCCAGCCGACGAACGACCAGGCGATATAGGCGGTGATCGCCAGCGGCGCGCAGACGATAAAGCCTGTGAGGAAATAGTTCCTCAGCCGGGTCATGCCTGAAGTTCTGGGAGCATCGGACATGGTTCACCGGGGACGCGGGTTGCAGCGCCACACTAGTGAAGCGGACGGCGCTTTGGAACTGCGAAGTTTTTTAGACCCCCGATGAGCGCCGACTACTCCACCGTCACCGATTTCGCCAGGTTGCGCGGCTGGTCGACGTCCGTCCCCATGAACACGGCGGCGTAGTAGGCCAGCATCTGGATCGGCAGCGCATAGATGATCGGCGAGATGATTTCCGGCACGTCGGGCAGGATGATCGTCTCCATCGTCTTGACGCTGACCTGCGCCGCGCCCTTGGCGTCGGTGATCAGGATGATCTTGCCGCCGCGCGCCGCCACTTCCTGCATGTTCGACACGGTTTTTTCGAAGATGCGATCATGCGGCGCGATGACGATGACCGGCATGTTCTCGTCGATCAGCGCGATCGGCCCGTGCTTCAGTTCGCCCGCGGCATAACCCTCGGCATGGATGTAAGAGATTTCCTTGAGTTTCAGCGCGCCTTCCATGGCCAGCGGGAAATTGGTGTCGCGTCCGAGATAGAGCACGTCCTTGTAGCGCGAGATTTCGCGCGCGATGCGCTCGATCTGCTCTTCGAGCTTCAGTACCTGGTTGGCGTAGCGAGGCGCCTCCGAAAGAGCGCGCACCAGCGTCTTTTCCTCATCCTTCGAGATCGTGCCGCGCGCCACACCCGCACGCACCGCCAGCGAGGCCAGCACCGAAAGCTGGCAGGTGAAAGCCTTGGTCGAGGCGACGCCGATCTCCGGCCCGGCCAGCGTCGGCAGCACGACGTCGGATTCGCGCGCCATGGTCGATTCGCGCACATTGACGATGGCGCCGATCTTCATGCCCGCCTTGCGGCAATAGCGCAGCGAGGCCAGCGTGTCGGCGGTTTCGCCGGACTGCGAGATGAAGAAGGCGGCATCATCCGCCGATAACGGCATTTCGCGGTAGCGGAATTCCGAGGCGACATCGATGTCGACCGGCAGCCGCGCATAGCGCTCGAACCAGTATTTGCTGATCAGGCCGGCTAGATAGGCGGTGCCGCAGGCCGAGATCGCCAGCCGGCCGATCTTGGCAAAGTCGAACGGCAGTTCCAGCGGCTTCGACACGCCAGAGACGAAATCGACATAGTGCGCCAGCGTATGCGAGATCACTTCGGGCTGTTCATGGATTTCCTTTTCCATGAAATGGCGGCGGTTGCCCTTGTCGACCATGAAGCTGGTCGACAGTGATTGCTGGCGCTTGCGGGCAACCTCTTTGCCGTCGATGTCGAAGATGGTGACGCCATCGCGGCGCACCACCGCCCAGTCGCCGTCTTCGAGGTAGGTGATGGAATTGGTGAACGGCGCCAGCGCGATGGCGTCGGAGCCCAGAAACATCTCGCCATCGCCATGGCCGACGGCCAGAGGCGGACCATTGCGGGCGCCGACGATGAGGTCCTCGTCGCCGGTGAACATGATGGCCAGCGCAAAGGCGCCTTCCAGCCGCTTCAGCGCCTGGTGCGCGGCCTCGATCGGCTTCAGCCCCTTGGCCAGTTCGCGCGCCACCAGATGCGCTACGACCTCGGTGTCGGTCTGCGACGAGAAGGAATAGCCGTCGCGGATCAGCTCATCGCGCAACTCGGCGAAATTCTCGATGATGCCGTTGTGAACGATGGCGACGCCGTTGGAAAAATGCGGATGGGCGTTGGTCTCGTTGGGCACGCCATGGGTCGCCCATCGCGTGTGGCCGATGCCGATGGTGCCGTCGAGCGGTTCTTCCTTCAGCCGGCGTTCGAGGTTGATGAGCTTGCCTTCGGCGCGGCGGCGGCCGAGCGCACCTTTCTCGACGGTGGCGACTCCGGCGGAGTCATAGCCACGATATTCAAGCCGCTTCAAAGCATCGACAATGAGCGGCGCGACTTGGCTCTGGCCGACAATTCCGACGATACCGCACATGCGCCTGCCCCCGATTCACCTGGAAAACCAGTCCCGATGGAAAACCAGCGTTATCTAGGGATTGCCGGCCCGCCGCGAAAGTCACTTTGCATTTCGTCTGGTGTAACGGAACGCTTCTCAACCCGATGCACCATGACACACCGCTCTTGCAATCCGGTTACCGCAATTCCTCGGTTGTTCAATTGCTTCGGCGGTTAATGGTCGGTGCCGGCCTTTTTCTTCGCCGCAGCGGCCGAGGCAAAGCGCTCGCGCAATTCCTTGCCTTTCCCGGGAATGGTCTTCTGGCGGGCGCGGCCGAAGGCCAGCGCATCGTCCGGCACGGTTTCGGTGATGACGCTGCCCGAGGCGATGTAGCCACCCTTGCCGATGGAAACCGGCGCCACCAGCGACGAGTTCGAGCCGATGAAGGCGCCCTCGCCGATGTCGGTGAAAAACTTCGAGTAGCCGTCATAGTTGCAGGTAATGGTGCCGGCGCCGATATTGGCCCCCGCGCCCACACGGGCATCGCCGATATAGGTCAGATGATTGACCTTGGCGCCCTCCTCGATGACCGCCTGCTTGACCTCGCAGAAATTGCCGACCTTGGCCTTTTGCCTCAGATCGGCGCCAGGCCTGAGCCGCGCGAACGGACCGACGTCGCAATTGGAGGCGATGGTGGCGCCCTCTATGTGGCTGAAAGCGTGTATCTTGGCGCCGGTTGCAATTTTCACGCCCGGGCCGAACCAGACATTGGGCTCGACGATCGTGTCGGCGCCGATTTCGGTGTCGTGCGAGAAATACACGGTCTCCGGCGCGATCAGCGTTACGCCCGACAGCATCGCCTCGTGCCGGCGACGCGTCTGCCAGATGTCTTCCGCCTGCGCCAGTTCGGCTCGGTTGTTGATGCCTAGCGCACTCTCGAAGCTGGTTTCGGTGGCAACGACATCGACGCCCTGCGCGCTGGCGATCTCGACGATGTCGGTGAGATAGAACTCGCCCTTGGCGTTCTTGTTGCCGACCTTGTCGAGCAGTTCGAGCGCATGAGCGCCGGCCACCGCCATCATGCCGGCATTACAGAAGCCGATCTTCTTTTCCTCGGCGGAGCAGTCCTTCTCCTCACGGATGGCGGTGAGCTTGCCGCCCTTTTCGATCAGCCGGCCATAGCCGGTCGGGCAGGGCGGGCGGAAGCCGATCACCACAACAGCCGCGCCATCGGCAAGCTTTTGCCGCGCGGTCACCAGGGCTTCAGCGTCGATCAGCGGCGTGTCGCCGAACATCACGAGAATATCGTCATAACCCTTTGATATCGCATCGCGCGCAGCCCGCACGGCATGCGCAGTGCCGAGCCGCTTCTCCTGCACGAAGGTCTCGGCCTTGGGCGCGAATTTCGCCGCCGCCTTGCGCATATCATCGGCGCCATGGCCGATCACCAGCGCCTGGCTGCGGGCGCCGGCGGCCTCGGCCGCTTTCACCACATGGGCGACCATCGGCAGTCCGGCGATCTGGTGCAGCACCTTCGGCGTCGCGCTCTTCATGCGCGTGCCTTCACCGGCGGCGAGGATAACGGACAGGCAGGATCTGGTTTGCATGTTGGGAGTTTCCGAGGACCGAGATTCGTTGCAGTCTTAGCACCGGAGGCATCGCGGTCCAATGCGGCTGAATTTCGGTAGAAACCTAACAAAGACCCTTGGCGGTCGTCAGGTAAGTATGGTCATCCGCAGGAGACAGAAAGTGCTTTGGGGATGAATACCCAGATTTCGTTCCCGCGAGCTGTCAGTTGGGCCTTTCGGTCCGATTTCGACAAACGGCGGCGATTTGAGTTGGAGAATTCGCCTGCTTTTGACGAGATTGTAGAGCGAATATGCAAGGAAGCCGCTTCAAGAAAGATAGATGCGTCTGTAAGGCCCGGGAACCGAGCCGAATTATTCGGGTGTCATCGCGCTGGGTTTTGTTTGCGGGTTAAGCCAACGACCTTTGACATTTTCTTTAATAGCCCCACGGGTTTGCGAGCTCAGTATCTAGTTCATCCTGATCTTGGACAGGCGGCAAACTGCGTGTTGATCGCGGCTCTCAGATTGCAGTTGCTTGATGCCTATAAGAAGGAATCGCTACCGATTGCGCATAAAAATTGGTCAATCGACAACTCCATCGACGCAACATCGGCAAGGATATGGCGATACGAGTTGGTCTCTACCGCACCCAAACACGATCTTAACATCCCAGGGTGGGACGGACATGGATAGTCCGCCCCAATGGGAGAATGCTTAGTTGTAAATGGTGCGTGGATCGACTCGGATGGCCAGGAGGTAGTCATTCCGGAGAAGATCGGACGGCGATTTGAAGTGCACAGAAGCGGATATTCCTAGGGTCAAGCCCAGCACCTACCCCAGCCGGCCCAGCACCGGAAAATTCTCCAGCAGCCAGTAGGACACCGTCTGCACGCCGCCGGTGAGAAAGAACACCCCGGCGACGACCAGCAGCGCGCCGATGACTTTTTCGACGCGGCCGAGATGGACGCGGAACCTGCCGAGGAAGCGCATGAAGGCGCCGGAGAACAGGGCAGCAATCAGGAACGGAATGCCGAGGCCAAGCGAATAGGCGGCAAGCAGAAGAGCGCCCTCGCCCACCGTCTCGCGGCCGCCGGCCAAGGTCAGGATCGGCCCCAGCACCGGGCCGATGCACGGCGTCCAGCCAAAGGCGAAGGCCAGCCCCATGACATAGGCGGCGACCATGCTGGCAGGCTTGCCCTGCGACTGAAAGCGCGCCTCGCGCGACAGAAGTGGTATGCGCAGGATGCCGAGGAAATTCAGCCCCATCAGGATGATCAGCACCCCGGCCGCCATCGCCAGCGGCTCCTGCCAGACGCGCAGCCAGTGGCCGATGGTCGAGGCGCCGGCGCCAAGCGCCACGAACACGGTGGAGAAACCGAGTACGAAGGCGAGCGAGGAATAGATGAGCGCGCCGCGGGCGCCGGCCTTGGCCGTGACGCCGGCACCGCCACCGCGAAAGTCGTCGACCGACACGCCGGCCATGTAGCAGAGATAGGGCGGCACCAGCGGCAGCACGCAAGGCGACAGGAACGAGATCGCCCCCGCTCCGACCGCGCTGACATAGCCGATGTCCAATGGCATTCCAGAACTCCAGATTCCTTGGCGCCGATATAGCGACGCAAAATCGTGTTCGCCAATCACCATCGTGTGGAATTTGGCTACAGATACGATCCGGCCGGACGAATTGTTGTCGGCCAATCCCAAGTTGACCAAGCCGGGGAAGAAATATCCCTCGCCGAACGTTCACAGAGCGAAGCCGCGATTTCTGCGCGCTTCGTCGGATCACCAGGGAGATTTCCATGAAAACGATCACCGTCGGCCTGGCCGCCCTTCTGCTCAGCACCGCCGCATCCTTCGCCGCCGAAGCGTGGAAGGAAGCCGAAGTCGGTGGCACCAAGATCTACACCGATGCCAATGGCATGACGCTCTATACCTATGACAAGGACGAGAAGGGCAAGACCAACTGCTATGACAAATGCGCCACCAACTGGCCGCCGCTGAAGGCCGAGGATGGCGCCAAGGCGGACGACGAATGGACCATCGTCGAACGCACCGACGGCACCAAGATGTGGGCCTATGACGGCAAGCCGGTCTACACCTTCATCAAGGACAAGAAGGCCGGTGACATCACCGGCAACGGCGTCGGCGAAGTCTGGCACATCGTCAAGGCCGACTGATCGTCCGAACCTCTATCCCGCACCCCATCGGCGGGACTCGGCTGGCCGCCGGCTCCAAGCGACCCGGCGACCAGTTCGGCATTTACGGGCAGCACGAACTGGTCGCGGCGCCTTTCCCGGTGGCTCGAAACACGAACCCTCCCAGACAAAAATTTTGTGATCTTCTCCATACACTCTAAGAGTGTATTGCGGCACACGCCTCCGCATTTTGGCCGCTTGCCCTTGACCGATCGCAAAAGCGCGGCCATGTGAGCGACCAATTGAATGCGTCACGCAGCGGAATTCTTCTGCCGCCCCACAGCTGATATGAGACCTCATGGACGTCGTCGTCGTCGAATCGCCGGCCAAGGCAAAGACAATCAACAAGTATCTCGGCAAGAACTTCAAGGTTCTGGCCTCGTTCGGCCATGTCCGCGATCTGCCGGCCAAGGATGGTTCGGTGCGTCCCGACGAGGATTTCGCCATGTCCTGGGCGGTCGACACCGCGTCCGGAAAGCGTCTCACCGACATCGCCAACGCGGTCAAGGATGCCGATGGCCTGATCCTCGCCACCGATCCGGATCGCGAGGGCGAAGCCATTTCCTGGCACGTGCTGGAGGTGCTCAAGCAGAAGCGCGTGTTGAAGGACAAGCCGGTCAGCCGCGTCGTCTTCAATGCCATAACCAAGTCGTCGGTGCTGGAAGCGATGGCCAATCCGCGCCAGATCGATGCACCATTGGTCGATGCCTATCTGGCTCGCCGCGCACTCGATTATCTCGTCGGCTTCACGCTGTCGCCGGTGCTGTGGCGCAAATTGCCGGGCGCCCGTTCGGCCGGCCGCGTCCAGTCGGTGGCGCTGCGCCTGGTCTGCGACCGCGAATCCGAGATCGAGCGCTTCATCCGCGAGGAATACTGGCAGATCGCTGCCCTCCTCGGCACGCCACGTAACGACAGCTTCGAGGCGCGGCTGACCGCGTTCGAGCGCAAGAAGCTGCAGAAGCTCGACATCGCCAGCAAGGCGCAGGCCGACGATATCAAGGGCATGCTCGAAGGCGCGACCTTCAAGGCTCTGTCGGTGGAAGCCAAACCGACAAGGCGCAATCCTGGCCCGCCCTTCACCACTTCGACGCTGCAGCAGGCGGCATCGTCGGGCCTCGGCTTTTCGGCGACGCGCACCATGCAGGTGGCGCAGCGCCTCTATGAAGGCATGGAGATCGGCGGCGAGACCACCGGCCTGATCACCTATATGCGAACCGACGGCGTGCAGATGGCGCCGGAGGCGATCGACGCCGCCCGCGACACCATCGCCAAGGAATTCGGCCCAAGATACCTCCCGGAAAAGCCGCGCCAGTACACAGCCAAGGCCAAGAATGCCCAGGAAGCGCACGAGGCGGTCCGCCCGACCGATTTCATGCGCACGCCGGCTTCGGTCAGGCAGTATCTCGATTCCGACCAGCTGCGGCTTTACGAGCTGATCTGGAAGCGCGCCATCGCCAGCCAGATGCAGTCGGCCGAGATCGAGCGCACCACGGTCGAAATCGAGGCGGTCAATGGCGCCCGCACGGCGGAGCTTCGCGCCGTCGGTTCGGTCGTTCGCTTCGACGGCTTCATCGCCGCCTACACCGACCAGAAGGACGAGGACGCCGAAGACGAGGAAAACCGTCGCCTGCCCGAGATCCGTGCCGGCGAGCAGCTGGCCCGTCAGGCGATCAATGCCACCCAGCACACCACCGAGCCGCCGCCGCGCTATTCCGAGGCGTCGCTGATCAAGAAGCTGGAAGAGCTCGGCATCGGCCGTCCGTCGACCTACACCGCGATCCTGAAGACGTTGGAAGACCGTGACTACGTCAGCATCGACAAGCGCCGGCTGGTGCCGCAGGCCAAGGGCCGGCTGCTGTCGGCTTTCCTCGAAAGCTTCTTCGAGCGCTATGTCGAATATGACTTCACGGCCTCACTCGAGGAAAAGCTTGACGAGATTTCCGACGGCAAGCTCGCCTGGAAGGACGTGCTGCGTGACTTCTGGAAAGATTTTTCCGGCGCCGTCGCCGACATCAAGGAACTGCGCGTCACCGACGTGCTCGATGCGCTGAACGAGGAACTGGCGCCGCTGGTGTTCCCCGCGCGGGAGGATGGCTCGAATCCCCGCATCTGCCCAAAATGCGGCTCCGGCAATCTGTCGCTGAAACTCGGCAAGTTCGGCGCCTTCGTCGGCTGCTCCAACTATCCGGAATGTTCCTTTACCCGCCAACTCGGCGATGCCGCCAACCCGAATGGCGAGAATGGCGGCGGCGAGGACGGCACCAAGGTGCTCGGCAACGATCCCTACACGGCAGAGGAAATCACGCTGCGCTCAGGCCGCTTCGGTCCTTATATCCAGCGCGGCGACGGCAAGGAAGCCAAGCGCTCCAGCCTGCCCAAGGGCTGGACGCCCGACTCGATCGACCATGAAAAGGCCTTGGCGCTGCTGTCGCTGCCGCGCGATATCGGCAAGCATCCTGAATCCGGCAAGATGATCTCCGCCGGGCTTGGCCGCTATGGTCCATTCGTTTTGCATGATGGCACCTATGCCAATGTCGACAGCATAGAGGATGTGTTCTCGATCGGCCTCAACCGCGCTGTCACCGTGATCGCCGAGAAGCAGCTGAAGGGCAAGGGCGGCCGCAATGGCGGCACTGCGGCGGCGCTGAAGGAACTCGGCGACCATCCCGATGGCGGCGGCAAGATCGTCGTGCGCGATGGCAAATACGGGCCCTATGTCAACTACGGCAATGTGAACGCGACACTGCCCAAGGGCAAGGATCCGCAGTCGGTGACCGTCGAGGACGCGGTGGCGCTGATTGCCGAGAAGGAAGCCAAGGGCGGCGGCAAGAAGCCGTTCCGCAAGGCGGCAGCCGCCGAGGCTCCCACAGCCAAGAAAACCACTGCCAAAACAACCACTGGCAAGAAAACCACAGCCAAGAAATCGGCGACCAAGAAGCCGGCGGCGAAGAAAAAGGGATAGCAGCGTGGCGCGCAGGATCACCGGTAGAAGCCACGGCGATCCGCGCACCGCCGACACGAGGGCCAAGGTCAAGGACGACTACAGGCCTTCGCGTGACGAAATCCTGCGCTACATCGCCGAGAACCCCGACCGCGCGGGAAAACGCGACATCGCCAAGGCGTTCGCGCTGCGCGGTGACGACCGTATCTGGCTGAAGGACATCCTGCGCGACCTGCAGGACGAAGGCATCCTGACCAAGGAGCGCAAGCGGTTGGCCCGCGTCGGCGCTCTGCCGCACGTCGCCGTACTCGACATTTTTGGCCGCGACGGCGACGGCATCCTGCTGGCGCATCCGGCGGAGGCCGTCGGCACCGGCGAACCGCCGGTCATCTCGATCCGCGTCTCCCGCGGCGGCAATGGCCCGCAGCCGGGCATCGGCGACCGTGTGCTGGCCAAGACCTTCCCGACCGACGATGCGACCGGGCCTGCCTATACCGGCCGCGTGATGAAGATTTTCGAGAAGCGCACCGATGCCGTGCTGGGCGTCTTCCGTATCCTGAGGGACGGCACCTTCCGAATCGAGCCGGTCGAACGTCGCCAGCCCGAACTGATCGTCGACAAGGAATTCCAGAACGGCGCCAGGAACGGCGATTTGGTCGAGGTCGAGCCGGCGCGGGCCTCGCGCTACGGGCTTCCGCGTGCAAAGGTGCTGGCGGTGCTGGGCTCGCTGACCAGCGAAAAGGCGGTCTCGATGATCGCCATCCACGCGCACGACATTCCGCATATCTTCCCGGCCGACGTCATCGCCGAATCCGAGGCGGTAAATCCGGCGGCGATGGATCACCGCGAGGACTGGCGCGACCTGCCGCTGGTGACCATCGACCCGGCCGACGCCAAGGACCATGACGACGCCGTCTTCGCCACGCCCGACCTCGACGAGAAGAACCCCGGCGGCGTGATCGCCACAGTGGCGATCGCCGATGTCGGGGCCTATGTCCGCTATGGCACCGCACTCGATCGCGAGGCGCTGAAACGCGGCAATTCTGTCTATTTCCCCGACCGCGTCGTGCCGATGCTGCCAGAGCGCATCTCCAACGACCTGTGCTCGCTGCGCGAAGGCCAGGACCGTCCCGCGCTTGCCGTGCGCATGATTTTTGCCGCCGATGGCCGCAAGCTGCGTCACACCTTCCACCGCGTCATGATGAAATCGGCGGCAAAGCTCGCCTATCCGCAGGCCCAGGCCGCGATAGACCGCCTTCCTGACGACAAGACCGGCCCGATCCTCGATACGGTGCTGAAGCCGCTGTGGGACGCCTACGCCATCCTCAAGCGCGGCCGCGATGGCCGCCAGCCGCTCGAGCTTGATCTGCCGGAGCGCAAGATCCTGCTCAAGCCGGACGGCACCGTCGACCGCGTCATCGTCCCGGAGCGGCTCGACGCCCACAAGCTGATCGAAGAATTCATGATCCAGGCCAATGTCGCCGCCGCCGAAACGCTGGAAGCGAAGAAGCAGGCGCTGGTCTACCGCGTCCACGATGCGCCGTCGCTGGCCAAGCAGGAATCGCTGCGCGAGTTCCTGCAGACGCTCGGCCTGTCGCTGGCGCGTGGCGCGCAGATGCGGCCCGCCCAGTTCAACGGCATTCTCGAGCGCGTGCGTGGCGCCGACAATGAGGGGCTGGTCAACGAAGTGGTGCTGCGCTCGCAGAGTCAGGCCGAATATTCGCCCAAGAACATCGGCCATTTCGGCCTCAACCTGAAGCGCTACGCGCATTTCACCTCGCCGATCCGCCGCTATGCCGATCTGATCGTGCATCGCGGGCTGATTGCCGCACTTGGGCTCGGCCCCGGCGGGCTGACGCAGGACGAAGAGACGCGGCTGGAAGACGTCGCGGTGCTGATCTCCGGCACCGAGCGCCGCGCCATGGCGGCCGAGCGCGACACCGTCGACCGGCTGATCGCCGCCTACCTCGCCGAGCGCATCGACGACCGCTTCGACGCCCGCATTTCGGGCGTCACCAAATCGGGACTATTTGTCCAATTGCCGCAGTTTGGCGCAGATGGCTTCATCCCGGTGTCAAGTCTGGATGGCGATTACTATATATATGACGAAACCGCGCGATCGCTGTTCGGAGAACGCACCGGCAAGGGCTATCAGCTTGCCGACCGCGTCGAGGTTCGCCTGATCGAGGTGGCGCCTATGGCCGGCGCGATGCGTTTCGAGATGCTGACCGACCCGAAGCCCCTGCCCGGCTCCAAACGGTCGTTTCACAAGGCAAAAGGCCGCGCCCGCGCGTCGCAATCGCGCCCGGGGTCGCGCGGCAGGAGACGATAATGGCAAGCGAAATGGGAATCCAGAAGCAGGTTTTCGGCGGCGAACATCATTCGGGCCGAGTCGCCCGCCCGCTGTGGACGGCGATGAAGCGCGGCGCCCTTGGCCGCTGCCCGCATTGCGGCGAAGGCAGGTTGTTCGCCGGCTTCACCAAGAGCGTCGACAAATGCGCCGTGTGCGGTGAGGAGTTCCACCACCACCGCGCCGACGACCTGCCCGCTTATCTCGTCATCGTCATTGTCGGCCACATCGTTCTCGGCGCCTTCATGGGCATCGAGGCGACCTCGACGCTCTCCATGTGGCAGCACATCGCCATTTGGGTGCCGTTGACCATCGTGCTGTCGGTCGCTCTGCTGCAACCGGTCAAGGGCGCCGTCATCGGACTGCAATGGGCGCTCTATATGCACGGCTTCGGCGGCGAAAAAGACGGCACCGAGCCGCATCCCGGAACCTAGTTTGCGTCAGGGCAATGTCGCCTGGCGCAACATGCCGCGTGAAAGGCCACTTTCGTTTGCCAGAAGTTTCCGCTAGGTCCTGCGCATGGAAGGTATGACCAAGGCGGAAGTCAGCAGGATGGACCGTGGCGCAGCCGCCCACAGCGGCCTGCCCATACGCCCGCGCGATGCCGCCACCCTGATCCTGCTCGACCGCGAGGGCGACGAGATTCTGGTGCTGATGGGCCGGCGCCATGCAGGCCACGCCTTCATGCCCGGCAAGTTCGTCTTTCCCGGCGGCCGCACCGATTCGGCCGACAGCCGCATTGCCGTTGCCACCCCATTGCTTCCGGAGGAAGAAGCCAGGCTGACCGCCGGCGTCGGCCGCATCAGCCCGTCGCGGGCCCGTGCCATCGCGCTCTCGGCCATCCGCGAGACTTATGAGGAAGCCGGCCTGCTCATCGGCCGCAAAGGCTCGTTCGCAACCGACAAACGCGACTGGCAGGGCTTTGTCGAGCACGGCGTCCAGCCTTCGCTGGCGCCGCTGCGCTTCATTGCCCGCGCCATCACCCCGCCCAATCGCGTGCGTCGTTTCGACACCCGCTTCTTCAGCGCCTGGCGCAGCGATGTCGCCGTGGAACTGCCGGGTGGCGGCCCGACCAATGAGCTGGAAGAACTGGTCTGGCTGCCGCTCGCCAAGGCCAGAGAGGCCGATATCCCCGACATCACCCGAACGATCTTGCAGGAGCTGGAGACGCGGCTTGCCGGCGATCCGCGCCTGCGACCCGGTGGGTCCGTGCCGTTCTACCGGCTTGTCCGCAACCGCTTCGTTCGCGAAATTCTTTAGAGCAATTCCAGGAAAAGTGTGACGCGGTTTTCCGTCCGGAATTACGCAATATCAAACAGACAGAGTATTCAGGCATCACATGACGGTCGATACCCAGCAAGAGGGCGACGAGCGCGTACATTGGCTACCGATGATCGCCGCGATCTCGTCGATCAGCGTCGTCGGCATCGCCATAGGCCTCGGCATGCCGCTGCTCAGCGTTATTCTCGAGAGCCGCGGCCACTCGGCATCGATGATCGGCCTCAACACCGCGGTCGCCGGCCTCGCCTCGATCGCCGGCGCCCCGCTGGCCACGCCGCTGGCGATGCGCTTCGGCGTCGCCTGGACGATGATCGCCATGATCGCCGCCGGCGCGCTCGCCTTTGTCGGCTTCCACTTCGCGCCGGACTTCTGGATGTGGTTCCCACTACGCATCGTGCTGCACATCGCGCTGACGGTGCTGTTCATCCTGTCGGAATTCTGGATCAGCACCTCGGCGCCGCCGCGCCGGCGCGGCCTGGTGCTCGGCATCTACGCCACCGTGCTGTCGCTCGGCTTCGCCGCCGGGCCATGGATCTTCGCCCATATCGGCAGCACCGGCTTCTTGCCGTTTGGCGTCATCATCGTCCTGGTCGCGCTGGCCGCAATCCCGGTGCTGGCCGCACGGAATGAAAGTCCCACAATCGTGGTTGACGGCGAAACCAGCAACTTCCTGCGCTACATCTGGCTGGTGCCGACAGCGACCGCCGCCGTGCTGGTGTTCGGCGCCGTCGAGACCGGCGGCTTTGCGCTGTTCCCCGTCTATGGCAACCGCATCGGCTATTCCGAGGCGGATGCAGCCCTCCTGCTCACCATGATCGGCCTCGGCAACGTGCTGTTGCAGATCCCTATCGGCATGATCAGCGACCGCGTCTCAGACCGCCGCTATCTGCTTTTGGCCTGTGCCACGGTCGGACTTGCCGGCACCATCTTCATGCCGTTCTTCGCCGGCAATTGGCACCTGATGGCGGCGCTTCTGTTTGTCTGGGGCGGCGTGGTGGCCGCCATGTACACGATCGGCCTTGCCCATCTGGGCTCGCAGCTCTCCGGCCATGAACTGGCCTCGGCCAATGCCGCCTTCGTGCTCTGCTACGGCGTCGGCATGGTGCTTGGCCCGCAGGCGATCGGCATCGGCATGGATGCCTTCGGGCCCTCCGGCTTCGGCTGGTCGCTCGGCCTGTTCTTTGCCGCCTATATCGCCTTGGTCAGCGCCAGGCTGGTCCGCAAGATCTGGTAGCCTGTCCGTCGCCAGCCTGCGCAATCCTGACGGGATGTCGCCGCTGCTGACAGAACCGTGTCAGGAGACCTCAGCTAAAAGGGTGTCCCAAAAAACCCGAGTTTGAGGATACGGCGATGATCGACAGCGGCTTTGAAACCACATCTCTGCGCATGACGCTTCTGCTGCTTGTCAGCTTCCAGGCACCGGCAGCCGATGTCGACCGCATCATGGACGCCGTGGTCGCGATCGCGCCGCTGGCAATGGGCAAATACGACCGCAACGCCTATCAAACGGCGCACGGCATCGAACGCTACCGACCGCTGGAAGGTGCAGCCGCCGGCGTCGAAACCGAACTGCGCCGCCGCCCCGGCACCGTCGAGGTCTCGTTCGAGTTGCCCGATGACCAGGTGCTCGCCGCCCGCGTCGTCGAGGCGATTTTCCAGGCGCATTCCTACCAGGAGCCGGTGATCCGCATCCAGCCGATCCTCGCCAGCCGCTCCAAGGGCCTGGACGACCGCGCCAATCCGAATCGCTGGTGGAACACCACCGGGGACTGGAAGAAAGCGCTTCCAGTTAAGGAAGAAGCCTAGAAATCCGGCCCCGCTGAGGGGAAGCACCGGCCTTACCTTCTCCGTTGTGAGGTGAGAAGCGGTCCGTAGCGGACGAAAAGCCAATTGCGTGGTTTTTCGAGATTCGAATGCCCTGAGCCTGCGAAGAGTTGGGCGCGGGTGACCAATCCACCCTGCCGAACCAGCGCCGCTTCGCAGCGTCGCGGCATTCGCCGGCCTATAGCCATGCTGTCCGTCTCATCCTCAGCCTCCATCGGGCCGATGATAAAACCGGACAACTCATGTGCTACCTAATCCGGACAACTCATGTGCTTACGACACAGGCAAGGCGTCGGGCTTGACTTTCCGGGCACGTTCTTTATGTGTCGCGCCAAGTTTCCCGCGTCCGGGTGTTTTCCCCCGCTCCAGCGGCCAAAACCCCACGAACATAACGGACTGATACAATGGCCAAAGCCGCAAACATCAAGATCAAGCTTCTGTCGACCGCCGACACCGGTTTCTTCTACGTGACCAGCAAGAACAGCCGTACCAAGACCGACAAGCTGTCGTTCCGCAAATACGACCCGGTCGCCAAGAAGCATGTCGAGTTCAAGGAAACCAAGATCAAGTAATCTGGTTTTCATACGCTCTGTCAAAAGCGCCGCCCCTTCGGGCGGCGTTTTTGATTCAAGGCCCCGAAAAGCCAGAACCCTCCGCTGTTTGGCGCGAAGTGCTCATCTCATGTTTTGGCAAAAAAGGGGGCCGGTCGGCGTATGGCAGCGGTACGAGGAGGCCACTATGTGCCAGCGCCGGCCGGCCGACCCCACGGACCCAGGAGATGCGGCGGACCTGAGCATCATGGGGTATTCGGCGAAGCGATGCGGCTGTCTACCCTCGTGGCCGCATCGCCCTTGTTCTTGCACCGCACATTTGCGCAACAATGTTTGAAAATCAATAGTTTCTTAACCAAGCCTGCCGAATCGCTTGGATTAAGGTAAATTCCTAACCCTGTCCGATTGACTGCATAATCGGTGGTCTAGCCTACGCTGCCTTGGCGACGACCCGGTTGCGGCCGCCACTTTTGGCTTCGTAGAGCGCCACGTCGGCACGTTTCATCAACGCCGCGACCGTGTCCGCGCCCTTCAGAACCGATGACACGCCGACGCTGACCGTGACTTCGATCGCCTTGCCGTCAGGACCGATGGCAAACGGCAGCTGGGCGATTTCGGCGCGAATGCGCTCGGCAACCTTCTCCGCCACCGTGCCGTCCGTGTCCGGCATCACAACGACGAATTCCTCGCCGCCGAAGCGGCAGGCAAGGTCGATGCCCCTGACGTTCTTGCGCAGCCGCCTTGCGAACTCGCGCAGCACATCGTCGCCGCCATCATGGCCATGCGAGTCATTGACGGTCTTGAAGCGGTCGAGATCGGTGATCATCACCGACAGAGGCCGCCGCCGCGCCACGGCGCGGTCGAACAGCGTCTGCAAATGGCTGTCGAGGTAGCGGCGGTTGTGCAGCCCGGTCAACGCGTCGGTCACCGCCATCTCGATGGTCTGGGTGACACTGGCGCGCAGCTGGTCGTTGTAGCGCTTGCGGCGCACCTGCGTGCGCAGCCGCGCCGTCAGCTCCTGCTGGTCGATCGGCCGCATCAGATAGTCGTTGATGCCGAGCTCGAGCCCGCGAATGATGCGCCCCTCCTCGCCTTCGTCGGCAATCAGGATGATCGGCAGGAAGCGGGTGCGGTCGAGCGAACGCAATTGCGAACACAACCGCAGCGGATCGAAATCGGTAAAACCGGTCGAGATCAGCACGCACTCATAGGGCGCCTCGGCGGCCTGGAAGAAGCCGGCATGCGGATCGGTGGCAATGTCGAGCTCGGCGCTGCCGCGCAGCATGTTCTGGATGCGCTCGAACGACGATTTGCGCTCGTCGATCAACAGCACCTTCGGCGTGGCGTCCTCCGACGCGAAGCTGCGGCTCAACAGCGCCTCCATGCCGATGTTGCGGGTGGTCGATGCGCGCAGCCGCAGCTCGTCGGTCAGCGACTTCAGCCTGACCAGGCTCTTCACCCGCGTCATCAGTTGCAGATCGTTGACCGGCTTGGTGAGAAAGTCGTCGGCGCCTGCCTCGAGGCCGCGCACCCGGTCGGCAACATGGCCCAGCGCGGTCACCATGACCACCGGTATATGCGCGGTCGCCGGATCGCTTTTCAGCCGCTTGCAGACCTCGAACCCGTCCATGCCGGGCATCATCACGTCGAGCAGCACGACATCGACCTTGCCGTTTTCGCAGGTCTCGATCGCGTCCGGCCCGTTGGAGGCCGTCAACACCTCGAAATATTCGGCCAGCAGCCGAACCTCGAGAAGTTTGACATTGGCAGGGATGTCGTCGACGACGAGGATCCGCGCGGTCATGTCACAAGGGCTCCGGCTGAAGGCATCAGGCATCACCGAGATAGGATTTGATGGTCTCGATGAAACGCGGCACCGAGATCGGCTTGGAGATGTAGGCCTCGCAACCGCCCTGGCGAATGCGTTCCTCGTCGCCCTTCATGGCGAAGGCGGTGACGGCGATGACCGGAATGGAATGGAGGTCGTCGTCCTCCTTCAGCCATTTCGTCACTTCCAGCCCCGACACTTCGGGTAGCTGGATGTCCATCAGGATCAGGTCGGGCCTGTGCTGGCGCGCCAGATCGAGCGCCTCGAGCCCGTTGCGCGTGCGCACCGTTTCATAACCGCTGGCTTCGATGAGGTCGCGAAAGAGCTTCATATTGAGCTCGTTGTCCTCGACGATCATGACCTTCTTAGGCATCGATTTCCCATCCCGGCCAGGCTTCTGCCCGAAGCCCTGCCGCTATCCGCCCTTGTCGAAGCACACCAAACCCTCGCCCACTCTTAAGGCAATATGATTGACGAAATGGAAACCCGAAGCGGCAAAAGCCATTCGGATTCCACCTCGAAAACCACATTGGATCGGGGCTGTGGCTTGCCGCAGACGACGCTTGCGATTACTGCGGAAAAGAGACTCATTTCCGCAACGAGAAAGTAGTGATGGCAAACGCAGCGTCAATGCGCGAGGAAGCGGAAACCATTGCCGTGAAGGCACTGGGCTTCGTCGCCGCCGACCCCGAACTCCTGCCGCGCTTCCTGGCCATCACCGGTATCGAGGCGTCCGCCATCCGCCGCGCCGCGGCCGAACCGGGATTCCTTGCCGGCGTGCTGCAGTTCATCCTCGCCCACGAGCCCACCTTGCTGCGCTTTGCCGAGGAAACCGGCACCCCCCCTGCCTCAGTCGGCAAGGCGTTGCGCGCGCTGCCTCTTGGCGGCGACGACCATGAGCATTCGATATGAGCGACGATCCCGAGACGGCACGCCAGATCGCCGAACTTGCAGCCGACGACCGGCCTCTGCTGATCCTCGATGTCGACGATGTCGTGCTCGAATTCATCCGGCCGTTTCCGCACTTCCTGAAATCGCGCGGCTTCGGCCTGACGCTGGCCTCGTTCCGTCTCACCGGCAACATTGCCGAAACGGCGAGCGGCCGGCTGATCGAACAGCCGGAGGTGACGGCACTTCTCGGAGATTTCTTCGATACGCAGGCCGACTGGCAGAGCGTCACCGATGGTGCCGAACAAGCGCTTGCCAGCCTTGGCGACCGCGCCGAGATCGTCCTTTTGACCGCCATGCCGCACCGGCATCGCGCTGCGCGCCGCGCCCATCTCGATGCGCTCGGGCTGCCCTATCCGCTGTTGACCACCGAGATGGCCAAGGGACCGGCGGTGGCGAAACTGCGCGGCAAGAACGGCCGGCCGGTGGCCTTTGTCGACGACCAGCCCGCCAATCTTATCTCGGCGCGCAATTCCGTCGCCGACGCCCACCTCTTTCACCTGATGGCCGACAATTCGCTGCGCGCCTTCATGCCGCCGGTGCCCGACGACATCATCTCCGTCGAGGACTGGCGCGATGCCGCGCCGAAGATCGCGAGCGCGCTGGGGCTCTGAGTTAGTCGCCTCTGAGTCCAGCGCTCAGGGCTTCGTTGCTGTCCCAGGGCTCGCATCCTGATCGGTGTTGTCTTCCACGACCGGATCAGGCCCCTTCAGCATGGCGCCGTTGACCGTCACCGACCCATCATGCCTGGCGTTGATCACCCATTCGATACGGCCGTCCGGCAACGTCTTGGCGAATCCCTTGATGGCAAGCGCCCCTGTGAAAGCCTGCGACGCTTGCGGGTCGGTCTTCGCCGCCTCCTGCAGGCTTGCCACGATCTCGTCGTAGCCGGTGACGTCGATGGTCACGTTGGCATCGGGCTTCTTGTCGGGGAAGGTCATTTCGCCTTCCATGGCGACCTCTATGTCGCCATTCTTGACCGTGCTGTGTCCAAGCACGAACTTTGGTGTCTTGGCCAGGAAATTGGCGGAAATCTGATCGCCGAAATCTGCCGGAAGCGGTGGATCCTTACTGAAATCGAGGGTTTCTATGGTTTTCCGAGCCATACTGTCGAGATCGATGTTGGCGCCGCCGAAATTCAGGTCGAGATCCGTCGGCAGCAACGCAACGGTCCAACTGGGCAGCATCTGCTGCGGTATTGTCAGGCCGGAAACCTTGAATGAGTAGCTGATCTTGCCGTCCTTGGTGATGCCGTCCATGCCGACAACGGTGTTCAGCTGCGCCGCGCCGAAATTGCCGGCATATGTTTCAATGGCAAGGTTTTTGAATGCGTAGGTCCCATCGATCCGTTCCCATAGCGGCAGCGCACCGAGCAGAAGCGTTTTGAACTCTGCTTGATCGGCCTTCAGCCGGGCCTCGTCCTCATGGGCGACGGCGAACGCCAAAAGATCCAGAAGCGGCTTGGTCTGAATGGCCTTAGCGGTCACGTTCACAGCGAGCTCCGGTGCCCGGAGCGCTGCGATTGACCGGTCATCGATTTTGACCGTTTCGACGAAGTCCGCCATCGCCTGTGTGAAATTAAGATCGACGCCGCCGTTGGCCGACTTGCTGGCGTCAAATTTGGAAGAGCCCAGCCCCACGCTCAAATCGGTCAATTGACTGACTTGGCGCGACGTCATCGTCATGCCTGCAATCGAACTGGTGCCGCTGGTAAATGCCGCCAGTTCCGGGTCATAGACGCCCGTGAACTTGCCATCCTTGACAACGATTTGCCCGGTGTTCAGGCCATTTGGGCCATTTACCTCGATGGACCCAGTCGTAGAGAAATCCGAGGCGACATCCCAGCCTCCGTCGCTGCGCGGTTTGACCCGCAGCGTGACGGGCGGGAAATCGAACCGCTTCAGATCCTGCTTCGGCATCTTCGCCACAAGCGCCTTCACATCGAAGGTGATCTTGTAGGCACCCTCCTCGGCTGAGATCTTCAAAATGCCTTCATTGAGCGCCTGTTTGCCGACATAGCGAGAGAGCTCATCGGAAAGTTGCTTGGCACCTTGGGCATCGACAGCCTGGCCAAAGGCAGGAGCGCTGAGGGCGAGAAGGAAAGCAAGCGGCAAGACACGGTTCACAAAATTCTCCATTTGACCAAAAAGGAACGCTTCGTTCGTCTGCTATGAAACCAACCTACAGCTTCCACAGGACATCAACAAACGCCGACGGGTAATTAGACTACAACACCAGCCGCATCAGCGGCCGTCCGGCCTTGCGTTCGACAAGCCGCTCGAAGCCGGCCTTTTCAAACACACGCGACGAGCCGACGAACAGCCCGATCGAACGCGAATCGCGCGACACGTCGATCGGACACGCCTCGACCAGCCGCGCCTTGTTCTGGCGGGCAAAAGCGATGCCGCCCTCGACCAGGCGGTGGCTGACGCCCCGGCCGCGCGCGCTGGCGCGGATGAAGAAGCAGGAGATGGCCCAGACGCCGGGATCTACGGCGTCGGTTGGATCGACCGGCGCCGAGCCCCGGCCCCGATTGTTCCATTCGGGCACGTCGGCGCGTGGACCGATCTGCATCCAGCCGACCGCCTGGCCGTCCTCGAAGGCCAAAAGCCCCGGCGGCGGCCCGGCCTCGATACGCGCCTTGATATGATCCTTGTTGCGCTGCTTGTCGCTGGCCCGTCGGACCGCCGGCGCCATCCGGAAATGCGTGCACCAGCAGCCGTAACAGGCGCCCTGCTTGCCGAAAAGATCCTCGAAATCCGCCCATAGGTCAGGCGCCAGCGGCGCTATGGTGGTGCTCATGAGTTCTCTCCCGGCTAACCGCTTGTGGCGGCTTCCGTCCTGACGTACCATTGCATCTGTTCTCTTTATGTTCGCAGCGATGGCGGCCCCTGTCAACAATCCCGAGCACGGTTTTTGCCGCGACTGCCTGACCCTTCAGCGCAGCGATACCAGGCGCTGTGAGCGTTGCGGCAGCCCTCGACTCACCCGCCATCCCGAGCTCTACCAGCTGCATCTGGCGCATATCGATTGCGACGCCTTCTATGCGGCGATCGAAAAGCGTGACAATCCGGCGCTGAAGGACAAGCCGCTGATCATCGGCGGCGGCAAGCGCGGCGTCGTTTCCACCGCCTGCTACATCGCCCGCATCCAGGGGGTGCGCTCGGCAATGCCGATGTTCAAGGCGCTCGAAGCCTGTCCGGAAGCGGTCGTCATCCCGCCCAATATGGAGAAATACGTCCGCGTCGGCCGCGATGTCCGCGCCTTGATGCAGGCGCTCACGCCGCTGGTCGAACCGCTCTCCATCGATGAGGCGTTTCTCGACCTTGCCGGCACCGAGCGCCTGCACGGCATGCCGCCGGCGGTGGTGCTGGCGCGCTTTGCGCAGACCGTCGAAAAGGAAATCGGCATCACCGTTTCGGCCGGCCTTTCCTACTGCAAGTTCCTGGCCAAGGTTGCCTCCGATTTCCGCAAGCCGCGCGGCTTTTCGGTGATCGGCGAAGCCGAGGCGCTGGGTTTCCTGGCCGAACAGCCGGTGACGCTGATCTGGGGCGTCGGCAAGGCTTTTGCCGCAACGCTCGAACGCGACGGCATCCGCAGCATCGCCCAGTTGCAGCGCATGGAGCGCGCCGATCTTATGCGTCGCTATGGCGTGATGGGCACCCGGCTCTACCATCTCTCGCGCGGCCAGGACGACCGCCGTGTCGATCCCGACCAGGATGCGAAAAGTGTGTCGGCCGAAACCACTTTCGACACCGACATAGCTGAAATGGGCGAACTGGTTCCAGTGCTGAGGGGATTGTCGGAAAAGGTCTCGGCGCGGCTGAAGAAGTCAGGCATTGCCGGGCGCACCGTGGTGCTGAAGCTGAAGACGCAGGATTTCAAGCTGCGTACCCGCAACCGCCAGCTCGGCGACCCGACCCGGCTGGCCGACCGCATTTTCCAGACCGGGCTCGAGCTGTTGCGCAAGGAGGCGGACGGGACAAAGTACCGGCTGCTTGGCATCGGTGTCAGCGATCTCTCGGATGACGAGAAGGCCGATCCGCCCGATCTCGTCGACGTCGGCTCGCGCAAGCGCGCCATGGCCGAAAGCGCCATCGATACGCTGCGCGACAAGTTCGGCAAGAAGGCGGTGGAAACCGGCTACACCTTCGGTAAAGGCCGCAACGCCAACCCGCCGGAGCCGATCGAGGAGTGAGACGGCTTAGATACGCTTGAGATCGATGCGGCTCGTCACCACGTTCTTGCCGGTTTTCGGATCGACGTCGGTAACGGTCAACCGCATTCCGTCGCCGCTGGTTTTCTCGACCGTCAACCGCGCCTTACGATCGCCATTGACCTCCGCCGCCCAGCGAATGCCGAGACTGATCGCGTTGCCGGAACGGCTGCCGGCGAGCTGTGCCGGCCCGGTGCGCGACCCGACATAGACGCCTGTATACTTCGCCCCGCGGGCCTTCAGATTGGCGCTGATGGCGCGCGTCACCACGACAAGACCACGGCAATTGCCGTCAAGCGACAATGAGCTCGAGGTCGCGTCGGAATTGAAGGTGCAGGACACATTCACCGTCGGTGCGTCGGTGGTGACCTTGACTGTCCCCTTGCCGGAGAAATTCCCTTGCAAGGAGCTGAGAAAATTCGCCTCGTCGGCATGGGCCGCGGCGCTTGCAGTTAGCAGGCAGCCGGCTAGCAGAAACCGCGCGAATGATTTCATCGGAATCTCTTCCCCGTTGATGTTGAAGAAACGATGCGTCCAGCAATTGGCCAATACCGGGAACCAACGCCTGCCGTTTCGTCAGGTTCCACTTCCAGCATGGCTGTTTTCGCAACGGTCTGGCCCAGTCGAATGCGTCGCCTAACGGTTGCGATAGAAGTCCCGGCTTGCGACATAGCGCCTATGGCACCTTCCCCATCGATCCCCAAAGCCGCGTTCTGGATGGCGCTGTCGATCGCCTCGTTTCTGGCGATGTCAGTCGCCGGCCGCGCAACCACCGCCGAGCTCAACGTCTTCCAGGTGCTGGAACTGCGCTCGGTGATCGGCTTCTTCATCCTGTTGCCGCTGGTGACGATGAGCGGCGGATTCGCCGCAATGCGCACGCAGCGCCCGTTGGCCCATATCGCTCGCAATGTCATCCACTATACGGGCCAGGCGGCATGGCTCTATGCGCTGACGCTGATCCCGCTTGCGGTGCTCATATCGATCGAATTCACCACGCCGATCTGGACCGCGATCCTGGCGGTGACCTTTCTTGGCGAAAGGCTCTCCCGCCCGAAAATTGCGGCGGTCGTGCTTGGCCTGATCGGCGTGGTGGTCATCGTTCGCCCCGGCGTCGGCTCCATGGATCCGGGTCACCTCGTCGTTCTCGGCGCGGCCGTGTGCTTTGGCGTATCGGTGGTGTTGGTCAAGTCGCTGACCCGCACGGACAGTGTCGTGCGCATCATCTTCTGGATGCTGATCATCCAGTCGGTGGTCGGCCTGATCCCGGCGCTTTATGAATGGCGCAACCCACCGCTCGAACTCTGGCCATGGATCCTGCTGATTGCCTTCACCGGCATGTCGTCGCATTTCTGCATGGCGCGTGCCCTCACCTATGCCGACGCTACGGTGATTTCACCGATGGATTTCCTGCGCGTGCCACTGTCGGCGCTGATCGGCTGGCTGCTCTACAGCGAACAGATCGACATCTTTACAGCCGGCGGCGCCCTGCTGATCCTGATGGGCAACCTGCTCAACCTGCAGCGCAAGGCGCCAAAGCCGGCCGAGGTCGCGGCCTCGTAGCGGTCGGTCAATTCCCCTCATCCGGTATGTTGAGAAGATGCCCGCAGGCCTTGCAGTGCACGGCGTCCGGCTCATGCCGTTGCAGTCCGCACTGCGGACAGGGAAAGAACACCTTGGCGGGTCGAAAAATCGCCGTCGCCAGTCTGACGAACAGCGAGATGCCGATGATCATGGTAGCGATTGCGGTCAGCTTGCCGGCGATCCCCGGCAGCACGATGTCGCCGAAACCGGTCGTCGTCACCGTGGCGACGGTAAAATACAGCGCATCGATATAGTTCTCGAGGCCGGCGCCGGTGCGAAAGAAAAAGGTGTAGACGAAGCCGGTGATGACGAACAGGAACGTCAACAGGTTGATGACCGCGTGGCTCGCCTCGCGCCAGGGCCTTAAGCCACGCATTTCGAAATGCCGCCACAGCGACCCGCTGCGCGACAGCGACCACAGCCGCAGGATGCGCAGGAACGCCAGATTTGCCAGCGCCGTCGGCATCAGCAGCGTCAAAAGGATGAAGACATCGACCCAGGATGTCGGCTGTTTCATCAGCCGCAACATGTCGTTGGAGGCTAACAGTCGGGCAATCAGGTCGGCGGCGACCAATGCGGCGACGGTATAGTCGAGCCACAGGAATGACGGCTTGTCCTGGAGCACCGGCGTGGCAACGAAGAAGGCGACGATGGTGAGGTCGATGATGACCGCCACCAGTTGAAACCGGAACGCCGCCGGCGTGCGTCCGTGATAGAGCTTGCGCAGCCTGTCACGCAGCCGCGCCATCGCTGAGCTTTGCTGCAATCCGTCCTTCTCGGCTGCTTTCATCACCAAGTGCGTAACGGTCCCAGCCGGGGTCGTCTAGAGCATGATCCCAAAAAGTGGGTGCCGGTTTGCGGAAAAGATCATGCTCCAACAAAGGGTTAGATCATGATGAGATTTCAACCGAATCTCATCATGATCTAGTGGCCCCGGTGATCGTCAGCCCTCCACCACCTTGCCGTCCGGCCCCACGAGGCGCCAGGCCGAGGCGGTGTCGTAGACGAACCGCTCCTCCGCAATCCGGTCACCACGCCAGCGCTGCAGGGCCACCTCTTCCAGCCGGCGCACGGTGCCGGCCTTGTCGATACGGTCGAAGGTCCAGCGGATGGCGACATTGTCGCCATCGACCAGGAATGTCTGGACAGGATGGGTGTGCATCTTCTCGATCCGGTCGAGTGCTGCCTGCTCATGCGCCATCAGTGTTTCCTTGCCGCCCCGCGGGACGCCGAGATTTTCCTGCATGGTGGCATCGTCATGGTAGAAGTCGGCGATCGCCTTGACGTGGCTGCCTTCGACCACCTCCTTGAGGAAGGCTTCGACGCGTTCGCGGCTGGGCATGATTGTGCGTTCCTGTGAAGTTTCTGCTCAACGCATGTGGTTCAAAGGAAGGTCAGTTCAACCACGCCCCGCACGCTGGCCCTATCGGCTGCAATGTCAGGCCCAGAGCATCTTTATGCCGTCATGCACTGGCCGACGTCGATGCGATTGCCGTGTATATCAGCGCAGCCTAGACGAGCTCGACTTCGACCACACCCGGCACCGCGCGCATGGCCGACGCGATCTGCGGCGAGATGCGGTAGCGGTTGGGCAATTCGATCTCGATCTCGCCCTGCGCCTCTTCTTTGATGACGATAATGCTTACCTGACTTTCCCCACGCTGGGTAAGCTGCGATTGAATCGCCGACGCAGGCCCGTCATTTCGAACGAAGATGCGCAGCGCCTTCTGGATACGGCTGGCCTCATCCTCCAGCGACTGCACCGTCTGGATGCGCAGATTGACCCCTTCGGGCCTATCCTCGGCCGAAACGGTGATCACCACCGAACGTCCGGGCTCGAGCAGATCGCGATACTGCGCCAACCCTTCCGAAAACAGCACGGCTTCATATTGGCCAGATGTGTCGGAAAAGGCGATGACGCCCATCTTGTTGCCGGTTCGGGTCTTGCGCTCCTGCTTGGTGGTGACGGTGCCGGCGAGCCGGCCCGCGGCGGCACCGCGTTTGACCGCAGCCGAGAACTCGCCCCAGTTTTGCACCCGCATCTTCTGCAGGGCCGCCTTGTACTCGTCGAGCGGATGCGCCGAAAGATAGAAGCCGACGACCTGGAATTCGCGGTGCAGCCGGTCGGCGGCAAGCCACGGATCGGTCTGCGGCAAATTGAGCGCCTGCTGCTGCGCGCCGAGCGACGCGCCGAAAATGTCGTGCTGGCCCGAAATGGCATTCTGCTGCGCCAGAGAAGCCAGCCCCATCATCCGTTCGACGCCGGCCATCATCTGGGCGCGGTCGTGGCCGAAGCAGTCGAGCGCGCCGGCCATGATCAAGCTTTCGAAGACGCGCTTGCCGACGATCTTGGGATCGACCCTTTCACAGAAATCGGCGAGATTCTTGAACGGCTTTTCGCCGCGCATGGCGACGATGTGCTCGACCGCAGCGTCGCCGACGCCCTTGAGGGCCGCCAGCGAATAGTAAATGCGGTTCTCGCCGACCTCGAAATTGCGGAAGCTGGTCATCACCGACGGCGCCACCACCTCGATGCCGAGACGCAGCGCATCCTGGCGGAAATCGGCGAGTTTGTCGGTATTGCCCATGTCGAGCGTCATCGACGCCGCCAGGAACTCGACGGGGTAATGCGCCTTGAGATAGGCGGTCTGGTAGGACACGACGGCGTAGGCGGCCGCGTGCGATTTGTTGAAGCCGTAGTCGGCGAACTTGGCCAGAAGGTCGAAGATGAAGTCGGCCTGCGGCTTGCCGACGCCGCGTTCGACCGCACCGGTGACGAAGCGCTCGCGCTGCTTGTCCATTTCGGCGCGGATCTTCTTGCCCATCGCGCGACGCAGCAGATCGGCTTCGCCGAGCGAATAGCCCGACAGTTCCTGCGCGATCTGCATCACCTGTTCCTGGTAGACGATGACGCCTTGCGTCTCCTTCACCAGATGGTCGATCTTGGGATGGATCGATGCCATCTCCTCTTCGCCATGCTTTCTGGCGTTGTAGGTCGGGATGTTCTCCATCGGGCCGGGACGGTAGAGCGCCACCAGCGCGATGATGTCCTCGATGCAGTCGGGCCGCATGCCGATCAGCGCCTTGCGCATGCCGGCACTTTCCACCTGGAACACACCGACCACTTCGCCGCGCGACAGCATGGCGTAGGTTTCAGGATCGTCGAGCGGGATCGTCGCCAGGTCGATCTCGATGCCGCGCCGGCGGATCAGCTTCACCGCCGTCTCCAGCACCGTCAGCGTCTTCAGGCCGAGGAAGTCGAATTTTACCAGCCCGGCCTGCTCGACATATTTCATGTTGAACTGGGTGACCGGCATGTCGGAGCGCGGATCGCGGTACATCGGCACCAGTTCCGACAAGGGCCGGTCGCCGATCACGATGCCGGCGGCGTGCGTCGAAGCGTGGCGGTAGAGCCCTTCCAGCTTTTGCGCCATATCGAGCAGCGTCTGCACGATCGGCTCCTTCTCGGCCTCCTCGGCAAAGCGCGGCTCGTTGGCGATGGCATCCGCCAGCTTGACCGGATTGGCCGGGTTCTGCGGCACCATCTTGGAGAGCTTGTCGACTTGGCCGTAAGGCATTTGCAGCACGCGGCCGACGTCGCGCAGCACCGCGCGCGCCTGCAGCGTACCGAAGGTGATGATTTGTCCCACCTGGTCGCGGCCATATTTCTGCTGGACGTAGCGGATGACCTCTTCGCGCCGATCCTGGCAGAAGTCGATGTCGAAGTCGGGCATCGACACGCGGTCCGGATTGAGGAAGCGCTCGAACAGCAGCGAGAAGCGCAGCGGATCGATATCGGTGATGGTGGTGGAATAAGCGACCAGCGATCCGGCGCCCGAACCACGGCCCGGCCCGACCGGAATGCCTTGCGCCTTCGCCCATTTGATGAAGTCGGCCACGATCAGGAAGTAACCGGGAAATTTCATCTTCTCGATGATGGAGAGCTCGAAATCGAGCCGCTCGCGGTATTGTTCGACCGTGTAGCCGGCGGTGGGTCCATGCGCCGCCAGCCGGGCCTCCAGCCCCTCATGCGCCTGCCGGCGTAGCTCATCGGCCTCCGCTTTCAGCGCCACCTCATTGTCGGCGACATCGCCGCCGGTAAAGCGTGGCAGGATCGGATTGCGGGTCTTGGGATAATAGGAACAGCGCAGCGCGATCTCGACGGTGTTGTCGATCGCTTCCGGCAGGTCGGCGAACAGCCGCGCCATATCCGCCTGGCTGCGCAGGAAATTGTCCGAAGTCAGCCGGCGACGGTTGTCGGCGGCAACCACCGAACCCTCGGCAATGGCGATCAGAGCATCATGCGCGTCATAGTCGTCGCGGGCGGCGAAGAACGCCTCATTCGTGGCGACCAGCGGCAGATCATGGATATAGGCAAGGTCGACCGATGATTTCTCGATAGCGCGGTCATAACCGGAAACACGGTCCAACTCGACATAGAGCCGGTCGCCGAACAGCGCCTTGAGTGCCAGCAGCCGCGTCTCGGCAAGATCTCGGCGATCCTCCTTCAGCGCCCGGCCGATCGGGCCGCGCGGCCCGCCGCTGAGGCAGATCAGGCCATCGCTATGGCCTTCCAGCATTGCTGACGTCAGATGCACGGGCTCGCCCGGCGGCGTCTCCAGATAGACCTGGCTGACCAGCCTGACGAGGTTGCTGTAGCCGGCCTCGGTGGCGGCGAGCAGCACCACGGCGTGCATCTCCGGACCATGGCGGCGGCGGTCGCGCTGCGCGTCGCTGGTCTCGCCGGAAAAGGCGAGATCGATCTGGCAACCGATAATCGGCTGGATGCCTTCCTTCACCGCCTTCTGGGCAAATTCCAGCGCGCCGAACAGATTGTTTGTGTCGGTGACTGCGATTGCCGGGCACTCGTCCTTGACTGCATGACCGACAACGGCGGCGACCTGCAAGGCGCCCTCGAGCAGCGAATACGCCGAATGCACGCGCAGATGGATGAACGGCCGCGCCGGCGCCTCCGGGCGCGCAGCAGCGAGCGCTGCTTCGCGCCTCAGGGGATCGCGTGGAAGTTTGTCATCCGCCATGATGTTTCAAATTGCTCGAAGGGCTTTGAGTCGATGGAGATGTATTGTCCCGGACCGGGCGATGCCAGTCCAGCACAAATGACCACCGACCACAGGCTTCCATACCCAGCCGCACGGCTCAGAGATTGTTCGAAATTCGCTCTGGCGAGTCATATGATGGTGGTTTCGAGAACCGGAGCGCAGCGGCCATTGGTCCGTGAGCACGGGAAGCGCAGAAACCACCTTCAGATGGCCGCCGGAGTAGAATTTCCAAACAATCTCTAGGCGAACTCCATGATCACCGCATCGACAGCCAGGCTGTCACCCGGCTTGGCGTTGAGCTTCGACACGACAAGATCGCGGTCGGCGCGCAGCACGTTTTCCATCTTCATCGCCTCGACCACGGCCAGCGTCTCGCCGGCCTTGACCTCCTGCCCCTCGGCAACCGCGATCGACACGACCAGGCCCGGCATTGGGCAAAGCAGCATCTTGGACGTGTCCGGCGCCACCTTCTCCGGCATCAGCCTTTCCAGCTCCGCCGTGCGCGGCAGCATGGCGCGCGCCGTCACCGACATGCCTTTCCAGGCAATGCGCAGGCCGTTCGGCGCCGGCCTGATCTGCGCCGTGACCTTGCGGGCACCGACAGTGCCGCGCCAGATGAGGTCGCCCGGCCGCCAGTCGGACGCCACGGTCAGCGCTTTGCCGCCATCGACCGACAGATCGATTTCCATCGGAATGGAGATCATGCCCTCGATGATCGAAGCCTGGAGATAGTCGTCGCCGAGCTTCACCACCCAATCGCGCTTGAGTGCGCCCGAATGCGGCGCCAGCCGCCCGCCCAGCCGGTCAAGCCGATCGCGGCGCAGAAGCTCGACCGCGGTGGCGATCGCCGCCAGCACTGCCTTTTCATCGCCATTGGGCACGATCGGCGCGAAGCCGTCAGGATATTCCTCGGCGATGAAGCCCGTCGATATCCGCCCCTCGCGCCAGCGCGGATGCTGCATCAGCGCCGCCAGGAACGGGATGTTGTGCTCGATGCCGTCGACGACGAAACTGTCCAGCGCTTCCGACATGGCATCGATGGCCTCGATACGCGTGGGCGCCCAGGTGCAGAGTTTTGCCACCATCGGATCATAGAACATCGAAATCTCGGAGCCTTCGGTGACGCCGGTGTCGTTGCGGATGAAGACATCGCCGAACTTGCCCTCCTCCGGCGGCCGGTAGCGCGTCAACCGGCCGATCGAGGGCAGGAAATTGCGATAGGGATCCTCGGCATAGAGCCGGCTTTCCACCGCCCAGCCGTTCAGCTTGACGTCGCTCTGCTCGATCGCCAGCTTCTCGCCGGTGGCGACACGGATCATCTGCTCGACCAGGTCGATGCCGGTAACAAGCTCCGTCACCGGATGCTCGACCTGCAATCGTGTATTCATTTCAAGGAAATAGAAGTTCTTTTCAGCATCGACGATGAACTCGACGGTGCCGGCGCTCTGGTAGTCGACCGCCTTGGCCAGCGCCACGGCCTGCTCGCCCATGGCCTTGCGCGTCCTGGCATCGAGGAATGGCGACGGCGCCTCTTCCGCAACCTTCTGGTTCCGGCGCTGGATCGAGCATTCGCGCTCGCCGAGATAGAGGGCGGCGCCATGCGCGTCGGCCAGCACCTGGATTTCGATATGACGCGGATCGACGACGAACTTTTCGATGAAGATTCGGTCGTCGCCGAACGAGCTTTTCGCCTCCGAGCGCGCCCGGTCGAAGCCGTCGCGCACTTCCGACTGGCTCCAGGCAATGCGCATGCCCTTACCGCCGCCGCCGGCCGAGGCCTTGATCATCACGGGATAACCGATCTCGCCGGCGATCTTTTCGGCATGGTCGGCATTTTCGATGACACCAAGCCAGCCGGGAACCGTCGACACCTCAGCGGCCCTGGCGAACTTCTTCGATTCGATCTTGTCGCCCATCGCCTTGATAGCCTTGGGTTTCGGACCGATGAAGACAATGCCCTCAGCCTCAAGCGCTTCGCAGAAGGCGGCCCGCTCCGACAGAAAACCGTAGCCGGGATGCACGGCCTGCGCGCCCGTCTCCTTGCAGGCAGCGATGATGTTTTCAGGCAGGAGATAGCTTTGCGCGGCAGGCGATGGCCCGATATGCACGGCTTCGTCGGCCATTTCGACGTGCACGGCGTCGCGATCGGCGTCGGAATAGACCGCTACGGTGGCAATCCCCATCCTGCGCGCCGTCTTGATGACGCGGCAAGCAATCTCGCCGCGATTGGCGATCAGGATTTTCGTGAACATCGAAGGCGTTTCCTCGGTCTTTCGTCCTTCTTATGGGCTTCGGCAGCCGGGCTCAAGCACCGCCGGCAGCGCACCCATCAAGACACTCCCTGCCCGCCAGGGCCGTGCCGAGGGGCGAAGGTTGGGCTCGCCGACGACTGGGCCAAGATTTGCGCCATATTTGGTCGCCAAATCGGGTTGAAACAGTATAAAAACCCTGAAAGCCTGAAGACCAATCGCCTTGGGAGGAATTGCCTAATGAAAACCCGCGCCGCTGTCGCTGTCGCCGCCGGAAAGCCGTTGGAAATCATGGAGGTCGACCTCGACGGACCGCGCGAAGGCGAGGTGCTGGTCGAGATCAAGGCGACCGGCATCTGCCACACCGACGAGTTCACCCTGTCGGGCGCCGATCCCGAAGGCCTGTTTCCGGCAATCCTCGGCCATGAAGGCGCCGGCGTTGTCGTCGATGTCGGCAAGGGCGTCACCTCGGTCAAGAAGGGCGACCACGTCATCCCGCTCTACACGCCGGAATGCCGGCAGTGCCCATCCTGCCTGTCGCGCAAGACCAATTTGTGCACCGCCATCCGCGCCACGCAGGGCCAAGGCTTGATGCCCGATGGCTCTTCGCGCTTCTCGATCGGCAAGGACAAGATCTTCCACTATATGGGCTGCTCGACCTTCTCCAATTTCACCGTTTTGCCCGAGATCGCCGTCGCCAAGGTCAACCCGGACGCGCCCTTCGACAAAATCTGCTACATTGGTTGCGGCGTCACCACCGGCATCGGCGCGGTCATCAACACCGCGAAGGTCGAGCAAGGCGCGACTGCTGTCGTCTTTGGTCTCGGTGGCATCGGCCTCAACGTCATCCAGGGCCTGAAGCTCGCCGGCGCTGACATGATCATCGGTGTCGACCTCAACAACGACAAGAAGGCATGGGGCGAGCGCTTCGGCATGACGCATTTCGTCAACCCGAAGGAGATCGACGGCGACATCGTCCCTCACCTCGTCAACCTGACCAAGCGTGGCGCCGACCAGATCGGCGGCGCCGACTACACATTCGACTGCACCGGCAATACCAAGGTGATGCGCCAGGCACTGGAAGCCTCGCATCGCGGCTGGGGCAAGTCGGTTATCATCGGCGTTGCCGGCGCCGGCCAGGAGATTTCGACCCGGCCGTTCCAGCTGGTCACCGGCCGCACCTGGATGGGCACCGCCTTCGGCGGCGCGCGCGGCCGCACCGACGTGCCGAAAATCGTCGACTGGTACATGGACGGCAAGATCCAGATCGACCCGATGATCACCCATTTGCTGAAGCTTGAGGACATCAACAAGGGTTTTGATCTCATGCATGAGGGCAAGTCGATCAGGAGCGTCGTCGTTTACTAACTGCGATCAGCAAAAGTGGCGCCCGGTTTTGCGTCCGATCGCACACCAAACGGAGGAAGAACAAGCCGCCGACCGAAGGGCCAGCGACTGAAGTTGCACAGGTTCAACAAGGGAGGAAGACAATGCCTGAGAAACTGCATCCCAAAATCGACAATGGCTTGCCAAAGGAGAGCGCAAGCTTTGCCGGCGGCACGCTGGTCTGCGCCTGCACCAGCAAGCCGGTGAAGGTGACGGTCAAGGGCCAGATCGCCCACAACCATGCCTGCGGCTGCACCAAATGCTGGAAACCGGACGGCGCGGTGTTCTCGGTCGTGGCGGTCGCCGGCACTGGCGACGTCACCGTCACCGAGAATGGCGACAAGCTGAAGGTGGTCGATCCGGCAGCGTTGATCCAGCGTCATGCCTGCACCGGTTGCGGCGTCCACATGCACGGCCCGGTCGAGCGCGACCATCCGTTCAAGGGTCTGTCCTTCATCCATCCCGAGCGCTTCCAGGAAGACGGCTGGTCACCGCCGGGCTTCACCGCTTTCGTTTCGTCGATCATCGAATCCGGTGTCGACCCCAAGCGCATGGACGGCATCCGCGGCCAGTTGAAGTCGATCGGCCTCGAACCCTATGACTGTCTCAACCCCGGCCTGATGGATTACATAGCCACCTGGACGGCGAAGAAGTCGGGCGCGCTGCCGGCCTGACAGTACGAGATTTCTGGCATGGGGCCGGGTAACATGCCCGCCCCATGTCCGTTTTGGAGAGATAATGCCCGCACCCGCCATCTACGTCGACGCCGACGCCTGCCCGGTGAAAGCCGAGGTCGAGAAGGTCGCCGAGCGCCATGGCGTGGTCGTCACCTACGTCTCCAATGGCGGGCTGCGTCCGTCGCGCGATCCGATGATTCGCAACGTCGTCGTCTCTAAAAGCGCCGATGCCGCTGACGATTGGATCGTCGAGAACACAAAACCCAACGACATCGTGATCACCGCCGACATCCCGCTTGCCGCTCGCACCGTGGCGCTCGGCGCGCATGTGCTTGGGCCAACCGGCCGGCCGTTCACGCCGGAGACCATCGGCATGGCGGTTGCAATGCGCGATTTGAAGCAGCATCTGCGCGAAACCGGCGAGAGCAAGGGCTACAATGCCAGCTTTGCGCCACAGGATCGCTCGCGTTTCCTGGGTGAGCTCGACCGTATCTTGCGGCGGGCTCTGAAATCCGTCACACCCGACCAGACGTGAAGCATCATCCGAGGTCGGGCTATGGCCGACACATCGCCGAATAACCCCTTGCAGCGGCACAAGCAGTTCTTTGTGTCGCTAGCCGTCGGTCTGGTCGTATTTGCCGCGGTATTGCCTTTGATTGGATCGCTCCCCGTCTCCACGCGGCTTGCCTATTCGATCTCGATTGCCGCCGATTCCTTCTTCGTCGTCTTCATCGCGCTCGTCATCGCCAAGATGCCGCTGCTGTCCGGCCGCTATCTCAGCAAGAACGCGCGCGAACTGGACCTCCCAGTGCTGGGCATCTTTGCCATCACGCTCGGCATCGTCGCCATGGCCATTGTCCTGCTGTTCCTTTTGATCAATCACAAGGATCGCGACCCCATCGAACTCGGCTTCGCCATGCTGTCGATCCCGCTTGGCTGGTTCACCATCCATGCCATGGCCGCCCTCCACTATGCGCATGTCTACTGGATGGACGGCGACGCGATCGATGCCGAAACCAAGAAGAAGATACCGGTCGGCGGCCTCGATTTTCCCGGCAGCAAACGGCCGGACGGTTGGGACTTTCTCTATTTCGCGACGGTGATCGGCATGACCGCGCAGACCGCCGACACCGCGATCACGACCTCGCATATGCGCCGCGTGGTGCTTGTCCATTCGATCCTGTCGTTCTTCTTCAACGCCGTCATCGTCGCCGCCGTCGTCAATCTCGCGGTGAGCCTCGGCAATTGAGTATCCGTGCCCGCGATAAACCCGTGCCCGTAATAAAAACGTGACCGCATGAAACATCGCTTTCGATAGCGACGTATTGGGAGGACAAGGACGAGCGCGGCCATCCCAGGATCGCGCAGCCGGAGGCGAGGAAAAGATGGAAACCATTACCGTGAGTCAGCCCGGCGCAGGCGTCGATGCCGCCTCAACGAAGGATGCGACGCTGATCTACCGGCAATCGCGCTGGACGCGTCTGACGCACTGGCTGTGGGCCATCTCGCTGTTCTTCATGCTCTTGTCCGGCCTGCAGATCTTCAACGCCCGCCCGCAGCTCTACATCGGCAAGCAATCCGGCTTCGGCTACAACAACACTGTCTTTGCCATCGGTGCCGAAAACACCGCGACCGGCCCGCGCGGCTACACCGAAATCTTCGGCCATCGCTTCGACACCACCGGCGTGCTCGGCTGGTCGGGCCCGGCCGGGCAGCAAACGTCGCGTGCCTTCCCGTCCTGGGCGACAATCCCGTCCTATTACGATCTCGGCACCGCCCGCGTCGTGCATTTCTTCTTCGCCTGGATACTGACAACCACCTTGGTCGTCTGGCTGGTCGCCAGCCTGGTCAACGGCCATCTGCGCCGCGATCTGGCGCCGCGCCTTGACGATCTCAAGCGGCTGCCGCAGGACATCATCGAGCACGCCAAGCTCAGGTTCCACCACACACGCGAATACAACACGCTGCAGAAAATGGCCTATGGCGGCGTACTGTTCGTGCTGTTGCCACTCATGATCATCACCGGCCTTGCCATGTCGCCGAGCATGAACTCGGTGCTGCCCTGGCTCAACGAACTGCTCGGCGGAAGGCAGACGGCGCGCACCATCCATTTCACGGTGATGGTGCTGCTGGTCGGCTTTTTCATCGTCCATATAATGATGATCCTCGCCGCCGGCCCGATCAACGAACTGCGCTCGATCATCACCGGCTGGTACCGCACCGATCCGCCAAGGCATGGCGACACCGAGAGGAGTGCGTGAGATGGCCAAATTCCAGATCAGCCGCCGAAAGTTCCTGACGGGCGCCGGCCTCGGCGTTTCCGGCATCATGTTGTCGGGCTGCGATGCCTTCGACAGCCAGCTCGGCATGGGCGATGGCCTGCGCAGTTTCCTCGAAAACGCCAATGGCCTGACCTACCGCGCGCAACGCTGGCTTGCCGGCCGCGATGCTCTGGCGCCGGAATTCACCGAGGCCGACATCCGCCAGCCGCAGCGGCCGAACGGCGTCACCGCGCCCGAGGATGACACCTACAAGGGCCTGCTCGCCAACAATTTCGCCGACTGGCGGCTGGAGGTAACGGGCCTGGTCGAAAAGCCGCTGTCGCTCAGCCGCGAGCAGTTGGAGAACATGCCGAGCCGCACGCAGATCACCCGCCACGACTGTGTCGAAGGCTGGAGCTGCATCGCCAAATGGACCGGCACCCCGCTGTCGCTGGTGCTCGACCAGGCTGTGGTCAAGCCGCAGGCCCGCTATGTCATGTTCCACTGCCTCGACACGATCGATCGTAGCCTCTCCGGGGAAATCAAATATTATGGCACCATCGACCTGATCGATGCCCGCCACCCGCAGACGATCCTCGCCTACGGCCTCAACGGCAAGCCGCTGCCGGTCGAAAACGGCGCGCCGCTGCGCGTGCGCGTCGAACGACAGCTCGGCTACAAGATGCCGAAGTATCTCTACAAGATCGAGCTCGTCGACAGTTTTGGCAATACCGGCGGCGGCCGCGGCGGCTATTGGGAAGACAATGGCTATGACTGGTATGGCGGGATTTGATGGCCTCGCATTCTGACCGAGCACGATCTGACTCCGACCGAACAGAGCTTGCCTGAGGAAGCCGGTTTCGAGCGCGTGGCCGAACTTGGCGATTGGCCTGAAGACACTCCAATATCGTCCTCTGCAAAACGGTCGCAGAAAACGGCGCGGCTTAAGCAACCTTGTCGAGCAGTGGCTTGAGCGCCGGATGTATCTCCGGCGAGGCGAGTTTGATCAGCGTCAGCAGCGCGCGTTCATTGTCACGCAGCGGGCGGTCGGTGCCGATGCGATCGGCCAGCCATTTCGCCTCGCTGGCGTCGATCGTCTCGGCGCGGCGCGCGAGTGCCTCGGCGGCACGGTTCTTCGACTCCCATTCGGCCTCGATATCGCCGGGCGAACGATAGGCTTCCATGATGCCGGCCAGGCCGCCCGACACCATGCGGCTGAAGAAGCCACCAATTTCGGGCTCGACCTGGTCCAAGAAACTGTCACGACGCAGCGCCACATCGCGCGTCGGCGCTTCGTAGCCGGCCGAACACATGACGAAATTGGCGAGCGCCTTGACGAACAGGTCGTTCCAGGACGGGTCGTTGTGGGCCGCTGCGGTCTGCTCGTTGATCTGGAACAGCACCTCGGCCTCAACCCGTGTGATGGCGATGTTACCGTCGCCGCCATAGGCATGGAGAATGCGGCGCAACAGATCGACCTCTGCCTTGGCGACCAGCCCGGGAACCAGCGCGCCGCCGAGCATCAGTGGTCCCTTGCCGTCGACCACCGCGTTGGCGACCTGCTCGAGCGCATAGGCGGAGAGCCGGCCGGGCGATGATTTCGCCCTTTCCAGCACATGCACCAGCAGCTCCAGTTCGGTCACACTGTCGACCATTCCGTCGCGCGAGATGGTCTGGATCAGCCAACCGGCATTGTCTTCAGAGATATAGCCTGCCGGCTTTTCCTGGTGGACGATGTAGTCGGTAACGGCCTCGACGAAGAATTCAGGCCATTGCGGGCATTTGTCCGTCGCTGTCGCATCGAGCGCGAACAGTGCTTCAGCCTCGCCGCGCGTCACCACGCCGTCGGCGAACACTTCGCGACGCAGCATGACGACATCTTCCGCCGTGATGCGGTCCTTCGAGGCCAGCCCCGCCACCGGCGCGCTCCCGATCCGTTCGCCCATCTGTCAATCCCCATCCGCCGTGCCCAACGCAATTGCCGGCCAAACCGTCAGCCCAGAATATCGCCATTGTCTTGAAAAACCGGCAAACGGCGTGGTTAGCGACGACTGTAAAGACGACGCGCTTTACGTGTCGCTGGCAGGTGACAAGGTGTCGCCGACAAGCTATGGATGGCGCGTCGAGGGCTTAAGTTTTGAGTCCTACCTGTTTGCGGGAGAGAGCAGCGCGAGCTGCCGCCGAAGGGGAAATCGCCCGAAATCTCTCAGGCAAAAGAACCGTAGACGGGAAAGACACTCTGGAAAGTCGGGGCTTGCCCCCGCGCCGAAGGTGTAAGCGTCGCCGACAGAGTTCCGGTTGCGCGAGTCTCTCAGGCTTCAGACAGAGGGGCACGGACTGGTCGCCAGCAGCGGCCGATTGCGTGCGACTCTGGAGATGACATGACGGGCGACGACACCAAACACCTTCCTCTCGAAGATCTGCACACCGCCGCCGGCGCACGCTTTGGCGCCTTTGCGGGCTGGTCTATGCCGCTGATCTATCCGGCCGGCGTGATGAAAGAGCACCTTCACACCCGCGAACATGCCGGCCTGTTCGACATTTCGCATATGAAGCTGTTCGCTGTCAGCGGACCGGGCGCTGCGGCACTGCTCAACCGCGCCAGTCCGCTCGATGCCGGCGCGCTTGAGATTTCACAGTCCAAATATACTTTCTTCCTCAACGAGGCCACCGGGATCATCGACGATCTTATCGTCACCCGGCTCGGCGCCGAGCGCTTCATGGTGGTCGCCAACGCCGGGAATGCGGTCGAGGACGAGAAGCATCTGCGTGCGCTGGCCGCGGACTTCGACGTCAAAGTCGATGCGCTCGACCGCGTCTTCCTGGCGATCCAGGGGCCGGAAGCCTGGGCTGCCTTGTCCCGCGCCGGCATCGAGACCGGCTCACTCTTGTTCATGCATGGCATCGAGCCTAAGCAAAACTGGTTCATGAGCCGCTCCGGCTACACCGGCGAGGACGGCTTCGAGATCGGCCTGCCGGAGGCGGATGCGCGCGCTCTGGTCACGAAACTGCTCGAGGACGAGCGTGTGTTGTGGATCGGCCTTGCTGCCCGCGACTCGCTGCGGTTGGAGGCCGGCCTGTGCCTGCACGGCCAGGACATCACGCCGGAGATCGATCCGGCGAGTGCCGGCCTGATGTGGGCGATCCCCAAAGATCTCCGCGCCGGCGGGTCCTTCATCGGCGCCGATGCGCTGCGGTCCATCCTGGAGCGCGGGCCGTCGCAAAAGCGCGTCGGCCTGAAGCCGGACGGCCGCCAGCCGGTGCGCGCCGGCGCTGCTTTGTTCGATGCCGACGGCGATCCGGCCGGCTACGTGACATCAGGCGGCTTCGGCCCGTCGGCCGGCCATCCCGTCGCCATGGGCTATGTGTCAACGGCCTTGGCCAAGCCGGGCACGAAACTGTTCGCCGACGTTCGCGGGACGAAAATCCCGGTGGATATCAGTTCCTTGCCCTTCACTCCTCATCGCTACCGCAAAGGATAATTCCGATGGCAAAAACCTATTTCACACAAGATCACGAATGGCTGAGCGTCGAGGGAGGCATCGCCACCGTCGGGATAACCGACTATGCGCAGGAACAGCTTGGCGATCTCGTCTTCGTCGAACTGCCTCAAATCGGCACCAAACTCAGTAAGGGCGACACCGCCGTGGTCGTCGAATCCGTCAAGGCGGCATCCGATGTTTATGCGCCGGTTGATGGCGAGATCACCGACGCCAACGGCGCGCTGTCCTCGGACCCGTCGCTGGTCAACTCCGCTGCGACCGGCGACGGCTGGCTGTGGAAGATGAAGCTCGCCGACGAAGGCCAACTCGCAGGCCTCATGAATGAGGCCGCCTACAAAGCCCATATCGGTTGACATCAGGACCTATTGCCATGAGCGCAGCACTTACCCCCTTCTCGGCCCGCCACATCGGTCCTGATGTAAACGACGTCAGAGCCATGCTTGCCGTGATCGGCGTTCCCTCCGTCGAGACGCTGATCAGCCAGGCCGTGCCGCAGTCGATCCGCCTCGATCTGCCGCTAGCCCTTCCCGCGCCGGCGAGCGAAGCCGAAGCGCTGGCCGAATTGGCTGCGACCATGGCAAAAAACAGGGTGCTGAAGAGCTTCATCGGCGCCGGCTATCACGGCGTCCATGTGCCGCCGGTCATCCAGCGCAACCTGTTCGAGAACCCGGCCTGGTACACCGCCTATACGCCCTACCAGGCCGAGATCAGCCAGGGCCGCCTGGAAATGCTGTTCAACTTCCAGACCTTGGTCACCGAATTGACCGGCCTGCCGGTGGCTTCGGCCTCCCTGCTCGACGAAGCGACGGCGGTGGCCGAAGCGGTCGGCATCGCGCTGCGCCATCACCGCGACAAGCGCACCAAGGTGGCGCTGGCCGGCACGCCGCATCCGCAGACGCTGGACGTCGTGCGCACCCGCGCCGAGCCGCTCGGCATCGAGATCGATGGCGAGACCATCGACGACAACACCGCCGCCCTGCTGGTCTCCTGGCCGGACACGTTTGGCGTCTATGGCGACCACAAGGCGGCGATCGAGAAGGCTCGCGCCACCGGCGCCGTGGTCGTCTTCATCGCCGATCCGCTTGCGCTCACGCTGACCGAAGCGCCGGCCAGGCTTGGCGCCGACATCGCCGTCGGCCCGATGCAGCGCTTTGGCGTGCCGATGGGCTTTGGCGGCCCGCACGCCGCCTATTGCGCCGTCTCCGACAAGCTGACCCGGCTGATGCCCGGCCGCCTCGTCGGCCAGTCGATCGACAGCAAGGGCCGTCCCGGCTATCGCCTCGCCCTGCAGACGCGCGAACAGCATATCCGCCGCGACAAGGCGACCTCCAACATCTGCACCGCGCAGGCGCTGCTTGCCAACATGGCGACCGCATACGCGATCTGGCACGGGCCTACTGGTTTGCAGGCGATCGCAGCCCGAATTCATGAGCTCGCCAACGGCCTCGCAGCAGGCCTGAAAACCGCTGGTGTTTCCGTGCTCGGCTCAAGCCGTTTCGACACGGTGACGGCCGAAGTGAAGGGCAAGGCAGCTTCGATCGCCGCTGCCGCTGAAAAAGGTGGCCGGCTGCTGCGCGTCATCGATGCCGACCGCATCAGCATCGCCTTCGACGAAACCTCGACCGAGGCGGATCTCGAGGCTATCGCCGCCCTGTTCGGCGCCAAGTCCGGCGCTACTGAGGCCGGCGCGATGCCCGGCAAGCCGCGCGGCAAGGAGTTTCTGACCCAGCCGGTTTTCCGCGAAAACCACTCCGAGACCGACATGATGCGCCTGCTGCGCAGGCTAGCCGACAAGGATTTGGCGCTCGACCGCACCATGATCCCGTTGGGCTCCTGCACCATGAAGCTCAACGCGGCGGCCGAAATGACGCCGGTCAGCTGGCCTGAAGTCGCCAACCTGCATCCCTTTGCGCCGGCCAGCCATTCGGCCGGCTATCGCGCCATGGTCGGCGAGCTGGAAGGCTGGCTGGCGCAGATCACCGGCTTCGACGCCGTCAGCCTGCAGCCCAATGCCGGCAGCCAAGGCGAATATGCCGGCCTGCTCGCCATCCGCGCCTATCACCGTTCGCGTGGCGAAGGCCATCGCACCATCTGCCTGATCCCCCAGTCCGCGCATGGCACCAATCCCGCGAGTGCGGCGATGGCCGGCATGAGCGTCGTCGTCGTGCGCTGTCTGGAGGACGGCAATATCGACATGGACGATATGCGAGCCAAGGCCAACGAGCATTCCAAGAATCTCGCAGCTCTGATGTTCACCTATCCCTCGACGCACGGCGTCTACGAGGAAGGCGCGCGCCACCTGTGCGCTCTCATCCACGAGCATGGCGGCCAGGTCTATTTCGACGGCGCCAACCTTAACGCGCTGGTCGCGCTGGCGCGGCCCGCCGATATCGGCGCCGATGTCTGCCACATGAACCTGCACAAGACCTTCTGCATCCCGCATGGCGGCGGCGGTCCGGGCGTCGGTCCGATCGGCGTCAGGGCGCATCTGAAACCCTATCTGCCGGGTCATGTCACCGAAGGTTCGGCGCATGCCGTGTCGGCCGCACCGTTCGGCAGCGCTTCCATCCTGCCGATCACCTGGATGTACATCCGCATGATGGGCGCCGCCGGCCTGAAGCAGGCGACGGAGACGGCGATCATCTCGGCCAATTATGTGGCGACGCGGCTCGCGCCGCACTTCCCGCTTCTCTACAAGGGCAGGCACGATCGCATCGCGCATGAATGCATCCTCGACACGCGCGTGCTCAAGGAGAGCGCCGGCATCAGCGTCGACGATATCGCCAAGCGGCTGATCGACTACGGTTTTCACGCGCCGACCATGTCGTTCCCTGTCGCCGGCACGCTGATGGTCGAGCCGACCGAATCCGAGCCCAAGCGCGAACTCGACCGGTTCTGCGAGGCGATGATCGCTATCGCCGGCGAGGCAGCGAAAGTGGCGAAGGGCGAATGGCCGCTCGAGGACAACCCGCTGGTCAATGCCCCGCACACGGCGGCCGAAACCCTTGCCGGCCAGTGGACTCACCCCTATTCGCGGCTGGAAGCGGCCTACCCCGCCGGCGATGTCGACAAAGCGGCCAAATACTGGCCGCCGGTCTCGCGCATCGACAATGTCGCCGGCGACCGCAACCTCGTCTGCTCCTGCCCGCCGCTGTCGGAATATCTCGGCGCCGCCGAATGACACTCTGGCCTGTCAGGCTGAACGCAAGGCCGGCCCATCGGCCTTGCTTACCCGGTTCAGCACAAGCACGCGGTTCCGCCCCGCGTGCTTGGCCGCGTAAAGCGCTTTGTCGGCCTCGGCCAGGACGTCCTCGAGGCTGCTGCCGTCTTCCTTGCCAAAGCCGATGCCGCCGCTGACGCTGCTGCGCAACGGCCCGCGCGGCGTCGGCACCACTTCCGTGCCGAAAGCGACGCCGATCTTGCTGGCGAGGTCATGGGCCTTGTCTTGCGGCATCCGCGACATGACCAGCGCGAACTCCTCGCCGCCCAGCCGAAAGGCGTCGACGCCAACCCGATCATATTTCTTGATGATTGCCGCGAAGCGGCACAGGACCCGGTCGCCGACCGGATGGCCGTAGACATCGTTGGTCCGTTTGAAATGATCGAGGTCGAACATGGCGATCGACATGAACGGACCGAAGACGCGCTCGCCATAGAGCGAGTTCAAGGCACGCCGGTTCATCAGCCCGGTCAACGGGTCGGTCAGAGTCTCGGCCTTCAGTTCGATCTGTGCCTGAAGATGATGCAGCGACAGCGTCAGCGCGCCGAGAGCCGTCATGCAGGCGACCGCCACGACCGAATTCAACCGCTCGGCCCAATTGTCGGGTGCGACGCCGAGCACCCACTGGCCCTTAACCAGAAGCACGGCGCCGCAGAGCCCGAAGGATACGCCGCAGACGCCGCTTAGCGCCGAAACGACCAGCAGAATGCCGCGATCCTGACCGCCCTTGATCCAGAACATCACCCCGATCGAGGCGAGCAGCACTGTTACCGTCGTATAGGTGAGGATGAAGCCGACACCATCGAAACCGAGATAGGTCACGCCGGCGCAGACAGCCATCGCAAGCAGGGCCGGCAGGACAGCGCGACTGTAGTTGCGCACACCGAGATATTGCATGGCCGAAAGTGAAAGCGCCAGGAAACCGAGGCTGAGCAGCGCCAACGCTGCCTGACAAAGCAACGGAGTGGGCTCCCTCGTGTAGCGCCAGAAGACGATGACGTGGGCGACAAGGACGAGAATGCCGCACGCCACCGTCAGCACGAAGCGTGCACGCGGCGCCGTGAACCAGATCACAAACATGGTGACGCTCAGGCATGTGCCCGACAGCGCAGCCGCCAGCAATAGCGAACTGAAATCCAGCATGGATGAGCGGCAACCTTTGGGATCCTCGATTTGTGGCGCATCATAGGCATGCAACCGGCCGGAGATACCGTTTTCGGCCGGTTTTCAAAGCAACCTGCCGACAGGGTTTACAAAGCGTCGACTGCCGTCCCCGCGAAGAGTCTCAGCCCTTGTTGAGCAGCGCCAGATTGGCGTTGATCACGCTCGGGTCGGCCATTCCGGCCCTTGCTTCCATGAGCAGCGCCCTCGCCTTCTTCTTGTTGCCGCGCAGCAGCTGCGAATAGCCCATATTGTTGACAATCTGCGGCTTGCGCCCGGCAACCTTCAAAAGCTGGTCGTAGGCGCGGTCGGCGAAGTCGAAGCGGCCGAGTTCGTCATAGGAGGCGGCAAGCCCCATCCATCCCTCGGCACTGTCGGCCTTCAGTTCCACGGCCTTGCGGAAATGCTGTTCGGCAAGGCCGTAATTGGCCTCGCGGAACTGCGCCTTGCCTTGCGCAAGGTCGGAGGTGCTGACGTCTTTTGCCACCGGTTGGATCGACGTGGTCTTGGTCTTATCGACGTTCTCAGTCGTACAGCCGCTGACCATCAAGACGGCCGCTAGCGCGGCCATTGCCGTGAAAATTCTGTGACGCATGCCCCTGGCCCCAATCGCCCGATTTACCGGGTCGTTCTTCAGGAGGCAGACTACAACAGGGCAATTAAACTTCAGTGCTGAAACGCCCCTAAAATTTGGTTTCGGGCACACCAGCCATTAACCAGCCGAGGGCTAGTCCGGCTCCATCGACTTGAGCCCCGCCGGAAACTGATAGCGGCTGCCGTCATAGCGCAGCCGGTAGGTTCGTTTCATGGACCTTCCGGGATGGGACTGGCACTCGCCGTTCTTGTCGACAGACGGATTGTCGGTGTCCAACCGCTCGAACACTGTGATGTCGTGATAGCCGTGATGTCTCGCCGGGCTCATCGCCAGGCTGACCCGGCTGGATTGAAAGGATCCTGCGCAATTGGTGTCGCCTTCGCCGCCAAAACCGGCCACGATGATGCCGTCGAGCACCAGGCGCAGATCACCGCCGTCAAGGGCATAGAGCCGCAGGTCGGTTTCGCTGAAGGGATTGGGCCGCGAATGGCTCGCCATTTGGATGCGCAGGCCAAAGCCGGTGACACCGGGCGCCAGGCCATAGCGGCCGGTATCGAATTCGACCTTGTTGATGGCGATGGCATCATCGGTCATCAGCCCGGGCTGGAGCAGGCGCTGGCGCACCTGCCTGGTCTTCCTGTCGACGACCAGAAGGTCGACATCGCCGACATGCCCGTCGTCGCTGGATTGGCTGCTGTCGATGAGCGGCACCGCGACCAGCAACAGATCGTCATGGGCAGGCCATATCTTGCAGACGAGGCCAAACGGCGTATCCGGGAGCGTCACGGCGATGCTGGTATGGGGTTCGAGCGTGAACGAGGCGCCGTCTGCGCTCTTTTGGGCCCTGGGATAGGCCTGTTGCACCAGGGCGGCAGCATCGCCGCAATCGTCGGCCGCGGCCGAGGCCGGCGACAGACTGGTGGCGGCCAGGCCGAGGAAAGCGGTGCACAAGACTATTCGCATGGACGGCTCACTCATTTTGCTTTGCGGATTTTGCCGAAGGAGAGCGACCGAACCGGCCGGGTTTCGACATCCAGATGAAGCGTAGTTGGAGTGAGTAACCGCAAGAAGCCGCCGGGCAATCCCCTAGGTATCTACTGAACCGCCGTCATTTTGACGATGATCGGGATGACGGCGATCATCAGCACCACCGGCAGGATGCACACCACCACCGGCACCGACATCTTGGCCGGCAAGGCATGTGCCTTCTCCTCGGCCAGCGACATGCGCTTGTGGCGCATTTCGTCGGAGAACACGCGCAGCGCCCCGGCAAGGCTGGTGCCGAGTTCCTTCGACTGCTGCAAAAGCGTGGCGAAGGAGCGCACCTCGTCCAAGCTGAGGCGGTCGGCGAGCGCCTTTAAGGCATCGTCGAGGCTGCGGCCGGCCCTGAGTTCCAGCGACACCAGCTGCAGGTTTTGGCTCAGCGACGGATAGGTCTTGGCCAGTTCCTTCGAGACCCGCTCGATGCCTGCCTCCATGCTCATGCCCGCATCGGAGCAGACGATCATCAAATCCATGAAGTCGGGAAAGCCGTTGCGGTATTCGCGCATCTTTTCCCGCACCTTCTGGCTGAGCACCAGGCCGGGCACGAAATAGCCGGCGGCTCCCGACAGGATGATGAAGGTCCAGCGGCTAGTCGCGGTGGAATCGGCGCTGCCCATCCAATGGTTGACCAGGAACGCGCCGATCGTTGCGCCCACCAGGCAGGCGAAGCGGATCAGGAAGAATGTGCCGATCGCGCGCGGCTCCATATAGCCCGCCTGGATCAGCTTCATACGCAACCGGGCGACATTTTCCGGATCGCTCTTGGCGTAGAATTCCTGCGCCCGCTTCACCGCCTTCTCGCGCACGACGCTCTGGTTCTTCTTCGGCGCCGCCTCGGCCTGTTGGGGAGTCTTGCTGTCGTCGATCTTGAGCCGGCGCTTGAGATCGTTGCGGTCGCCTTTGGCTACCACGAGCGGCCATGCCACCGCGCTGCCACCCAACACCAGCAGCAGCGCGGCTACCGGCATCAGCGACGTCGGCGCCAGCGATGCAAGAAACTGGATCATCTGCTCCATCTCAGAACCGGAAGTTCGACATCTTGAACATGATGATGTTGCCCAGCATCAGCCATGTCACGGAACCGCCCAGCAGATACCACGTCTTCGGTACATCCCAGACGCTCTGATAGAATTGCGGCATCATCACCATGATGGTGGCGAACAGCAGTGCCGGCACCGCCGTCAGGATATAGGCCGACATACGACCCTCAGTCGAAATGGCGCGCACCTTGCGGCGCAGCTTGCCGCGTTCGCGGATCGTCGTCGACAGCCCGTCGAGGATCTCGCGCAGATTGCCGCCCGAACTCGTCTGGATGGAAACCGCGGTGACGAACAGCGGCAGATCCTCTTGGCCGACGCGGTCGAACAGTGAATTCAGCGCAGAAACCAGGTCGGAACCATAAGTCACCTCGTCGGAGATAACGCCGAATTCGGTGCCGATCGGATCGGACATCTCGCGCGACACCATCGAGATCGCCACCGGAACCGGATGCCCGGCCTTCAAGCCGCGCGTGATCAATTCCAGCGCCTCCGGCAACTGCACGCCGAAACGCTTCACCCGCCGGGCACGCTTGGAACGCAGCACAATTACCGGCAGCAGCGCTGTCAGCACCACAAACAGCAAAATGGCGAGCAACAGCGGCAGCCCGTACCAGAGCGCGACGAGCATCATCGCGAGCGCGACGCCCGTCGTCATCGTCAGGAATTTCGGCAACGGCATCACCATGCCAGACTGCGTGCGCAGCGCGCGAAAACGGTCGGGCGAGAAGAATGACGTGCCGGAATCGAGGCCGCGTTCCTTGCGCAGCTGAATCAGCACCTGTTCCTGGCTGATCTTGTTTTCCTGCAGCTTCATGCGCCGGTTGATGGCCAGGCGCTTGTCGCTGCGGCCGGCATAGAGCAGATAGCAGCCTTCGGCGATCATGATGCCGGTCAGCGCTGCCGCGGCATAAACGACATAGATCGGGCTGAAATTCTCGAACACCCGGCTACTCCTGCGGCCGGCCGGGTTCGAAATATTTGCCGGGGAATTCAATGCCCATATTGCGCAGGTCCTCGAGGAAACGCGGGCGAATGCCGGTCGCCTCGTAGTGACCGAGGATCTTGCCGTCGGCCTCCATGCCAGTGCGCACGAAGCGGAATATCTCCTGCATCTGGATGACGTCCCCTTCCATGCCGGTCACCTCGGCGACGCTGGTCACCTTGCGCTTGCCGTCCGACAGTCGCGTCAGCTGGACGATAAGGTCGAGCGCGCTGGCGATCTGGCTGCGGATCGACTGCACCGTCATCGGCATGCCGGTCATGCCCAGCATCTGCTCGAGGCGCGAAATGGCGTCGCGCGGCGTGTTGGCGTGGATGGTCGCCATCGAGCCTTCATGGCCGGTGTTCATCGCCTGCAGCATGTCGAAGGCCTCCTCGCCGCGGCACTCGCCGAGGATGACGCGGTCAGGGCGCATGCGCAGCGCGTTCTTGACCAGGTCGCGCTGCTTCAGCTCGCCATGACCTTCGATGTTGGCGGGGCGCGTTTCCATGCGCGCGACATGCGGCTGCTGCAGCTGCAGTTCGGCCGCGTCCTCGATGGTGATCAACCGTTCGTCTTCCGGAATGAAGGCTGACAATGCGTTGAGCATCGTCGTCTTGCCGGTGCCGGTGCCGCCCGAGATGATGGTCGTCTTGCGGGCGTGGACTGCCGCCGCCAGCACCTCGGCCATATTCTGGGTGATGGCGCCGAACTCGACCAGCTTGTGCAGGCCGAGCTTGTTCTTTGAAAACTTGCGGATCGACACCAGCGGCCCGTCGACGGCGACCGGGCGAATGGCGGCGTTGAAGCGCGAGCCGTCGAGCATGCGGGCATCGACCATCGGTTGCGATTCGTCGACCCGGCGGCCGACGGCGGCGACGATCTTGTTGACGATGCGCAACAGATGCGCCTCGTCCTTGAACGGGATATGGACCTGCTGCAGCTTGCCCCGTTTTTCGACGAAGCAGTTCTGGTGGCCGTTGATCAGGATGTCGTTGATGTCGGGGTCCTTGAGCAGCGGTTCCAGCGGGCCGAGGCCGACCATCTCATCGACGATGTCATCGACCAGCGCTTCAAGTTCGACGGTGTTGATCGCCATACGCTCCTGGCGGGTCTTTTCCGACACGAACTCCTGCACCTGCCGGCGCATCTCATCCTTGGGCAGGCGCTCCAGCGCGACCAGGTTGATTTCCTCGAGCAGCAGCCGGTGGATGCGCACGCGGGCATCGAGCACCTTGTTGGCGCTTTTTCCCGGTGTTGTCTCCGGCTTCGGCGGCAAGGCCTTGCGGTTCGTCGGGATGACCACGGCGTGATGCGCGACCGGCGCCGCCTCGGCCGGTTTCAGCGCGCGGACGTCACGGTTCTGCAGGGTCGAGAAGCGGCTGGTCATCCGGCTTTCCTCTTCAGGAGGCCCCTGCCGATGCCGAACAGCGAGCGCGATTTCTCCGGCGTCACCACGGCTTCTTCCGGCAGGATGATCCTCTTCAGATCGTTGACGACATTGGCGTTCGGGTCGATCTCATGCAGCGGCACGCCGCGGTCGACCGCTTCACGCACAAGCCGGTAATTGTTGGAGATGCCGCCGACGAAATGCTCGCCCAGGATTTCCTGGACATCCGCCTGCTTGATGCCGTTGTCGAACATCTTCTGCTCGAAACGGTTGACGATCACGTTCGGCTTCACTTCCTTGCCTGCCGTCTCGTAGACCGCCTGGATCAGCCGCTGCGTATGGCGCAGGCATGGCACCGTCATTTCAGCGACGATGTAGAGCTTGTTGGAGCCGAGCAGCACCGTCTCCGTCCACGGAAACCAGGTGCGCGGCATGTCGATGACGACGTTGTCGAAATAGGCCGAGACGAGATCGAGCATGCGCACCACGACATCGGTCTTGAACGAGCGCATTTCCGACGGATGCGTTGGCGCCGCCAGCACGCAGAGCCCGCTCGCATGCTTGGACAGCATCACGTCCAGCAGCTGACGGTCGAGGCGCTCGGGCTGGTTCTCGATTTCGGTGATGTCGAAGCGCGGCTCGAGGTCGAGATATTCGGCGCAGGCGCCTTGCTGGAAGTTGAGGTCGACCACGCAGGTCGACGCGCCGCGCGTCACCGAATGATGCAGCTGGAAGGCGGTCTGCAGCGCCAGCGTCGTGGTGCCGACGCCGCCGGCGGCCGGCATGAAGGTATAGATCTGCGACTCGGTGTTTTCCTCGCGCCCCGGCCCTTGCAGCGCGCGCACGACCGACCGCACCAGATCGGCGGTGGTGATCGGCTTGACCAGGAAATCGGCGACCTGGAGCTGCACCAGGATACGCACCGCGGCTGCGTTGAATTCCTGGGTGACGACGACCACCGGAACGCGGCCTTCAAGCCGGCGCATGATGCGCTGCAGCGACTCGATCTCTTCCAGCTTTGCCGCATCCATGTCGACGATGAGCGCGCCGAAATCGGCTTCCTGGACCTCGCCGCGCAGTTCGGTAATGTTCTTCTCAACGGTAGAAAGCTGGATCACCTCCGAAGCCGCGAACGCGGTGCGCGTATCCTGCACAAAGGTCCGGTCGCTGGACACCAGCAGGATTTTCTTGGTCTTTATGCCGCTTGCCATTTTGTCAGCCTGTCAGGTCATTCCCGGTCAAATCACCGGGCAAATCAATCGGTTGTCGCTGTCGGTTGCACTGCCTTGGCGGCAGCAGCCTGGTCGGCGGCGTTGACCGCCGCCTCACTGCGCTGCGCCGGCACCAGCAGCCTGGTGTTCTGGACGCCGTATTTCCAGGGATCGACCATCTGCATGGCCGTATTGGCGGCCTGTGCGTTGCCGGCCGCCATCGTCGGTCCCTCGGAGCGGATATAGTCGTCGCTGGTGCAGCCGCTGGCGAGGCCGGCGAGCAGCAGGGCGATGCATGGTTCCACGCGCATGGCTTCAATCCTTCGGCAGGTCGAGGAAATGCCCGACGGTGGTGACCGCGGCCGGCTGTGCCGTACTGCCGCTGGCCATTGCCACTGCACGATTGGCGTCGGACGATTTCACTTCCTCGGTGTTGTTTAGGAAATAGTCGACATTGCTGGCCGGCTGCGTGCCGTCGGTCGGCTCGAGCAGCTTCTTCGACGGATCGACCGGCTTGACCAGATAGGGGGTGACGATGATCACCAGATCGGTCTCGCGCCGCTGATATGATTTGGAGGAGAACAGCGAGCCGAGCACCGGCAGCTTGCCGAGGCCGGGAAGACGCGACGTGGTGATGTCGTTCTGTGACTGCAGCAGGCCGGCGATCATGAAGCTCTGGCCGTTCTTCAGGTCGACCGATGTCCTGGCGCGGCGCACGATAAAGCCCGGCACCGAGATATTGCCGATATTGTAGGAGGCCGAAGCATCGATCGAGGACACTTCCGGCGCGATGTCAAGGCTGACCAGCCCGTCCTTGAGAACCGTCGGCGTGAAGTCGAGGCTGACGCCGTATTTCTTGTAGCTGACGGAAATCTTGCCATTGTCCTCGGAGACCGGGATCGGGAACTCGCCGCCGGCGAGGAAGCTTGCCGTCTGGCCCGAGCGGGCGATCAGGTTCGGCTCTGCCAGCCGCCGGGCAAGGCCACGTTCCTCCAGCGCCTTGATGGCGACGTCGATCGACAGGCCGTTGGACAGCAGCCGGCCGATGATCTCGCCATTGCCGGCTCCCGGCACCGAGCCCGGCTCGATGGTGACGTCGCGCCCGCCAATGCCGTAAGCAAAATTGGCGCTGTATTTGGCGCCGAGATCCTGTCCGGCCTGGCGATTGATCTCGACGAAGCGGACGTTGAGCTGAACCTGCTGCGAGGACGAGATGTTGACCGAATTGATCACTTCCTCATTGCCGGAGAAGCGGCTGGCGATCTTGCTTGCCTTCTCGGCGGCGACCGCGTCATCGGCCTCGCCCGACAGCACGACGCGGCCATTGGCCGAGCCGACCTTGATCTTGGCGTCCGGCACGCTGGCGCGAATGGTGCTGGCCAGCTGGTCGGTGTCCAGCGTCACCTCGATGTCTACGGTGCCGACCAGCTGCTTGTTCTCGTCGAACAGCGCGATGCCGGTGGTGCCGAGATTGTTGCCCAGCACATAGAAGGATTTGTCGGTCAGCGGATTGACGTTGGCGATCTCCGGATCGCCGATGACGATCTGGTAGAAGGCGGCATTGGTCATGACCGTCTTCGGCTTGCCCTTGGCCACCTTGATCGACGCATTCGTTGTCGACGAGACATGGACTATATCGTTGTCGGCCTTGGCTGGCGCGCTGAGGCCGAGCATTACGGCCGCGGCAAGGCAAGCCCCCACCGCAAGCGCCCGCATTGGGCGCAGCCCTTTCGTCGTCTGAAATGCATGAAGTCCCGACATCTGTCCCGTCCTTCGCCCGGTTCCCACCGGCAGTTATTGCTGGTCCCGCGCAGGAACCTGGTATTCTTCGACCTGCGTGCCGCGCGTCACGATGATCGTCTTGAATTTCGGCTTCTCAGGCTCCTTGGTCGCGGCAGTGAACAGCGCGCCGGCAGCGGCCTGGACGCCGGAGGCGACCGATCCGCCGAAGGACGAGATGGTGGTGACGCCGTCCTTGGCGGCACCACCGTCGGCGGCCGAGCGGAGCGACAGCGACAAGGTGCCGACGGTGCGGGCAAGCGCCACTTTCTGCGCGCCTTCGGTCGTCACCTCGATGGTCACGGAATTGGCGATCTGCGGTGTGGTCTGGCGCTCGTCGGCGCCCTGCCCCACGGTCAGCACCTTGGCGTCGGAGACGACGATCTCGGAGGTAACGGTCGATCCGGCAGCGCCCTGCGCGTTCTTGGCCACTTCCTGGATTTCGCCCGCATCGCGTGTCAGCACCACGTCGACCCGGTCGCCCGGCATGACGAAGCCGCCGACACCGGCGATCTCGTCGGTGCGGATTGTCACCGCCCGCATGCCGGGCGTCATCATGTTGGACAGCGTCGCGCGGCCGTTCGGCCCCGACAATTTGCTGATCAGCACCGGCTCGTTGATCTCGATCGGCGACAATACCACGCGGCTGCCTTCGGCGAGCAATGCATTGACTGTGGTGAACGCGCCCTGCGGCACCGAATCCTCGGACCATGGGATTTCGCTGAGCTGCGCCCGGTCAAGCTCCATGCCGTAACGCAGCGGCGCGTTGGCCACCACGATGGTCTTGAAGACAACCTTGGGGACGGCGGGCGCCGGGATCGACGCCGTTTTCTCTTCGGCATCGGCCTTGGCCTGGCTTTTCACCCAGAAATCCGCGGCAAAGATTGAAATCGCGCCGAAGACGGCAGCGATGCCAATCATCGTTATGGCCTTGCCCCTCACAACCAACCCCTGACTCTCGTGGTCTTTTGTTTTGTTGGGGCGACGCTAGGCCGCTTTGTTAAAGATTCAGGAATCCCAGCGGCTCCGCACGGACCTATTTCCGCCGGCTTGGTTATCGAAAGGTTTTAGGATAAGAAGGGGTTAAATCCCCGAACGTAACAGGAACTTCCGTCGCTTGGCGCCGAAAAGCGTGGCAGTATCGACGGGTGATTCGCGGCACCGGATTCTATGGCAGGCATGGACGACAACAACGATCTTTTCGGCAATCTGGAAAAGCAGCCCCAACCGGCTCGGACACCTTCGCGCCCGGCCGACCCGCTGGTGCAGGCCACGAAGCGTCCTGCCGCGACCAAGGACGGCAGCGAGGGCTATAGCGCCGCCGACATCGAGGTGCTGGAGGGGCTGGAGCCGGTGCGGCGCCGTCCCGGCATGTATATTGGCGGCACCGACGACAAGGCGATGCACCATCTGTTTGCCGAGGTCATCGATAATTCGATGGACGAGGCGGTCGCCGGCCATGCCACCTTCATCGATGTCGAGCTGTCGGCCGACGGATTTCTGACCGTCACCGACAATGGCCGCGGCATTCCGGTCGATCCGCATCCGAAATTCAAGAAACCGGCGCTCGAAGTCATCATGACGACGCTGCATTCGGGCGGCAAGTTCGATAGCAAGGTCTATGAGACCTCCGGCGGTCTGCACGGTGTCGGCGTCTCGGTCGTCAATGCGCTGTCGGACCATCTCGAAGTCGAGGTCGCGCGCGGTCGCCAGCTTTACCGCCAAAGGTTCTCGCGCGGCGTTCCGGTGAGCGGGCTGGAGCAGCTCGGCGAAGTGCACAACCGGCGCGGCACCAAAATCCGCTTCCATCCCGACGAGCAGATTTTCGGCAAGGGCGCCGCCTTCGAGCCGGCGCGGCTCTATCGCATGACCCGCTCGAAAGCCTATCTGTTCGGCGGCGTCGAGATCCGCTGGAGCTGCGACCCATCGCTGATCAAGGAAAAGGACCAGACGCCGGCCAAGGCGGAGTTCCATTTCCCCGGCGGCTTGAAGGACTATCTCAAGGCATCGCTCGGCGATGATTTCCAGGTGACCCGCGAAATCTTCGCCGGCAAGAGCGAGAAGCAGGGCGGCCACGGTTCGCTGGAATGGGCGGTGACCTGGTTCGGCGGTGACGGCTTCGTCAACTCCTACTGCAACACAATCCCGACCGGCGAAGGCGGCACGCATGAGGCCGGCTTTCGCAATGTGCTGACGCGCGGGCTTCGGGCCTATGCCGACCTGGTCGGCAACAAGCGCGCCTCGATCGTCACCTCCGAAGACGTGATGATCTCGGCGGCAGGCATGCTGTCGGTGTTTATTCGCGAGCCGGAATTCGTCGGCCAGACCAAGGACAGGCTGGCAACGATCGAAGCCATTCGCATTGTCGAGACCGCCATCCGCGATCCCTTCGACCACTGGCTGGCCGACAATCCGCAGGAAGCCTCCAAGCTGCTGGAATGGGTGATTGCGCGCGCCGACGAGCGGGTGCGCCGGCGCCAGGAAAAGGAAGTGTCGCGCAAGAGCGCGGTGCGCAAGCTGCGCCTTCCCGGCAAGCTCGCCGACTGCACGCAGAATGCCGCCGCGGGCGCCGAACTGTTCATCGTCGAAGGCGACTCGGCCGGCGGCTCGGCCAAGCAGGCGCGCGACCGCGCCAGCCAGGCGGTGCTGCCGCTGCGCGGAAAAATCCTCAACGTCGCCAGCGCCGGCAACGACAAGCTAGCCGCCAACCAGCAGATTTCGGACCTGATTCAGGCGCTCGGTTGCGGCACGCGCTCGAAATACCGCGACGAGGATTTGCGCTACGACCGCGTGATCATCATGACCGACGCCGACGTCGACGGCGCTCACATAGCCTCGCTGCTGATCACCTTCTTCTACCAGGAAATGCCGAACCTGGTGAATGGCGGCCATCTCTATCTGGCGGTGCCGCCGCTCTATTCGATCCGGCAAGGCGGCAAGGTTGCCTATGCCAGGGACGATGCGCACAAGGACGAGCTGTTGCGCACCGAATTCACCGGCCGCGCCAAAGTCGAGATCGGCCGTTTCAAGGGCTTGGGCGAAATGATGGCCGCGCAGCTCAAGGAAACCACCATGGACCCGAGGAAGCGCACGCTGCTCCGGGTCGATGTCATCGACGCCGTGGCGGCGACCAAGGATGCTGTCGACGCGCTGATGGGCACCAAGCCGGAAGCCCGCTTCCGCTTCATCCAGGAACGCGCCGAATTCGCCGCGACGGAAGTGCTGGATATCTGAGCGCCGGCCGACTCTTCGTTTTGACGCAGTTCCGGGCGGAAAACCGTTTCAAACTTTTCCTGGAATTGCTCTAGCCTGCACTTCCGATACGGAGACCAGCTTGTGATCCGGGCGCGGCTGAAGAGCTACTTCGAAACCAGTTTGGCGGGCCTGACGCAGCCGGCGCGCTCGGATTGGATTTTCGCCCTGCGCACGGTTTCGGCCGGTCTGATCGCGCTTCTCGCTGCTTACGCGTTGAAACTCGACCACCCGCAATGGGCGATGATGACGGTCTTCATCGTCGCCCAGCCGGTCGCCGGCATGGTGCTGGCGAAAGGTTTTTACCGGCTGCTCGGCACGCTGGCCGGTGGACTTGCGGCGATCGGCATCACCTCGGTTTTCGGCACCAATCCCTGGCTGCTGGTCACGGCGCTATCCGTCTGGATTGGGCTGTGCACGCTGGTTTCGTCGCTGCTGCGCAATCCGGAAGCCTATGGCGCCGCACTTGCCGGCTATACCGCGATGATCATTGGGCTGCCGGCTTTCGGCCAGCCGCACGTGGTCGTCGATCTCGCTGTCGCGCGCTGCGCCGAGATCGTGCTCGGCATCGTCTGCGCCGGCCTGACCAGCCGGCTGATCCTGCCCAAGCTGGCCGCTGACGCCATTATCTCCAGGCTGAAGCGCAGCATCCTCGACCTTGCAACCTATGCAGGCGGCGCTTTTTCCGGTGGCGACCCGGCGACGCTGGCCGGCCTGCACCGCAAGCTGATCACCGACGCCCAGATGCTGGCCGAGATGCGCGCCTATGCCCGGCTCGAAGCACCGAGCTTCGCCACCCGCGCCCATCCGGTCCGCCTAACCATCGGTCAGCTTCTCTCGGCGCTGTCGGCGGCGCGCGCGCTGCATTCGCATGCCGCGCCGAAAAACGCAGCGCTCATTCCGGTACGCTCCGAACTGCAGTCGTTGGTCAGCGAGCTGGCAGCGACGCCCGAGGCGCTGGACGACACGTCGCCCTGGGTGACGCGGCTCGACGCGATTGCCGGCAAGGCCCGGCAAATGCCCGACGCCTCGACCGATCAGGGCGACGACAGGGTCGGCACCATAACCCGCCTCACCATCGCCGCCGATTTCGCCGAAGCCTTCAAGCAGGTGCTGCGCGGCCTCGACGCCCTGCGCGCACCGGTGACGGGCCCCAGCCGGAGCAACAGGCAGCCGCCTGCGCTGGTGGTGCACCGCGATTATCCCGGGGCTTCGCGCAATGCCATACGCGCCGGCCTTGCCACGTTGGCGGTCGCCGCCTTCTGGCTGACGACGAAATGGTCCGACGCGGCCGGCACCGTCATCCTCGTTGCCGTCGTCTCCAGTCTTTTCGCCGCGCGGCCTGACCCGGTGCGGGTGTCCTGGGGCTTCTTCAAGGGAACGCTGCTGGCTTTGCCCTTTGCCTTCCTTGTCGGCCAGGTCGCGCTGCCTGCTTTGCCCGGCTTCGGCTGGTTCACGCTGTTTGTCGTGCCGATCCTGGTACCGACGGCGCTGGGCATGGCCAATCCGCGCACCGTCGGCGTGGCGACGGCCTTTGCCATCAATTTCCTCGCCTTCCTCAGCCCGCATCAGGCGATGACCTATGCCCCAGGCCCGTTTTTCGCCGGCTCGGCGTCGGTGCTGGTCGGCATCCTGCTGGCGATCGGCGTCTTCATCGTGGTGCTGCCGGTGGATCCATGGCGCGCGGCCAACCGCATCGTGCGGGCCATGCGCGAGGATCTGGCGCGGCTGTGCCTGCATGAGCGGGTGCCGCGGCGTTCGGCCTTCGAGAGCCTGGCCTATGACCGCATCAACCAGCTGATGCCGCTCTTGCAAAATGCCGGCAGGAAAGGCGATGCGATTCTGGGCGGCGGGGTCGCCGCCGTTACCGTCGGCCTTGAAATCCTGCGTCTGCGCGCCGCGCAGCAGAGCCCGTCCACTCCTACCGACACCGCGCTCTCGATCGCCAATTTCCTGCGCGGCCTCGCGCGTGAACTGCTCTTTCGCGCAACCGGCGATCCACAGACAGCAACTGTCACTGTGGCCCGGCAATATGCAGCCAGCCTTTCAGAGCGCAGCGGCGGTGCGGATATGCTGCAGATCGCAGCCTCGCTGCGCATCATCGCCGCCGCGATCGAGGATTTCCCGGATTTCTTCGCCAAGGACCGAGTTTAGGGCGTCAGGCCGCGGCTATCGCCAGCGCATGCCCGCGCGCGTTTTCCCGCAGCGCGTCGAGATGGATCGACTTGACCAGGCCGGCGAGATCGCCCTCGGTGGCCGGACCGCCGAGCTCCTTCAGCATCAGCCAGCTGACCTCCTGCACGCCGGCGAGGCGCTTGCCGTTGGCGACTTCGCGCCAGATTTTGAGCGCGCGCAGGATGATGCCGTGGGTGGAAGCGGCGAGGCCGGCGCTGCGGAACAGCGCCTGCAGCGCAACGTCTTGGCCGCCTGCGAGCAAGGCCCGCACCCGCTGCTCCGACTGCTGGCTGAGCGCGACCAGGGCCGAGCCGAAAAAGTCGACCTTGCCCTGGGCAATGGTGCGGATGATGAAACTTGCGGTCAGGTCGCCGCGCAGGCGCAGATGTTCGATGAGTGCAGCATGTTCCTCAGTGCGCGTGCCTTCGACCAGCCGCACCGAAGCCTTGACGCAAGCATCGCGCGTGACGCGCTCGGCTCTGGCAGCCCCCATCAGCGCCATCACCAGCGGCGAAGCCTTCAGCGTTTCGCCGAGCTTGACCAGCAGCATGTGCCGGCAGTCGGCCGGCAGCCGCACATCCGTGACCATTGCCTCGCGCAAATGAGCGATATGGCCATGCCGCTCGGCGATGCGGCGGAAAGAGAGTGAGGCTATATCGGCGCCGTCATTGGCGAGCAGCGCCGCACACGCTTCCGGTTCGCCGATCTCGGCGATTGCCGCAGCAACCGCCATCGAAACGACCGGCCGGGCGGCGATCAGCTTTTGCGTCGCCTTGTGACCGGCCGCGACGCGGTCGATCAGGTCGGCATCGGTGAGCAGCGGCGACCGCGCCAGCACCAGGGCTGCCACTTCCGGCTGATCGGAGGCAAGCGCGCTGATGATCTGCAGCGGCGCGTGATGGCTCATCGACAGCGCTTCGGCCATAGCCAGCCGCACCTTCGACGAGGCGTCGTCGAGCAGCAGCGTCAGCGCCGCTTCGGCCGCGCAACGGTCTTCGAAAGGCAGGTCGGAATTGACGTAGGCGCGGGCCAGCGCGCTCGCCGCCGCGGCGCGCTCCGAAACTCTCGCGGTGTAGATCCATTTGAGAAAATGCGAGACAACCATACTGCCTGCTACGCCCCTTGCCGGAAAGCTTCCGGCCCCAGGAATGACCCTAGGCAGAAATGGTTTACGAACGGTTCACCATGTTTATTAACTGGCTTGCGGGTGGCATGGGCAGCGCCTATCAACCGTCAGGCAGCGGAGGAGAAAAACGATGCCCGGGCTTTATCTCGAAGAGTTCGTCGTCGGACATGTCTTTCGGCACACGCTGCGCAAGACCGTCACCGAAAGCGATAACATGCTGTTCTCGGTGATGACGCTGAACCCGCAGCCGCTGCACATCGACTTCGACTTCGCCGCCAAGAGCGAATGGGGCAGACCGTTGGTCAATTCGCTGTTCACGCTCGGCCTGATGATCGGCATTTCCGTCAATGACATCACCGTCGGCACCACAATTGCCAATCTCGGCATGAAGGAGACGGTGTTTCCGCACCCGGTCTTCCACGGCGACACCATCCGTGTCGAAACGACGGTGCTCTCAGTCAGGGACTCGAAATCGAAGCCGGACCGCGGCATCGTCGAGTTCGAGCATCACGCCTACAATCAGAACGATGTGCTCGTTGCCAAATGCACGCGCCAGGCGATGATGATGAAAAAGGCGGCCTGATGCGCTCGCTGCTGTTTGTGCCCGGGGATTCCAAAAAGAAACTGGAGAAGGGTTTTGGCGCCGGCGCCGACGTGGTCATCGTCGACATTGAGGATTCCGTGGCGCCACAAAACAAGCCGTCGGCACGCGACATCGCAGCACGCTTTATTGCCGGCAACAGGCAGCAGACAAGCTCCGCCATCTATATCAGAGTCAACGACCTATCGACCGGGTTGACCGACGATGATCTGGCCGCCCTGGTTCCGGTCAAACCCGACGGCATCATGCTGCCGAAGTCGAACAGCGGCCAGGATGTCCAGCAGCTATCCGTAAAGCTCCGCGTACATGAGGCCGAAAACGGATTGCCGGATGGCGCGATCAAGATCCTGCCGATCATTACCGAGACCGCTGCTGGGTTGCTGGCCGCCGCGACCTATGCCGGGGCAAGCGCCAGGCTTGCCGGCCTCACCTGGGGTGCCGAAGATCTGTCGGCGGCGATCGGCGCGCAGGCTGCGCGCGACGACAACGGCCGCTACACCGATGTCTTCCGCCTTGCCCGCACCATGACCATCCTTGCCGCCGGCGCAGCTGAAGTCGCGGCGATCGACACGGTTTTCCCCGCCTTTCGCGACATGGCCGCCTTCGAAGCCGAATGCACGGAGGCCGAGCGTGACGGCTTTACCGGCAAGATGGCGATCCATCCGGCGCAAGTGCCGGTCATCAACGCCGCCTTCACGCCATCGGCGGAGGCAGTGCAACGCTCGCGGGCCATCGTCGCGGCCTTCGAGGCGGCCGGAAATCCCGGCGTGGTCGGCATTGACGGCAAGATGTATGACCGGCCGCATCTCAGGCTCGCCGAACGGCTTCTGGCTCGCGCCAAGGCAGTCGGGGTTTAGTCCCGCGCCAGCACGATGACCCGGTCCTCAGGCAGGTAGGCCAGCGCTTGCGACTTCAACGGGTTGACGGTGACGCCGCCCAGAGCCCGCTCATCACTCTGCGCAGCGCGAACGCGCCTATGTCCGATGGCGATCTCGCCGCGCAGCCGCGCCGATTCCGCGATCGTCCAGAACGTCACCGGATGGTCGATGGCGACATAGTCGCCGACCGGACGCATGTAGATTTCGGAGCCCTCCACGTCGAGCAGGTCATCGAAGATCGCGGCGAGATGCTGGTTCTCGGATGCCTGCGCCAGCATCAGGCTGACCAGCCTGTTGCTGACGACGAAATCATCGGCCTTGGTCACCGCCGCCAACTCGCGGTTGCGCACGTCGATCATTTCGCTGACAATCGAGATATGCGTGCCGGCATCGTCTGCGATTTTGCGCAAATGCAGCAGCGTCACCAGCGTGCGCGTATCGGCGGGCTGCGCTGCCATGGTCTCGCTGTAGCCGAGGACGAGCACGTGGTCGTAAGAAGGCACGTCCAGACTTGCCAGTGCTGTTCTGCTCGACGTGTCGGTGATGCGGCAGGAAACCGCCAGATTGTCGCCGACGACCGGCAGTCCGGCAACTTCCTGCTCGAGGCCAGGCGTATCGGCGGCGATGGTCAGGATTGACCCAGGTGCGACGTAGCGCGACAGTTCATAGGTTATGATCGGACCGCGCCGGTTCCAGCCAAGGATCAGCGTGCGCTCCGGCTTCGCCTCGATGGGCTGATGGCGAAGAATCGCCGCGGCATCGATCTTGGCTCCGGCGCTTCCCAGCTTGATGGCGGCATCGTCCTCGGCAATGATGATGGCGCGCATGTCCTTGCCGATTACCAGCTCCGACGGCGGGTTGAGATTGACGCGCCCCTGCTGGTCGCAGAGCCCGATCAGCGCGCAATGCTCATACGCCATCACTGCCTCGCCGAAGGTCTTGCCGGTGAGATCAGGCTGCTCGGTCGTGTAGATTTCGCAGCCGTCGAAATCGAGCAGCTCCGAATAGACGCCGCTGAGACCCGACTGCCGGCTCGAATGCACGACGATGCGCGAGATCAGCTGGTCGGCCAGGACAAGCTGTACCTCGGCCCCGCCGACGACGCGGGCGACCTCGGCGTTCTTTCCGTCGCGGATCTCGGCGGCGATGTTATAGGGCGCCGTGCGCCGGTTCGGGTCGTTGGCCAGCGCCAGCACCGTCTTGATGACCTGCGAATCCGGATCGTCGCCGTCCGGCGACAGCACGATGATGGAGCGCGAGGTCTGCGGGTTGACGATGGCCAGATCGTAGAGGTCGGTCGGGTCGCCGCTGCGGCAGATGATGCGTGTGTTGCCCAACCTGCCGACCTTGGCGGCGATCTCGTCCTCCATCGTGACCTTGTCTATGTTGGCCATGACGACAATGCGCGGATGGCGGCGGCTGGCATTGGCAATGACGAGTTCGGAGATGACGTCGAAGACCGACGGCGACCAGTTGAGGATGATGGTGTGGTCGCTCTCCAGCACCCGCGAACGACCCTTGCGCAATTCATCGAGCTTGCTGTCGACGCCGGCGCTGAGCACGCCGATGAGGGCCGACACAACGAAGATGCCGGCAAGCGTGACAAACAGCATGACGAGACGAAAGGCCCAGCCGGTGTCGCCGCCCATCGTGCCGGAATCGAGCGTGCGCATCAGCGATTCCCAGAACCCTTCGAAGAAGTTCAGCGGTTCGCCGCCCTCCGGCGCGATGCGGGTCACCGCAAGGAAGGCCGCGGCGGCGATGATGATCAGCAGGGAAAGGACGGCGAGCCAGCCGATCAGCGCGATCGGCCCGGCGGCCATGCTCTTGTCAAACCCATAGCGCAGCCGGGTTCGCAGCGAGTCTCGTTTCTTCATGTCGCCGGCGACCCCCAATATCCTATGATCGATACGCCAACCCCACGCATCGCCAAGCCGCCGTCTTAGCCTGTGTTTAAATAAAGGGGAATCGCTTTCGGGTGTCAGCCGTTCCACGGCCCAGTATAATCGGCATAGAGCTTTGCCGGATCGGGCCGCGGCCGTTCCGGCGCCGGGCCCTGGTAGGAGCCGACATGGATGAAGCCGACGACGCGCTCCTGCGGCGCCAGCCCCAGGATCGCCCTGCCCTCCGCGACGTCGGAATACCAGTTGCTGATCATGTTGGTGCCATAGCCCAGCGCGTTGGCCGCGATCATCAGGTTCAGCGCCGCCATGCCGCCGGACAGGAACATTTCCCATTGCGGGATTTTTGGATTGTCCTTCGGAACCGACACCACGCCGATCACCAGCGGCGCGCGGGAAAACCGCGCAAGCTCCTGGTTGCGGCGGTTTTCCGGCAGCGGCCCTTCGCGCTGTTCGGCGAGCGCCGCCAGCTTCCTGCCGATCTCGAATCGCGCCTCGCCGCGATAAAGGATGAAGCGCCACGGCTCCAGTCGGCCGTGATCGGGCACACGGCTTGCAGCCGCGATCATGGTCGCGATATCGGCATCGCTGGGCGCCGGTTCCTTCAATTCAGGAATAGGTGCGGAGTTTCGGGTCAGCAGGAAGTCGATGATCGGCGACGCCATGGGGGCCAGGTCTCCTAAAGCACTCGATTTTGAGCTGAAGCGCGCCATTGCGGATCGGGGCGGCTCGGGCAATGGCGCGGGCGCGCCGGACGAAAGAACCTGTTGCCAAGGCGGTCGGACTCTTAAGCCTTGAAATTGCCACCGCCTTGGGCTTCAACGCAAGGCATGTTTGAGGGGACATCGCGCCTTTTCCTGATTTGGCTCGCCGTAGCGCTGTTTGCGCCGGCCTCGATGGCCATGGCGCAGAATGCCGACGGCATCGGCAATCTGAAACTCCCCGATATTTCGAGCTATGCACCGCCCAAGGGCGAGACGCCGCTGGCACTCGGTGGCGGCGGTGCCATAACGCTGTCGGCGCAGTTGACCGACAAGGGCGCCGACATCACGCGCGGCATCGTCTGGCGCGTCTTCAAGCCCGAGGCCGCCGGCGACGGCAAGCTGCCGATGGTGGCTTCCGCGCATGGCGGCAGCGCCGTGTTCCAGCTCGAACCCGGCAGCTATCTGGTCCACGCCTCATACGGACGCGCCGGCGCCACCAAGCGCATCACCGTCGGCAAGGACGCCAGGCGCGAAAGCCTGGTGCTCGATGCCGGCGGCCTCAAGCTCGACGCGGTGCTGTCGGGCGGCGTGCGTATTCCGCCGAAAAAACTGCGCTTCTCCATTTATGAGGGCACCGCCGAGGCCAATGGCGACCGCGCTTTGATCATTCCCGATGTCGAGCCGAACAGCGTCGTGCGGCTCAACGCCGGCGTTTATCATGTCGTCTCCACCTATGGCGCGGTCAATGCCGTTATTCGCTCCGACATCCGTGTCGAAGCCGGCAAGCTGACCGAAGCCACCGTCGAGCATCGCGCGGCGGAGGAGACCATGAAGCTGGTGCGCGAGACCGGCGGCGAGGCCATCGCCGATACATCCTGGTCGCTGCTCAACGAATCCGGCGATCCGATCAAGGAGGCCGTCGGCGCCTTCGCCTCGATGGTGCTGGCCGAAGGCCAATACACCATCATCGCCAAGAACCGCGACCGCATCTACCAGAAGGATTTCACCGTCGTTGCCGGACAGAACCAGGAGATCGAGGTCCTGGCCACCGAAGCCTCGGCCATCGATCCCGAGGAAGGCGCCGACTAGGTTGTGGACTCATAAGCCCGAAGCCACAGCCGGACGGATCGACCTTGCGATTCGTTTCTAGGCACCGGTTGGAGTGGCTACGATCCGGCATTCGTGGTATGTTTTTGCGGCCTTGAAAGCATGACCCGTACCGCAGTTTGCCTTGGGAGATGCCAAATGCGCATGTCCTTGCTTTTCATTCCACTACTGCTTGCACCGATTGTATCGCATGCCGCCGGCATTCACGACGCCGCCATGAAGGGCGATGTCGCGGCGATCACGGCAGCGCTCGACGCTGGTGCCGGCGTCGATGAGAGCGACGGGCGCACGACACCACTCTATCTTGCGGTCAAAGGCGGTCATTTTGCAGCGGCAAAACTGCTCATTGAACGCGGTGCCGACGTCAACGCCGTCCCGGACCCGCGTTTGGGTCCTGCCCTTATTCTGGCTTTGGCAAAACGCAGGACCGATTTGATCAATCTGTTGCTGGACGGGGGCGCAAATCCAAATTCGAAGCGCAGCCGCGAAAACGCTATCCACATCGCGGTCAATCTCGGTTGCCTCGATTGCGTGAAAGCACTGGTTGAGGCCGGCGCGGACGTGAATGCGAAGACAAAGGACGGCAAGACACCGCTCCATCTGGCAAAATTCAAGGGGCAACGCGAAGTTGCTGACTATCTCATGTCGCACGGCGTCGTGTTGCCAACGCCAGCTCCGATCTCGATGAAGTTGGCTGCTGCCGATGTCGAGAAAGGCCGAACCTACTTCACACACGTGTGCCACGGTTGCCACAATGCCGAGCCACAGGGAGGGATCAAAACGGGACCGAACTTATGGGGCGTCGTCGGCCGCGACAAGGCATCCATGGCAAATATGCGTTACTCCGACACCTTGCTGGCCTTAGAGGGTGTATGGACGTACGAGGACCTGAACAAATATCTGCTTGAGCCCATGCTCACCACGCCGGGTGTTTACATGGAGGTGCCTGGCGTCCCGGACGAGACCGAACGGGTCAACCTGATCGCCTACTTGCGTACACTCAGCGACAAACCGCTCCCACTGCCCTAGGAGCTATTGAGCAAAAGGGCCGAGGTTGTCGAAAAGTTGACCGACTGAACGTCGTTTATGAGTACACGCCCTAGTTAGCGTCTCTCAGGCTGCCTTGCGCCTACGGCGCGGCAGGAAGTGGACGCGGCTGCGCGGTGCGTCGGGCGCCAGATCGAAGACGCCGCGATGAAGGCGATCAAGCAAGGTCTTGCGGTCGCGCAGCGGCTCCAGCTCATCCCAGCGCAGTACGTTGCCGACGCGAACGTCGATCGCTTTGCCGGACAGCCGCGCGAATTCGCGGATGAGCATTGAAAGGCGCAACGTCAGCGACGCCTTGCCGACGAATTTCGCCAGCCTTCCTTCGCGCTCCCCCATGTTCATCGGGCCGCTGACCAGATGGAACAGCCGGCCGTTCTGCCCGGAAAAATGCATCGGCACCACCGACGCCTTGGCGTCCTGCACGAGGCGCGCCGGAAACATCTTCCACGGCAGGTCGCGCGCCCGGCCAAAGCCTCTCGGCGCGGTGGCGACGCCGCCGGCCGGAAATACCACGATGGTGACGCCCTCTTTCAACAGCCGCACTGCCTCGTGGCGCACCGCCATGTTGTTCTTCACCGCGTCCTTGGTCTCGGAAAAGTCGATCGGCAGCGAGTACGGTTCCATTTCGCGGACCTTCAGCAGATCCTTGTGGATCATGACGCGGAACGGACGCCCGAGCTGCTCGACCAGCGACAGCACGGCAATGCCGTCGCCAATGCCGAACGGGTGGTTGGCGACGATCACCAGCGGCGTGTCCGGCAGCCCCGCCGGCGGCCACCGATCGGTGCTGCGCACCTTGACGTCGATCAGCTCCAGCATGCGGCTGAACACCCGCTCGCCCGTCGGCGCCACCTGGCGGCGCCAGAAATCGTAGAGCGCGGCATACCGGTCGCGCCCCGAGAGGCCTTCAATGGAATGGATGAACCAGCGCGTCAGCGCCGGCTGGCTCGCATTGGCGTAGGAGAGTTCGGGAAACGGTCTTTCCCGTATCTTCAGCTTGAGCATGGGGGCTCGTTACAAGGTTCGCGTGACAGGCATGTGAAAATGGCGGTGGATCGCTCCACCGCCATTTCTACGAAACATTGTTTGCTCAGGCCGCGCTTCGCCTGCGGTCGGGCGAAACAGCCTCGTCGGAAAGCAGCTTCAGCGCCTCCGCCAGCTTGAGCGATTCCTGATCGCGCGAGCCGAGCCGGCGGATGTTGACCGTCTCCTCTTCCGCCTCGCGCTTGCCGCATACGAGGATCACAGGAACCTTGGCCAGCGAATGCTCACGCACCTTGTAGTTGATCTTCTCGTTGCGCAGATCCGGTTCGGCCAAAAGTCCTGCCGCCTTCAACTGTGCGACGACCTTTCGCGCATAATCGTCAGCATCCGAGGTGATCGTGGCCACAACCACCTGCAGCGGCGCGAACCACAGCGGGAAATGGCCGGAATAATGCTCGATCAGGATGCCGAGAAAGCGTTCCATCGAACCGCAGATGGCGCGATGCACCATCACCGGCTGCTTCTTTTCCGAATCCGAACCGATGTAGAAGGCGCCAAAGCGTTCCGGCAGATTGAAGTCGACCTGCGTGGTGCCGCACTGCCATTCGCGGCCGATGGCGTCCTTCAGCACATATTCGAATTTCGGCCCGTAGAAAGCGCCCTCGCCCGGATTGATCGAGGTCTTGATGCGGTTTCCCGAGCGCGTCCTGATTGTATCCAGCACGTTGCCCATGATCGCCTCGGCATGATCCCAGGCCTCGTCGGTGCCGACGCGCTTATCCGGCCGCGTCGACAGCTTCACGCTGACATCGTCGAAGCCGAAATCGGCGTAGGTCGACAGGATCAGATCGTTGATGCGCAGGCACTCCGCGGCCAGCTGCTCCTCGGTGCAGAAGATGTGCGCATCGTCTTGCGTGAAGCCGCGCACGCGCATCAGCCCGTGCAAGGCGCCGGACGGTTCGTAACGATGCACATTGCCGAATTCCGCAAGTTTTACGGGCAGATCGCGATAGGATTTCAACCCATGCTTGAATATCTGCACGTGGCCCGGACAATTCATCGGCTTCAGCGCGAACACGCGGTCGTCGTCGGTGTCGTCGCCGGCCACCGTCACCTTGAACATGGCATCGCGATACCAGCCCCAGTGGCCCGACGTCTCCCACAGGCTCTTGTCGAGAACCTGCGGTGCGTTGACCTCCTGGTAGCCCTGCTCGTCGAGGCGGCGGCGCATGTAGTTGACCAGATTCTGGAACATCTTCCAGCCCTTGGCGTGCCAGAAGACGACGCCCGGCCCCTCTTCCTGGAAATGGAACAGGTCCATCTCGCGGCCGAGTTTGCGGTGGTCGCGCTTCTCTGCCTCTTCCAGCATCGTCTGGTAGGCATCGAGTTCAGCTTGCTCGGCCCAGGCCGTGCCGTAGATGCGGGTCAGCATGGGGTTGTTCGAATCGCCACGCCAATAGGCGCCGGCCACCTTCATCAGCTTGAAGGCGTTGCCGATCTGCCCGGTGGAGGCCATGTGTGGGCCGCGGCAGAGGTCGAACCAGTCACCCTGGGAATAGATCTTGAGATCCTGGTCTTCGGGAATGGCGTCGATCAGCTCGAGCTTGTAGCGCTCGCCCTTCTCGGCAAAGACCTTTTTCGCCTTGTCGCGCGACCAGACTTCCTTGGTGAACGGCTTGTTACGCGCAATGATCTCGCGCATCTTCTTTTCGATCACCGGGAAATCGTCAGGCGTGAACGGCTCGTTACGGGCGAAGTCGTAATAGAATCCGTTCTCGATCACCGGCCCGATGGTCACTTGCGTTCCCGGCCACAGTTCCTGCACGGCCTCCGCCAGCACGTGTGCTGCATCATGACGGATGAACTCCAGCGCGCGCGGATCGCTGCGGGTGATGATCTCGACCTTGCCGGACTTGCCAAGCGGGTCGGAAAGATCGCGAACGGTGCCGTCGATGGCATAGGCGACAGCTTTCTTGGCCAGCGACTTCGAGATCGATTCGGCGAGGCCCGCACCGGTCATCGCCGCGTCATAGTCGCGGACGGAGCCATCGGGAAATGTCAGGGAAACGGAATTCAGCATCGGGTATCTCCTATCCAGTCCCGCAAACGAGCGCGGGTGGTCGTGGTGTGAAGCCGGAGGCATCCGGCAGCGGGCGGGTTTTAGAGGCAGCACGGTGTGAGGTAAAGAGCGCTGGTAGTGTGTCAGTTTGAATTCCAGTTGAACGTTGCCATCGGCCTCCCCGATCGGAACGACCAAGGACCGCCACTTTGCAGCCGTTCAAGGCTAGCGCGAGCTTTCACTCACTCGCGCAGGCCTGCCTTGCGCAAGTTCTCGCGAAGATGTTCCAAGTCACCTGAGTTCTTGTATGGCGCCATATCCGAGGTCGTTCTCATCGTGATTGTGGCTCGCGGCTCCAGCTGCAAAATGTGCTCGATGACCTGCTGCGCTTCGTCTTCGCGCCCTAAAGCCGCGTAGCTCGCTGCCAGGTATAAGTGTTGGTATACGGTGTCGAGGGTTCGTAGACCTTCCAACGCCGCGATCGCTTCACGATATCTGCGAACGTCGTAGTAAATCTGGCCAATCTGTAGGATGTACCACTCGGGGTAGTGAGGGTTGAGACGCATGGCTTTTTGCGCCGTCTCAAGGCCTTCCTGTGCCCTCCCACAATAGCTTAGGCAGGAACCGTAATCCAACAGCACGTCGGCGTCATTTGGATTAAGCTCAAGGGCCCGTTGATACTCAACGATAGCGCGTTCGTATTGTCCGCAAAATAGGCAGTGCCCTGCGAGCGCATAGTGCCCCCATGCCTCGGCGTCGTCCCGTACGATCGCCAAATTGGCGTATTTCAGGCCACATGCCAGTGAAGCCTCGGGATTCGCGCTCCAACCGTCGCTTGCGTCGATCATGTGCGTCCAAGCGAGCTTGGCAAACGCCTTTCCGAACTTCGGATCGAGTTCGCCTGCCTTCTCAAAGAGTTCCCGAGCACGCAAGTTGTCTTGTTTTGTGTAGCGGTTGAGAGACTCCATGCCGCGCACGAAATAGTCCAGCGCCTCAAAATTCCGCGTCCCCGCGACTTCCGGGCGCTCTTGCCACGCCTTTAACAGTCGGCCTCCGTACGCTGTGGCTAAACTGCCGATTATTCTTTCAGTGACATCGTCCTGCACGGCAAAGATGTCCTCGATGCCTCGGTCGTAGCGCTCTGCCCAAAGGTGCCGCCCAGTCTTGCCGTCAATGAGCTGGGCGGTAATCCGGACCCGGTCCTTCGACCTCTGTACACTGCCCTCCAAGATATAGCGGGCACCCAGCTCTCGGCTGGCATCCTGTATCTTCGTGGCTTTGCCCTTGTAAGCAAACGTCGAATTACTGGCGATGACGGAAAGATCGCGAAACCGAGACAATCCGGTGATGACGTTCTCTGTGATCCCATCCGCAAAGTAGTCCTGCTGACGGTCGTCGCTCATATTGACGAACGGCAGCAAAGCGATGGATGGCTTATCAGCAAGCGACGCCGGCGAAATGGGGGCCGCTTCGGGACCGTCGAGGCGCACCGCATAAGCTCGCACGGGGCGTTCAATATTTTTAAGTATCTGCTCACCAATGTCGTCGAATTGCAGTTCAAGCCGGTTTCCGAGGTGATCTCGCACCGTGCCCGAAACCATAACACCTCCAACAGGAGCGATGCCTTCGAGCCTTGTCGCCACGTTCACGCCGTCACCCAACAGATCGTCATCCTCGACGATTACGTCACCGAGGTTGATCCCAACGCGGAATTGTATTCTTCGGTCCTCGGACAGTTTTGCGCTGCGACCCGACATGGCACGCTGCATAGCAACGGCACAAGCCACGGCGTTCACGACACTTGGAAACTCGGCGAGGATGCCGTCGCCAGTCGTTTTGAAGATGCGACCTTGGTGCTCGGCCATATTTGGGTCGATAAGGTAGGCCCGTATCTCCTTCAGATCGGCAAGTGTGCCGGCCTCGTCGCTGCCCATCAGGCGCGTATACCCCACCACGTCAGCGGCCAGAATTGCGGCAAGACGGCGTTGGACGCGTCCTTCGGTCATGTGGTGCATTGCTTTCAAGAGCAACAGGACCGGGATTGTAAGGGCGACGACCGACAGAGTCCACGAGCCGGAACGTCGACTGATACATTTCCGCAGCGGTCATTGGCACAGCCGCCGGGATTTGTCGCGGCAACTCACTTCACGAGTTGCGGCAACTCCCTCAGTAACGCCGCGCGTGTCGCCGGGCCTTTCGGCATGTCGATCGGCTTGGTGTCGACGACCAGCCGGGCAAAGACGATCCGGCGGCCGCCCTTTTCGGCCCAGCCGACGAACCAGCCCAGCGCGCGCTTGTCCTTGCTGTTTCCCAGCCTGGTGCTGCCGGTCTTGCCCCGCACCGTCCAGCCGCCGGCCTGGAAAGTCGGCAGGATGGCTCGGGTCATCTCATGCGCCTTGGCAGAAACCGGCATCTTGCCGGCGAGCAGCTGGCGCAGGAAGGCTGTCTGTTCGACCGGCGATATCTCAAGCGAGGAATTTATCCAGGATTGCGTGAGCCCGTTGTCCTTGTCGCGCATCGCCCGAGACATCCATGTTGCCGTAGCCGAATTTCGAGACGTAGCCGGCAAAGCTTTTTGCGCCGAGCCGGCGCACGATCTCGCGCGAATACCATACGATCGAGTCGCGCTCCCAGATCGTCGGGTCGACGGCTTTGTGGTCGCGGCTCACGGCCCTGAATTCAGGCTTGTAGTCCCAGGTCGGCGTATGCGCATCGCTCAGGATACCGCTGTCGTAGCCGATCAGCGCCAGCGGCACCTTGAAGGTCGACGCCGGGCTGACGCGTTGGTCGCAGACGCCGCTTTGATAGAGCGTCTCGCCGCTCGCCGCGTCCTGGATAAGCGTGCAGGCGACATCGCCAAGCGGAGCCGATTGCGCCCGCATCGGAAATCCCAGAAACCAGGCCAGCAGGAAGAGGACCGCGGCAATGATGAAGGGATGGGTTTCGATCCGACGCATGTGGGCTCTCCTGGGAATGAACAGGAGGCGCTTAGCGAAGTGTCTTGGCTCGATTTTGACTCAAATGCGCAGTCTTTGTGCAGCCCGTTGTTAACCTTACCGGATTGTAAAGAATGCCGCGCTGGCGATCTGGATCAGGGACCAGCGCGCCCGCCGTCAGGCCTCGCCGCGCTTCCTGCCGATCTGCCAATAACGCCATGGCATGAACCAGACATAGCGCTGATCGAGTACCTCCGGCACGCGATCGATGCCATGCGAACCGAAAGGGCCGCAGCGCAGCACGCGGAACAGCCCCATGAAGCCGCCGGCCCACAGACCATGGCGGGCGATCGCCTCATGCGCGTATTCGGAACAGGTCGGCAGATGCCGGCAGGAATTGCCGACAAATCCGGACAGCGTCAGTTGATAGAGGCGCACCAGCGACGTGCCGAAAATGCGGCCGGGTGTTTTGCGCCAGGGACCGGGCCAGTTGCGCCCGCGCCGGGTCCGTCCGGCGGCATGCACATGCCGATGCTGGTCGCCCACCGCAGTCTCTTTCCGAACGCGACCCGAAACCGGCTTCCGGGTCAGCTTGCGTTTCCAAACCGATAGATGTGAGCTTCGGCCGGCAAACGCAATCCTCTTCACTCACTCGCCTCTTTGTCGGCTTCAGGGTCGCGAGCGGCGAAAGGGATGCCGCTCCGCTGGAGCCGCCCAGCGGGTGGCCGGCCTTTGCTCGGTGCGCTGCACATGATGCTGCCTGTCGCCACGCCATTGAAACGTCGCGATCCGCATCACATCGCCAAAGATTTCCAGAAACTGGATCATATCCGTGTCTCCTCTAAGAGCGGATTAGACGCCCGCTGGCCTTCGCCTTCAAACGAGTATAATTTCCGGTTCGGATAACTTCGGGTTATGCGAAATGAAGCGCGGACGGTTGCCCCTGACGGCGTTGCGAAGTTTCGAGGCAGCCGGCCGGCAATTGAGCTTTAGCCGGGCCGCCGAGGAGCTGTTCGTCTCGCAGGCCGCCATCAGTCGGCAGATCCGCGAACTCGAGCAGTTCTTGCGCCAGCCCTTGTTCCGCCGTCATCACCGCCGCGTCGAGCTGACCGAGGCCGGCCAGCGCCTGCTCGATCAGTTGGTCAGGAGTTTCGACGACATCGACAGGCTGCTTTCGGACCTGGTGGCTGCCCCGGCGCAGTCGGTGGTCCGCGTCAGTGTCGAGCCGTCGCTGGCCTCGGTATGGCTGTTGCCGCGGCTCAACCGCTTCAGCCAGTTGCGGCCCGATATCGACGTTTCCCTCGAAGTCGACCCAAGGCCGATCGAGTTCCGCAGCGATCAGCCCGAACTCGCCTTGCGCTTCAGCGCGCGCGCCACCTCATGGCCGCGCAGCGAGGCCGAATGGCTAGCCTCGACCGTCGATTCACCGGTCCTGTCGCCCACCTTGCTGGCATCGGGCCCTGCCCTCGAAAAGCCGCTCGACCTTGCCCGCTACACGCTGTTGCACGAGGAGAATCGTCAAGGCTGGGCGCGCTGGTTCGAGGCAGCCGGCGTCGCCGCCGACGCCATTCCGGCGCGCGGCCCTATGCTGGCGGATGTGTCGCTGTCGAAGCAGGCGGCCCTGCTCGGCCACGGCGTGGCACTGGGCGACCTGTTGCAGATCGGCGAGGAGATTGCATCCGGCGCGCTGATCAAGCCGTTCGACATTGATGTCGCATCCGGCGCCTACTGGCTGGTCGCCAAGAGTTTGAAGGACCTGCCGGAACCGGTCAAGGCGTTTGCCGACTGGGTGAGAAGCGAATTTGCCGAAAGCAGACGGGCGCAGACACTGCAGACCTAAGCCGGCGTAATCTTAGCGTTCGGCTTCTATTTCTGCTGCGGGGTGGATGACATGTCTCGGGCGTCGAAATTGACAGTGATCTCGCGCCAAGCCTGGTAGCTGTCGACATAAGCGGCAAGGCCAGTGAAGGGCGCACAACGGGCAATTGCCCGAACTGCGCTTTGATTGAACATCTTGCCCTGTGGCTCTGTCGCGGGGTTGAGTACCTTTGGCGGTCCCGCCAGCGAACCATCCCGGTTCAGGCTGATTTGGACGCGCGTGATCGTGATCACTGATCCGTCGCCGACTGGGATATTCCAGCAGCCAGCCAGCTTGTCAAAGAGATAGGTGGCGGCCTTCTGCTGCGAAGCGCTTTCTTCTCCGGCAGCATAGCCACTCGTCACCAGCGAAACCGCAACGCCCAAAGCCACCATCAACCAATGCAAGCACTTCCTCCGTCATGGCCTGCGCGAAGTCTGCGCTATGTCACGCTGCTTCTTCGGCGCGTTTCTTCTCGATCTGACCGATGGCATCGACGACCGCATCGAAGGTCAGCATGGTCGAGGCATGGCGCGCCTTGTAGTCGCGCACCGGCTCCAGATATCTCAGATCGGCAAAGCGGCCTTGCGGCGGCGCGCCATTTTCCTTGAGCATCTTCAGCATGGTGTCGCGCACCGCCCGCAATTCGTCGGCGCTGGCGCCGATGACATGTTGAGCCATGATCGAGGACGAGGCTTGGCCGAGGGCGCAGGCCTTCACGTCATGAGCGAAATCGGTGACGACGCCATTGTCCATCTTGAGGTCGACGGTTACCGTCGAGCCGCACAATTTGGAATGAGCCTTGGCACTCGCATCCGGATGATCGAGCCGGCCTATGCGGGCGATGTTTCCGGCAAAACCCAGAATTTTCGCATTGTAGACGTCGTCAATCATATTTTTCCAATCCGTCGCCGCCAAGCGAACAGCGATTGCCGCTGTGGCGTCTTTCATTCGCTGCGCACGACCATATATAATGCTGGCAGTCGGGTATCGACAAGGCAACGCAGAGCCATCGTCCTTGCCCATTTCGTTCACGCCGCTTGCGGGCTGGAAACCGGGCGAGTTTTCAGCACCCGAAAGGTCGTGGTCCGTTCAACTCGTTCCTCCTGAGAGAGGAACTACGGGAGACGCCTTTATGGATGCCGTCATCAAGAAAATCATGCCCCCTTCCGACTATCTGGACAAGCCGGTCACCGACAGGCCGAGCGAAGCCGAGGTCGAGGCCGCCGTGCGCACGCTGTTGCGCTGGACCGGCGACAATCCGGACCGCGAGGGCCTGATCGACACGCCCAAGCGCGTCACCAAGGCCTTTCTCGAAATGTTCAACGGCTATGACATGTGCCCGGCCGAAGAACTCGGCCGCACCTTCGAGGAAGTCGCCGGCTATGACGATCTCGTCATCGTCAGGGACATCCAGTTCCACTCGCATTGCGAGCACCACATGGTGCCGATCATCGGCAAGGCGCATGTCGGCTACCTCCCGGACGGCAAGGTCGTCGGCCTGTCCAAGATCGCCCGTGTGGTCGATATCTTCGCCCATCGCCTGCAGACTCAGGAGGCCATGACCGCACAGATCGCCGGCGTCATCCAGGACGTGCTCAATCCGCGCGGTGTCGCCGTCATGATCGAGGCCGAGCATATGTGCATGGCCATGCGCGGCATCCGCAAGCAGGGCTCCACCACGCTGACCTCGACCTTCACCGGCGTGTTCAAGGACACGCCCGAGGAACAGGTCCGTTTCGTCACCATGGTGCGCGGCCTCGGGGCGTAAGCCTCTCGCCGGCATCGCTAGATCAAGGACCGGCGATGTCGGCACTAACATTTCCCAAGGCTCCATCAGACAAGAAGGCTCTCGAAGAAGGCGCGGTGTTTTCCCCGCGCTTCGATGCTGCCGGGCTGGTCACCGTCGTCGTCACCGACGCCGCTGACGGTATGCTGCTGATGGTCGCGCATATGAATGCCGAGGCGCTGGCGCTGACGCTCGAAACCGGCATCGCGCACTACTGGTCGCGCTCGCGCAGCACGCTGTGGAAGAAGGGCGAAACATCAGGCAATTTTCAGACCGTCGTCGAGATGCTCACGGATTGTGACCAGGACGCCATATGGTTGCGCGTCAAAGTGTTGGGCCACGACGCAACTTGTCACACCGGCCGGCGTTCATGTTTTTATCGGACGGTGGGGCTAATCGGCGGCAAGGCAACGCTTGCCGACGATGGCAGCACGCCGCTGTTCGATGCGGAAAAAACGTATCGGAAGCCCGCGTGAACCATTCAACAGTCGCAAACCACTCATATTCACTATTCTCAAACGTCCTTCCTGTAGAACGGACGCGGGACAAGGGAGATCATGATGCTCGAGTGGGCGTCATTGCGTAGCAGACCGGACGTGCGGGAGGCCAATGGCCCCTCATCGTCCGGCGGGGTGCCTGACCCGCAACCCGCGGGCAAGACAGGCATTTCGCTCGCGCTGGGCGGCGGCTGCGCACGCGGCTGGGCGCACATTGGCGTGCTGCGCGCGCTCGACGAAGCCGGCATCGAAGTCTCGATGATCGCCGGCACCTCGATCGGCGCGCTGGTTGGCGGCTGCTATCTCGCCGGCAAGCTGGACGAACTCGAGGAGTTCGCCCGCAGCCTGACCAAGCGGCGCATCTTCGGCCTGCTCGACCTCAATCTGCGCGGCAGCGGCCTGTTCGGCGGCATGAAACTGGACGTCAGGCTGCGCGAGCACATGGCAGGCATCCGCTTCGAGGATCTGACGAAACCCTTCGTGGCCGTTGGCGCCGAAATTCGCACCGGCCATGAGATCTGGCTGTCCAGCGGTTCGCTGATCACCGCGATGCGGGCTTCCTATGCGCTGCCCGGCGTGTTCGAACCGGTGAATTGCAACGGCCGCATTCTGGTCGACGGCGCGCTGGTCAACCCGGTTCCGGTTTCGGTCTGCCGCGCCTACGAGCAGCCGCTGGTCGTCGCGGTCAACCTTCACTACGATCTGTTCGGCCGCGCCGCCGTCATCAAGCACAGCGCCGGCGAACTGCTCATCGAGAAGGACGCGCCCCGGCCAGGCCAGGCCAGCCCCGACCACCAGCCGCACCAGAGCCGTCTCGGCATCACCGGCGTCATGGTCGAAGCCTTCAACATCATCCAGGACCGGATTTCACGCGCAAGGCTGGCGGGCGACCCGCCCGACATGTCGCTGCAACCGAAACTCAGCCATATCGGCTTGACCGAATTCCACCGCGCGGATGAGGCGATCAGCGTCGGTTACCAGGCGACGATGGCGCAGATCAGCGAGTTGAAGCGGCTGCAGACGGTTCTCGCTTAAACCAATTCGGCAATGTCAGGCTTTGGCCGCATCGGTGATGCGGAACTGCACCGTACGGTTGCCGTTCCAATAATTCCCCGACAGCGAGCCGGCGACATGGATCGTGTTGCCCCTGTTCTTGAACAGGAATTCGCCCAGCGCGGTATCGACGGATCGAAAGGCGATGCCCTGGATGCGGCCGCCGCTTTCCGACTGCAGATCAGCCCGGATGTGGTTGGTGCCGACGGCCCGCGCGTCGGCCAGCCGATGGCGCGGCAGCGCGAACACCGGCGCGACATGGCCGGCGCCGAAAGGCCCGGCCTTTTCCAGCGCATCGAGCAAAGCAATCGTCGCGCCCTCGGCGGCGAGCGCGCCGTCGACGGCCAGACTTTCTTCGTCCTGCAGCCGGAACACTTCGGCCGCCGCGCGCTCCTCGAAGAAAGCACGGAGTTCGCCGAGCTTGCCGCGTTCCACCGTGATGCCGGCGGCCATGCCGTGGCCGCCGCCCTTGACGATCAGCCCGGCATCGGCGGCTGCGCGCACCAGCCGTCCGAGATCGAAGCCCGACACCGAACGGCCAGAGCCGGTGCCGATGCCATTGGCGTTGAAGGCGATGGCGAAGGCCGGCCGCCGCGCATGGTCCTTCAGCCGCGAGGCGATCAAGCCGACAATGCCGGGATGCCAATTGGTGCTGGCGGTGAGGATGATGGCCGGCCCGTTGCCGCCGGCAAGTTCGGCGTCAGCCTCGGCGCGCGCCGCTGCCAGCATCTCCATCTCCATCTGCTGGCGTTCCTGGTTGAGCCGGTCGAGTGTCTCGGCAATGGTCCCGGCTTCAACCGGATCGTCGGTGGCGAGCAGCCGGCTGCCGAGTGCCGCATCGCCGATGCGGCCGCCGGCATTGATGCGCGGCCCAATCAGATAGGCGAGATGAAAGGTGCTTATCGGCTCACCGATGCGGGACACCCGCGCCAGTGCGGCGAGCCCCTCATTCTTCTGCTGCCGCGCCATCTGTAGTCCCTTGACGACGAAAGCGCGGTTCACGCCGATGAGCGGCACCACATCGCAAACCGTGGCCAGCGCCGCCAGGTCGAGCAACGACAACAGGTCCGGTGGCGATGCGTCGGGCAATCGGCTGCGCAGGACCCTCGCCGTCTGCACCAGAGTGAGGAAGACGACACCGGCGGCGCACAGATGGCCTTGCCCGGAAAGGTCGTCCTCGCGATTGGGATTGACGACTGCGGTCGCCTCCGGCAGCGGGCCGCCGACCTGATGGTGGTCGAGCACCACCACATCGGCGCCTGCGGCCTTGGCGGCATCGATGGAGACAGCGCTGTTGGTGCCGCAATCGACGGTGACGATCAGCGTCGCGCCGCGCGAGACCAGTTCGCGCATAGCCTCCGGATTGGGGCCGTAGCCCTCGAAGATGCGGTCGGGAATGTAGATCTCCGAAGGCACCGAGAAATGTGTCAGGAAGCGCTTGAGCAACGCCGAAGAGGCGGCGCCGTCGACATCGTAGTCGCCGAAGATTGCCACCTTCTCCTTGGCCATGACCGCTTCGGCGATGCGGGTCGCAGCCTTGCCCATGTCGGTCAGCGAAGCCGGACACGGCAACAGATTGCGGATCGTCGGATCGAGGAAGCGCTCGGCCTGGTCCGCGGTGACGCCCCGCCCGGCGAGCACGCGCGCCACAATGTCGGGCACGCCGTGGCCCTGCGCTATGGCCAGCGCAGTCATGTCCTGCCGCTCGCTCAACCGGTGTTCCCAGGAAACACCGGTCGCCGACTGCCTGACATCGAGGAAGAAGCGTTTGTCGCCCGTCATAGGGAGCGTAGTCTACAGATTGTCATTTCCGGCAATATGCGACGGCTAAACAGGAAAGTCTCAACTTTTCCACCTCCTGGTGACGCGCCTTGATCTCGCGGCTCACGCCTCCGCCAGAACCCGATGATGATTGGTGGGTTCGACCTGAAATCTCAATCCGGCTCCAAATCAAAGAGATAGAGCATTATGGCGTCCGAAACCACTTTTCAGCAGCAGCATCAATCGGTTAAAGGAGAAAAATGACTTGGCCTAGCCCGCACGCTCGATGCGGATAACCTGCGGCTTGTCTGTGAGGTGGCCGTCCTTGGTGATGCCGTCGACAGCCTTGCGCACCGCTGCTTCCGTCGTCTCGTGGGTGACCAGGATCACCGTCTTTTGCGCGTCGGTCTCACCGCTGACGGCATGCTGGACGATCGATTCCAGCGAAATGTCGTTGTCGGCCATGCGCTTGGCGATCGCGGCAAAGACGCCGATGCGATCATGCACGGTCAGTCGGATGAAATAGCCGCCGGCATGGCTGCGCATCTGCGCCTTCTTGTAGGGCCGCAGTTCCTTGGCCGGCAGGCCGAACACCGGACCGTGCTGGAAGCCCGGCCGGCTCTTGGCAATGTCGGCGATATCGCCGACCACGGCGGACGCGGTGGCGTTGCCGCCGGCGCCGGGGCCGGAGAGCAGCAGCTCGCCCAGAATGTCGGTTTCGATGGCCACCGCATTGGTCACGCCATGCACCTGTGCGATCACCGACGCGGTCGGCACCATGGTCGGGTGCACGCGCTGCTCGATGCCGCTGTCGGTGCGCTGCGCGACACCGAGCAGTTTTATCCGGTAGCCGAGATCGGCGGCAGCGCGGATATCGGCCTGGCTGATATTGGAAATGCCTTCCATGTAGATGTCGTTGGCGGCGATCTTGGTGCCGAAGGCCAGGCTGGTCAGGATCGACAATTTATGCGCCGTGTCATGGCCCTCGATATCGAAAGTCGGATCGGCTTCGGCGTAGCCCAGCCGTTGCGCGTCCTTCAGGCACTCGTCGAAGGAGATGCCCTCGGCCTCCATGCGGGTCAGGATGTAGTTGCAGGTGCCGTTCAGGATGCCGAAGACGCGGGTGACCGAATTGCCGGCCATCGCCTCGCGCATCGTCTTGATGACCGGGATGCCGCCGGCAACTGCCGCCTCGTAGTTGAGCAGCACGCCCTTCTTCTCGGCGATTTCGGCAAGCGCCACGCCGTGCTTGGCCAACAGCGCCTTGTTGGCGGTGACGACGTGGCGCCCAGCCTCAAGTGCTGCCTTGACCGACGAACGCGCCGGGCCTTCATCGCCGCCGATCAACTCGACAAAGACGTCGATGTCGGCGGTCTGCGCCATCTTCACCGGATCATCGAACCATTTGGCGGCGCTGAGGTCGACGCCACGGTCGCGCTTGGCATTGCGAGCCGAAACAGCGGTGACGATGACATCGCGTCCGCACTGGCGCGTCAGCTCCGCTGCCTTGTCGCGCAGCACGCGCGCCACCGAGGCGCCAACCGTACCCAGACCCGCAATTCCAACACGCAACGCTTCAGCCATGCCCGGCGACGCCCCTCAAAAAATCTACTCGAATAAGATGTGCGGCGACTTTAGCGATGCCCGGCGAGCGGCACCACATTGTTCGGCTGCTTGGCGCTGGACGCCAGGAAGCGCTTGATGTTGCGCGCCGCCTGCCGGATCCGGTGCTCGTTCTCGACCAGCGCGATGCGGACATGATCGTCGCCATGCTCGCCAAAGCCGATGCCCGGCGCCACCGCCACGTCGGCGTGCTCGATCAGGAGCTTGGAAAACTCAAGCGAGCCGAGATGCTTGAACGGCTCCGGGATCGGCGCCCAGGCGAACATCGAGGCAGCCGGTGCCGGAATGGTCCAGCCGGCGCGGCTGAAGGCGTCGACCATGACGTCGCGGCGCTTCAAATAGACCTCGCGCACTTCGGCGATGTCGGCGCCGTCGCCATTCAGCGCATGCGCCGCCGCCACCTGGATCGGCGTGAAGGCGCCGTAGTCGAGATAGGACTTCACCCGCGTCAACGCCGAGATCAGCCGCTCATTGCCGACGGCAAAGCCCATGCGCCAGCCGGGCATGGAGAAGGTCTTCGACATCGAGGTGAACTCGACGCAGACATCGATGGCGCCCGGCACTTGCAGCACCGAAGGCGGCGGATTGCCGTCGAAATAGATCTCCGAATAGGCAAGGTCCGACAGGATGATGATGTCGTTCTTCTTGGCGAAGGCGACCACGTCCTTGTAGAAATCGAGCGAGGCGACCAGCGCCGTCGGGTTCGACGGATAGTTGAGGATCAATGCCAGTGGCTTCGGGATCGAATGACGGACACCGCGCTCGAGCGCCGGGATGAAGCCGTCATCCGGCTCGACCTGCAGCGAACGGATGACGCCGCCCGACATGATGAAGCCGAAAGCATGGATCGGATAGGTCGGGTTGGGGCACAGGATCACGTCGCCCGGCGCGGTGATCGCCTGCGCCATATTGGCGAAGCCTTCCTTCGAACCGAGCGTCGCCACCACCTGCGTGTCGGGATTGAGCTTCACGCCGAAACGGCGCTGATAATAGGCGGCCTGGGCGCGGCGCAGACCTGGGATGCCGCGCGAGGAGGAATAGCGATGCGTGCGCGGATCGCGCACCACTTCGCACAATTTGTCGACGATCGCCTTCGGCGTCGGCAGGTCCGGATTGCCCATGCCAAGGTCGATAATGTCGGCGCCGCGCGAACGGGCGCTGGCCTTCAGCCGGTTGACCTGCTCGAACACGTAGGGCGGAAGCCGGCGGACCTTGTGAAATTCTTCCATGTCAGTTCCAGACGATTTAAGATTGGCTTTAGCACAGTTGGCTTGGCTAGGCGCCTTTGGCAAAGACCGCTTTCGGCGCGCGATATAGCCTTATTTGCAGGTAGGGTCGAGGGCGGGATCGCATTTGGCTTCGATCTGCTTCAGCGTGTCCTTGCCATGGTTCTTCGCCAGCGAATTCAGCGCCGCCGGGCTGGTGGACGGGGCACCGCCGCCGCCCTTGGCCACTTGCCCCTGCTGTTCGCCCTTCAACTGGGCAAGCTTGGCCTGCGTCTCCTCAGGGGTGAGCTGCTTTGCCGCCACCTGCGGTGGGATGTTGAGATTGGGATAAGAGCCGGTGTCCTGCGCGCCCTGGGTCAGGCCGACATTCATCCCGTTGCCGGTGTTGGCGCTCGTGCAGCCACTTGCCGCCAGCAGCCCTGGCGTCAGACAGGCGATTGCAACCGCGACGCGGCAAAAGCGGCCTGCCCCCGAAAAAATGGTCTTGCCGGTGTTAATCGTCATATTGTTTTCCTGGCAGCCGGGGTACAGCGCATTGGACCCGGTCAGATGTCCCATGATAATATGTCAAGAAAACGCCTCGGGAGGAACCCCGCGAGCCATGTCCAAAACACCTGATTCGAGCAAAGCGGAAGATGATCAATCTTCGACCGTCGAGCAATATCTGGTGAAAGACCCGGAACGCTTCGCGTTGAACATGGCGCGCATGGTCGAGCAGGCCGGCAAAGCCGCCTCCGCCTGGGCCGAGCCGCGCGAAAAGGGCGAGGTGCGCGATCATGTCGCCGAACCCGTGGTCGACATGGTCAAAACCTTTTCCAAGCTCAGCGAATATTGGCTGGCCGACCCGCAACGCGCGCTGGAAGCGCAGACGCGACTGTTCGCCGGCTACATGACGGTCTGGGGCAACGCCATCCAGAAGGTTAGCCCGAATGCCGAAGCGCCGGACGATGTGGTCAAGCCCGAGTGCGGCGACAAGCGTTTTCAAGACCCCGAATGGGGTCGCAACGCTTTCTTCGATTTCCTCAAACAGGCCTATCTCGTCACCTCGCGCTGGGCGGCCGACCTGGTCGAGCACGCTGAGGGCCTCGACGACCACACCCGCCACAAAGCGAGCTTCTACGTCAAGCAGGTGTCCAATGCCATCTCGCCCTCGAACTTCATCCTGACCAATCCGGAGCTGTTTCGAGAAACCGTTGCCTCGAATGGCGAAAACCTGGTGCGCGGCATGAAGATGCTGGCCGAAGACATCGCCGCCGGCAAGGGCGACCTGAAGCTGAGACAAGCTGACTATTCGCCCTTCGAGATCGGCAAGAACGTCGCGACATCTCCCGGCAAGGTGGTCGGCCGCAGCGATGTCGCCGAAATCATCCAGTACGATCCGACGACGGAGATGGTGCTCAAGCGCCCGCTGCTGATCTGCCCGCCCTGGATCAACAAATTCTACATCCTCGATCTCAACCCGCAAAAGTCCTTCATCCGCTGGGCGATCGAGCAAGGCCATACCGTGTTCGTCATCTCCTGGATCAATCCCGACGAGCGGCACGGCGCCAAGGGCTGGGAAGCTTACATACGGGAGGGCCTGCAATACGGCCTCGACATGATCGAGAAGGCGACCGGCGAGAAAGAGGTCAACGCCATCGGCTATTGCGTCGGCGGCACGCTGCTGGCGGCCGCACTCGCACTGCTGGCACAGGAAGGCGACAACCGCATCAAATCGGCGACCTTCTTCACCACGCAGGTCGACTTCACCCATGCCGGCGACCTGAAAGTCTTCGTCGACGAGGACCAAGTGGCAGCGGTCGAGAAATCGATGAACGAAAAGGGCTACCTCGACGGCACCAAGATGGCGACCGCCTTCAACATGCTGCGCTCGGGCGACCTGATCTGGCCTTATGTCATCAACAACTACATGCGCGGCAAGGATCCCCTTCCCTTCGACCTGCTCTACTGGAACGCCGATTCCACCCGCATGGCGGCCGCCAACCACTCTTTCTACCTGCGCAACTGTTATCTCGAGAACAATCTGACGCGTGGCGTGATGGAACTCGCCGGCCGCACTTTGTCGCTGGCCGACGTCACCATCCCGGTTTACAACCTGGCGTCGAAGGAAGATCACATCGCGCCGGCCCTTTCCGTGTTTCTCGGCTCGCAATATTTCGGCGGTGACGTCGAGTTTGTGATGGCTGGTTCCGGCCACATTGCCGGTGTCGTCAACCCGCCGGCAGCCAAGAAATACCAGTACTGGACCGGCGGCAAACCGACAGGCGATTTTGACCAGTGGCTCGCCTCCGCGGTGGAGCATCCCGGCTCCTGGTGGACGCATTGGCAGCACTGGATCGAGACCCAGGACGACACCCTCGTTCCGGCCCGCAAACCGGGCAAGCACATGAAAACCCTGGGTGATGCCCCCGGCACCTATGTGAAGGTGCGTGTGTAACGGCCGGCACCTTTTTGCAGGTGCCTGTGTGTAACGGAATGTAATGTCTGGTGAGTTGACGAGCCGGCAAAACGGGGCGAAATGGTGTCGTCAACCTTCAAGAAGCCTCAATTGGCCTCCAACGAGCAAATAATTCAGAGGCTTGCAGAATTGACACAAGTCTCGTTTCCGGCTTGGGAACACAAGGTTATTGGATGTGAACGTTTCGACGCCGCACCAATAGCAGGCCGACCGGACACCGAGGGGGAATTTAGTTTTGAAATCAGTAGGATCGCGTCTCGCGGGGAGAGAAGGTCGCACTATAGCGGCAGCGCTTTTCTCCGTGCTTCTGGCGTCCTGCACCTCCGCTGGCGACCCCACAATGTCCGTCGGCATGCCTGGCTACAACGCGACCGCTTCTGACATCTCCGCGGCTTCCGGCGCCAGCCCTGCGGCGCCGGGCGATTCGACCGTGCAGGTCACATCCACCGGGCCGCAGATGATGATGACGGCAGCGGGCGATGCGACACTGCCCGAGCAGGTCGCCTATGTGCCGGTGGCCAAGCCCGGCACCGGCTTCCCGGTCAATGTTCCCGCCGGCTCCGAAACCATTGTCGGCCAGACGCCGCAGTCGCTGCAGCAGTCAGCACAGACGGCGGCCGCAACGGACGCCGTGGCGCAGAAGATCGCCGCCGCCGATGCCGGCGTGACCGCACCGAAAGCGACGGCAGCGGCGCCCGCGACCAACGAGGTCTACGTGACCGCCGCGCCCCAGCAGATCGACACGCCGAAGAAGGGCTTCCTGGCCTCACTGTTCAGCACCACGCCAACCTCGGCGGCACCTGCTCCGCTGGTCAACTCGCGCTCGGGCGAACAGCCTGCGGTTGCTTCCCAGAAGGCCGCCCCGGCAAAGCCGATCATCACGCTAGCGTCAGCCAATTCCGCCGACAAGCCCTTGCAGCTTGCCTCGCTTGGCAACGAGAGCAACCACATCACCGGCAGCGATGCCTTGCCCGGCGTGCGCCAGACGGCGCTGTTCGAGATCAAGCGCAAATCCGGCCTCGACGACGAAAGCGACGTCGACCTGAACGAGGACGAGGGTTCGGGCGGCGCCTATCAGGTGGCCTCCGCCGCCGGCCTCGCCCGGCTGGCGCCCAATGGCCTGTTGAAGCAAAACGAGAGCGTCGACGTCGCCTGCCTGAAGCCGTCGCTGGTGCGTGTGCTGAAGACCATCGAAGGCCATTACGGCCGCAAGATGATGGTCACATCAGGCTACCGCGACCCGGCCCGCAACCGCCGCGCCAACGGCGCCAAGAATTCGCTGCACATGTATTGCGCCGCCGCCGACATCCAGGTTCCCGGCGTCTCCAAATGGGAACTGGCGAGCTACATCCGAACCATGCCCGGCCGCGGCGGCGTCGGCACCTACTGCCATACCGAATCCGTTCACGTCGACGTCGGCCCCGAGCGCGACTGGAACTGGCGCTGCCGCCGGCGGGGTTAGCATCCCCATTCGGCAAACGCGCCGAGGGGCCGTTAGCAGCCTGCCGTTTTTCCCGATTAGCTATCAGCGACGTTCGAGATTAGCCGAGGCACCCGCGACTTCGTCATCCTATGGCGAAGCAAGGCGCGCAGCGACGCAGCGAAGACCATAGGATGACGACTGCGCGGCGCGTTCATCCAAAGATGTGCAACGACGCGAGGCCAGAAACCTGCGCTGGCTCACCAAACTGGCTTTTCTTGCCCCTCTTGAAAAAAGTTTCCGCATCTGGCGGCTGATGGGTTGCCGGTTGGCAACAACGCAATTATAAGCCGCTTCGTCTGAGCGCGCCCATCGTCTAGCGGTTAGGACACCGCCCTTTCACGGCGGTAACAGGGGTTCGATTCCCCTTGGGCGTACCAGATCTTTCAGGAAAACAGGAAGCCTCGCGGCAGCCGCCGAACTAGCAGCGGCTGGAAGGGTGACGCGGCGCATCGGTTGAAACGGCGAACAGCGGCTGCCGTGCCGAGGTTTCACTCGGCGCCTGCTCGCGGCAATCTCCGGCCACTCACCCTTGGTCGTGCGCTACCTGCGGCCAGCGCTGTAACGCCGCGTGGCCACCCTCGGTCAGCGCGTAGACGCCGCGCTCGGCCCTGGCGAACCAGCCATAGACATTGTCCAATAGGATGCTGGCCGCGCGCGGCGAAATCGCTTTCAGATCGCGCGGGCGTTTCGGCCCGTCGGTCATGGCTGCGGCGCAGGCCAGCGCATCCTGCCGGTAGGCCGTCATGATCGGGGCTCGCGAGCCACCGCCGACCACCGGATCGCCGCGCCGGCGCCGGTGTTCCTCCATCAGCCGCGAGCGCCGCTTTGGATCGCGACGCGGCGGCAGAGCGGCCGGGCTGAGCAGCAATTCGACCTCCCCCTTGCCGCTGACAGCCAGAAGCCCGAAGCCGAGCCGCCGGCACAGCGCGCGAAAACGGCGGTCGTGCTCGCGGCCTTTGCCACGCGCCGACATGCGCGCGGCCAGCCACACTTCGTCGCATGCCGCCGCGCGATCGACACCTTGCAGCACCAGTTCGAGGTTGAACTGCAATTTCAGTTCGCAGATGACCAGCACAGGCGGCTCGCCGTCGCGCACCGCCACGATATCGCAGTGGCCGACTTCGCCCTTCACCGTGAATTCCAGGCTCTCGAGAAACCGCTTCACCGGGATGTAGAGAGACGTTTCCTGCATCGCGCAGGCATAGCCGATTCGGATCGGGTCGGCACAGGGATCGCCGAGAGGCCGACGCCTTGCGCTAAGCCGCCTTGAGACCCACTGTTTGCAAAGGCGGCCGTCAGGCAGGTCTCCGGCATGATAGTCCCGCCATAGCGCTCGACGATTTCCTTGGCGATGACCGACGTCGCCAGGGCCGAGCGCGACCAGTATTTCATCGCCTGTCTCGCGTTCAACAAGGCGCTCGCCGTGGCTGGGACGGCACAATCGACAGCGTAAGACCCGAGATACGTCGACGCCAAGACCGGTCCACGGTTGGCCACACAATGATGAGCGCGTGTGTTTTGAGGCTAGGGGCGGGTGCGCATCCGGCGCTGCCCTGGTGCGGCATCGTCCGCCTTGAAATGCATCTCGTCCTGGACCGCGGCGAAAAACCGGCGGACATCGTTGGCCGCCGAAGCCGCATCGCAGCCGGCCGCGACCGCCTTGTCGAGGAGTTCGCGCGCCGTGGCCTTCCAGAACGACGTGGCCGTGTCGCCGTGCAGTCTGCCCAGCCTTGCGGCGACCTCGCGCACCAGCACGGTCTGCCGATCTAGCGGGAAGGTACGCACATTGGCTGAAGACATGTTCTGCACCATGAAACCGACGCAACGAATCAGACGCTGCTCTATGGCTCATGCCTAGCTGTGAAGTCGGAAACGGAACCTTAACGCCGCGGAGTCCGCGCCGATTGGAACGAGGCGGTTGGCCGGCCTCCAGGCCAAGCAGAACTCTAGACCCTCAGGCCCCTCGCCTCGCCGGCGCGCTTGGCCGTAACCATCATGTCCCTGGCCAGCAGGCCACTGACCCGGCAAAACGCCATGAAGGCGCGCCATGCGTCCTCAGTCCTGACCACATCCACCGTGGCCCCGAAACAGGCATTGAACGCCGCTTCATAGACCTTGCCCTGTCGCTTCTTTGGCCAGTCATGCAGGATATCCAGCGCCTGTTCGACGCTGTATATTTCCTCTACCGGCAGCCCGGGCGCGGGCGCGATGCGCACCGGCACCTCGAATTGCAATCTGTCCATTCTATATCTCCCGAACTGGCGTCGACCACAGCAACGCCGTTCGTCGTCAAAAGTTGCTTTGGCTGCTTTTGCGCGAAAATGTGTCGTCAGTGCGATCTCGGCATTCGGAGGAGATCGCGCACCTGGATGTCATCTGAGCGGCCGCGCAAGCCAGGAATATCGCCAGTATCAGTCCATTGCCGGCAGTTCTTCCTTGAACCTTGCGGCTTGCAGTGCCAAATCTGGGGAAATTTTCTAACGGGCTGATATGCGCCGCCCGCTTACAGGCAAACGGACACTATGGTCACCTATCTCGACGCCGCCACGGCACCCCTCAGGAACACCGGCCAGATCCGCCTCTACGGCGAAGAAGGATTTGCCGGCATGCGCAAGGCCTGCGATCTCACCGCGCGCTGCCTTGATGAACTGGTGCCGATGGTCCAGCCGGGTGTCACCACCGAGACCATCGACCGTTTCGTCTTCGAATTCGGCATGGACCAAGGCGCGCTACCGGCGACGCTCAACTACCGCGGCTACACCAAATCGTCCTGCACCTCGATCAACCACGTCGTCTGCCACGGCATTCCAGACAACAAGCCGTTGAAGGATGGCGACATCGTCAACATCGACGTCACCTACATCCTCGACGGCTGGCACGGCGATTCCTCGCGCATGTATCCCGTCGGCACCATCAAGCGCGCCGCCGAACGCCTGCTTGAAGTCACTCATGAGTGCCTGATGCGCGGAATCGCGGCGGTCCGGCCCGGCGCCCGCACCGGCGCCATCGGCGCCGCCATCCAGACCTATGCCGAGGCAGAGCGCTGCTCGGTGGTGCGCGATTTCTGCGGCCACGGCGTTGGCCAGCTGTTCCACGACGCACCCAACATCCTGCACTATGGCACCGCCTCGGAAGGCGTCGAGATGCGGCCGGGCATGATCTTCACCATCGAGCCCATGATCAATCTTGGCCGGCCGCATGTGAAAGTGCTGTCGGACGGCTGGACGGCGGTGACGCGCGACCGCTCGCTGTCCGCGCAGTACGAACACACGATCGGCGTCACCGAAACTGGCTGCGAGATTTTCACCCTGTCGCCAAACAAGCTCGACCGCCCCGGCCTGCCGCCGGTCAGCTGAAAACAAGATCGCCTCAAGCCGCAGCTTTGAGGCGCCGTCGCCGAAAAAACTCGACCGCGCGCTGCTTACCGCTCTAATCTGCCGTCGAAGCCTTCGGGGAGTGTGGGGGATGGATGGGGAACAGCGGTGACGACGAACGGGGGTTCTTCTCCGAGCGGTGGCTTGAACCACCGGCGAAGGACAAGGCACCAAGAGACAAATCGGCGGAGAAGCCACACTATCACGGCCATCGCGACCGTTTGCGCGAGCGCTTCGTTGCCGGCGGCGCGGACGCCCTGCCCGACTACGAACTTCTCGAACTGCTGCTGTTTCGCCTGATCCCGCGCGTCGACACCAAGCCGATCGCCAAGGCGCTCTTGGCGCGCTTCGGCACTTTTGGCGAAGTGCTTGGCGCACCGGTGGCGCTGCTGCAGGAGGTGAAGGGCATCGGCCCCGCCGTGGCGGCCGACCTGAAGGTGATTGCCGCTGCCGCGCAGCGCATGGCGCGGACCGAGGTTCGCGACCGCGAGGTGCTGTCCAACTGGACGCAGCTTCTTGCGTACTGCCGCTCGGCGATGGCGTTCGAGAACCGCGAACAGTTCCGCATCTTGTTTCTCGACAAGAAGAACGTGCTGATCGCCGACGAGGTACAGCAGGTCGGCACCGTGGACCACACGCCGGTCTATCCGCGCGAAGTGATCAAGCGCGCGCTGGAACTATCGGCCAGCGCCGTCATCCTGGTGCATAACCACCCTTCCGGCGATCCGACACCATCGCGTGCGGACATCGAAATGACCAAGCAGATCATCGACAGCGCCAAGCCGCTCGGCATCGCCGTCCACGACCACATCATCATCGGCAAGAAAGGCAACGCCTCGATGAAGGGCCTGCTGCTGATCTGAGCCTGATGGGCGCCGGTGCCGTCATCCCAAACGCCACCGCTCGCGAGCCAATCAGCAACATTCCGGCTTGGCTCAAACGCCCACGCTTGCGGTGTAGAAGTGATAGTGCGACGGAAGCGCCCGCTTCGGCGACAATGTGGTAGACCCGCGAATACGAAGCAGCCACAGCCATTGCAGGAGATCTATTCAATGACGCTCGAATGCATAAATCCAAATGATCTGCCGATTCCGGAAATGTACTCCCAGGTCGTCGTTGCGACAGGAAGCAAGCTGGTGTTCGTCTCGGGCCAGCAGCCAGAAGACATACACGGCAAGCTCGTTGGCCATGGTGATTTCGCAGTCCAGGCGCGCCTGGCGTTCGGGAATCTCGGCCGAGCGCTTGCTGCCGCCGGCGCTCGGCCCGAGCAAGTCTGCAAGATCACGATCTACATCGTCGATTACAAACGCGACGAACACGTGCCGATCATCGAAGCGGCCCAGATCGAGCTGTTCGGCGATCACAAGCCGGCAAACGTAGTGGTCGGGATAGCGGTGATGTCTCCCGGCTACCTGATAGAGATCGATGCGATCGCGGTCATCGACCCGTAGGCCAAGGGAGGACGCGTCAAGTCGCCCAAACAAATCCCGGAACTCGCTGCGAGATTGCCACGACCTTGATCTCTCCATCTATCCACGATCACATCGTCATCGGCAGGAATTGCGATGTCTCAATGAAGAGCCTGCTGCTCACCTGATCAACGTCGGAAACAGGAAACACGCAATGCCCCAGCCCGGCGACGAACCATGGGCGTTCGACAAGCAACGCGCAGCCCTCCTGGTCATCGACATGCAAAGCGACTTCGTCGATGAGGGCGCCGTCATGGAAGTGGCCATGGCCCGCCATCGCATTCCGGCGATGCGGCAGGTGGTCGAGCTTTGCCGCGCGCAAGGCGTCCCGGTTATCTACACCCAGCATGTGCTCAGCGACCATTTCGATATCTCGCCGCTGGAAACCGGCTATCAGCCGAAGCTGAAAACCAAAGGAATGCGGGAAGGCAGCGCCGGCGCCGAAATCGTCGCCGCGCTTGCGCCCTTGCCTGGGGATGTCGTCATCAAGAAGCACCGCTACGATGCCTTCCACAACACGCAGCTCGAGACGGTGTTGCGCAACATCCGTGGCGCAGGCCGGGTCGACACGGTGATCATCATCGGCACCGTGACCAGCATCTGCTGCGAATCCACCGCGCGGAGCGCCTTCATGCGCGACTACAAGGTGGCTTTCATCAGCGACGCCAATGGCGGACTGGACGAGGCATCGCACAATGCAACCCTCGACATCATAGGCAAGGTGTTCGGGCGCGTGATGACCGTCGCAGAGCTTGGGAGCTTGTTGCGGAGTTGAGCCCGCGCGTCAGCTGGCGTGCGTCTCGAGCCTACCGCCGCCGAGCCTGCCCTCAAGAAGGTCGCGCCGCTGCTGCAATTCGCCGGAGACGAATTTGGTGAAGGCGTGGACGCGCGCCGTGCGGCGCAAATCGTCGTGCACCAGCACCCACAGCGCCGAGCCAATCTCCTCGATCAGCCCTCCGATCCTTACAAGCCCGGGCAGGCTGTCGCCGAGATAACAGGGCAGCGCCGCAACCCCGATACCGGCGCCCGCCGCATGCGACATCGTCACCAGGGAATCGGCGCGCATGGCGATCTCGACATCGGGCAGCGACGACCGCATCCAGCGGGCGACGCCGGTGTTGGCTAGGCTGTCGTCGGGCGCGATCCAGCGCAGCGCACCCAATCTCGGCTCCGGGGGTAGCGTTTCGGCGTAGGAACGTGTCGCGTAGGCGGCGAAGGCGACGCCCGAAATGCGCCGGCCCACCAGGATTTCCTGCGGTTGCGACACCGGCCTGATCGCCACGTCTGCATCCCTTTGCGTCAGGTTGGCGATGGAATTCTGCGTCATCGCCTCGACCCGTATGCCGGGATGGAGCTTATGAAACGCCGCCAGGATCGGCGGCAGCACCGACGCCATCAGCGTATCGGTGGTGGTGACCCGCAACCTGCCTTCGAACCTGAGATCCTGCCCCGACAGTTTGCGCGCCAGTTCATTGACCGTCTCGGCCATTGTGCGTGCCGCGCCCAGCAGTTCCTCGCCGCCCGCGGTGAGGGCATAGCCAGTCGGCAGCCGATCGAAAAGGCGGATACCCAGCCGCGCCTCGAAGGCGTTGACGCGCCGCAGCACAGTCGTGTGGTTCACGCCCAGGATCCGAGCCGCCGCCGCCAGCGAAGCGCCATCGGCGACGGCCAGCACCATGCGCAGATCTTCCCAGTCGATATCGCGTGAGCTGTGCATTCTTGCAGAAAGATAAAAGAAAGCGCTGCGCTCTGCGAGTCAAAATGACGCTTCGCTGTGCAAAAACGCAGAGCAAGCGGGCGAATCGGCATGTCGATCTGCGCATGCACGCACGCCATATGGAGTCCGACGACGAAAGAACGGTCGCGGAGAAGAGCCATGACGCCGATAGAACTCTACACCTGCCAGACACCCAACGGGCACAAGGCCTCGATCATGCTGGAAGAGGTCGGCCTGCCCTACTCGGTCCGCTTGGTCGACATCGAAAGGGGCGACCAGACCAAGCCTGATTTCCTGGCGCTCAATCCCAACAACAAGATCCCGGTGATCGTCGACCGGGACGCCGGCCGCACGGTCTTCGAATCCGGCGCCATCCTACACTACCTGGCGCGACGGTCGGGCAAGCTTCAGCCGGTGGGCGCGCAGGAGGCGGACGATACGCTGACCTGGACCTTGTTCCAGGCGGCCCATGTCGGCCCGACGCTTGGCCAATTGTGGAATTACAAAATCTTCGCGCTGGCAAAAATCCCTTACGTGATCGAGCGTTTTGAGCGCGAAACCGGACGTGTCTTCCGCGTTCTCGATAGCCGGCTAAAGCACCATGAGCACATTGTCGGCAAAAGCTACGGCATCGCCGATGTGATGACATGGCCATGGATCAACGCGGCCGTCACCAGGCTCGGCCTCAGCCTCGATGACGCGTCAGACCTGGCGCGTTGGTATGCCGCCATAGGCCGACGCTCCGCAGTTGTCAGAGGCATTGCCGTTCCCGCCCTGCCCGAAGCATCGGCTGCCGCTTAGATCATGATGAGATTTGGTTGAAATCTCATCATGACCTAACCCTTTGTTGTAGCATGATCTTTTCCAAAAACCGGCACCCACTTTTTGGGATCATGCCCTAGCCGCCGCACCTCGCATTCAAGGAATACGATCGTGGAAATCCTCTTCATCCCTCTGGCGCTTGTCGCCGGTGGCCTGCTTGCGGTGCAAGCCGGCGCCAATGCCCAACTTTCAAAGGCGGTCGGCTCACCCTTTGCCGCGACCACGCTTCAGCTCGCGGTCGGCGCCATCGTGCTGTTGTCGATCACGGCCCTCACCGGAACGACACCGGCTCTGCTTGCCGTTCGGCAAGCCGAATGGTGGCATGCGATCGGCGGCATGGCTTCGGCCTTCTACGTCGTTTCGACCATTCTTGTGTTCCCTCGCCTTGGCGCCGTCGTGTCCGTCGGGCTCTTCATCGCCGGGCAGATGCTTGCATCCTTCGCCCTCGACACGTTCGGCTGGCTCGGGATCCCCGAAGCAGGACTGCGAGCCGGGCCTGCCTTTGGCATGCTGGTCGTGCTTGCCGGTGCTGCCCTCATCGTTCTGGGACAGAAGGGCGCGGCGGACAATCTGGCGCCCTCGAAACTCGGCTGGATCGGACTGGCGCTGCTGGCAGGCGCCGTGCTTCCGGTGCAAGGCGCTGTAAACGCCTTGCTTCGGCACGACCTTGGCGGCGCGCCATTTGCGGTCGGCACCATCTCGTTCCTGGTGGCGATGCTGGCCATGGCCGCGGTGCTTCTGATCACGCTTGCCCTGACGAAGACGCCCCGCCCTCGCCTCGCCGGCCTGTCGTCGATGCCCTGGTGGGGCTGGCTCGGAGGTTTTGCCGGCGCCACCTATGTCACGACCGTGTTCACTGCCATCCCCGTCATCGGAGCGGCAGCTGCCGTCAGCCTGACGGTGGCCGGCCAGCAGGTCGCCGGCATCTTAGTCGACACCTTCGGCTTGTTCCGCCTGCCGCAGCGGCTTGTCTCCGGCATGCGGCTCGCCGGCGTCGTGCTGCTTTTGGCCGGCTGCATCATCATCAAGGCGCTTTGATCCCGCTGGAACAAGGCAAGCCGAATCAAACCAGCCCCTGCCCTCCCTGATTTGGGGGGTCGGGTGTCGCTCCGGCGTCACCAACGAAGCAAGGTCCGGCGCCGCAGAAGCAATTTTTCGCTCCTTCCACAACCGGCTCTAGAATTTCGATCGCAAATCACGCATGATGCACTTGGTATTTTCCCGGGACGGCTTCGCGCCCCCTGAAATACCGGGAGGAACGGGACATGCCCATAGTGGTTGTACTCGTTTTGATCGTCGTGGGCTCGGTGTTGTTCCACTTCCTGAGCCCATGGTGGTGGACTCCGATTGCCTCGAATTGGGACTATATCGACAACACCATCATCATCACCTTTTGGATCACCGGCGTCGTCTTCGCCGCGGTCGTCCTATTCATGGCCTATTGCGTCTTCCGCTTCCGTCACCGCGAAGGCAACCAGGCGGCCTACGAACCGGAGAACAAGCGGCTCGAATGGTGGCTGACGATCGTCACCGGAGTGGGTGTTACCGCCATGCTGGTTCCCGGCCTGTTTGTCTGGAGCCGGTTCGTCAATGTTCCAAGCGACGCAACCGTGGTCGAAGTCGTCGGCCAGCAATGGCAGTGGAGTTTCCGCTTGCCCGGCAAGGACGGCAAACTCGGCACATCCGACACCCGCGACGTCACCGCTGAAAATCCGCTGGGCGTGATCGCCAAGGATCCCAGCGGCCAGGACGACGTCGTGGTCGAAGCGGCCGACCTGCATCTGCCGGTCGGCAAGCCGGTCAAGATGCTGCTGCGCTCGATCGATGTGTTGCACGATTTCTACGTTCCGGAATTCCGCGCCAAGATGGACATGATACCGGGCTCGGTCACCTATTTCTGGTTCACCCCCACCAAGACCGGGACCTTCCAGGTTCTGTGCGCCGAACTGTGCGGCCAGGGGCATCCGATGATGCATGGCATCGTCATGGTCGATACCGAGCAGGACTATGTGGCCTGGCTCGACCAGCAGCAGACGTTCGCGCAGTTGTCGGCGCCGCAGCAGACGGGCTCGGTGGAACAGGCGCCGGGCAACGCGACGGCGTCAGCTCTAGAAGTTGCGGCAAAACTCGAAACTGTCGGGTCCCGCTGAAGGGCACGGAGGTGCTCCGCCTATGGTCGATATCACGCCTGCAGATGCCGTCCCGCCCGCCGAAGTCGCGGAAATGGAGCTTTACCATCCGCACAGCTGGTGGACGAAGTATGTGTTCTCGCAGGACGCCAAGGTCATCGCCATCCAGTATTCGGCGACCGCAACGGCCATCGGCCTGGTCGCGCTGGTGCTGTCCTGGCTGATGCGGCTGCAGCTCGGCTTCCCCGGCACGTTCGATTTCATCACCCCCGAGGCCTACTACCAGTTCATCACCATGCACGGCATGATCATGGTGATCTACCTGCTCACGGCACTCTTCCTCGGCGGCTTCGGCAACTACCTGATCCCGCTGATGGTCGGAGCCCGCGACATGGTCTTTCCCTATGTCAACATGTTGAGCTACTGGATCTACCTCCTTGCCGTGCTGGTGCTGGTGTCGAGCTTCTTTGCGCCCGGCGGACCGACCGGCGCCGGCTGGACGCTCTATCCGCCGCAAGCCATCATGACCGGCACACCTGGCGGCCAGGAATGGGGCATCATCCTGATGCTCGTCTCGCTGATCCTGTTCATCATCGGCTTCACCATGGGCGGTCTGAACTATGTCGTGACGGTGCTGCAGGCCCGCACGCGCGGCATGACGATGATGCGCCTGCCGCTGACCGTCTGGGGCATCTTCACCGCCACCGTCATGGCGCTGCTCGCCTTTCCGGCGCTGTTCGTCGCCTGCGTGATGATGCTGCTTGACCGCGCGCTTGGAACCTCCTTTTTCATGCCCGCGGTCGTCGAGATGGGGGAACAGCTACAGCACAATGGCGGCAGCCCGATCCTGTTCCAGCATCTGTTCTGGTTCTTCGGCCACCCGGAAGTCTACATCGTGGCGCTGCCGGCCTTCGGCATCGTCTCCGATCTGATCAGCACGCATGCGCGCAAGAACATTTTTGGCTACCGGATGATGGTCTGGGCCATCGTTGGCATCGGCGCGCTGAGCTTCGTGGTCTGGGCGCACCACATGTATGTCAGCGGCATGCACCCCTATTTCGGCTTCTTCTTCGCCACCACGACACTGATCATCGCCATCCCGACGGCGATCAAGGTCTACAATTGGGTGCTGACGCTGTGGCGGGGCGACATCCATCTCACCATACCGATGCTGTTTGCCATGGCTTTCATCGTCACCTTCGTCAATGGCGGGTTGACCGGGCTGTTTCTCGGCAACGTCGTCGTCGACGTCCCGCTGTCGGACACGATGTTCGTCGTCGCTCACTTCCATATGGTCATGGGTGTTGCTCCGATCGTCGTCATCTTCGGCGCGATCTACCACTGGTACCCGAAGGTCACCGGCCGGATGCTGAACGAGACGCTCGGCCGGTTCCATTTCTGGGTCACATTTCTCGGCGCCTACCTGATCTTCTTTCCCATGCATTACATCGGCCTGATGGGCGTGCCGCGGCGCTATGCCGAACTGACCGACGTGACGGTCATGACGGAGTCGGCGCATCACCTGAACTCGTTCATCAGCATCATGGCGTTTATCGTCGGCTTCGCCCAGATCGTTTTCCTGTTCAATCTTATCTGGAGCATCCGCCATGGGCGCGAGGCCGGTGGCAATCCATGGCGAGCCACGACACTCGAATGGCAAACGCCGCAGACGCCACCGGCGCATGGCAATTTCGGCAAGGATCTGCCGATTGTCTATCGCTGGGCCTATGACTACAGCGTGCCGGGCGCCAAGGAGGACTTCATTCCGCAAAACATGCCGGGCACGTTCGGCCCCTCCAGGGAGCCGGCATGAGCGTCATCCTGGTCTTCCTTCTCGTGATCGCCGGCTTTGCCGGCTGGTGGCTCTCGCATCAGCGTCTGATGGCGAAACCATGGCTCGAGCAAGGTGTGGCAGGAGATTTTGTCGCCTTCGACCGATCGAGCCTGCCGACCGCCAAGATTGGCCTCGGTGTCTTCCTCGCCGTGGTCGGCTGCCTGTTTGCGCTGTTCACCAGCGCCTACTTCATGCGTATGGCGCTGTCGGACTGGCAGCCGCTGCCCATCCCACGCCTGCTCTGGCTCAACACCGGCATGCTGGTGCTGAGCAGCGTTGCGCTGCAATGCGCCTCGATCGCGGCGCGCAAGCGCCAGATGGACACGGTCAGGCTCGGCCTTGCCGCGGCTGGGCTCACCGCGATCGCCTTCCTCATCGGGCAGCTCATGGCATGGCGGGACCTGACCGCCGATGGCTATTTTCTGGCCTCCAATCCGGCCAACAGTTTTTTCTACCTGATAACCGGGATGCACGGCCTGCATATCGTGGGAGGGCTGGTGGGCCTGGGCAGGACAACCGCCGGCGCCTGGAACGGGGCACGGCCGGAACGGCTTCGCCTCAGCGTCGAATTGTGCGCCATGTACTGGCATTTCCTGCTTTTCGTCTGGCTCGCCATCTTCGCTCTTTTAGCCGGCTGGGCCGCGACGTTCATCGATATTTGCCGGCAGTTGCTGACCTAGGAGGTCGAGGAGCATGGCAGAAACGACACTGACGCATACCGGCCAAACGGAGACGCGGCCCGCAGGCTGGCAAGGCATCGCCGCCGACTGGTCCTCGGATCAGCGCGCGTTCAAGAACGTGTCCTGGGGCAAGGCCATGATGTGGATCTTCCTGCTCAGCGACACCTTCATCTTCGGCTGCTTCCTGCTCTCCTACATGACCGCGCGCGTCTCCACACGTGTGCCGTGGCCCAATCCGAGCGAGGTCTTTGCGCTTCGCATCGGCGGTTCGGACATTCCACTGATCCTGATTGCCATCATGACCTTCGTGCTGATATCGAGCAGCGGAACGATGGCCATGGCGGTCAATTTCGGCTATCGCCGCGACCGCCGCAAAACCGCAATCCTCATGCTTCTGACGGCAGCGCTAGGAGCCACCTTCGTCGGCATGCAAGCCTTCGAATGGACCAAGTTGATCACCGAAGGGGTACGGCCGTGGGGCAATCCCTGGGGCGCGGCACAATTCGGCTCGACTTTCTTCATGATCACCGGCTTCCACGGCACGCATGTGACGATCGGGGTGATCTTCCTCATCATCGTGGCGCGAAAGGTCTGGCGTGGAGACTACGACGTCGGTCGTCCCGGCTTCTTCACCAGCCGCAGGGGTCGCTACGAGAACGTCGAAATCATGGGGCTCTACTGGCATTTCGTCGACCTGGTCTGGGTGTTCATTTTCGCATTCTTCTATCTTTGGTGAGAGGCTGACATGGCTGAAGCAACCGCAAACGGCCTCGGGCAACACGCGCTGCACTCTGATCATGCGCATGAAGGGCCATCGACCGGCGTCGCGGAGGTTCATCAGGAACATCCGATCAAGCTCTATCTGGTGGTCTGGGCATGGCTGTTCATCCTCAGCGCCTGCTCCTACATGGTCGATTATCTCGGCATCCACGGCTATCTCAGATGGTCTCTGATCCTGATCTTCATGATCCTCAAGGCCGGGCTGATCGTCGCCGTGTTCATGCACATGGCCTGGGAGCGGCTGGCCCTGACCTATGCGATCATCCTGCCGCCACTTCTGATATTGGTGTTCGTGGCGATGATGCTCTTCGAAGCGGACTACACGCTTCTCACCCGGTTGTCCTTCTTCGGACCGGGGCCCTGACGCACAGTCTTCATCTCCGGTCAAAGACCGGAGATGAAGCTTCCCATCAGCTGATCTGCAGGGTCAGAGGCCTACCCGCGTCGGGGACGATGGCAGCTCCACAACCTTGCGGTAGACATGCCAGGTGGCGTGACCCAGGATCGGCAGCACGACCGCCAGCCCGGCAAACACCGGCAGCGAGCCTATGATCAGGGCGACGGCGACAATCAGTCCCCAGACAGCCATGGGGATCGGGTTCGCCAGCACCGCTCGCACCGACGTGTGGATGGCTTCGTAGGCGCCGACGTCGCGGTCGAGCAGCAATGGGAAGGCGACAACCGTCGTGCACAACACCACCGCGGCGAAGACGAAGCCGATGGCGTGCCCCAGGACAATCAGAGACCAGCCGCGTCCGGTGGCAAATATTTCATTGATGAAGCCCGAAATCGATGCAGGCGGAGCCGGGCCGAAGAGATATTCGTAGAACACCTGCGCCGCCAAAAGCCAGGCGATGAAGATTGCAACCAGCATGATCCCGACTGCGGCGATGGCTGGCAGGGCCGGAGAATTCCTGACCTCGAACGCGTGCGTCCAGGAGGTGTCGAGCCCGGCTTCTCGTCTGCGGCTGATCTCGTAAAGGCCGATCGCCGCGAATGGACCGATAAGCGCAAAGCCGGACACCAGCGGAAACAACATCGGCAACGCATTGGCACCCGAAGTCCAGGCAGCGAGCACCACGCCGACAAGCGGATAGATCAGGCAGAGAAAGACGATGTGCGACGGTTTGACCATAAAATCGTCAACACCGCGCTTGAGCGCATCGAATAGATCGGAAACGCTGATTTTTCGGATTTTGGTGTGTTCCAGCGTTTCGCTGGCGCCTGCAATCACGTGAAAACTTGTCATGCCCGTTCCTCCAGACCAGGTCCGGCAAGGTCGCGGTTTCACGGTGCTGCCGTTCTGCATGACTGGCCACGCGAACCGCGACCTGCACCGCAATCAATATACTCCATTGACTGGAGCTTGTCGCCCGTTCTTACAAAAGGCTCCCGGAAGGCGAGGTTTCCGAACACAGCGTCATGCCGTCACCCTCCGGCTGACATGAACGCGCGCATTGCGATGGTGTCGGCAAGCAGCACGGCAAAGATCGCGAAAAGATAGAAGATCGAATAGGCAAACAGCGCCTTGGCCGGCTTCATCTCCTTGTCGAGGATGACCAGGGCGTTCCAGGCATGCCAGATGAAACCCGCGCCGAACGCAGCCGAAACAATCCCATAGACCCCGCTCGTAAATTCGAACGCCCAGGGCAGCACTCCGATCGGTGCCAGAAGCAGTGAATAGGCGAAGATCTGCCTTCTGGTCGAGGCCTGGCCGGCCACGTTCGGCATCATCGGGATGCCGGCAGCGGCATAGTCGCCGGCCTTGAACAGTGCGAGCGCCCAGAAATGCGGCGGCGTCCACAGGAAAATGATCAGGAACAGGATCAGGCTTTCAATGCCGATGGCGCCGGTGGCCGCCGCCCAGCCGATCATCGGAGGAAGGGCACCCGCTGCGCCGCCGATGACGATGTTCTGCGGCGTCGAGCGCTTCAGCCACATCGTATAGATGACGACGTAGAAAAAGATTGTGAAGGCCAGCAGTGACGCGGCAAGCCAGCCCACCAGCACGCCGAGCGTCATGACCGAAAGTGCGGAAAGCACCAGGCCGAAGCCGAGCGCTTCGCCGGCCGTGACGCGGCCCGACGGAACCGGCCGCTTTGACGTGCGCGACATCAGCGCGTCGATGTCGGCGTCGTACCACATGTTGAGCGCGCCGGCCGCTCCCGCTCCAACCGCAATCGCACCTATGGCGATCACGGCGATGACCGGGTTCATCGCGCCGGGCGCCACCATCAGACCGACGAAGGCGGTAAAGACGGCAAGGGCCATGACCCGAGGCTTCAAGAGCGCAAAGAAATCACTGGCCGTCGCTTCCGAGAGGCGGACGCCGGTATCCTTGAGGCTTTCCTTGACCGACATTTGAGACGACCATCGATGGAAACCGGGCAGCCTAGAGCAATTCCAGGAAAAGTGTATGCGGTTTTCCGTCCGGAATTGCGTAAGAACAAAGAGGTCGAGCGGATCGCCGTTTCCGTGAAACGGTGAAACGCTCTGGCCGGCCAAAGAGCCAGGTTACGGGGAAAATTGCTTCAGATAGGCGATGACGTTGGCGACGTCCTCGTCCTTCTTGAGGCCGGGAAACGCCATCTTCGTCCCTTTGACCATTGCCTTGGGGTCGTGAAGATACGTCGTCAGTGTCGGCTCATCCCATTTGACGCCGGATGTGCCGGCCGCGATCATGGCTTCGGAATATTTAAAATCCGGATGCGTGCCGGCCGTCCGGCCGATAACGCCATGCAACGAAGGGCCTATCTTGTTGGTGTCTTGGTCTGCGACGTGGCAGACCTTGCATTTGGTGAAGACCTTCTCGCCCGCCGCGGCGTCCTGTGCCCGCGATGGATTGGCGATGAAAGTTGCAACGGAAACGACGGCGAAAAACGCAACCAAGCGCATGGCATTCCTCCCTGATCGTCAAATTTGCCTGAGACGGTCTGCACATGCCGGTAGCACCAGCATGCGCCCTGCACGGCAGAATAGATTCTCCGCTCCTCCCCAGATGGAATTGCGGCACTTGTGTACCACAGAATCTGGCCGGTAGGTAGAACAGGTCGACCGTACAAAGGTTCAGGTGGGCTGCGGTGGCTCAAGGCACATCCGCCACAACGAAAAAGGCCGCCTCGAGGGCGGCCTTTTCTGATCTTGTCGTCAGACGCTTATTCGGCGTCCTTGGCGGCCTTCTTCTTCGGGGCTGCTTTCTTCTTCGGCTCTTCCGCGTCGTCGGCCTTTTCAGCCTTGTCGGCCTTCTTGGCAGCGGCCTTCTTCGCCGGCTTGGCCTTGGCGGTATCGCCCTCTTCGTCATCAGCCATCAGCTCTTCCTTGCTGACCTTGACGTCGGTGACAGAGATCTGGCTGAGCAGATGGTCGACGACCTTCTCCTCGAACATCGGCGCGCGCAGCGTGTTCAGGGCTTCCGGATTGCTGCGATAGAACTCGAAGGCCTCCTGCTGCTGATTGGCCGGGTAGCGGCGCACCTGCTCGAACAGACCGCGCTGCAGTTCCTCATCGGAAACGGTGACGCCGGCCTTCTCGCCGATCTCGGCCAAAACCAGGCCGAGGCGCACGCGGCGCTCGGCAAGCCGCAGATATTCGGCGCGTGCCTCTTCTTCCGTCGTCTCCTCGTCGGCGAAGGTACGGCCGGCGGCTTCGAGATCGCGGTTAACCTGGGTCCAGATGTTGTTGAACTCGGCATCGACGAGCTTCGACGGCGCCTCGAACGAATAGGCCGCGTCAAGCTGGTCGAGCAGCTGGCGCTTGACCTTCTGGCGGGTCATCGAACCGAACTGGTTCTCGATCTGGCCGCGCACCACGTCGCGCAGGCGCTCCAGCGATTCCAGGCCGAGGTTCTTGGCCATCTCGTCGTTGATTTCCAGCGCGCCGGGCTTGGACACTTCCTTGACGGTGACGTCGAAGGTGGCTTCCTTGCCGGCCAGATGCGCTGCCTGGTAGTTTTCCGGGAAAGTGACCGTGACCTGCTTCTCGTCGCCGGCCTTGGCGCCGATCAGCTGGTCCTCGAAGCCCGGGATGAATTCCTTGGAACCCAGAACCAGCGGCTGGTCGGTGCCGGCGCCGCCGGAAAAGGCCTCGCCGTCGATCTTGCCGAGATAGTCGATCAAAACGCGGTCGCCTTCGGCGGCCTTGCCGGTCTTCGGCTCGAAGCTTCGCGCCGATTCGGCAACGCGCTGGACCTGCTCGTCGATCTCGCTGTCCGGCACTTCGAATACCTGGCGCGTCACCTTGATGTCGGAGAAATCCTTGATCTCGATCGCCGGGATGACCTCGTAGTTGAGGCGGAATTCGAAGTCGGCGCCGCCGGCCAGGATCTTCTCGGCCTCTTTCTCGTCTTCCGTCATGATCACTTCAGGCTGCATGGCGGCCTTTTCGCCGCGCCCCGTGATGATCGAACGGGTCGAATCGTTGAGGATTTCGTTGACCACTTCGGCCATGAACGACTTGCCGTAGACCTTGCGCAAATGCTGCACAGGCACCTTGCCGGGACGGAAGCCGTTGATGCGGACCTTGTTCCTGGCGTCGGACAGCCGCGCCATCAGCTTGGCTTCCATATCACCGGCCGGCACGGTGATCTTGATCTCGCGCTTGAGACCGGAGTTGAGCGTTTCGGTGACCTGCATCGTAAAACCTTTATCTTCACCAAAGAGGCTGCCACGGCGTCTTGCCGTTCACAGCCTGCCGGTACAATCTTGCCGGGAATGGCTTTTGGTACGGAACCTGGCGATTTGACCGAAATTACGGCTCAAATTGTTCCAAACTGCGTTCCAAGATGTGAATAAGTTCTTGTTTTTCCTACTTCTTATCACATTCTGCAGAAGCGGATCGGCGCGTCCCGTCACATTTGACACGCCTTTTGTCACAGGCGAGGCCAATTTTCAACCATCTTCGCGTTGCAGCGAATGACCGCCCCAACGGCAGACATTTTCGCCCCGACATTGACAGAATGATGGCTACATGGGATTGCCGACAAATGCGGATGTGGCGGAACTGGTAGACGCCCTGGATTTAGGTTCCAGTGCCGAAAGGCGTGGGGGTTCGAGTCCCTTCATCCGCACCACCCTTCACTCTATCGAGCTTCGGGTGGCAGGCCACCCAGGAGCTTGATAAAGCGAAGGGTGTCCTACGAAGCCGTGGCGTAGGAGGACTGGCGGCGACGGCCTACACTTCAAACACTTGACCGGTAAACCACTCCGCCAATTTCGCCAGCTCCGGCCCCAGCACCCGGTCGGCGTCGACCGGCGGCACGATCTTCCTGATATCCGCGACAAAATCCTGCAATGCCGGCGGCGCGGCGCGTTCAGTGACGTGCAGCGCCTGCGAGGCGATCATGGCCAGCATCGCCATTGCCGCGTCGAGGCAGCGGCCGGCGGTCGCCTCCTTGGTCCAGGCGAAGAATGCCGTCGTGGCGACGTCGTCCTGGCCGGCGCCGGCCGATTCGGTTCCCGGGATGAAGGTGCGCTGCGCCGCAAGCTTGGCCTGTTCGAGATAACCGGTGATCGCCATCGGGACATAGCCGACATTGCCATGGCCATCGCTGTCGGCCCAATGCCGCCCGGTCATCAACAGGTCGGGCAGCAGCGACACCTTGCCGTTCAGCAGCTTTGAGGCGTGCCGGTCGCAAAGCAGGCAGAGATCGGCCCAGATCGCCGCCAGATCGTCCAATGCCGGTGTCGCCATGGCATTGTGGTAGCCGCCGGTGGAGATGCAGCGTCCCAGCGGATGCGCATCGTCGGGCGGGATATAGACCGGATTGTCCGAGATCGAGGCCAGCGACACGGTCGCCGCCTGCTCGGCGCCGGTCAGCGCCCGGTGCGCATGGCCGAGCACGCGCGGCACGATGCGGTAGCTGACCGGCGCCTGATAGTTGCGCCGGCCGTCGCCGGCGCCAACCAGGTATTGCCGCAACCCTTGCAAGGCGGCCGCTTCGTGCGCGTCGCCCCACAGCCCGTCGAGCGCGGCATCATAATGCTCGAGCGGCGCACGAAAGGCTTCGATCGACAGCGCGAACACCTTGTGCGCCATCGCGACGCGACGGCGTGCGGCAAGTGCTGCGTCCGCCACAAGGGCGGCAGCGCAGGGCGAGCCGTTGATCAGCGAGCCCCGCTCCTTCACTTCGAGCTCCAGACCAGCGGTAAGCGCGGCAAACAGCGGATAGAGCGCCAGGATCTCGCCGGCGCCACCCTGCCCTTGCGACGGCACCACCGGCATCGGGCCGCCGTCGAGCATCGCCGCGACCGCCCGTGCGAGGCGCGGCGTGGTGGCGGCGTTGCCTTCGATGAAATTGGTCAGCCGTGCCAGCACGATCGCCCGGACCACGCGCTCGGGCAACGGCTCCCCGAAGGATGTGGCGGCGGCATACGCTTTGATGCGCGCATGGCGGTCGCGCTCGTCAAGTTCGAGCTTGCGGCTTGCCAGCTCGCCCATCGCGGTGGTGACGCCGTAGATGACCGGCGGCGGATCGGACTCAATGAGTTTCAGGAACGAGGCGCGGCATTCGGCAATGCGTTGCAAGGCCTTGTCGCCGATTTCGACCGTGTCGTTTCTCCAGGCGACGCGCAAAACGGCATCGAGATTGATGTCTTCGCGCGTCGTCACCGTAATCGGCATTGTCTTCGCCCGTCTGGTTTGCATGAGGGCGAAGCGATCGATCGTTGCCGAAATCCATGCCCTGGGTAATGTCTTCTAGTAGAGCGGTTCCTCAAACAATGTCTTGTCGCCGTCCATCAGCGCCTTGATCTGTGCCTGGCCACTGGCGGCGAGCGCGATGCGCACGCCGAATGGCCGCACCCGCATGTCGTTCTGGATCGCCATGCCCTGGCCCTCAGGTAGGTAGAAGCGGTCGATGCCGTATTGCGGTGCGATCGTGGATTCAGGATCAAGCGTCCAGCCCGGCGCGACCTGGCCGACAATATCGGCTTCGTCGGCGGTCGCCGGCGTCGGAGCCTTGCCGAACCAGGCCGTGGTCGCATGCCAATAGCCGTCGGCACCCGGCTTCAGCCGGACCACGATCGGCGTGTTCTCGCTCACGAGCTGGCCGGCCGGGATGTTGGCGATCAGCTTCACCGGCAAGCGCGAAATTTCATAGCCGAGGATAATATAGTCGCCGCGCAGCAGATCGCGCGGATCGACCGGCTCGACTTTCAGCAAGACTTCCTTGCCGTTGCGCAGGATCGCCGCGCGGCCGGCGATGATCCAGCTCAGGAAGCCGATCTGGACGAGCGCCAGGACCAGCGCCGAGATGACAAGTTTCTTTCCCGACATCATGCTGCCGCTCCTTCCGGGGCCTTCATGCGTTTTTCCACACGGATGATGACGAGAGCCAGGATGCCGAACAGCACTGCGGCAGCCAGGAAGAAGCCGGCCGTGCCGAGCATCGTCTGCAAGGTCACGACATAGATAATGGCGAGCTCGAAGGCAAAGCCGGCATAGGCAACCCAGCGCAGCCCCCTGCTCTCGCGCCCGCCCAGCATGATCGCCGCGGCAATGCCGGCCAGTGCGATGACCGATGCAATGGCAAAGCCGTTGCTGAAGGCGTTGTCATCGCCCAGTTCGATCTGCATCATCGCCAGCCCGGTGAGAAAGCCGATCAAGGCGTGCAAAGGCAGCCGCCCGCCGAGCTGCAAGGTCCGGTCGGCCGGCCCGGCGGCGAAGATCGAAACCGCAAACAGCAGCGCCGACACCACGACGAGAGGAATAGCCAGGGCGAGCGTGTTCTGGTCCAGGCCGCGCACCGCGATATAGAAAATGACCGAGAGAATGATCAGGTGGCGTGCCGGCTGGCTGCGCGTCCACAACGAGACGACAAAAAGCACCGGCGCCATGATAACGAAGAAATCCGGAAATACGGGGCGGTCATAAAAGTCGAATGCGCGCACGAACAGCCAGGCAACGGATATGCCGACGGCAGCGACCGTCAGCGGGTTCGAGCGCAACGCCACCGCGGCAAATGCCGTGCCGATGCCCCAGGTGACGATGGCCGAGGCTTCGTCACCCGTGAGATGGTACATCTGGCCGATCAGCGCGATCGATCCGCCGAAGGCCGCGGCGGCCACGATCCACAGCGCCTCGCCGATCGCCGCATGGTCGCGCATCTTCAACACCGCGCCGCCGACATAGCCGGCGAGAATGACGGCAAACAGTGCCGCAACCCGCACCAGCCGCGGGATGGCGTCCCAGTTGGCGGCGACGAAGAGCAGGATCGCGGCGCCGAACAGCAGCGCCGCCATCATGGCCAATATAGTGCCGAAGCTCAGCGATTTGCGCTCGTTTGCGTCGATGTCGCGCTTAAGCGCATCGGCCGTCTTCGCGTCGATCAGGCCAGCCTGCAGCCACCGCCCGATATCGGCCCTCGCCCGCGACGAATAGCTCGCCATGCCGCTTCTCCCCCAGATTGGTCTTTCTGACAGCCGATCCGCTCAAGTCGTTGACGCGACGTCATTTTCCGATTCGGGTTTCTTCATGACGAAGCCGTGAACGCGCGTTAATGTTGCATTGCACAATTTGCATTGCTGCCATGCGCCAACAGCACTTTTAAATCGATATTACCCGGCCTATTTACTGTTCGTACACAAACGGAATGATCCGAAGAAAGACGAAACGAGCACTACCATGAACCTGATCCGCAACTACCGCAACTGGCGCCGCTACCGGGACACCGTCTCCGAGCTGAGCCGCCTGTCGAACCGTGAACTGACCGACCTCGGCATCAGCCGCAGCGACATCCACTACGTCGCCCGCAAGGCGGTCTAATCCTCTTCGGATCGCAAATGGTCCGAACCAGTTTTGAAAAAGAGAACGACAATGAACCTGATCCGCAACTATCGTAACTGGCGCGTTTACCGCGACACCGTTACCGAGCTGGGTCGCCTTTCGAACCGTCAGCTCCATGATCTCGGCATCGTCCGTGACGAGATCAAGATCATCGCCCGCAGGGCGACGATCTAGCCGGAATTTCGCCAGGGTCGACCTCCTCCCCGACCCTGACGGATACGGTCAGCCTTCACCTCCTCCCGAGGGTTGACCACCAAAACGGCGCCCGCCGCTCCTCCTCCCGCGGCGGGCGCTGTTTTCCAAAGCGAACGCAGTTCGTCTTTCCGAAGCGAACGCTAGTTCGTCTTCAAAGTGAACGCAGGTCGTCTTCCAGGGATTTCGCCTCCCTCGATCCGGCGAAAAGAATTTCGTCAAAGCCGACCTCCTCCCCGGCAATGGCGAATACGGCCGATCCCCACCTCCTCCCGAGGATCGGCCCCAAAAACGACACCCGCCGCACCTCCTCCCGCGGCGGGTGTTGTTGTTTTTGGGCAGGCTTTTCAATTGCGCATGCAGTCGATCGAGGCGCTTTACGCCGCCATCAGACCGTCGCCGCGGACATAAGAAAGTCGAGCTCCGTCGCTGCACGACAATGACCCACGCTCGCACCGGCCAATTGCAAACGGCGCGCCAAGCGATTATTCCGGCGCTCATGAGCAAAAATCCTATCCACGTCGTCGGCGGCGGCCTCGCCGGCTCCGAAGCCGCATGGCAGGCAGCGCAAGCCGGCGTTCCCGTCGTCCTGCATGAGATGCGCCCGGTGCGCGGCACCGATGCGCACAAGACCGATGGGCTTGCCGAACTTGTCTGTTCCAATTCCTTCCGCTCCGACGATGCCGAGAACAATGCCGTCGGCCTGCTGCATGCCGAAATGCGGTTGGCCGGCTCGCTGATCATGAGTGCCGGCGACGCCAACCAGGTGCCGGCCGGCGGCGCGCTGGCCGTCGATCGCGACGGCTTCTCCGACGCGGTGACGAAAAGGCTCGAAGCGCACCCGCTGATCACCATCGAGCGGGAGGAAGTGCCGGGCCTGCCGCCAACGGAATGGGACCAGGCGATCATCGCCACCGGCCCGTTGACCGCGCCGTCGCTCGCCCAGTCGATCGCCGAGGCAACCGGCGCCGACGCGCTGGCCTTCTTCGACGCCATCGCCCCGATCATCCATTTCGACACGATCGACATGGACATTTGCTGGTTCCAGTCGCGCTACGACAAGGTTGGGCCCGGCGGCACCGGCAAGGACTACATCAATTGCCCGATGGACAAGGACCAGTATCTCGCCTTCGTACAGGCGCTGGTCGACGGCCAGAAGACCGAATTCAAGCAGTGGGAAGGCACGCCCTATTTCGACGGCTGCCTGCCGATCGAGATCATGGCCGAGCGCGGCGTTGAGACGCTGCGCTACGGGCCGATGAAGCCGATGGGGCTGACCAATGCCCACAATCCGACGGTAAAAGCCTATGCCGTGGTGCAGCTGCGTCAGGACAATGCGCTGGGCACGCTCTACAACATGGTCGGTTTCCAGACCAAGCTGAAGCATGCCGAGCAGGTGCGCGTGTTCCGCACCATTCCGGGTCTGGAAAACGCCGAGTTCGCCCGTCTCGGCGGCCTGCACCGCAACACCTACATCAACTCGCCGACCTTGCTCGACGCCTCGCTGCAGCTGAAGTCGCGGCCGGGCCTGCGCTTTGCCGGCCAGATCACCGGCTGCGAGGGCTATGTCGAGAGCGCGGCGATCGGCCTGCTCGCCGGCCGCTTCGCCGCCGCCGAGCGGCTCGGCCACGCGCCATCGCTGCCACCGCTCACCACCGCCTTCGGCGCGCTGCTCAACCACATCACCGGCGGCCACATCGTCTCAGACGACGAGCCGGGCAAACGCTCGTTCCAGCCGATGAACGTCAATTTCGGCCTTTTCCCGCCGGTGGAAGCACCGAAGACCGAAGGCAAACGCCTGCGCGGCAAGGACAAGACGGTGGCCAAGCGCCACGCGATCACCTCACGCGCGCGGGCAGAGTGTCGGGAGTGGCTAGGGCTGCCGGCGCAAACAGCGGAAGCTGCTGAGTAGCCAAGTCTCAGAGTCCTAACGCGATTGACGTTTACGTCAACTCGCTGGCCATCCCCGCGTTGCGCGCCTGAGCAACAGCCAATGCCGGCGCAGAGCCGAAAGCCGGGCTGCGCCACCAAGCGGCGAGCGGCCATTGGCCATCTTGCCGAGATAGGCGCTGGTCAGCGCCAGCGGCAGGAACGCCGGACGCAGCGCTTCCGGAAGTGCGGACGCCCCTTGCTCGAAAGCGCGGAGATGCTCCTGCGCCAATGCAATCATCGCAGCCACCGCGCGCTGAGCGCCGGGGCCGCCGTCGCCGCTGACGAACTCCTCCGGCGATGAGCCTACCGCTGCAAGGATATCCGCCGGCACGAAGCATTGCCCGCGCCGGCGGTGCAGCGACAACAGCAGCAACAGGCCGGTCATCGCCTGGGCGCAGCCGGCCCTGCCCGCCAGTTCGGCAAAGCGCGGCGCCTCATTGGGATCGAGCACCATCGCCGCCAGCTGGATCAGCGCGGCCGCCGTCTCGCCGCAATAGCCCTCGAGATCGGTGCGCGACGGCATCGGATCGTCATAGAGGTCGAAGATGCGCGCCTCGAGCATGTTGTCGAAGGCCGCTTTCGGCAGGCCATGGGCAGAAATCGTCGCCTTCAGCGCATCGGCGAGCGGGTTGCCTGTGGCCGCGGCTTCAGCAGCGATGACATCGCGCCACCATTGCAGCCTCACTTCGCCCGGCAATGCCTCGTGGATGCGGTCGCGGACAGAGGCGATCTCGGCATTGAAGGCGTAAAGCGAAAACAGCGCCGCGCGCTTGTCGGCCGGTGCATAGAGTGCGCTGACATAGCGGTCATGGTCGCCGGCGCGCACCGCCTCCATGACGATGTCAGCTGTATCGGTCACGTCAGTCGACGGCGATGAGCGCCGCGGCCACGGCGCGGTCTTCGGCAAGCAGCACATTGTAGGTCCGCACCGCTGCCCCCGTCGACATCGGGTCGGAGCCAATGCCAGCCGCCTTCAGCGCCGCCCGAAGTGCTGCCGGCAAGGGCCGCAAATCCTTGCCTGTGCCGACCAGCAGGATCTCGACCTTGCCGGCCTCGGCCAGCAGCAGGTCGAAATCCGCCGCCGTCAGGGCCAGCGGATCGGCCGGCTCCCAGCCATGGATGCCGGAGGGCAGGCAAAGAAGCGAGCCGCGATGCGACATGTCGGCGAAGCGAAAGCCGCCATTGCCGTAGGCTTCGATCGGCGCCCGTCCGGGGAAATGCGCCTCGCGGATGACGATACCTTTTGCCACCAGCGCAGCCGTCAGGTCGCCATGGCCTTGCCGCCACCAACCGGCTTCTCCTCATCGGCGCTCGCTCCCTGCGGCCTGAGCCTGAACAGGATCAGCAAGGGCGCTGCGATGAAGATCGACGAATAGGTACCGAAGACGACGCCGAACAGCATCGCCATGGTGAACGAGCGGATCACCTCGCCGCCGAACAACACCAGGGCCAGCAGCGCCAGGATGGTCGTCACCGAAGTCAGCGTCGTTCTCGACAGAGTCTCGTTGATGGCGTTGTTCAACAATTGCGGGAGCGGCATTCGTTTGTATTTTCGCAAATCTTCTCGAACACGGTCATAGACGACGATCGTGTCGTTGAGTGAATAGCCGATAATGGTCAGGATCGCCGCCAGCGAAGACTGGTTGAATTCGAGCCCGGTGATGACGAAGAAGCCCAGCGTCATCACCACATCGTGCACCGTCGCCACGATCGCGCCGACCGCGAACTGCCATTCGAAGCGGAACCAGACATAGACCAGGATGCCGATCAGCGCGATGATCATGGCGATCGTGCCTTGCTTGGCCAACTCGCCCGAAACGGTGGGACCCACCACCTCGACGCGGCGGAAATCGTAATTGTCCTGGAGCTCGCCGCGCACCTTGTCGATGACGGTCTGCTCGGCGTTCTCGCCGCCATCCTGGGTGCCGACGCGGATCAGCACGTCGTTCGGCGCGCCGAATTGCTGGACCTGCACTTCACCGATGTTTAGCTCCGACAGCCGGCTTCTGATATCGCCAATATCGGCGTCGCCTTGCTTGGACTGCACCTCGATGATCGAGCCGCCCTTGAAGTCGATGCCGTAATTGATGTCGACGGTCATGAACAGCACGACCGAGAGGACAGACAGCAGGCTGGACAGTGCGAAGGTCCAGCGGCGGATGCCCATGAACGGGATTTTCGTGCCGGCCGGAACGAAGGTCACCGGCGCACGCGGCAATTCCTTCGGACGCGCGCGGCGCAGCCAGATCGACACCAGCAGACGGGTGAAGGTGAAGGCGGTGAACACCGTGGTCAGGATGCCGATGGCATAGGTGATGGCGAAGCCCTTCACCGGTCCGGTGCCGAGATAGAACAGCACGACCGTGGCAATCAGCGACGTCACGTTGGAATCCACGATGGTCGCCAACGCCTTGGTGAAGCCGGTGTCGATCGACTGGATGACCGAACGGCCGGCCCGTCGCTCCTCGCGGATGCGCTCATAGATCAGCACGTTGGAATCGACCGCCATGCCGATGGTCAGCACGATACCGGCAATGCCGGGCAAGGTCAGCGTCGCGCCAAGCAGCGACAAAACCCCGACGATCATCGCCACGTGCACGGCGAGCGCAATGTTGGCGAGGAAGCCGAGAAGTCCGTACGCGACGAACATGAATGCGACGACGAGAATGGAGCCGATGATGCCGGCGACCTTGCCGGCATGGATCGAATCCTGGCCGAGGCCCGGGCCCACCGTGCGTTCTTCGATCACGGTCAGCTTTGCCGGCAACGCACCGGCGCGCAGCAGCACGGCGAGGTCGTTGGCGCTTTCGGCGGTGAAATTGCCTGAAATCTGGCCGCTGCCGCCGAGGATCGGTTCGCGGATCACCGGCGCCGAAATCACCTGATTGTCGAGGATGATGGCGAACGGCTTGCCGACATTCTGCTGGGTCGCCTGGCCGAACCGTGTCGCACCGCGCGAGTTGAAGACGAACGAAACCACTGGCTCGTTGTTTCGGGAATCATAAGTTGCGGTGGCCTTGGCAAGATCCTCGCCGGACACGATGACGCGATTTTCCACCAGATACGGAACCGGCGGATCGTCCTGCGAATAAAGCACCGAGGAGCCTGCTGGCGGGCGGCCGTTCAGCGCATCCTGCACCGACATCGAGGTATCGACCATCTGGAAGGTCATCTTGGCGGTCTGGCCGATGATCTCCTTCAGCCTTTGCGGATCCTGCAGGCCCGGCACCTGGACGAGCACACGATCGTCGCCCTGGCGCTGCACGATCGGCTCGGTGGTGCCGAGTTCGTTGACGCGACGCTCGACGACTTCGATCGACTGCGCCAATGCGGCCGAGGTGCGGTATTTGATGCCGGCGTCGGTGACGGTGAATTTGAGCAGCCCGGCTTCGGAATCATCCAGGGACATCTCCTGGATGGAGCCACCGGTGAACAGGCCGGCGGCGACCGGATCGGTCAGCGGCTTAAGCGCCGCCTTGGCGGCATCGATCTGGGTTGGATCGGTGATGCGCACTTGTACGGTCCTGCCGGTGCCGCCAAGGCCGGTATAGCCCACCTTGGCATCGCGCAGCAGCGTGCGGATCTCGTCGCGCGTCGTTTCCAGCTGCGCCTTGACCAGGTCGTTCTGGTCCATCTGCAAGAGGATGTGCGAACCGCCCTGCAGATCGAGACCAAGCGTCATCTGCCGCTTCGGCACCCAGTTGGGCAATTGCGCCAATGTGCTGGCCGGGAAGAGATTTGGCGCGGCAAGGATGAATGTGACGGCCACGGCGATCCAGATCAGGATCATCTTCAGGCGCGAAAAATACAGCATATGGCGTTGTCCGTCAGGGCGTACTGGCGGATCGTTCCGCCGACAATTCGGTTATTTCTTGGCGTTCTTATTTGCCACCGGCTCGCCCTTAACCCGCACTTCGCCGATTGTCGAGCGCGCTGAGGTCAATTTGGCGCTGCCGCCGGCAGCGGTTTCGGCGTCAATCGCCTCTGTCGGTTCCATTCTAATTCTGATCACCGCCGGGCGCTATCGTGCGCTACTCGACTATTTTCAATTGTGCAGGCATCGGTCCGGAACGCAAAAGCAAGGCCAGATCATCGGCGTTCTCCTTTGTAAGGTTGCCCGATATCTGGCCGCGGCCGTTAAGAATTGGCTCGCGGACGACTGGCACCGAAAGCACTTGGTTGTCGAGGATCATCGCAAATAGCTTGCCGACATTCTGCGAGGTCGCCTGCGCAACGCGTGCCGTTGCCCTGGAATCGAAGGTGAACGAAACCGCCGGCTCATTTGTGACGGAGTTGGGAGTCGCCTGAGCATTGACAATGTCGTCACTGGAAACGATCGTTCGGCTCTCAACCAGATAGGGAACCGGTGGATCGTCCTTCGAATAAACCACCACCGAGCCAGCGGGCGTCCGGCCATTGATCGCATCAGCGACCGGCATCGACTCATCAACCCACTGAAAAGTCAGCATTCCGGTTCGGGTGAGAATTCTCCTCAGCCTTTGCAAATCCGCAACGCCCGAGGTCCGGACCAGCATACCGTCTTCGCCCTCTGGCCGCACTACTGGGTCGGCTACACCAAGATCACGCAGGCGATTCTTAATGACCACGATCGACTGCGCAAGCGCGATCGACATCCGATACTTGATACCTGTGTCTGTTACCGTTAACTTGAGCAACGCTGCTCCGGTATCATCCAGGATCACTTCCTGGACCGGACCAGCGCTGCCAAGGACAGGATCAGTCACCGCCTCCAATGCCATCTTGGCCGCGCCGACCTGAGCGGCGTCGGTGATATGCACCTGAACGGCCCGACCCGACTTAGCAAGACCAGTATAGCCGATCCTTGCATCGCGCAGCAGCGTCCTGATTTCGTCACGCGTCGCCTCCAACCGGCGATCGATCACATCGGTCGCGTCCAATCGAAGCAGCACGTCCGCGCCGGCAGCGTGAAGACTGGGCGCGTCGACGAGCATTGTGGCCATAGCAAGCCAGATCAGGATCATTTTCAGGCGCGAAAAATGGACCATACGCCGTCTTTTGTCAGAGCTCTGCCCGCGGATCGCTCCGCTTGGGAAACTGGCTTACTTCTTGGCGTTCTGGTTGGCCACCGGCTCGCCCTTGACCCGAACATCGGCGATCGTCGAGCGCAGCGCCGTCACCTTGGTGCCGCCGCCAAGGTCGATCTCAAGCTCATTGTCGTCGATCACCTTGGTCACCTTGCCGACGAAGCCGCCGCCGGTGATGACCGTGTCGCCACGGCGCACGGCCGAGATCATCTCCTGGCGCTTCTTCAACTGGGCGCGCTGCGGCCGGATGATGAGGAAATACATGATCACGAAGATCAGAACGAACGGGAGTATCATGCCGATATCCCCGAACGGACCAAGCGGAGTTCCGGTAGCTTGGGCGTATGCCGGTGTGACGAACATCAAGAACTCCTGGTTACGAAGAAGGCCGTAGGGCGGCCTCGCCAAATTTGGCCGGAATATAGTGGGTAAAGTTACCAATGCAACTGCGCGGCCGGGCTTTCAGCTGCTTTTCCGGCCGGTTGACCCGTGTTAGAGCATGCTCCCGGAATACGGGCGTGGTTTTCGCAAAAGATCATGCCCAAACAAAAGCTTGGAACCAGTTTCTATCTCGCCCGGATCAAGACGATTTCGGCCCCTACGCACGTTCGTGCGGAAACATAAAAGACGAGACATGACCGACAGCACCATCGAGGCCCTGAACCAAAAGCTCGACCGCCTGATCGAGGCGGTCACCCGCCTCGCCCCGCCGCCGGTGCCGCAAACCGATCTTGCGGTTGCCGATTGCTTCGTCTGGCAGGCCGACCCCGGCTATCTCGAGCCGGTGCGCAAGGTCAACCGCGTCGACATCGGCCTGATCCGCGGCGTCGACCGCGTGCGCGACATTCTGGTCGAAAACACGGAACGCTTCGCCGCCGGCCATGCCGCCAACAATGTGTTGTTGTGGGGTGCGCGCGGCATGGGCAAATCCTCGCTGGTCAAGGCCGTGCATGCGCAGATCAACGCCCAGGCCAAATCCGACCTGCCGCTCAAGCTGATCGAGATCCATCGCGAGGATATCGACACGCTGCCCAGGCTGATGGGCCTGCTGAAGGCGGCGCCGTTTCGCTTCATCCTGTTTTGCGACGACCTCTCCTTCGACCATGACGACACCTCCTACAAGTCGCTGAAGGCAGCCCTTGAAGGCGGCGTCGAGGGCCGCCCGGCCAATGTCATCTTCTACGCCACGTCGAACCGCCGGCACCTGTTGCCGCGCGACATGATCGACAATGAGCGCTCGACCGCCATCAACCCGTCCGAGGCGGTCGAGGAAAAGGTTTCACTGTCCGACCGTTTCGGCCTGTGGCTCGGCTTCCACAAGTGCTCGCAGGACGAATATCTCGACATGGTCAACGGCTATGCCAGCCATCACGGGCTTACCATCGACCCGGAGCAGCTGCGCGCCGACGCCCTGGAATGGGCAACGACACGCGGCAGCCGCTCGGGCCGCGTCGCATGGCAGTTCACCCAGGATCTGGCCGGCCGGCTCGGCAAGCCGCTGAACGACTGATTGATTTGCGTCAGGTCACTGAAAAAGCCCGCCCCTTGCGGAGCGGGCTGAGCCGGCGGGCCGGACTGGAGGTCAGACGGCCTGCAAAACGTTTATTGTTCTATTCGAGATAACCAGAGGGGTCGACCGGGGCCGAGTTCTTGCGCACTTCGAAGTGCAGTTTCGGCGAGTCGGTGGTCCCGCTCATGCCCGACAGCGCGATCTCCTGGCCGCGCTTGACCTTCTGGCCGCGCTGCACCTCGATCGAACTGGCGTGGCCATAGACGGTGACCAGCCCGTTTTCGTGGCGCACCAGCACCGTATTGCCGAATTCCTTGAGGCCGTCGCCGGCATAGATGACCACGCCGTTCTCGGCCGCCTTGACCGGCGTCCCCTCAGGCACGGCGATGTCGACGCCATCCTTGCCGCCACCAAAATTGGAGATGACGCGGCCACGCACCGGCCAACGCATCTTGCCGATGCCGGTGGCATCGGGCGCAACAGCATCGTCGTCCTCGGCCTGCTGGATGACCTTGGCGTCCTTCTTCGGCGGCGTGTAGGTGGCGAGCGTCTCCGTCGGCTTTGCCGCCGGTTGGGTGGTCGCGGTCGTCACCGGATCAACTTTGGCCGGCTTGGCGCTGGCGACCGTTGCGGTGCCACCTGCCGGAACCTTCAGCGTCTGGCCGATCTTGAGCAGGCCGTCCTGCATGCCGTTCGCCTGCTTCAGCGCCACGACGCCAACGCCGGTCTTCCTGGCGATGGAGGACAGGCTGTCGCCCGACTGGACCGTGTAGGTGCCCGCGCCGGCTTTTGGCGCGGCCGAGGCAGTCTGCGCCGGCTTGTCGGTCTTCGGCTTGTTCGCTGCCGAAGCGTCAACCTGCGCGGCGGACTTGCCGTCCTTGAGTTTCGGCTGCTGCGGCAGTACGGCGATCTTCTCCGGCGCCGGCGCCTTGGGGCTGTTTGCCGGCTTGCCGTCGGCAAGTTTCGGCTCTGTCCCCTTGCTTGAATAGGCATAGGCCGGGATGACCAGTTTCTGACCGGTCTTCAGCCCCTTGGTAGCGCTCAAGCCGTTGACCTTCATGATCACGTCGGCGGGCACATGATAGCGATGAGCGATGCCGGAAATGGTCTCGCCGTCGCTGACCACGATCTCGGTCGCATGCGGCGTACCAGCCGCAACTGGTTTCGGATCGGAGTCACCGGCATTCTTGAACGGCCTCGCCGGCTGGACGGTGCCGGTAGTCGTTCTGTCGACATGCGGTGCCGGTGCAAGCGCCGGCGCGGAAGCGGTGCGCATCGGAGCAGCTTTGGGCGCGCTCGGCGGCGGCAGCTGCTGGACGGTGACCGGCTCCAGGCTGGAGCGGCTGACCGACTGGTTATGGCTGCCATCGACAGGTGCCGCAGCGATCGGCTCGGCCGCCACATCGCCCGGATAGGGCTGCGCAGTGCTCTGCTTGTCGATGATGGCGCGCTGATTGTTGGTCGAGGAGGTGAAGACGTCGTCGACACCATTGAACCGCGAGACTTGGGAGCTACACCCCGCCGCCACTCCGGCTAGCATGAGGACAGCGCAGCCTCGCGACAGAGTACGCCCGTTTGCCTTCAAAACACTGAATTGCATCGCACTAACCCGCACAGACCCGGTACACACTGGTCATGATTAAAGCGCGTTAATGTTACTGGGGGGTTAACCCCATAGAATCAGACGCAAATTTTCTTAAAACATTTTGTAAGGCGCCTTCACCAACGTCGTCATCCCTGGGCGAAGCAGGCGCGAAGCGCCGTCGCGGAGACCCTGGGATCCATTCCGTGACATTGGCCGAAGAATGCAGCAGAGCAGAATTCTGCGCCGTAGCTACGCCTTGATGGCGCGGCATGGATCCTCGGGTCTGCGCTGCGTCGCTACGCTCCTTGCTTCGCCCGTGGATGACGAAACGATCGGCTTCGGCTTACCTTCGAAGCGCGTGACAGGCAGAATTCAGATAACCGCCGCAACGCTGCGCAGGATCGGCTGCAGGCGCACGGTGCCGATATCCTCGCGCTCGAAGCGGCTGCCGACCTTGGTCAGCTTGGCCAGCACCTGCTCGCCCTCCTCCGGCCCGATCGGGGCAATGACGATGCCGCCGCTCGACAATTGGTCGAGCAGGAAGCGCGGCAGGCTGTCGAAAGCCGCCCAGGCTACGATCCGGTCGAACGGCGCTTCATTGGCAAGCCCGTTGGAACCGTCGGCCTGGCGCACGATGACATTGCCGATGCCGAGCGCCTCGAAGCGTTGCCTGGCCTGCTCGGCCAGCGTTTTGTAGCGGTCGACGCTGACGATGCGCGCCGCGAGCCGCGACATCACCGCTGCCGTGTAGCCCGAGCCGGTGCCGATCTCCAGCACCCGGTTGCCGGGCTCTATTGCCAGGGCCGCAATCACCGCCGCCTGCAGATCGGCGCCCTCGATCGCCTCGCCGCATTCGATCGGCAGCATGCCGTCCGACCAGGCGATGGAATGGAACTGGCCGTTGAGGAAGCCGCGCCGCGGCGTCGCCTCGAAGGCTGCGATCAGCGCCTTCGGCACCGCGCCTTGGCCGCGCAGGCGCAGCAGGAAAGCGGCAAAACCCTCGCGATCGTCGAGCGGCAAGTTCATGCCAGAACCTTCTTCATGCGAACACCTTATTCAGACAGCGCCTTGGTCAGTTGGTCACGGATTTTATGCGCGGTGAGGTCAAGCTGCAGCGGCGTCACAGACACGAGCCGGTTGCGCAGAGCATGGAGATCGGTGCCCTGCTTGCCCTCGACCGGCTCGCGGCCGAAGCGCAGCCAGTAATAAGGCAGGCCGCGCCCGTCGCGGCGCTCGTCGACCCAAAGGCTGTGCACCAGCTTGCCCTGCGACGTCACGACGGTGCCGGCAACCTCGTCAGGCAGGCAGTTGGGAAAGTTGACGTTGAGCAGCACGCCGTCCGGCAGCGGCATGGCGACGAGCCTTTTCAGCAGCGCCGGCGCCAGCGCTTCGGTGGTCTCGTAGGGAACGACGCGGTCCTCGCCGACATAGGAATAACCCTGGCTGAGTGCGATCGAGCGGATGCCGAGCAGCGCGCCTTCCATGGCGCCGGCGACGGTGCCGGAATAGGTGACGTCGTCAGCGATGTTGGCGCCGGAATTGACACCGGACAGGATCAGGTCCGGCGCGCCAGGCAGGATCTTCTTGACGCCCATGATGACGCAGTCGGTCGGCGTGCCGCGCACGGCGTAGTGTTTCTCGCCGATCTTGCGCAGCCGGAGCGGCTCCGAGATCGACAGCGAGTGCGCGTAGCCGGACTGGTCCTGCTCCGGCGCCACGACCCAGACATCGTCCGACAGCGTGCGGGCGATGCGTTCGAGCGACGCCAGGCCCTCGGCATGGATGCCGTCATCATTGGTCAGAAGGATGCGCATTACTTCGATTCGATCTTCGCCAGACCGCCCATATAAGGCCGCAGCACTTCAGGAATGGTTACGCTGCCATCCTCATTCTGGTAGTTTTCGATGACGGCAATCAGCGCACGGCCGACAGCGGTGCCCGAACCGTTCAGCGTGTGCACAAAGCGGTTGCCCTTGCCATCCCGGTCCTTGTAGCGGGCATCCATGCGCCTGGCCTGGAAGTCGCCGCAGACCGAGCAGGACGAGATTTCGCGATAGGCGTTCTGGCCGGGCAGCCAGACCTCGATGTCGTAAGTCTTGCGCGCGCCAAACCCCATGTCGCCCGTGCACAGGACCATGGTGCGGAACGGCAGCTCCAGTCGCTTCAGCACCTCTTCCGCGCACTGCGTCATCCGCTCGTGCTCGGCGAGCGAAGACTCCTGGTCGGTGACCGAGACCAGCTCGACCTTGTAGAACTGGTGCTGGCGCAACATGCCGCGCGTATCGCGGCCGGCGGAGCCCGCTTCCGAGCGGAAGCACGGCGTCAGCGCCGTATAGCGCAGCGGCAGCTTTTCATGGGCCGTGATTTCTTCGCGCACCAGGTTGGTGAGCGGGACCTCGGCGGTTGGAATCAACCCGAGCCGGCCATCGCCATGCTGCACGAAGAACAGGTCGTCCTCGAATTTCGGCAGCTGGTTGGTCCCGAAAAGCACTTCGTCGCGCACCATCAGTGGCGGGATGACTTCTTCATAGCCATGCTCGGTCGTGTGCAGATCGAGCATGAACTGGCCGATGGCGCGCTCCATCCGCGCCAGCCCGCTCTTCAGCACGGTGAAGCGTGATCCCGACAGCTTTGCCGCCCGCTCGAAATCCATCATGCCGAGCGCTTCGCCGATCTCGAAATGCTCCTTCACCCAGTTCGGCCGGGTCGGCACCTCGCCGACGATATGCTTGACGACATTGTCGTGCTCGTCCTTGCCGACCGGCACGTCGTCGAGCGGCACATTCGGCAGCACCGCCAGCGCATCGTTCAGCGTCTTGTCGAGCTCGCGCTCGCGCGCCTCGCCATTCTGGATGAAGGTCTTGATATCGCCGACTTCGGCCTTGAGCTTTTCGGCAAGTGCCGTGTCGCCCGAACGCATGGCGTTGCCGATCTCCTTCGAGGCGGCGTTGCGGCGTTCCTGCTTGGTCTGCAGCTCGGTGACGTGCTCGCGCCGCGCTTCGTCCTTCTTGATCAGCTCATCGACCGTGGACTGCGCCTCGTCAGCCGACCACGAGCGCTTGGCCAGCGCCTCGACAAGGGCCTTCGGGTTGTCGCGAATCCATTTGATATCAAGCATGGTTGGTCGTCCTCGAGCTAAGGCCTGAGGGCGTAAACCGCATCCTTCATCGATGCAAGATGGCGGCTGTCGCGTTTTTCCGCTAACGCGGATACCCGAACGCGACAGCCTATGAACGAGCCTGCTTTGAGGACGCGTCCGCCGCCTTTTCGGCCACGGCTTCGGCGGCTTCCTGCTTCTCGCGCGCCAGCTTCTGCTTGACCTGATCGCGCTCGATCAGCCGGGCCGCCCAGATCGACACCTCGTAGAGCAGGATGGTCGGGATGGCCAAACCGATCTGGCTCATCGGATCAGGCGGCGTCAGCACCGCCGCGACGACGAAGGCGATGACGATCGCCCATTTGCGCTTCTCGGCCAGCGCCTTCGACGACAGCATGCCGACGCGCGTCATCAGGCTGGTCACCACCGGCAGCTGGAACACCAGGCCGAAGGAGAAGATCAGCGTCATGATCAGGCTGAGATATTCCGACACTTTCGGCAGCAGCGAAATCTGCACCTGGTCGTCGGTGCCGGCCTGCTGCATGGCGAGGAAGAACCACATCACCATCGGCGTGAAGAAGAAATAGACCAGCGACGCTCCCATCAGGAACAGGATCGGCGATGCGATAAGGAACGGCAGGAAGGCGTTGCGTTCGTTCTTGTAGAGGCCTGGCGCGATGAATTTGTAGATCTGCGTGGCGATCAGCGGAAAGGCGATGACCATGCCGCCGAACATGGCGAGCTTGACCTGGGTGAAGAAGAATTCCTGCGGCGCCGTATAGATCAGCTCGACCTTGTGCGGATCGAGCCCGGCCCACTGCGTGGCCCACTTGAACGGAACGACCAAAAGATTGAACAGCTTCTTGGCAAAGAAGAAGCAGACGAGGAAGGCGACGAAGAAACCGCCGATCGACCAGATCAGCCGCCGGCGCAGTTCGATCAGATGCTCCATCAGCGGAGCCGACGACTTCTCGATCTCGTCCTTTTCGCTATCCGTAATGCTCACTTGGCGGCCCCCGCCGTCTTCTTGGACGCGGGCTTCGTGGCCGGCGCAAGCTTCGGCTCAGCCTTTGCGACTGCCTTCGGTGCAGCAGCGGGCTTGGTGGCGGCTTTTCCAGGTGCAGCCTTGGCGGGCGCCGCTGACGGCTTGGCCGCAACCTTCGCCGCAGGCGCCGGCTTTGCCGGTGCTGCCTTGGCTGCCGCTGTTTTGGTTGCCGGGGCCTTTGATATCGCAGCCCCCTTGGCGCGCGCGTTTCGTGGCGCTGCTGTTGCTGCACCCGGTGTCACCACCGCCTGATCGGTCATCGCCGGAAGAATCGGCGCCGCCGGCGCTGTTTCCGGTCCGTTGACACCCGGCATCACCGTCGCGCCGTTCTTGAGCGGCTCGGCCGGCTGTGGTGTTTCTGCCGCGGGCGTTGAGGGGTCGACGGCGGGCTTCGGCTTCATCACCGCATCGACGCCGGAGCGAACCTCGGCTGCCGCCTGTTCGAACGGATTGAGCTGCTTGCGAATCTCGGCCGCCGGATTGAGGCCGCGCAGCGTATCGACAGACTTCTTGACGTCGTCGAGCTCGGCTTCCTTCAACGCCTCGTTGAACTGCTTCTGGAAGTCGGAGGCCATGGCACGCAGCTTCGCCGTCGTGCGGCCGAAGGTGCGCAGCATATTGGGCAAATCCTTGGGTCCGACGACCACGATCATGACGATCGCGATCACCAGCATTTCGGTCCAGCCGACTTCAAACATGGCAATCAGTTCCGACTAGTGCTTGTCGCCCAAAAGTGCGAAGCGGTTTTGGGACAACGACTTGCACAAAAGCAACAACCTTCGGCTCAGCTCTTGCTGGCCTTTTCCTTCACTGCCGAAACGGTCTCGTCCGGGCGGTGCTCGACGGTGCGCTTGTCTTCGGCGGTATCGTCGTCGGCCATGCCCTTCTTGAAGCTCTTGATGCCCTTGGCCATGTCGCCCATCAACTCGGGTATCTTGCCGCGGCCGAACACCAGCAGCACGATCACCAGCACGATCATCCAGTGCCAAATCGAAAATGAACCCATTGTAACTCTCTCTCGAATGTTTTCCCTGGCGATGATCTATGCGTTTTCGCGTTGGGATTCAAACACAACAGCGACAAAGTTTATGAAGGCGCGGCTTATGTCACGCATTTTCGGCAAAGCTGCCCGCTACCAATCGGCGCATCTACCGCAGCAATGCAGCTTTTTGACAGCGGCTTGCGGTCAATCTTCCGTGACGCGCGGCGTCAGCAGGCCGAGTTCCTCGAGATCGATGTCGGTCAACGCATCCTCGTCCTCGGTCAGCGCGTCCGGATCGGCCGGCGGCAACGGGATGGCGAAATTCGACGGCATGCGGCCGGAGAGCAGCCCTGCCCCCTTCAGTTCGTCCATCCCGGGAAGATCGCGGATCTCCTCCAGTGCGAAATGGTCGAGGAAAGTGTCTGTCGTGCCGTAGGTGACGGGACGGCCGGGCGTGCGGCGGCGGCCGCGCATGCGCACCCATTCCGTTTCGAGCAGCGTATCCAGCGTGCCCTTCGAGGTCTCGACGCCTCTGATGTCCTCGATCTCGGCGCGCGTCACCGGCTGGTGGTAGGCGATGATCGCCAGCACTTCGAGCGCCGCGCGCGACAGCTTGCGCTGCTGCACCGTGTCGCGGCTCATCAGGAAGGCGAGATCGCCGGCGGTACGGAACGCCCAGGCATCGCCGACCCGGACCAGATTGACGCCGCGCCGCGCATAGATCTGCTGCAGCTCAGCCATGGCAGCGGCTATGCTGATGCCGTCGGGCAATCTGGCTGCGAGCTGCTTTTCGCTGACCGGCTCGGCGCTGGCGAACACGATCGCCTCGGCCATGCGTATGGCTTCGGCCATATGCAGCCGTTCGCCAGGATTCAGAAGCAGGGTATCAGTCGGATCCTGGGCGACAATGCCCTCCTCGGTCTCTTCTTCGACCTTGAACGGAATGACCGAAGCGTTGGCGCGTTCGCTCATGATGCCACCTCGACTGCCTTGATTGGCTGCGCGCGGCCGCGCAGATAGAGCGGCGCGAACACCTGGTCCTGCCGCATCTCGATGCTGCCTTCGCGCACCAGTTCCAGCGACGCCGCAAACGAGCTGGCAATCGCGGTACGCCGTTCGTCCGGGCTGGTCAGGTAATTGATCAGATAGCTGTCCAGCGCCGTCCAGTCGCGCAGCGAGCCGATCAGCCGGGTCAGGATATCGCGCGCATCCTTGAGCGACCACACGCCACGCCGGGCAATTGTCACATTGGTGATCGCCTGTTTCTGGCGCTGCTGCGCATAGGCGGTGAGCAAATCGTAGAGCGAGGCCGAATAGGCGTTACGCTTCTCGACGATGACCATTTCAGGCATCCCGCGTGCAAACACGTCGCGGCCGAGCCGGTTGCGGTTGACCAGCCTTGCCGAGGCGTCGCGCATGGCCTCCAGACGCTTCAGCCGGAACTGCAGCACCGCGGCCAGTTCCTCGCCGCTTTCGCCTTCCTCGCCGGGCTGCTTGGGGATGAGGAGCTTCGACTTGAGGAAGGCCAGCCACGCCGCCATCACCAGGTAGTCGGCGGCAAGCTCAAGCCTCAGCGCCCTCGCCGTCTCGACGAAGGTCAGATATTGCTCGACCAGCGCCAAGATGGAAATCCGCGACAGATCGACCTTTTGGTTGCGGGCGAGATGCAGCAAGAGGTCGAGCGGACCTTCGAACCCGGCGACGTCGACGACAAGCGACGGGTCGCCGGTGACCCGTGAATCGTCGTTCTCGGCCCACAGACGGTCCATCGGTGCGGCCTTCGCAGCCTTGCTGTCCAATGTCTCCGCCACTTGTTCCTTACCTCTGGTTAGAGCATGATGCCGAAACGTGTGAAGCGGTTTTCGGACGACATCATGCTCTCTCTATCTAATTTAGAGACGGATTCAGATTTCAGGTCGAACAGACCTGAAATCATCCGTCTCTAGGCCACCGCGTCGAAATAGGTGGCAAACTCGGCGCGTATCTCGGTTTCGTCGGCCCGGTCGCGATCCCTTATATAGGTCAGCGCCCGCTTGGCGCGCTCCAGCGACGTCCCTTCAAGTCCCGTGGTTCGCGATGCGATGCCCGCCATCTCCTCGAAAACGCCATTGCAGTGAAGGACCAGATCGCAGCCCGCCGCAAGGATCGAGGCCGCCTTTGTCGGGAAATCCCCAGAAAGTGCCTTCATCGAGGTGTCGTCGCTCATCAACAGCCCGTCGAAGCCGATCTCGCGGCGGATGATCTCGTCGATGACCTTGCCCGACGTGGTCGCCGGGTTGTTCGGATCGATGGCGCTGTAGACGACATGCGCCGTCATCGCCATCGGCAGATGGCTAAGCTCGCGGAACGGGGCGAAATCATGCCGCTGCAGGTCGCTCAGCGAGGCATCGACCACAGGCAGTTCGAAATGCGTGTCGGCAAAGGCGCGCCCATGGCCCGGAATGTGCTTCATGACCGGCAGCACGCCGCCCGACATCAGCCCTTCCGCTGCCGCGCGGCCGAGTTCGATGACCGGGCGCGGCTCCTTGCCATAGGCGCGCGCGCCGATGACGTCGCTGGCGCCCTCGATCGGCACGTCCAGCACCGGCAGGCAATCGGCCGAGATACCGTAGCGCAACAGGTCGAAGGCGTGCAGCCGCGCCATCAGCCAGGCAGCCCGGGTGCCGGCATCATGGTCCTTGCGCCACAATGCGCCGAGCGCGCCGCCGGCGGGATAGTTCGGCGCCAGCGGCGGCCGCAGGCGCTGCACCCGGCCACCTTCCTGGTCGATGAACACCAGCGCATCGGGGCGCCCGATACAGTCGCGCATTTCGGCAACCAGATCGCGGATCTGCTCCGTTTCGCCGATGTTGCGGGCAAACAGGATGAAGCCCCACGGGCATTCATTGCGATAGAAACGGATTTCTTCGCGGGTCAGCGATTTCCCGGCACAGCCGAGGATCATGGATTTTGATTCGGTCATTCCGCCAGTTTAGGGCTTCGCGCCGCCAAAGGGAATCTCCCCGGACGGCAAGCGCCTCAACCTCTCGCCCATCCACATGAAAAAGCCGGCGCGACCCTTGGGAACGCGCCGGCTCTGATAGTTGGATCCGGCCTTACCGCGACACGAAGCAGTTGCCGCCGGCAGCCTTGTAGCTGGTGCACAGATTGATCGCATCGTTGCGCGACTGCGCAGGCACCCGGACACGGTAGAAGGTGCCCTTGCCGGCGATCTCCGCCTTGACGATGTTGGCGGTGCGACCGGCGAGCACATTTCCATAGCGGCGCTGCAGGTCGGCGTAGTTGGCCTGGGCGCTTTCGACCGTCGGCTGCGAAGCGATCTGCATCGACCACGAACCGCCCGATGTCGAAGCCGTCGCCGGAATGGAGGCAACCTGGTCGGGCTTGACCTCGCCGACCACGTCGACCGGCTGGTCGGACGGGCGCTGCGGCGCCACGGCAACCGTCTGCGGCGTGTTGGCGGACTGGGTCTCAGCCTTCGGCGCAGCCGCCGGCTTCACCGGCTTGGCGGTCTCGGCACTTGCCTGGTCGCTATCTGCCTGATCGACAGGCGCCACGGTGCCGGTCTGCTCGGCATCGGCCGAAGGGGCGACGTGCTGCGGCGCCGGGTCAAGCGGCTCAGTCGCCGCAACCTGCGGCGCGGCCGGCGTCGAGTCCTCGCGGGCCACCAACGAGCCGTCGGGCTTGACCACCATGGTCCGAACCTTGCGCGGGGCAACGGCGACGGTATCGGGGTTCTTGTCGGCTTCCTGCAGCACCTGCGCGATGCGGTCCTCGGACTTTGGCGCCGGCGCGACAGCCGCGTCGGGGTTGCCGGCAGCTTCGGGGTTGCCGGCAGCGTCGGGGCCTGGGGCAGCGCCGGTATCGTCGGGCGACAGATCGACGACGCGGCTTTCAGGCTCCTGCGCCTTCACATCGACCGGCTCTTCGGTGTTGGTGACCAGCTTCTCCTGAACCGGCTCGGCCGGCTTGGTGCCCTTGGCGACCGCATCATAAACCTTGTTGTCCTGGTTCGGCACCACGGCGCCGCCCGGATTTTCGGGCTTGACCTTGATCGGCCTGTTGTCGGCTTTGACAATGACCGGCGCATCGCTGCCGCCCTTGCCGCCGTACGACAAGGCGAAGGCGCCAAGACCGCCGGCAATCGCCACCGCAGCAACGACCCCCGCGACCAGCAGGCCGCTCCTGCGCGGCCGTGCGGCTTCCTGCTCGGCGAGGCCCGGCACCGCCATCGCCTCGTCCAGATCCGGATCGTAGTCGAGTTCATCGACCGCGAAATCGTCGGCCTGCGAAACCGGCTGACTGCCGGGCAGATCGTCCATGTCAAAGCCGCCAGCGGCATCGGCGTGGTGAGCTTGCGTGGCTGCAAGCACTTCGGCTGGCCGCGCTGCATAGGCGCGCTGGTCGAGCTCGTGGCCCGAGCTGAAGCCGGAACTGTAGGAATCGTCATCATAGCCGGCACTGCGTGCGGCAGTGGGCGATGCCACTTCCACCGCGTTCATCTCGTTGAGCATGCCGGCGAATTCGGCGTCGATGTCGTCATAGGCGGCCGGCTCGTCTTGCTCGAAGCTGAGTTCTGGAATGTCGAGGTCGTCGGCAATCGCCACCACACGCTCGGGCACATCGATCGTCTCGACATCCGGCATCTCGGCGTGAGGCGGCGCCTGGCGCGATGGCGTCGGCGCCACATAGGCAGCAGCTGCAACCGACTGGTCGCGATAGGTTGGCGCTGCTGTTGGCGGCGTGGACGGCTTTTCTGCAAAAGAAGCTTGCGGCTGCGCTGCAAAAGAAGGTTGCGGCTGCGCTGCAAAGGAAGGCGGGGCCGGGGTGGGAGTCACGCGGCTCCACGAACGCGCCGGCTCCGGCGGCGTCGAGCGCCAATCGCCAGCGACCGGTGCTGCCGTGTCCTTACCGAGATCGATGCCCTTGGCGAGCGCCGCATCGAAGGCGTGATCATTGAACTCGATCTCGGGCTCATGGCTCTCAAGTTCGCCGGCAAGCAGATCGTCGAAATCGGAATCGTTTGCCTGGGCCTCCTGAGGAGCCGGCGCGTGTTCGTCCAGGTCCCACTCGAGATTATCGACCGGAGCGACTGGCGTCGCGACGGACCGCTGTACCGGGGCAACCGGCTCATAAGTCCTGGTGGGCTCGATGGCGGCAGCCCTGGTGGGCTCGGTGACGACCGGAATCGGCGCGACTGGCGCCGGGCGTGGTGTGGTCATGGCGCCAAGCAGCGCGTTGAGTTCATCTTCCAACGTCCGTTCGTCAGCGACCGGAGCGGCCGGGGTCGCCATATTGGTAGGCGCCACATAGGCTGGTGCGACCGGAGCTAGCTGAACCGGAGCGGGTGCGGTCTCGGCTACCGGCTCGTGATCGGCAAGCGCATCATCGATGCTCAGATCGCAATCGTCGAATGCTTCGTGCGCAGTCTCATGAGAGGGGCTGGCCTCCACGGTCCAGGCCGGCGTCTCGTCCACTTCCGGCGCATCCATCTCAACCGGCGCGCTGACCTGCAGATCGCTCTCTTCCGGATCCTCGGCCTCAACAGGCTGAGCCTCGAAAGCCTGCGGCTCGAAATGCTCGGCTGCAAAATCCTGGGCTGCAAAATCCTGAGCTGCAAAATCCTGGGCCGCAAAGTCCATGTCGACATCGGCCATCGCGTCATCGAAATGACCCGCAAAATCCTCGTCGGCAACAGTGTGGTCGGCGACTCCGACGGCGTCGAAGGTATGGATCGGCGCCTCGGCTACTGGCGCGGCATACTGGTCCTGCGCCGGCGCAGGACCGTCCAGCGTCAGCTCGTCTTCCAGCGACATCGAGACGGCATTGTCGAAATCATCGTCGAACGCGAGATCGTCGGCAGTCGCAGCAGCAACCTGGGCGACATCTGCGGCATGGGCGACGGTCGCATCGTCATCGAGCAGCAACCCCTGCTCGAGCGAAGCGGCAAGCTCGTCATCCATCGGCAGGTCGTCTTCGAGCGGCGATACGTTTTCCAGCGAGCTGGCGACGGCATTGTCGAAATCATCGTCGAATGCAGCTTCGTCGAATGCGGGCTCGGCAAACGAAGGTTCGGCAAACGAGGGTTCAACGGGAGCAGCCGCAGCCTGCGGGGCAGCGCCGAAATCCAGATCGGCGGCATCGTCGAAGACGAAATCATATTCCAGCGAAGCAGCCAGCGCATTGTCCATCGCGGCATCGGTGGTTTCGAAAGCCGGCTCGCGAATCTCGGCAGCAGAGTCGTAGGGTTCAGCGGCAGGCTGGTGAACCTCGGGAGCTGGCTGGCTGGCCTCCATGGAACCGACTTCATCGCCGAATTCGCCCATCAACTCCTTCTCGAGGTCGATGTCGAAATCGCCCTCGTCCGCAGCCGTCTCGACGGCTGGCGCCTGCGGCTTGACCGGCTGGCGCGGATCGAAACCCATGATCCTGGTCAGTTCAGCGAACGGATCATCTTCGGCGATGTCGTTGTTGTCGGCTACTCTCAGCTGGGTTCTGTCTGCCATTATTGTTCCCGAACTCGCACTCATTCGGACGCCATGGACGTCGCGTAGGGTTGGCCCTTACCAGCGCAATGTGGGCAAATGGTGACAGGTGTTTTAGTTAAACCTAACGCATCTCAGTGGGCGCATCAGCCCCAATCAGCGTCAGGCCGGAAGTCAAAACATCCGAAACAGCCTGCACCAGCCCTAGTCTGGCATGAGTCAATTGTCGGTCGTTAACCTTAACAAAACGTAAGTCGGGATTCTCGGTGCCCCGATTCCAGTGTCCATGGAAGGTGGAAGCCAGATCGTAGAGGTAGAATGCCAGCCGGTGCGGCTCCAGCGCAAGGGCCGCGGATTCGATCAGCCTTGGATATTCAGCCAGCTTCCGGATCAGGCCGATCTCGCCCTCGTCGGTGAGCGACGCCGAGGCCGCGGCCAGGCTGTTGCGGTCGAAATTGGCCTCGCCCAGTTGCTCGCTCGCCTGCCGGAACACCGAATGACAGCGCGCCGAAGCGTACTGCACGTAGAACACGGGATTGTCCTTGGACTGTTCGGTGACCTTGGCGAAATCGAAGTCGAGCGGCGCGTCGCTCTTGCGGTAGAGCATCATGAAGCGGATAGCATCGCGGCCCACCTCCTCCACCGCTTCGCGCAAGGTCACGAAGTCGCCCGACCGCTTCGACATCCGAACCGGTTCGCCATCGCGAAACAGCTTCACCAGATTGCACAGCAGCACCGTGAGTTGCAGCTTCAGATCATCGCCTGCAATCGCCCGCGCCAGCGCTTCCAGCCGCTTGACGTAGCCGCCATGGTCGGCGCCCAGCACATAGATCAGGCCGACGAAACCGCGGTCGACCTTGTCCTTGAGATAGGCGACGTCGGCGGCGAAATAGGTGAACGAGCCGTCGGACTTGACCAGCGCCCGGTCCATGTCGTCGCCGACCGCCGTCGAGCGGAACAGCGTCTGCTCGCGGTCTTCCCAGTCGTCCGGCTTCTCGCCCTTGGGCGGCGGCAGCTTGCCCTTGTAGATATGGCCCTTCAGCGTCAGATCGTTGATCGCCGAGCGGATCCTCCTGGCATTGTCGGCATGCAGCGTGCGCTCGGAGAAGAAAACGTCGTGATGGACATTGAGCAACGCCAGATCCTCGCGGATCATCACCATCATGGCGTCGATCGTGCGGTCCTTGACGATTACCAGCGACTCATCGTCGGGCATCTGCAAGAGCTTGCGGCCAAATTCGGCAGCCAGCGCCTGACCGACCGGCACAAGGTAATCGCCGGGATAGAGACCGGCCGGTATCTCGCCAATGTCGTCGCCCAGCGCTTCGCGGTAGCGCAGGAAGGCCGAACGCCCGAGCACGTCGATCTGCGCGCCGGCGTCGTTGATGATGTATTCCTTGGTGACGTCATAGCCGGCGAAGGCCATCAGATTTGCAAGCGTGTCGCCGACAACCGCGCCCCGGCAATGGCCGACATGCATCGGCCCGGTCGGATTGGCCGAGACATATTCGACATTGGTCTTCTTGCCGCCACCAATGGTCGAGCGGCCGTAGTTTTGCCCCTCGCCCAGCAGCGCAGTCAGATGTGCCTGCCAGAAAGCGTCCTTGAGCCGGAGATTGACGAAGCCGGGACCGGCGACGTCGGCTTCGGCAACATCGGCGTCGCTGCGCAGCACTTCCACCAGCCGCTCGGCCAGCGCGCGCGGGTTCTGCCCGGTGGGCTTGGCCAGTACCATCGCCGCATTGGTGGCGAGATCGCCATGGCTGGCGTCGCGCGGCGGCTCGACGGCGATGCGCGACAGGTCGGGCGAAACGCCATTACTGTCTTTCAAATCAAGCGCTTCGACGGCTTTTGTGATTCGCGCGCTGAAATCGGCGAAGATGTTCATGGGTCTTGCTCTGGCGGACTGTGCAGGGGAACCGGCTCATTGGCCGGCAAATCGCGCCCGCCCTAGCTTAAATCGGGCGTATGGTCAAACAGACGGCGGTGTTCCTTCAAGGCGTAGGTATCCGTCATCCCCGCCAGGAAATCGGCGACGCTGCGCGCCTTGATGCGGTCCTCCGCCCGGTCGAGCCCCTCCCGCCAGCCGTCCGGCATGGCGCGCGGATCGGCGAAATAGACATCGAACAGGTCGCGCACGATCTGCTCGGCCTCAGTGCGAACGCGCATCACCTCGTCATGCCGGTAGAGATGCTTGTAGAGAAAGGTCTTCAATTCCTTCTCGGTCGCGGCCACGTCAGCGGAAAAGGTCACCATCGTTTCGCCCGCCGCCCGCACCGCTTCGGCGCTGTCAGGCTTGATGCGCTCAAGATTGGCGGTGGTGGAAACAATGACATCCTCGACCATCATCGTGATCTGCCGGCGCATCAGCTCATGGCCGGTGCGCACATCGTCCAGGCCCGGATAGCGCGCGCGCACGCTTGCCAGGATCGATCCCGGCAGCGCCACCGTTTCCAGCATGTCCAAGGTCAGGAAGCCGGAGCGCAGGCCGTCGTCGATGTCATGGGTGTTGTAGGCGATATCGTCGGCGATCGCAGCACATTGCGCCTCGATGCCGGCGAAATGGTCGAGTTCGAGGTCGTGCAGCTCGGAATAGTCGCGGATCGCCTGCGGCACCGGGCCTTTGAGCCCTTTTCCCTTGGCATCTGTCAGCGGCCCATTGTGCTTGACCAGCCCTTCCAGCGTTTCCCAGGTCAGGTTTAGCCCGTCGAACTCGGCATAGCGCCGCTCCAGCCGCGTCACCACGCGCAGCGACTGCGCATTGTGGTCGAAGCCGCCCCATTGGGCCATCCGCTCGTTCAGCGCGTCCTCGCCGGTATGGCCGAACGGCGTGTGACCGAAATCGTGCACCAAGGCGACCGCCTCGGCCAGATCCTCGTCGCCGCGCAGCGCTCGCGCCAGAGCCCGCGCAATCTGCGCGACCTCGATCGAATGCGTCAGCCGGGTGCGATAGTGGTCGCCTTCATGGGCGACGAACACCTGCGTCTTGTGCTTCAGGCGGCGGAACGCGGTGGAATGGATGATGCGGTCGCGGTCGCGCTGGAATGGCGTGCGAGTCGGGCTCTCGACCTCGTCATAGAGCCGCCCGCGCGACCTGGCTGGGTCGCTAGCATAGGCCGCGCGCGGCCGATAGCCGAACCCAATGTCGCCAAGCTCATTTGTCATGGCTGATGCCGCCGCAGTTGACTTGCCCCTTCCCGCTTCATACCTATCATGTGAAACCGAAAGCAAGGTGACGCCCATGGGCGCTGATGCCAAGACTGCCATGAAAGTCGAGATGACCGAGTCCGCCGCCAGGCGGATCGCGAAAATCGTCTCTGGCGAGGCCGGCAAGACGGCGCTGCGCGTCTCAGTAGAGGGCGGCGGCTGCTCCGGCTTTTCCTACAAGTTCGACCTGGTCGATACGCGCAATGACGACGACGTCGCCATCGAAAAGGACGGCGCCACCGTGCTGATCGACGATTTGTCGCTGGTCTATATGGGCGGCTCGGTGATCGACTTCGTCGACGATCTGATGGGCCAGTCGTTCCAGATCCGCAACCCCAATGCAGTCGCCTCCTGCGGCTGCGGCACCAGTTTCTCCATCTAGGCAGATGTCCGGCGTCGGCGCGGTCCGTCAGGTCGCACTGTCGGCCGGGCGCGACCTCGACGTCACGCTGGCCTTCTGGCACGATGTGCTCGGCCTCAGCGTTCATGCCCGCTACGATCCGCCGGGCATCGCCTTCATCATGGCCGGTGATATCAGGTTGCTGTTCACCGATGGCGTTCCGGCCGGCACCGTCTATCTCGATATAGCCGGGCTCGAAGCCTTCCACGCCGAGGCGAAAGCGTCCGGCGTTCCCTTCACCGCACCGCCGGCGCTCGTCCACAACGACACCGAAGGCACGTTCGGAACGGCGGGGGAAAGCGAGTGGATGGCCTTTCTAAAGGACCCGGCAGGCAATACGATCGGGCTTGTCGAACGTCTTTCGCCCGAACATCCCTGAGGCCGCCCATGAAAATCGTCACCTGGAACATAAACGGCATTCGCGCCCGCATCGGCAACCTCACCCACTGGCTGAGCGAAAGCCAGCCCGACATCGTCTGCCTGCAGGAGATCAAATCGGTCGACGAGCAGTTCCCGCGCGCCGAGATCGAGGCGCTTGGCTACAACGTAGAAACCCATGGCCAGAAGGGCTTTAACGGCGTCGCCCTGCTGTCAAAACTTCCGTTCGACGAGGTTATCAGAGGCCTGCCAGGCGACGAGACTGATGAGCAGGCGCGCTTCATCGAGGGCGTGTTCTCGACCGACCAGGGCGCGCTGCGCGTCGCCTCGCTCTATCTGCCCAACGGCAACCCGGTCGATGACGAGAAGAAGTTTCCCTACAAGCTGGCCTGGATGGAACGGCTGCATCGCTGGGCCGAGCAGCGGCTGCTTCTGGAGGAGGCGCTGGTGCTGGCCGGCGACTACAATGTCATCCCCGAGCCGGTCGATGCGCGCTTCCCCGAGAACTGGCTTGGCGATGCGCTGTTCCAGCCGCAGACCCGGCAGGCCTTCCGGCGGCTGAAGAATCTCGGCTTTACAGAGGCGGTGCGCGCCGTCACCGATGCGGCCGACGTCTACACCTTCTGGGACTACCAGGCCGGCGCCTGGCAGAAGAACAACGGCATCCGCATCGACCATCTGCTGTTGTCGCCCGAAGCGGCCAACCGCTTTTCCTCGGCCTCGATCGAAAAGCATGTGCGCGCCTGGGAAAAACCTTCCGACCACGTGCCGGTGGCGATCGATCTGGCGCTGCTGCCGGCCTGATCAGCCGAAACCCTGATATCGCCACAATCGCGCCATTCAGTCAGAGATCAGCATGGCGGCTGGGGTTCCATGGCACTACGATTCCTCCTTTGCCCGATCGGCCTGGCATTTGCCATGGCCTCCCCTGCAGCAGCACTTGCCGACCAGCAGTGCCTGGCCAATGGCAAGTCCTACCAGGTCGGCCAGGTCACCTGCCTGACGGTTTCAGACAAGAGCCATATGGCCCGCTGCGACCTGGTGCTCAACAACACCTCATGGACCAAGATCGGCGACAGCTGCCCCGACAGCACGATGAAGCCGCATCTGCACGTCACGCCGATCTCGGTGCCGGTACACAGAGCGGCGCCGGCGGAACTCACCGAGAACTGATGGATGTGAGCTAATCTCCCCCCTTGCGGGCATAGGCGCTAAGATAGGTATTGCCCTGCGGAATCGGGTGTGATTCTACACTGCGATGACACACGAATCGCTTGTTGGTGACGGCTGGGCCGAGACGATTGAGCTTCTGGGCGGCGAAGAGTTGATCGCAGGAAGTGCCCGCGAGACGAAGGCGTTCCTGCGCCCGCGGGGCGTCAGGTCGGCGAGCGATCTGTTGCGCCTGACACTGGCTTACTGCCTTGGCAAGGTTGGCATGCGGGGCGTCGTGGCCTGGGCGGCGGCGAGCGGGATTGCCGACATTTCGGA